>CAZEFW010000155.1:0-16887 GCA_964511535.1 uncultured Myxococcales bacterium | reverse complement strand
ATCAGCTGGTTCCGGATCAGCTGGTGCCCGATCAGCTGGTGCCCGATCAGCTGGTTCCGGATCAGATGGTGCCGGATCAGCTGGTTCCGGATCAGATGATCCCGGACCTGCCTCCGCCGCCCAGCTGCACCGACGGCAAGAAGAACGGCAGCGAGACCGGCGTGGACTGCGGCGGCACCTGCCCGCCCTGCGCCCTGGGCAGCGGCGGCGATGGCGCCCTCACCGTCGCCAAGGGCAAGACCACCAAGTTCGAGACGCTGACAGTGGCGGGCGTGGTGGCTTCCATCACCGGCGCCACCCTCGGCTCGCCGGACGCCGCCAAGTTCAAGGCAGGCGACGAGATCCTGTTGATCAACCTGCAGGGCACCAAGGCCGACACCGGAGCAGTGGGGAACCACGAGTTCCTGACCATCAAGTCGGTCGCGGCCGGCGCCCAGACCGTCGAGCTGTTCACTCCACCCGTCAAGGCGTTCGGCAACAGCGGGGGCAACGCTTCGCTGACCGGGCAGAAGGTGTTCATGATCCGGGTGCCGCACTACACGTCGGTGACCATCGACGGCACCCTGACCGCGTCTCGCTACGTCGGGACCACCGCCGGCCTCGGCGTGGTGGTGTTTCGATCCAAGAGCACCGTCAGCGTCCCGGCCGGCGGCAGCATCAACCTCACCGGCGCGGGCTACTACTCCACGGAGTACTCGTGCAACGGGGTGAGCGGCAAGCCGGGCGAGTCGCTGGCGCCGCAGCCGAAGAACGTCTCCGGCAAGTGCTGGTACGCCAACCCCACCAACCAGCCCAACTTCGGCGGGGGCGGCGGCGGGCTGTCCAACTGCAACACTTACGCCTGCGCCACCCAGTCCATCGGCGCGGGGGGCGGCGGGGCCAGCCATGCCACAAAGGGTTCGGCGGGCAAGAACAACGGCAACAAGCAGAAGGGCGGCCTGCCGGGGCTGACATATGGCAAGGCGGACCTGTCGCGGCTGCACCTCGGCTCCGGAGGGGGCGCCGGCGCCGGCGGTTACAGCGGGCCGGGCACCGGGCACCCGGGCGGTGACGGCGGCGGCCTGATCCATGTCGTCGCCGCCAAGATCGCGGTGGCGGGCAGCGTTGTGGCCGACGGGCAGGTGGGCGGCGACAACCACTGCACCATCAGCCACGGCAGCGGCTCGGGGGGCGGCGGCTCCGGGGGCACGATCTACCTGCGGGGCAAGACCGTCACCCTCGGCACGGTGCGCGCCAGCGGCGGCAAGGTGAGCTGCAAGGGCGGCGGGTCCGGCGGGGCAGGGCGCGTGCGCATCGACTACGGCGTGCTCAACGGCAAGAGCTACCCCAACGCCAGCGCGTCCGTGAGTACGCCGGCCGCGTACATGGGCAAATTCTGATCGGGAGTCACATCATGAGAGCGAGCCACAAGATCCTCATTTTCCTCGGCGGAGTGGTCGGCCTGCTCGGCGGGTGCGGTGACGATCCGAGCACCGTGGGGCGCGTCTCGGCCGCGGATCTCAAGGCGCTGCTGGACAAGAACGCCGCCGTGACGGTGGACGTACGAGATGTCCAGTCCTACGCCCAGCAGCACATCAAGGGCGCCATCAGCATGCCGCTCAACGAGATCGCGGGCCGGCTCAACGAGCTGCCCCGAAACAAGAAGATCGTCACCTACTGCGCCTGACCCGCCGAGGCCACCAGCGCCCGTGGGGCGCTGATCATGCTCGATAACGGCTTCGACGACGTGGCCGCCCTCCTGGGCGGCATCCAGGTCTGGTCCGCCAACGGCTACCCCACCGCCACCAATTAAAATGTCAAGTGTAGGGGTCAGACCCCCCTATATGACATTTTAAATATGTCAAGTGTAGGGGTCAGACCCCCCTATATTACATTTTAGTTGTGGGGCAGGAGGCGGTCGGCGCCGCGGTGCAGGGCTATGGTGCCGAGGGGGGCGGTTAGCACGATGGCCATGGCAGCGAGGGTGAGCAGGGCCTCTCCCTCGGGCAGCCCGCGGCTCAGGGGCAGACCGGCGAAGGCGGCCTGGATCGTGGCCTTGGGCAGATAAGCCAGCACGCAGGCCAGCCGCTCGTTGCGCGACAGGCCGGCTCCTGCGGTGGCCATGCTCGAGGCCAGGGCGCGTCCGCCTTGCCCGGCCAGGATCACCAGGGCGTAGAGCAGCCCCGCCTGCCGCAGCGGGCCGAGGTTTACCGCCGCCCCGATGAGCCCGAACAGCAGCAGCTGAGCCCAGTTCCAGATGCCGCTCAGTCCCAGGGCCAGCCCCCGCACCATGTACGGCGCGCTCAACTGCACGGTGAACCCGCAGGCCAGCACCGCAAGCACAGCGGACAGCCCCAGCCGCTGGCACGCCAGGATCAAGCCCAGGCCCACGGCCCACAGCAGGGTGGCGCCGGTGGGGCCCGCGGCGAACCGCGCCGGCAGCAGCCGGGCGAAGGGCCAGCCCGCCGCTGCCCCCAGGAGCACGCCGCCGGCCACCTGCAGCGGCAACCGTCCCAGCGCCCCGGTCCACTCGCCCCCGCCGGACACCGCCAGGTCCAGCACCGCACCCAGGGCGAGCACCGCCGCGATGTTGTCCAGCGGCGCCCCCACCAGCAGCGCCGTGGGCAGCCGCCGGGCGCGCCCGGTGCGACGCTCCAGCAGCTCCATGAGCCCGGGGATGACGATGGCCGGCGAGATGGCCGCCACGAGAAATCCGCAGCACAGCGCCGCGGGGAGAGCCATGTCCAGCAGCAACGTCGCCGCCAGGGCCGCGCCCAGCGCGTCACCCAGCATGGGCACCAGGCCCAGGCTCAGGGCCAGCCCGCCAGCGCTGCGCAGCTCGGCCGGGTTGAGGCTGAATCCCACCCGCAGCAACACCACCGCCAGCACCGCCATGCGCAGGTGGGGCGACACCACCGCCAGCGTGGGCCCGGGGCCAGGCCCCGGCAGCAGGGGAAACAGCACCTGCCCGGCGAGCACGCCCGCGGCCAGCGCCCCGAGGACCCCGGGCATGGCGGTCCGCTCCGCCAGCTTGCTCATGGGCCAGGCCAGGCCCAGCAGCAACGCCAGCTCCAGCAAGATCACTTGCGCAGCTGCTCCAGGAACCGGTCCAGGTCAGCCAGCTTTTCGCAGCGGCTCACCAGCAGGGCGCGCTCCTTGCCATCCGAGCGCAGCTGGAACGAACCGCTGCCCTTGGTGCGGTTTCGCTGGTGGAGCTTGCGGTCGCCCTCCATGGCGCGCACCCGGCGCCACAGCCCGGCCGCCTGATCCGCCGTGAGCGTCCCCTTCCATGGCGCGCCGCCGCTGTAGGTCCCCGAGCTGCTCTGCTCCGGCGTCACGGGATCGTACGCGGCGCTGATGCTGGCGCCCGCCGCGGTCTGCTCGACGTTGAAGCCGTTGTTGCTCCCGTCGTGATACACCACGCGCCAGGGTGGGGTCGGGAGGTCCTGCGGCATCTGCTTTACCCCTCCTCTCGTGGCTCGATCCGGGCACCCGGCCAGCAACAGCACCAGCCAGCCGAGGGTGGCTGCCCGCCTGGCCATGGGCGCCATGGCTGCAACCTGTCGTTTGCTATGGGTCTCCATGAGGACCCATGATATCCCCGAATTTCGTGGGGTTGAAGCGTTGTTCCCCACCAGCCTGGATCTGGTACGGAAGCTGCTTGGTATCCGGGGTATGCCGCGCGCTCGCACCTTGATCTTGATCCTGGCCCTGGCCACCGTCCCTGCCGGCGCGGCTTTCGGCGGTCCGCTCAAGGTGCGCAGGGCTGATCGGGTGCAGCGCGCCGCGGACAGCGCCCGTCGCTCGCTGGTGCACTCGGCGCGGGTGCGCCGGCTGTTCGGGCTCACCCGGCCGCAGATTCACAAGGCGCTCAAGGCCGCGAAGATCCAGAAGGGCGCCTCGCGCTACGAGAGCCGCGGCTGGGCCTCCACGGGCAGGGGCGGCAAGGGCGGCGCTCGCCGGGCAAAATCGCCGCGAAAGGACACCATCGTGATCTCGCCGCTGCTCGGCCCGAAGTCGGCCGCGGCTCACGAGTCCCGCCACGCCCTGCACCACGCCGTGGCCTCCACTCTGTTCGTGGCCTCCACCCCGCGCGAGCTGGCCTCCACCCTGCGCCGGGTCAAGCGCGGGATCCTCGGCGACGCCGCGTTCGTCAAACAGATCAAGGCCAACGGCACCGACGCCCAGGTGCGCACCCTCAAGCTCATGGAGCGCCTGGTCCGCCGCATGGAGACCGGGGCAAAGGGCAAGCGCCGCGGCGACCGCCTGCTGAAGCTGGCCCGGGGCCGCGCCGGCGAGCTCGGCGCCCTGGTCTACCAGCACGCATACTTCGTGGATCCCGGCATGTGCGAGGCAGCGGCCAGCTTCGGCGACCGCGGCTTCACCCGGCTGGTCACCGGCCTCAACGGCATCGCAGGCCGCGCCGGCCTGGGCAAGCTGCCCGGCGCGGGCTACCTCGCGGGCTACGGCAACAAGCGCATGCAGCAGCAGTTCCGCGCCGCCTCTCCCTGGCAAAAGGCACTGCTGGTGCCGAAGGCCGCCTACGATCGTGGTAAATTCTTTGGTGATGCGAAGTAGCGCCGTAGCCGTAGCCGTGGTCGTCACCGTAGCCGGTGCCCTCACCGCCTGCGTCCCACCCGAACACGAGCTCCACGATCATGACGGCCCGGCCGCCATGGCCGAGCAGATCAGCCGGATGAAGGTGCGCACCCTGCTGCGGCTGATGCCCGACCCCGCCGACCTGCGCCCCGAGGCCCGCCTGCTGCTGGAGCAGATGCTGCGCGGCGAGGACCTCCACGAGACCATGCCGGAGATGTCGAACCTCGCCTTCACCGGCCCGCCCACCAAGATCAAGGTCTGGCGCCGCAGCCAGGGCGGCACCCACTCCTGCAACGGTCCGTACTACAACCTGAGCATGGAGGACTACATCAAGGGCGTGCTGCCCCACGAGTGGATCTCCTCCTGGAACAAGGAGTCCCTGCGCGCCGGCGCCGTGGCCATCCGCTCTTACGCCTCGTACTGGGTCAACAAGGGGGGCAAGTACACCTGCGCCGACCTGTGCGACACCACCTACTCGCAGGTCTACAAGCCCGCCACCAAGCCGGTGACCAACCAGGCGGTGGACGACACCAAGCACCAGGTGATGATCAAGGGCGGAGCCATCCCGAGCACCGAGTACTCCGCCGAGAACAGCACCTACCCCAAGTGGTACGGCGTCAAGGTGGACGACAGCGCCACCTGCGCCGGCAAGAAGCTGTTCGGCCATGGTCGCGGCATGTGCCAGTGGGGCAGCCAGCGCTGGGCGCTCAAGGGCAAGGGCTACGCCTGGATCGTGGCCCACTACTACCCCGGCGCCACCCTGTGGAAGCCCTCCACCGGCCCCAAGCCGGACACCAAGCCGTGGCCCAAGCCGGACACCAAGCCATGGCCCAAGCCGGACACCAAGCCGTGGCCCAAGCCGGACACCAAGCCGTGGCCCAAGCCGGATACTCGCCCGCACAAGCCGAAGCAGGACAGCGGCGTCAAGCCGCCGCGCAAGGACCAGAAGGTCAAGCCGCCGCGCAAGGACGGCCGCCCGCCAGGAGGGGACCTCCCCACGGTGGGTGGCAACAACCTGGCCTACAACACCCTGCAGGGGAGCTGCGCGGTCAGCCCCGGCGCGGCGGGCGGCACGTGGCCCGCGGTCGCGCTGCTGGCCCTGCTCGCGGCCGCCCGAAGGCGCCGCCGGCGGTAAGGCGTCGCCTGCGTATTTTATTTCGCGCCGACCCGCCGCCCGGTGCAGAATAACAAACCCAACCGAGCACACTATGTGACGCGATAAGACAAGGAGTCAGGCCCCTGGACCGGCTGAGCGAATTCGACAAGGACACCGTAACGCGGGACATCCGCCGGCCGCCGAGCCGCGCCCGGCTGGTGGGCCTGTTCGGGCCCTGCGCGGGGGAGGTCCACTACCTCAAGGGGGAGGCGCTCGTACTCGGCCGCAACGTCGAGTGCGACATCTCAATCCCATCTCTCGAGGTGTCGCGCCACCATTGCAAGGTCTGGCGCGACGATCACGACGCCTGGTTCGTGGAGGACCTCGGCAGCTCCAACGGCACCTACATCAACGGCATGAAGACCAAAGCCGCCCAGGAGATCCAGTTCGGCGACCGCCTGCAGCTGGCCCGGGACTCCTTGATGGTGTTCACGCACCACGACACCCTCGAGGACCAGGTGCTCCAGCTGCAGAAAATGGACGCCCTCGGGCAGCTCGCCGGGGAGGTGGCCCACGACTTCAAGAACCTGCTCACCGTCTTTTCGGCCACGGTGGACATGTGGCGCCTGCGGCGCAGCCGCGGCCAGCTGCGGACCGACGGGGCGTTCACCGACGAGAAGCTCGACCAGAGCCTCGACCGCATGGAGGAGGCCTCGAGCCGGGCCAGCGAGCTGATCCAGCGCCTGCTCGGCTACGCCCGGCCCAGCAGCGGCGAAGCAGAGCCGGTGGACGTGGTCCAGATCGTCCTGGAGGCCCTGAGGCTCTGCGCCGAGACCATCCCGCAGGAGATCACCGTCGAGCAGAAGCTGCCGGATGCCTGCCGCGTCCCTGGCGATGCCGGTCAGCTGCACCAGGCGGTGATGAACCTGTTGATCAACGCGCGCGATGCCATGCCCGATGGCGGCACCCTGCAGGTCACCGTGGAGGAGCTGGAGCAGAGCCACGTTGAGGGCCTCGACGCGCCGCTCAGCCCGCGCGGCTTCGTCTGCATCTCGGTGGCGGACACCGGCGTGGGCATGGACAGCGCCACCCGCGAGCGCATCTTCGACCCGTTCTTCACCACCAAGGGGGAGGGCAAGGGGACCGGCCTCGGCCTGGCCACGGTCAACTCCATCGCCGCGCGCCACGACGGCCAGGTGCTGGTGGAGACCCAGCTGGGGGTCGGCTCCACCTTCCACCTGCTGATGCCCACCTGGCGGCCGGAGCATGGCAACCGCACCGAGGTGCCCCTGGCGTCGGGCCACATCCCCTCCATCGCCTACAAGGACACCCTGGTGCTGTCAGCCCAGGACCGGGTCATCGCCACTACCGTCCGCCAGTGGGAGGACGACGTGACCATGCCGTCGAGGGAGCCCGAAGAGGAGTAGGGGCGCTACCGCCCTCTGCCCCACAGCACCCACTCGTGGGCCGCCCAGGTCGCGCCGCCGCCGCCGTCTACCGCTGACAGAAGCTTGTACTCCACCGGGTTGCCCGTGGCGGCGCGGTACAGCTCGCGCTCCACCTCGGTGCTGAAGCGCTGCACGTCGGCCACGAAGTCGCCCAGCAGCAGGCGCGTCTGCCCCAGGGCCAGGTCCCGCGCCTCGCCCCCGTCGCCCTCGAAGCGCAGGGTCAGCTCGGTGGGGTAGCGGTCCCGGGTGCGCGGGTGGTCCACCTCCCGCTGGAAGCTCACCGACAGCGCGTCGGCCTGGCGCGGGCCGTGGTCGTCGCGCCACAGCCAGCGGCAGGTGCGCGTGACGCCGCGGCCGTCGCGCAGCCCCAGCCGGTTCCAGATCACGGCGCGATCCGGCCCCAGCGCGCGGCCCCACAGCAGCTCCCGCACGGGCAAGGACCAGGGCGGGATGTCGGTCTGCACGAAGTCGCTGTAGCCGAGGCCGCCCTGCAGCTTCAGCACCACGCCCTGCACCCGCACGGTGCCGTCCACGCGCGCCCGCGGGACCGGCACCACCCAGCGCAGAGACCGCCCGCTCTGGCTGGCCATCAGGCCGCCGTCCGCCGGGCAGTAGGCCGCGTCGAGGGGGGTGTAGCGCACGGCCAGCTCCACGCCGCCGCTCGACACCTGCAGGTCGCAGCCGTCCGCGTCGAGGCGCAGGCCGCCCCCCGGGAACCGCGCCCACAGGCGCCCCGGGTCGAGCTGCAGGTCCCGGGCCCGCACATGCTGGCTGCACCGCACCTGCCCGCCCCCGGGCGGAAAGAGGCAGACCACCAGCTCCGCGCCGCCCACACCGCACAGGGTCATGGGCGCCAGGTAGGCCAGGAAGAAGCCGCCGTCGTCGGTCTGGCCGTCGAAGTACCACTTCTCGAAGAAGAACAGCCGGCGCGGCGCCAGCAGGTGCTCGGCCTGCAGCAGGGTCGCCTCGCTCATGCTCCCGCTCCCTGCAGCTTGCTCAGAAATGAGAAGGCCAGCTTGAACGAGCCCTGGTGCGTGGGCAGGTAGCGCTCCATCTGCACCCCGTGGTCCAGGATATGACCCGCGGCGTCGGACAGGATCGCCACCGCCTGGTCGACCTCCGCCTCGGTGATCACCAGCGGCGGCAGGATGCGCAGCACGCCGGACAGGGCCGAGTAGCCCACCACCACCCCCCGCAGCAGGCACTCCGCCTCCAGCGCCAGGCTCTGCATCGGGTCCCGCTGCCCTGTGTCGGCCGAGATGACGTCCACCCCCTTCATCAGGCCCAGGCCTCGCACCTCGGACGAGATGAGGCCGGGGTGGTCCTCGCCCAGCGCCTCGAGCTTCTGGTGCAGGTAGTTGCCCATCTGCTCGGCCCGCTGCACGAGGCCCTCTTCCTGGATCACCTTGACCACCTCCGCCGCCACCGCCGAGCCGAAGGGATCGAACGAGTGGCTCGACATGTTGGCCAGCGGCGCGGCCACGCACTTCTCCTCCACCGCCGCCGTGGTCACCACCGCGGCCACCGGGAAGCCGGCGCCCAGCCCCTTGGAGAGCACCAGGATGTCGGGCACCACGCCGAAGTGCTCCATGCCCATCATGCGGCCGGTGCGGCCGAGGCCGGTCTGCGCCTCGTCGGCGATGAGCAGCGCGCCGTATCGGTCGCACAGCGCCCGGACCTTCTCGAAGAACCGCCCCGGCGGCACGATGACGCCGCCCGACCCGAGCACCGGCTCGACGATGAAGGCGGCGATGTTGCCGGTGCTGTCCTGATCCAGGTAGTCGGCGCCCCTGTCCACGCAGGCCGCGTCGCAGGTCTCTGGCTCGAGCCCGAACTCGCATCGCGGGCAGTCAGGGCAGGGGAGGCGGTGCACCCCCGGCGCCGCCGCCCCGATGCCCTTGATGAACCCCACATACTCCGACATGGACATCAGCTGGTGCGTGGCCCCGTAGTAGCCGCCGCGCACGCCCACCAGCTCCACGGCGCCGGTGGCCGCCCGCGCCATGCGCACCGCCAGCTCGTTGGCCTCGCTGCCGGTGGAGCAGAGCACCACCTTGTCCAGGCCCTCCTGAGTCACCGCCGCGATCTGCGCGCACGCCTCCAGGGTCGCCTCGGCGAAGAACCGGTTGCCCAGGTTCACCACCTTGCGCGCCTGGCTCACCGCCGCCTCGGTCAGGCGCGGGTGGCCGTGCCCCAGGTTCGCGCTCAGCTGCCCCGAGGCGAGGTCGATGTAATCGTTCCCCTCGGTGTCGGTCACGGTGCTGCCCTCCGCCGAGCGGATCACCACGTTGTGGTAGGGGTAGAGGGTGAACATGTTGTCTCGCGGGTCAGTCTGACTCATGGCTCTCCTCGGAGGGAATTCAGCTTCACCTGCCAGCGCAGGGGGCTGGAGCGTGGGAACACCAGCTGCATCATGCGCCCGTCGGCCAGCCCGAGCTGCAGGGTGTCGTTCCGTTCGGTGGTCACGGTGCGGATGTCGGACAGGGGCAGCGACACCGGCTCCCCGTCGCCCTGCCAGCGCAGCCGGTGGGCGAGCAGGGTCGCCTGGCCCATGCCCGCGCGCTGAAGCGGCGCCAGGGCGGCGTCGGCGGGCTCCTCGCGCAGCTCGGCCTCGACGGCCTCGATGACCGCGGCGCCCTCCGCCGCCGGGACCGGGTCCAGGTCTCCGGCCAGCCGGGCCCAGCGGGCCAGGGAATGGTGCTCGCCCTGGCGCTCGGCCGGGCGGCACAGGCTCAGGCCGCCCTGCTCTGCGGTCCAGCGCGCCTCGCACGCATCGCACTGCAGCTCGGACGCAGGCAGGGTGCGCAGCTGCTCCTCGGCGCCGCAGATGGGGCAGCGCCACAACGTCAACTCGGGCCGCGGGTTTTTGTAGTCGGCCGGCGAGGCGCGGTGCTCGTCCGGGGCCCGCAGCTCGCGGATGCGCGACAGCACCAGCTGCTCCACCCGCACCAGCCGCGCCGGATCGTCCGCCTTGCCCTTGCCCAGCTCCTGCTGCAGGTCGAAGGGCTTGCCGATGGTGATCTCCACCACCTGCGAGCGGTCGGCGCCGCCGGCCCAGCGCGGCCAGAACCGGTGCGAGCCGCGGAACGCCACCGGCACCACCGGGCAGTCCAGCGGCGCGATGGCCCGGGCCACGCCCGGGGCCAGGCGGCCCAGCCGGCCGGTCCAGGAGCGCTCCCCCTCAACGGCGATACCGAGCACCTGCCCGTCGAGCAGCTGCTGGGTGATGTCCTCACCCACCTGCGGGTCGCGGCAGTAGCGCCGCTTGGGCACCCCGCCGAGCAGGGTGATGAACGCCCGCGGGCCGCGCCTGCGGAACACCTCCGCGGTCACCGGGATCAGCGGCTCCCGCCTGCTGATGTACTGGCCGAAGACGAAGTCGAGGTAAGACAGGTGGTCGGTGACGATGAGCACCGGCCCGCTGGTGGGCACATGCTCACGGCCGGTGACGCGCACCCTGATGAACAGCCGCAGCAGCGCCAGCACGCAGGCCCGCGCCACCCGCCGCAGGCCCACCGGGAAGAAGACACCGGTGCGCCGGCGGTGGGCGCGAAACGCGGCGCCGAAGCGGCGCTCCAGCCCCGGCTCCTCGTACAGCTTGACCCAGGTGGCGAGCCACACCGCGGTGACCCCGGGCACCACCACGAAGGCCAGGCCAGGCGAGCCGAGCAGCATGCCGATGCCCACGGCGGCCAGGGTGTAGCCGGTGTAGATCGGGTGGCGCAGGAGCCGGTACGGGCCGCTGGCGACGAACCGCGTGGGCGGCAGGGCCGAGATGGGCAGCCCCTTGCCCCGGGTGCGCAGGACGATGATGGCGTGCAGGCAGATCCACACGCCCAGCGCCAGGGGCCCGAGGCCGGCCCAAACGGCCCAGCCGGGCAGGGGCGGCAGCGCCCGGTCCACCAGCTGGCCCAGGGTGTACAGCCCGAGGGGGAAGCCGATCCAGAAGATGACCACGTTGAGCAGGATGATCAGGACGCGCTTCATGACCCCTCTCCCTCCAGGTCGGCCAGCATGCCGAGGATCCGCTCCACCACCCGGCTGTCGAGCAGGGCGTCCAGGTGAGTCGTTCCGGCGAACACGGCCACGCGAGCGCCTGGCCTCGCCGCTGCCAGCCGGCGCGCCTGCTCGGCCGGGATCACCCCGTCCCGGTTGCCGTGCATGATCAGCAGCGGCGGCTCCTCCGGCGTCCCCTCGAGCCTGCCCACCAGGTCCATCTCTGCCACCGCGTCTGCGAACGCCTGGATGTAGTGCGTGTCGCCCGGCAAGCGCACGGGGAAGGCGCTGCGCTTGAACCGGCCGAAGGCGGGCAGGGCGCCCCACGGTCCGGCGGCGGCCACCGCGCGGTAGACGCCAGGGCGCGCCAGGGCGATGACCTCCGAGAACATCGCCCCGCCCAGCGACACCTCGGCGGGCGCTGACACCGTGATCACAGCGTCCGGGCGTGGCCCCTCGCGGCACAGCAGGTCCAGCGCCAGGGCGCCGCCCATGCTCTGGCCCAGCAGCACCACCGGGCGCCCGCCGGCGTGGTCCCGCGCCGCCCGCACCAGCGCGTCCACCCGCTGCCGGCACGCCTCCAGCGAAAAGAGGTCCTCGCCGCCCTGGCCGTGGCCTGGCAGGTGCGCTGCGAGCACGCCGTGCCCCTGCTCCAGCAGCCGCCGGTTGAGGTACCAGAAGCCGAAGTCGCGGTCGTTGCCGCCGCCGTGCAGCTGCACCACCAGCGCGCCTGTCACCGACGGCGAGATCAGCCGGGCCCCGGCGTCGGGATGGCCGGGCAGCTCCACCAGCTCGCCGGCGGGCGACTCGCCCCCCGGCACCAGCCACGGCAATAGGGTGGCCGCCGCCGGGAACACCACCAGGTCAGCCACCAGGGCCAGCACCAGGCCCAGAGAGCAGAGCACGCCGAAGTACAGGTTCGGGCGGAAGCTGCCCATGGTGGGCACCAGGAAGCCCACCGCGAGGATCACGGTGGTCATGACGATGGCCGGGCCCACCCGCGCCGCCGCGTGGGAGAACGCGGCGGGCACCGCCTCGCCAGCTCGCCGGGACCCGAGCGCCCGCTCCAGCATGTGCACGGTGTCGTCCACCACGATGCCCAGCAGGATCGGGCCGATCATCACGGTGGTGGCGTCCAGCCGCACGCCGGTCCAGCCCATGGCGCCGAGCACCAGCACCAGGGGCAGCAGGTTCGGGATGGCCGACAGCAGCCCCACGCGCACCGACCGGAACAGCACGGCGATGAACCCGAGCACCAGCACGAAGGCCAGGCCGAAGGAGCGCGCCTGGCTCTCGAACAGGTAGGTCTCCATGCCGGCCAGCAGCCGGGCCAGCCCGGTGACGCTGGCCTTGACCTCCTTGCCCGCGATGCGCGTCAGCTCCTGCTCCATCTGCTGCACGCCCGCCACCAGCGCCTCGTAGCCGCCCGCGGCCACCGGCACCTCCACCCGCCCGCTCATGTTGTCCTCGGACAGGTAGCGCACCCTGTCCCCCTCGCCCTCGAGCAGCAGCAGGATCTGGGCCGCCTCCTGGCGCGAGGCGGGCATCACCGCCTTGCCCGGCGGGTCGCCCATGATCACCCGCCGCGCCTCCTGCAGGAAGTCGAGCCCGCTGATGGCCTTGCCCGTCGCCGGCAAGCTCTCGGCGTAGCGCGCGATGGCCTCCATCTTGCGCAGCGCCGCGGGGTCGAGCAGGTCGGTGACCCCCTCGCCCGGCTCCACCAGCACCTGCAGCGGCAAGGTGCCGCCCACCATCCTGTCCAGCTCCACCGACTCCATGTACACCGGGTCGTCGTCGTAGAAGTAAGAGGTCATGGACGTGCCGGTGGTGATGCGCGACATGCCCAGCCCGGCCAGCACCACCAGCGCCAGCGCCGCGGCGCACACCCCGCGCGGGTGGCGCACCGCCCAGCCCGCGGCCTGTCCCGACCAGCGCGACAGGGACCGGCCGTGCCCGGCGGCGATGCCCCCCAGGCGCCGGGCCGGCAGCAGGGAGATCACCAGCGGCACCGCCACCATGGTGAGCAGGAAGGCCGCCATCACCCCCACCGCGGCGGTGAGCCCCATCTCGCGGATGGCGCCCAGGTTGGCCACGGTGAGCGAGGCCATGCCCGCGGCGGTGGTCACCGAGGTGAGCAGGCAGGGCCGCAGCACATGACAGAACGCCCGCTCCAGCGCGACCTCCGGGGCCGCGCCCTGGCGGTGCTGCAGCCGCAGCTGCTGCAGCAGGTGCACCGCGTCGGCGATGCCCACCGCCGCCAGCATCACCGGCAGGATGGTGGTCACGATGTTGGCGGTCCACCCCATCCAGCCGATGAAGCCGATGGCCCACACCACGGCCAGGCCCACCACCACCAGCGGCGCGACCACCGCCACCAGGCTGCGGAACAGCAGCCCCAGCCCGAGCACAAGCAGCAGGGTCATCACCGGGGCGTACTTGATGCTGTCCTGCTCGCTGTAGCGGTACATCGCCTCGTCGAGCACCGGCCCGCCGGCCAGCAGCACGCGCCGGCCGGGGCACAGGCGCGCGGCCAGCGCCCGGGTCTCGCGCACCAGCCGCGCCTTGGGATCGAAGGAGCCCTCGGTCTGCTCCAGGGTGAGCAGGATCATGGTGTCGCTGCCGTCGCTGGACACCAGGTTGCGGTACAGCGGGCTCTTCTTCACCAGGGCCCTGGCCCGGTCCAGGTCCTCTGCGGTCGGCGGGATCTCGGGGATCAGCGGCCGCAGCTCGATGGCGCCGCCGCTGTCGGCCATCACCTCCATGTGGGTCAGGCTCCACACGTCCTTGACGCCGTCCAGCTTGCCCAGCTCGTCGGACAGGCGCTTGACCAGCTTGAGCGTGGCGTCGGAGTAGGGCGCGCCGCCCGTGGCCAGGCCGAGCACCATGGACTCGTCCGAGCCGAACCGCTCGAGGAAGTCGTCGTAGGCCAGCAGGGCCGGGTCGTCGTCCACGAACCAGATGCGGTATGAGTTGTCGAACTCCACCCGCGCCGCGCCGGCGCCCACGGCCGCGGTGGCCAGCAGCACCAGGGTCAGCGCCACGGCGCGGTGCCCCATCAGCAGGTGAAACAGGCGGGCGGACAGGTTCATGCCACATGTGCTCCTGGCGGCTTTGGTGCGGGTCGGATCAGTCCGAGAACTTCCCTACCTTACGCCCATGGATGCCGAAGCAGCAGAACAGAATGGCGAACACCGCCAGGTACCACCAGGGGTGGGCCGCGGCGGCGGTGGCAGCGGCGGACAGCGAGCCGGAGGCAGAGAACAGCGCGTGAGGCGTGCCGGGCATGAGCCAGAGGAGCAAGGCCCCGGCAGCGATGAGGGGCAGGGTCACCAGCTGGTAGATGGACAGGCCGAGCACCCGGCGCACCGGGATGCCGCGCAAAAACTCCACCAGCAAGCGGCCCGTGGCGCCGAGCATCAGGTACGCGGCGGCCAGCTCGCCCGGCCGGCGCTCGGTGGCGGCCATCCAGCACAGCAGCCCGAAGAGCGCCAGGTTGCCGGCCACGGAGTAGAGCTGGGTCGGGTGCAGCCGCACGCCGCCCAGCTTCGAGCCCCAGACCACCTTGGACTCGGCGCAGGTGTAGGTGATGCCCGGAGCGTGGGCGCCCGCGGGCCGACCGTGGCAGCAACCGTAGCTCCAGCAGCCGAGCCGGCCCACGGCGTGACCCAGGGGGATGCCCAGGGCGAAGCAGTCGGCCAGCAGCAGCAGGTCCAGGCGGTAGGTCAGGGCGATGCCGAGCAGGCCGGCAGCGCCGCCGATGAAGCCGCCCTGAAACGCGAAGCCCGGCTTGAACAGGGTGCGCAGGGGCGCCTTGACGAAGTCGCGCCACTCCTGGGCCAGCACCAAAAGGCGCGAGCCGATCACCACCAGCGCGGGCACCAGCAGAAACAGCGCCGCGGCGAATCGCCCGGGGGCCATTCCGGCCTGGATCATGCGCGTGACGATCATCCAGCTGCCCAGGGCGCCACCCAGGGCTGACAGCAGGCCGAAGTTGACCACCGTGTGCTGCCGCGTGCGAAACAGGACCACCCAGTTGCTTGGATGCGTCACGCCGTTGCTTGAATGCGTCACGCCACTGCTCGGATGCGCAGCGGTGATCTGGGCTGGATTCAGGGGAACGAACTCGCGTGTGGTGTCCAGTGGAGTGGCCATGTCGGTGTCCTGCTGGAAATTACTGCAAATGCCGATCCATTTGTGGAGTTTTAAATTACGCGGGGTTACGCAGTCCGGAAGGGGCGCTGCTGGCCAGTGCAGCCGCCACCTGGGCCCGGGAGCCGGAGGCGCCACAGCAAGGCGTCCACCTCTCCCTGCGGCCGAGGCCCGGGAATCACAGGGGCAGGTCTCCCTCCCGTGCCCGCTCCCGCTTCCATCCCACCACCATCCCTGCCCCTGTTTTTTATGAGGAGGTCGATTATCGTTTCATTTGCTGCATGCCATGCATGGGAGCAGAACAGATCTCCCTATTTTCAGCATTATCACAGAAATACCCCCCCCTGTAATAATGAATAAAATACTCATAAAAAAGATCTTGATAGTTTGGTTTTCGCCGCTAGCGTTTCCCAATCGTGAACCCAAGGTGGGGCTCTTTTCACACTATGAGTTGGATCCGTAGCAGCATCTCTGGCCTCGGAAAAGGTGACTGACTCAGGACCCAAAGCGACATCCAACCGCATAACCGGAGGCAACGAAGGTGGCAGACAACAGCACAACAACTCTGATGAAAGATGGGACAATGATCACGGATGAGACGGGCGAGGTTATCGATCTGTTGCAGTACAAGACCTTGCAGGTGCAGGTCCATGTCAAGGTCGCCGCCAACGCAAGCCAGACACTGCAATTGCAGCACTCGGCGGTCAATGAGAACGACGCATTCATGGACCTCGGCACGACCTTCGAACTCTCGTCGACCGGCAACAAAATCAAGTCGTACGACGAATTTCTGCGCTACGTGAGGTTCAAGGCGAGCGACAGCATCACCACCCAGCCCACCCTGACCATCGTGGCAATGGCGAAAAAGGGCTAACGTTTCCATGAGAAAGAAAGCAAACAACACAAAAGAAAGGGGACAGCAATGAACAACAAGGTGATCACCCTGGTCAAGGACGGAACCGTGCTCAGCGATGCCAAGGGCGAGGTCATCGACCTCGGCTCCTTCGGCAAGGTCTTGGTTCATGTTCACGTCAAAGTGGCCGCCAACGCCAGCCAGACGCTGCAGCTCGAGCACTCGGCGGTGGACGATGAGGATGCCTTCACCAGCCTGGGCAACACCATCGACATCGCGTCCACGGGCAACAAGATCTCGGAGGTCACCGGATACCTGCGCTACGTGCGCTACAAGGCCAGCGCGAGCATCTCGACACAGCCGACGCTGTCGATGCACATCATCGCCAAGGAGAACTGAGGCGGGCGCACGTTGACGGCAGGATTCGCTTGAACCAAGATCATGGATGGCGCAAGGGACCGCCCGGCGCATGCCCTACAGGTAAGCCAGCGGCGCCGGGATATGGAGGGCGGCAGATGACGCGACGGACGAGGATCTGGCTGGCCGTTGCGTTCATGGCTATGCAGATCTCTCTGTGCAGATGTACAACCTCTGCGGCGCTACCCGACGGCGCCATTTTTCAGGACAGCTCACCTCTGGACAGTTCTACTGACAAGCCCTCGACCGACCCGGCTTCGGAGCTGCTCTTCCTGAGCGTTGGAGCCGGCTCGGCGCAAGGGGCGGCCATTGCCATTGACAAGGCAGGCCACATCATCATCGGCGGATAT
>CAZEFW010000154.1:0-23728 GCA_964511535.1 uncultured Myxococcales bacterium | reverse complement strand
GCTTGAGGCTTGAGGGTTGAGGGGAGTTTGCCTGGGCTCGCTTCGCTCGCCGGGTTGGGGCTTGAGGCTTTGCCCGCGCAACGCGCCTCCGGCGGAGCGCCCCGTGCTCGCCTCGCTGCGCGAGGCTCCGCGATGAAGCGGGGCGCTATTCCAGCTTCAACAACGCCACTGAGAATGGGCCGAGCTCGGCGGTGATCTTGCTGCCGGTGACGGTGACGGACTTCTTGGTCCACAGCTCGGTGACCTTTGTGCCCTTGTACTCAGCCAGGCCCAGGTCCACCGTGGGCGTGGCTTTCTGCTTGGTCCAGTTGAACACCGCCAGGTAGCTCGGCCCGGCGCCCTTGCCGTCGAGGTAGAACAGCGAGGGCAGGGCGGTGCGCGCGTCGTTGACGCCGAGCCCCGGGTCCATGATCGGGCTGATGAACTGGTCCCCCGTGGCTGACAGCGGGTCCAGCGCCACCGCGGACCGGCCCAGCTTCGCCATGGCCAGCAGGTTGTCGTCCTGCAGCAGCGCCAGCCGCTCCGTGCTCAGCTTGGTCAGGTCGTCCCCCGACGAGTAGAAGCCGGTCATGGCCACGAAGGTGGCCTGCACCCGCGCCTCGTCCAGGCTCAGCGGCGCGCGCAGCAGGGCCTGATCCGGATCGTTGCGGATCACCCGGTCGAAGAAGCCCCGCAGCATCACGTTGCGCGCCTCGTGGGCGATCTGCACCGGGCCGAGCTTCACCCCGCCGAAGGCGATGTCCGTACCGAAGCGCACCGAGTGCCCCCTGCCGACCGCGGGCAAAAAGGGCATGCCGCACAGGTTGATGTGGGTCCCCGGGGCCGCCTTGCGCATCAGGTCCAGGCCCAGGCGCATGGCCTCGACGCCGGTGACGTCGGCGGACCGCTTGCCCGGCAAGGCGCCGGCGTAGAGGAAGTCGAGCTTGAACAGGGTGTAGCCGGCCTTGGCCAGCCGGGAGAACAGCCCGGAGAGGTGCGAGGCCGCTCCGGCGACAGTGGGATCCAGCACGTACATGGTGCCAGCCACCCCCATCTGGGTGTGGGTCAGCAGCTTCTTGCCGTCGCTGTCCTTGACGAACCAGTCCGGGTGGTCGGTCACAAGCTTTGAGTCCTGATGTACCAGGAAGGGCGCCAGCCAGACGCCGATCTTCAGCCCCTTGCCGGTGATCGCCTTGGCCAGCCCGGCCAGGCCCGACGGGAAGGTGGTCTTTGTCAGCTCCCAGTCCCCCCAGCGGGTCTCGTAGCCGTCGTCGAGCTCCACGAAGGTGAAGCCCTTCTTGTCCAGGCCGCTGCTCTTGAGCAGGTCGGCGTGGGTCAGCATGTCCTTCTCGGTGACCTTGTCGAAGAAGATGTTCCAGGACCACCACCCGGTGGGATCTTGCACTGTCTCCTGGCGCAAGGACTTGGCCCCGCCGGCGGGCTTGTTGGCGGCGGCCACGGCCTCGACGTAGGCGTCCAGCGCCGCGTGGGCCCGCGCGCTCGTGGCCAGGGCGATGCTCTCGAGCTTGTGCGCGGCGCCGGCCTTGATGGTGACGCTCTCGCCGGCGGTGCCGAGGCGCAGGTCCAGCGCCGCCGCGCCGCTGGCAGGCAGCGACGGGAGCAAGGCGAACCGCCGCCGCTCCGACGAGGTGGCCCCCACGGCCAGGTACGGCCCCTGCTGTGACGGCGCCAGCAGACCGAACCACCAGCCCACGCCCTGCAGCTCGTTGGACGGGTCGCCGGTGCCGGCGAGGAAGACCTTCTTGGGATCGGTCACGGCGCGTGATTTGGTGCCGGCCTTGATCTCCACCGCGCCGGTGAAGCTCCATGATTGGTAGCCGTCCTGCAGGAAGTAGAGCGAGCCACCGAGCCCGGGCAGCGCCAAACCACCCTTCGGTATGTTGACCTCCAGCGCCTGGAGCTTCAGGTCGTTGCCCGCCGGTGCCGTCACCTCGAACGAGAGCGTCCAGGCGCCGCCGCCCGCGCCCGGGTCGGTGATGGTGAGATCCACCCGCTCCGGTCCCGCGGACGCGCCCCTGCCGAAGCGCACCACGTGGATCCCCTTGCCCCCCATGTCCGTGATCAGCGTGGGCGGGCCGAGCTGCCGCGATGTGATCCAGGTGCCGCCCAGCTGCAGCTGGAAGGTGACGCGCTCCAGCTTCACCTCTGGAGTCGACGAGAGCCGCAAGTTCAGGTCACCGCCGGTTGAGATCCAGATCGGCCCGCCGGGGGCCTCATCTTCGTCCGAGCAGGCGGTCAGGGTGAGGCAGAAAAGGATGTGGATGAGGAGGATGGGCTTGCGTTTCATGCCCCGATTGTCGGCTGACAACCCTCAACTGTTAACAGTTAACTGTTAACGGTTGAGCTCCGAACCCCTGGGGCTATTTTCCTGATCCCGTCGAATCCAGGCAGTACCCCTTGGGGTCGTACTTGGACCGCTGCTTGCCGGTCTTCGGATCCCGGCACTTCATCTGGGTCGGGTTGCTCTGCAGGCCCACGGAGGAGCAGTCGAGGCTGCTGCCGGAGAGCATGTCGCATGGCATCAGGTCGCCGGTCTCGCACACCGGCCCGCTGACGATGGCGGTGCCGCCCACCGACAGGTTGTTCCACGCACGACACTCGTAGTCGCCGTATTTGTCGCCTGCGTAGCCGCGGCAGGTTTTGGACGACTTCAGGTCGCACGACTTGAAGCAGCGCCCGCCGTAGTACAGCCGGTGGCACCGGGCGTTGGACGGGCAGGCGAACGGGGTGAGGCTGTTGGAGAACGCGCAGCCGTCCACCACGCAGTAGCCGTTGCGCGCGTGGGTGTAGCCCTGGGCGTTTGTCCCCTGCATGTCGCAGCGCATCTGGCCGCCGCACCAGCGGTCGTCCTTGCACGGGTCGCCCACCTTGGCGCTCGCCTTGCCGTACTTGTGCGGCGCGCACAGCCCGCTCTTGACGTCGCACACGCCGGGCATGGCGCAGCGCAGCGCGGCGGCGCCGGGCGCGGCGTTGGGCGACTGCATGGTGCAGATGGAGCCCTTGGGCAGGCCGCTGCACTGGGTCGAGCTGCCCTGGGTGGTGCAGGTCTTGTGCAGCCACACCGGGCAGTCCCGCGAGGTCTTGCACGCGGCCCAGGCGCACACCGCGGTGGTGATGCTGCCCGACATGGTGGCGCTGCGTGGGTGGCACGCCACCCCGGCGGGGCATGTGCTGCTGCCCAGCTTCGGCTCGCACTTCTGCAGGCACATGTAGCGCTTGCCCGGATAGCCCACGTTGCTGCAGAACAGCCCCGGACCCCGCTTGTGACAGTCGTCCTCGTTTACCAGGGGCGTCTGGGGGTTGTCGGGCGTGCACTTGGCCAGGCAAAGGCGCAGCCCGCTGGCGAACAGGACGCACGACGTCCCCGGGCAGCAGCTGGTCGAGCTCTTGCATACGTTGCCCAGCTTCGTGCAGGCAGGGGGAGGGCCCCTGTCCTTCTTGGGCGGCGGGATGTACTGGTCCTTGCCCGGAGGCTGGTAGGTGTCCAGCGGGATGATCACCCCGCGATCCGGCCGGGGCGTGGTGGTGCCAGCCTCCAACATGGCGCCGGGCGGCGGGCGATTTCGGGCGCGTCCGCCGCAGCCATGCACCAGAGCCAACGCAGCAACCAAACAAAGTGCTCCCCTCACGGATACCATGGCGCTCTCTCTCCTGTTGTCGCTCTGTCCTTTATAATGCGCTGGCACGCCGGGCCTATTCCACCTCGCGCAACACCCCCCGCAGAACCTGCGGCGAGATGTTCCGTCCGGTTAGGATCACCGCCACCGGGCCGCTGCTCGTCCCGGGGAGCTCGGCCCCCTCGAGCAGCGCCGCCACGCCCACCGCGGCGGAGCCCTCGAGCACCATCCCGTGCTCCTTGACCATGAACCGGATCGCCCGCCGGACTGCTGTCTCGGTCACCACCTCCACCCGGGCCAGCCGCTCCCGGCACAGGGCCGCGCTGGTCTCGCTGACGCCGCCCTCCAGCCCCTCGGCGAGGGTCGGCTCCCCGGGCGGCAAGGTGAGGTAGACCCGCCCCTCGGCCAGGCTGCGCGCCATGGCTGGCGATGCCTCCACGTTGACCCCCAGCAGCGGGATCTCCGGTCCCAGGGCCGCCCCGAGCCCCGCCGCCAGGCCGCCGCCCCCCACCGGCGTGACCACCGCGGCCAGCTCCGCCGCCTGCTCCCGCAGCTCCAGGCCGACGGTGCCCCCGTTGCCCGCCATCACCAACGGGTCGTCAAAGGGTGACACGAAGGTGGCCTCCGCTTCCTGCGCGATGCGACGCGCCTCCACCTCGGTCTCGTCGTAGCAGCTGCCCGCCTGGCGGATCTTTACGGTCGACTCGCGCAGGGCTGACAGCTTCATGGGCGAGACGGTGTGCGGCACCACCACCAGCCCGGGGATCCCCAGGGAGCGGCAGGCCCAGGCCACGCCGAGGGCGTGGTTGCCCGCGGACGCCGCCACCACCCCGCGGTGCCGCTGCTCCCCCTGCAGCGCGCTCAGCCGCGCCAGGGCGCCGCGGACCTTGAACGCGCCGGTCACCTGGCGGTTCTCGCACTTGAGCAGCACCGGGCGACCCAGCCGCTCCGACAGGGCGGGGCTCGCAAGGCAGGGCGTCTGGTGCAGGTACGGGGCCACCGCCTCGGCGGCCTCCCGCGCCAGGGCCAGGTCCACCGCGTAGGCCGGCTCGCCGATGGGCGGGCGCGTCATATGGACGCCTTGACCGCGCGGGTATCGGCCCAGCGTTTGATGTCCTTGATCCGCTCGGCCATGGTGGTGGATAGCGGCACCATGCGGCCCAGGGCGCGGTACAGGTCCTGCATCGTCAG
Source organism: uncultured Myxococcales bacterium (assembly GCA_964511535.1). GTDB lineage: Bacteria > Myxococcota_A > Polyangia > CAZCFB01 > CAZCFB01. The sequence goes on along the minus strand of CAZEFW010000154.1, from coordinate 18,920 downwards.
GTCCCGCTCCTCGTCGAAGGCCTGGTACAGCGACGCAAGCACCACCTGCTCGATCTCCGCCCCGTTGAATCCGGGCGTGGCCTTGGCCAGGGCGATGAGGTCGTACTCGCCCGGGTCCTTCTTGCGCTTGTGCAGGTGCACCGCGAAGATCTGCATGCGCTCCTTCTCGGTGGGCAGGTCCACGAAGAAGATCTCGTCGAAGCGCCCCTTACGCATCAGCTCCGGCGGAAGCTGGTGGATCTGGTTGGCCGTGGCCGCCACGAACACGATGTGCTGCTTCTCCTGCATCCAGGTCAGGAACGAGGAGAAGATGCGAGTGGACAGGGCCTTGCCCTCGGCGCCGTGGGTCCCCACGATGGCGGTCTCGATCTCGTCGATCCAGAGCACGCAGGGAGAGACCGCCTCCGCTGTCTTGAGCGCCACCTCCAGGCTGCGCTCGGGCGAGCCCGCCACCCCGGCGTGGATCCGGTTCATGTCCAGGCGCAGCATCGGCATGGCCCAGTAGGCGCTGATCGCCTTGACCGCCATCGACTTGCCGCAGCCGCTGATGCCGGTGAGCAGCACCCCCTTGGGCGCGTCGAGGCCGAACTCCTCGGCCTCCTGGGTGAAGAAGCGCTTGCGCTGGGTCAGCCACTGCTTGAGCACGTCCAGCCCGCCCACGTCGTCGATGCTGGTGATGGGGGGCACGTACTCCAGCACGCCCTCCTTGCGGATCAGATCCTGCTTCTCCTCGTACAACCGGTCGATGGACTCGGGGCCGATGGTCTTGCGCCCCATGAGCAGCTTGGTGAACGCGTTGCGTGCCTCCATGGCGGTCAGCCCCAGGGCGCCGCGCATGAAGTCCTCCCGGTATTCTCCCAGGTTCACCTGCACCTTCGGGTGCTCGGCGCTGACGGCCTCGAATATCTGGCCCAGCTCGTCAGTGGTGGGAAGCACCAGATCGAGGATGGCGATCTCCTTGGCGCACTCCGCCGGGATCTTGTAGATGTGCCCGCTGAGGAACACGGTCTTGTAGGTCTTGCGCAGGGCGTGGTTCAGGTCGCGCATTCGGCGCACCACCCACGGGTCACCGTAGAACCGGTGCAGGTCGCGGAAGATGAACAGCGCGGGGGTAGGGTAGGCGATGACCGCCTCGAGGGCGTCCTTCGGCTCGAGGCAGTCCTTGAACAGGGCGGCCGTCTCCTCATTGGCGCCCACCGGCGAGTTCTCCGCCAGCTTGACCCCCTCGGTGTGGGACCAGATGTACAGCGGCACCGGCTGGGAGAAGGTGCTCGCCGCGAGGCTGCTGAGCAGCAGCGCCAGCCGCTCCTCCTCGTAGGTTTGCACGAACACCAGCGAGTAGCGCGCGACGATGAGCTTGCGCGCTTTTTCCAGGAACGGGTTCTTCGGTGTGCGCATCTGGACCATCAGACACTCTCCGGTTCTGGGGGAGGTCTCGGCTGTCTGGCGTTCTGCCAGAAATCTAAGCAGCCGAGACCGTACTCATTCTAGCCTAAATGGAGAGCAGGGCGGCGATGTTGGCCTTCTCCCACGCCGAGGCCCGGTCGTGGTGCTCGTAGCGTTGCTCCGCCTCACGCAGCTCCCGCGTGTGGAATCGGCGCCGGCCGTTGACCCGGTGGGGGGGCATGGCGGCGTGCAGCATCTCGTGAAAGACGACCCACTCGACGAAGAATTCGGGCACCCACTCCTGGTCCAGGCCAGGGTGGAGCCGGATCAGGTCCTGCTCCAGGGTGTATGAGCCGAGGCGCACCACCCGCCGGGCTTTGCCCCGGGCTGCGTGGCGGCCCCAGGTGATGCGGCAGGTCAGCTCACCGTCGAAGTAGCGCTGGTTGAGGCGGTCGAACATCTCGGCCAGATCATGGTGCCGGCCCGCCGTCCGGATCACGGTGCGGCGCTCGCCCGAACCGGGGGAAGGCTGCCGATCGATGAACTGGCCCAGGGCGCGGGAGGCGGCGCGGTCGTTGTGCAGGATGTAGCGCGCCAGGTGCTCCATCAGGGCGTCCGGGGCGTCCACGAACATGTGATGCAGCCGGACCCCGTAGCGTCGGTGGCGCGGCTGCCGGTTGACCGAGATCATCACCGACCTGTTGTTGGTGATGGTCACCTCCAGCGCCGCGCCTGCCAGGTGAGGCTGGACGCGGGCCTGGATCTCCCTGGCCTGTCGCGTGCGCAGGGCAGGGCTGAGGGGCAGCGGCGGGCGGCGGGATCTCCTGGATCCAGACGAACCGTCGGGTGAAGCCGCGGCGTTGGTCGTGGTGGTGGTATTGACCGAACCGCGCGGCTCTGTTCGGGTTCCACTGGACGCCCTTCGCAGGGCGGAGTTGTGCTTGTCAGACACCTGTGACGTCCTCTCCAAAAGTGAGAAAGGTGTGTGATTTCGATCAAGTTCGTGCTGAGTGGCTAGCTGGAAACCGAGTATAGATCGCTCCCGTGGGGGATCAAAATTTCTGATCTGTAGGGGGATGTGGGGGCGTCGAAAGAATCAGAACAGTGACTGGATCTTGCTCAGCAACTCCGCCGTGGTGAACGGCTTTGTGATTTCGCCCTGGGCGCCGGCCTGCTGCGCCTTTCGCTCGTCCAGCGCCGACGCGCTGCCGTGCAGCAGGATCACCCGCGCGCTGGAAGTCGACGGGTCGCCCATGACCTGCTCGCACACAGCGTAGCCGTCGGTCCCGTCCAGAGACAGGTCGGCGATGACGAGATCCGGCTTCAGCTTCTTGGCGAGATCCACCGCCTGGTCCCCGGACTCTGCCGTCACCAGCTTGCAGTTCTCCCCGGCCAGGGTCATCTCGAACACCTTGCGCATGGTGGCGCTGTCCTCGGCCAGCAGGATTGAGATGCCGTCGCCCGGCAGGTCGAGAGAGGTGGGCCCCGTGCTCCAGGGCATGGCCGCGGGCGCTGGCCGCGGGGCCTTCTGCTCCTGCACCGGCGGCGTACGCTGGGGCTGCCGCTGGGGCGCCTGGGCCGGCGGCCGAGGTGTCTGGGCCGGCGGCCTCGGCGCGGGCTTCTGCTGGGATACGCGCTGGCTTCGCGCCTGAGCGGCGCGGCGACGGGCCTCCTGCAGCCGGCGCTCCGCGTCGTCCCTGCTGCGCTGCTGTTGCCGGGACGCATCCTGACGCGCCTGCTGCTCGGCCTGCTTCAGCTTCTGCTCGAACTCCTGGCGCGTCCTGGCCTCGATCTCCTGGACCCGGCGCTCGGTCTCGGCCACTGCCTGATCCCGCACCTCGTTGAGCTTGATCTCCAGCTCGGCCTTGGCCGTGGCCTTGGCCTCTCGAACCAGCTTCACTGCCTCGAGCTGAGCCTCCTCCTTGGCCGCCTTGATCTGGCCCGCCACGTCGGCCCGGGCTGCCTTCCTGGCCTCCTCCACCGCGGTCTTGCTCTCCTTGGCAGCCTCGGCTCTGGCCGCCTCCACGCGGCGGTCAGCTTCCTCCCTGACCTTGGCCTCGGTCTTCTTGACCTCGTCCTCCATCAGCCGCATGAAGCGGCTGCGCTGCACGAGCAGCAGCACGAACAGGATGATGATCACTGCGATGCTGCCGTATGCCAGCGCGGTGTTGGAGTCGGTCCGCCCACCGCCGGAGACCTGGCAGCCGGCCAGGAGCAAGGGGAGGAGGGTGGCGGCGAGCCACGGCTTGAAGATTTGTATAGAGCGCTTGAGAGATTGGATCATTCGCTATGTCCTGGCTGCAGAGACCGGGTACCCGTGTGGGCCCGGTGTTCATTCGCTTAGATCTTTTGCGACCTTAGATTTCTAGCACGGCGTGGCCCTTAGCGAAAGCCCGCACCATCTTGTTTTTTCTCAACTAAGCTGGCCCAGCGCCCACTGCGCGGCGACAGATACCAGGGGCCGCGGGTCCCGGGTCGCTTCACACAGAGCGTCCCGGGCGGCTGCCGGGCAGCGGGGCCCCAGCGAGCCCGCTGCCAGGGCCGCGTTGCGGCGCAGGTGGTGCCTCGACACCCGCCGAATGGCGGTGCCGCGCGCCAGCCGGTTGTGCTCGCCCTTGCGCAGGCGGAGCGCGGTATCCAGAGGCAACGACGCTGGCAGCAGCGGCTCGTCAAGTCCGGGCAGCGATGGTGTGCGCCCTGGCGCCCGCGCGTTATACGGGCACGCCTCCTGGCACAGGTCGCAGCCGAAGATCCAGCCGCCCATTGCCCCGGCCAGCGCCGGCGGGACCTCGCCCCGGTGCTCGATGGTGAGGTAGGAGATGCAGCGTCGGGCGTCCAGCAGGTACGGCTCCCGAAGGGCGCCGGTGGGGCAGGCGTCGATGCATCGCCTGCACCGGCCGCAGCCCTTGCCGCGCGGCCCGGCGGGGCTCGCGGCAAGAGGCAGCAGCATCACGCCGATCACCGTGTACGAGCCGACGCCCGGAGTGATGAGCATGCTGTTCTTGCCGAAGAAGCCGAGCCCCGCCGCCACGGCGAGCTCCCGCTCGAGCAGCGGAGAGGTGTCCACCGCCAGGCGCGGCGTCAAGTCCCTGCCGGTGATGTCCATCACCCGCCTGGCCAGCAGGTCCAGCGCCTCGCGCACCGCCACATGGTAGTCGCGACTCCTGGCGTAGCGGGCGATACGCCCCTCGCCGGGCTGGGGGGCGTCCCGCGCGGGGTAGGCGGCGAGGGTCACCAGGGCCGTGGTCGCGCCCGGGCTCAGGGCGGAAGGCTCGGCGCGGGCGGCCGGGTCGCGGGTCATGTAGGCCATGGCTCCGGCGTGGCCGTCGGCCACCCAGCGCATCAGCTGCTGGCGGTGGGGGAGGGGGGAGACCGCCGCGAAGCCCGCCCGGGCGAAGCCGAGCTCCTGCGCGGCGGCCCTGATCTCATCCTGCTCAGTAGTCGAGATCAGCGGTCTGTCCCGGGGCGGGCACCATGGTCTTCATCTGGTTGTCCTGCAGGTGCCCGGCGAGGGCCTCGCACTGGTCGGTGTCGCCGTGCACGCAGAAGTAGCGACGCACCTGGCGCCCGCACGCCTTGGCCCACCAGATCAGCTCGTCCCGATCCGCGTGGGCAGAGAACGCGTTGAGCACCCGCACCTCGGCCTTCAGCTCCCGCTTCACGCCGAAGATCCGCACCTGGGGCCGTCGCTCCACCAGCCGCCGCCCCAGGGTGTGCTGCGCCTGGTAGCCGACGATGACCACCATGTTGCGCGAGTCTTCGATGCTGTTGCGCAGGTGGTGCACCACCCGGCCGCCCTCGCACATGCCCGAGGCGCTGATGATGATGGCCGGCTCCTTGAGGGTGTTGAGCCGCTTGCTGTCCTCCACCTCGGTGATCATGGTGAGCATGCCGAAGCCGAACGGATCGCCGTGCTTCGAGTGGAATTCGGCGGTCTCGGCGTCGTAGCACTCCGGGTGGCGCCGGAAGACCTGGGTCAGGTTGGTGGACAGCGGAGAGTCCACGTAGATCGGCAGCGGCCGCAGCCGGCCGGCCTTGAGCAGCCGGTTGAGGCAGAAGACGATCTCCTGGGTGCGCTCGAGGGAGAAGCTCGGGATGATGATCTTGCCCTGGCGCTCCCGCGCGGTGTCGATGGCGTCGAGCAGCTGGTCGCCCATGCCCTCGGCCGCCGCGTGCAGGCGGTTGCCGTAGGTGCTCTCCATCACGACGTAGTCCGGCCGCTCCGGGGGCGTCGGATCGCGCAGGATCGGCAGGTTGCGCCGGCCGATGTCGCCCGAGAACGCGATGCGGCGGGTGTGCCCGTTGAGCTTGACGTCCACCAGGATGGACGACGAGCCGAGCACATGGCCCGCGTCGATGTAGCGCACGGTCACCCCCGGCCACAGCTCGAACGGCGCCTCGTACTCGTGGGGCACGAACAGCTCCAGCGCCCGCTCGGCGTCCTTCTCGTCGTAGAGCGGCTCCACCGGCTCCCAGTCCGGGTCCTTGCGGCGCTTCTTGTTGATCCACCTGGCGTCGTTGACCTGGATCCGCGCGCTGTCCCGCAGCATGTGGTCACACAGATCGCCCGTGGCCGAGGTGGCGTGGATCGGCCCCCTGAAGCCGCGCTTGACCAGGCTCGGCAGGTTGCCGCTGTGGTCGATGTGCGCGTGGGTCAACAGCACGGCGTCCGCTTCCACCGCCCTGCGCGGCAGGTTGCGGTTGCGGTGGTTGGAGTCCTTGCGGCGGCCCTGGTACATGCCGCAATCCACGATGAGGCTGCGCTCGCCCACCTCCAGCATATGCATCGAGCCGGTGACGGTCTGCGCGGCGCCCAGGAAGGTGAGTCGAAACCGCTTGTCTTTTGGCATCTATCCTCCTTGTGCCGAGTCTACTGGCAGCGGCCCCTCACCTACAACCATAGGTGCGCTCGCGGCTTCGCCAGGAGTTCGCCCTCAAAATATCTCGCCGGATGGCTCATAATAGCTTGGAGATGGAGCGTGCCATGACGAGTAGACATATCTGTACACCGCTGGTGATCGCCGCAGCCCTGGCGCTGCTGACCACCTGGACCGGCTGCAGCGATGAAGAAGGGAGCGTGTGCAAGCCGGGCGCCACCAGCACCTGCACCTGCGCGGGCGGCGCCGACGGCAAGAAGACCTGCGCCGCGTCCGGCGCGGAGTGGGGCGACTGCAACTGCAGCTCCGGCGACGGCGGCCTTGACGCGGCCATGGACGGAGCCACCGAGGGCGGCGTCCTTGAAGGCGGCGCCGGCGAGGGGGGCGTCCTGGAAGGCGGCTCCGGCGAAGGCGGGATCACCGAGGCCGGCGGCGACGCGGCCGCTGACTTCGGCGCTGCCGACGCCTCGGTGGCGCTGCACCCCTGGACCCAGGAGCCGACGCCTGGCGCTCAGGAGACCCTCTATGACGTCTGGGGCACCGGCGGAAAGAACATCTACGCCGTCGGGCAGAAGGGGACCATCCTTCACTACACCGGCCGCAAGTCCCAGACCCAGCCGTGGTGGACGAAGGTGTCCTCCTCCACCAGCTCCGCGCTGCACGGGGTGTGGGGGGTCAACCGGTTCGACATCTTCGCCGTGGGCGAGAAGGGCACCATCCTGTGGTTCAACGGATCCAAGTGGTCCCCCGTCACCGCGAGCTTCACCAAGACCTTCCGCGGCATGCACGGCAGCGGCTCGGCGAGCATCTTCGCCTTCGGCGAGTTCGGAAACGTGGCGTTCAACGGCCGCGCCACCTCGCCCAACACCTGGACCGCGCAGAAGGCCGGCAGCCAGGAGACCTTCCTCGGCGGCTGGGGCGGCGCCAAGAGCTTCGTCGTCGCCGGCAGCAACGGCACCGTGCTGCGGTACGACGGCAAGACCTGGCAGAAGATGACCACCCCCACCACCGAGCACCTGTGGGATGTCTGGGGCTCGTCGGCCAGCAACATCTTCGCCGTGGGTGAGAAGGGCATGATCCTGCGCTACGACGGCAAGGCGTGGTCCAAGATGGCCACCCCCATCACCACCCAGCTGTTCGGCATCTGGGGGTCGGGGCCGTCCAACATCTGGGCGGTGGGCGACTCCGGCGAGGTGTTGCACTTCAACGGCAAGTTCTGGACCAAGAAGATCTCCGGCGTGAAGGTGAACCTGCGGGCGGTGTGGGGCTCCGGCCCGAACAACGTCTGGGCCGTGGGCGAGCAGAACACCATCATCAAGTACGCCCCGTGCGCCTGCAAGGTGGGCACTCGCTGCTACCAGAAGGGCGATGTGGACGATACGGGCTGCAAGACCTGTAACCCGGCCAAGAGCACCACCGCCCTGTCGGCCATCAACGGCGGCTGCACCATCGGCGGCAAGTGTTACGGCGTGGGCGAGCACGACAGCACCTGGTGCAACCGGTGCGATCCGCTCAAGTCCACCAGCGCCTGGACGCCGGTCACCGGGGGCTGCTCCATCAGCGGGGCCTGCTACGGCCCGGGCCAGTTCGGCCCCTCCGCCTGCCAGGTGTGCACCCCGGCCAAGAGCAAGACCTCGTGGTCCGGGGCCACGGGCTGGTGCGCCATCGGCGGCAAGTGCTACGCCAAGGGCGCCAAGGACACCACCGGCTGCCAGGAGTGCAACCCGACCAAGAGCACCACCGCCTGGACACCCATCAGCGGCATGTGCCAGATCAGCGGCACCTGCTACAAGAACGGCACCAAGGACACGACCTACGCCTGCCGCTCCTGCAACACCGCCAAGAACGCCAAGGACTGGACCGTGGACGCCGGCAAGTGCCTGATCAACGGCAAGTGCGTCGCCAACGGCACCAAGGACACCACCGGCTGCCAGGAGTGCAACGCCACCAAGAACCAGACCAGCTGGAGCGCGGTCAAGGGCAAGTGCTTCATCAGCGGCAAGTGCTACAGCCTCGGCGTGGGCGACGGCAGCGGCTGCCGCACCTGCGCGCCGGCAAAGAACGACAAGGCGTGGACCGTGGCGGCGACCAAGTGCTACATCGGCGGCAAGTGCGTGGCCAACGGCTCCTTCCCCAGCAACCCGTGCCAGAAGTGCGATGTCAAGAAGAGCCAGACGGCGTGGACCGTGGTGACCAACAAGTGCTGGATCGCGGGCGTCTGCTACAACACCGGCCAGACTTCGCCGGGCGGCTGCGACATCTGCGACCCATCCCAGAGCAGCACCGCCTGGACCAAGGTGGGGTGCACCGCGTACCCGCTGCCCAAGAAGACCATCACCTTCGCCGTCGGCAGCTCCACCTCAAACATGACCATGTACTCGGTGCAGAGCGACGGCACCGGCCTGACCAAGCTCTCGGGCTGGGGCACCATGTACACCAGCACCTCGAGTTACCTTTACGGCCGCGCGCGGCAGTACTACACCTTCACCCACCTCGAGCCGGGCTACGGCAACAAGTTCAGCTACTACCCGGTGATCCTGCCCCACGGCAAGGGCCAAATCCGCTGGTTCCGCGACGTCACCAACAACGAGGTGGGGGCGATGCATGTCAAGCCCAACGGGAGCGTGACGAAGCTGTACGACGTCAGCGGCTCGAGCACGAGCTACTTCCACTACTACTTCGCCGTGAGCAGCTCTGGCACCTACGTGGCCGGCTCGAGCTCCACCTACAAGCGGCTGGTGCTCATGCGCACCGACGGCAAGACCTTCTCCAACGGCAAGCCCAGCGTGGAGTGGACCCTCAACCCCGCCTACTCCGTGTACACCAACAGCATCATGGTCACCGACAAGGCGATCTACGTGAAGACCCGGCGCACCTCGGGCTCCCCGGTCCGTTACGACATCTGGTGGGCGCCCATCTCCGGCGCCCAGGCGCCGCAGGTGGTGAGCTTGCCGGTGGGCGGCGGCAACCCCGAGTACATCTACGACTACATGGCCATGGCCGACGACGGCTCCAGGGTGGCGCTGGTGGCGGGGGTCAACAGCAGCTCCGAGGACGTGATCAGCGTGGAGGGGGCCACCGGCAAGGCCACAAAGATCACCACCCAGACCGCCAACTACAACTACCCCTCCACCTCCTACGGCTACGCCACGGGCGGGCCGCAGCTGGCCGTGAGCACCAAGGGGACCTGGGTGGCCTACAGCCGCTACTACACCGGCAACCAGCACGCCATGTGGGTGGCCAAGGCCGACGGCTCCGGTTCAGCCTACGAGATCAGCGACAGCGTGAACTTCAACGCACCGAGCATGATCTTCTACAGCTTCAAGTGGATCGACGACGACACGCTGATCTTCACGGCCTACGGCGCCTCGTCCAACTTCGTGGACATCTTCCGCTTCCGGGCGTCCACCCAGGACGTGCTCAACGTCACCGGGTTCACCGACAAGACCAAGCCGTACAACCTGGGCGTCGGCACCTACCACCGGCCCTACGGCATGTGGCTGTCGCCCAACGGCAAGTACCTGTACTACCTGGCCTACAAGCAGGCCGGCTCCGGCTACATCCGGGACATCCGCGCCATCAACACCTCAACCTGGCAGGTCACTGACATCACCACCAACGCGGTGGTCTACCCGAGCAGCGACGCCTTCGCCACCTGCCACAAGGGGAGCAAGATGTTCTTCTCGGCCGATCCCACCATTACCAGCTACACCCAGCAGCAGGTGTTCATGTACGACATGAACACCGCCTCCAAGGCGGTGCAGCTGACGAACCTCAACCCGGTGTACAGCAACTACAATTATATTTACGAGCTGACCGCCAGCGCAGACTGCAAGTTCATCAACTTCCGCGCCGGCTACTCGTCGTATGTCAACGCCTACTCGGTGCGCACCACCACGCCGCCCATGGTGGGCAAGCTGACCGACTACAGCCAGGCAACGGGCGCCGGCAACGTGTTCGACTACATGGGGTACTCCCAGGACGGAAGCCAGGTGGTCTACTTCACCGGCACCTCCAGCAACAAGTACGAGATGTACGTGGCGCCCCCCGCCATGGGCTCCTGCTGCAAGACGAAGAAGATCTACTCGGGGCCGAGTACTTACAACTACTGGATGTTCTACGGGGTGAACTGAGGTCGGGGGTTGGGAGTCAATCGCCGAGTTTCATGCCATGCAAACTGGCGTCCTGGCGTCCCGGCGTCCTGGCATTCTGGTATTTGGCTGGCGAAAGCCGGCCGTCAATCGCCGGCCACGGCCGGGGCGGAGTCCTGATAGATAAGCAGGCCGTCTGAGGCCGAGAAGCCGGTGCCCGAGTTGCGGCTGAACACGCCGCTGAAGTGGTAGGCGATGCCGATCTGCCACTTCATCTTGCGTCGGGATTTGGGGTGCTTCTTGGGGATGCCGGACACCATCAACCCCTTGTCCTTGGGGCCGCTCGCGCGGTCCGAGAGCCAGAGGTGCGGCTTGTCACAGCGGCAGTCCTTCTTGCGCATGTCGCAGGGGCACTCGTAGACCTCGACGATGTACGCCTTGAGCCTGACCGCCTTGTTCAGGCTTTTGCGCAGCTTCTTGCGCAGGCCGTAGATCGAGCTGCTGCCGTCGGTGTAGCTTTCGGGCGCGTGATCTTTCTGGAAAGATGGGGATGGTGGTAGGTTTACCTTGATCTTCGGGAGCTGGGACGAGGAGCTCTTGCCCCCGCCTGCCATGGACCCGCTGCCGCCGGATGGGTTCTGACAGCCGAGGCACAGGGCGGCGCCCAGGAGGATACAGCACAGTCTTGTCGATGCCATGTGGCCAAACTAACTCAGCCCTGATCATCCCGCAAGTGGGGCTCCTGCTGTGCATCGCCTGCAGCGACCGGTCCGCCCAGAAGGCGCCGGATGCAGGAGCGGGGGCCGGGGCAGCCGCCGCCGCGGTGGCCGCCCAGGGGGCGGATGAGACCCTCCGGATCCAGGTGGATTACCTGCCCCGGTTCATCAACCCGCTGGTGAACCATGATCGGTGGTGCCACCGGATCATGATGTACAACGTGTTCGAGACCCTGGTGATGACCAACGCCTCGGGCGGCTACCGGCCCCACCTCGCCATCAGCTACGAGGCGCGGCGCAAGGGCCGTGTGCTGCGCTTCAACCTGCGGCCAGGGGTCACCTGGCATGACGGCACGCCTCTGACCAGCGCTGACGTCAAGTACACCCTCGAGACCGTCCTCTTCGCCAAGCGGACCCCGGCGCCCCAGCTGCAGCGGGAGCTGGCTGGCATCTCGGCGGTGCGTACGCCCGGGCCGCGCACCGTGGATCTGGTGATGGATCAGCCGAACTACCTGGTGCTCGGGACCCTGGCAGAGACGCCGATCCTGCCGGCGCACATCTACGCCCGTCGCGGGGTGCGCAACGGCAACGTCAACAAGCTCCCCGTGGGCAGCGGGCCCTTCGTCGCCGCCGGGCGGCAGAACAAGATCTCCCTGGTGCTGGAGCGGAACGCGTCGTACTGGGGCGCCATGGCGAAGATCTCGCGGGTGATCCTGCGGGTGATCCCGGATCCCGGGCTGGCGCTGGCGGCGCTGCGCAACAACGAGGTGGACGTCATCGCCAACCTGTACCACGGCTACTACCCGAAGCAGATCCGCCGCGGGCGCCTCAAGACCCACTACCGCGTGCTGAGGCTGCACCCGTACCGCATGCGGCTGATGCTGTTCAACACCCGGCGGGACCCGATGCGCGACCTGAAGGTGCGGCAGGCCACGGTGCGGCTGGCCGACCGTCAGCGCATGATCCGCGAGATCCGCGGCGGCCTGGGGCAGCTGCTCAGCGCGCCCCTTTGGCCCCTCGGCAGCTGGTACAACCCGACGCTCCACCCAGCCTCTCTGGATCGCAAGGCGGCGGCCCTGCTGCTCGACGCCGCGGGGTGGACCCTGCACAAGCGGCGCAAGCGGCGCGAGCGGCTTGGCCACGCGCTGCGCGTGCGGATCCTGCGCACCCGGGAGTCCAAGGAGATGGGCAGCGCGGCGCTGATCCTCAAGAACGAGCTGGTGGCGGCGGGTATGCAGGCGGTGGTGGAGGCGGGCGACTACGGGTTCGTGCGCAGCCGGATCCGCCGGGCGGACTACGAGATCGCGCTGCTCGGCCTGGCGCCCCGGCCCCAGTCGGACCTCGGCACCTGGCTCGGCGATGAGGGGCCGCTGCGGCTCGGCGGCGCCGGCTCCACCGCCCGCGGGGAGCTGCTCGCCTCCATGCGGGCCGCCGGGTCATCGGCCACCCGCCAGGGCCTCGGCCGGGACCTGCACCGGCTGCTGCGGGACAACCCGCCCCTGTCGGTGCTCTACGCGCCCATCGAGCTGATGGTGGTGGACCGGCGCCTCAAGGGGCTGGCCAACAACGGCCGCTGGCCAAAGCTGGTGGGGCTGCACTGGCCGGCCAGGGACGATGACGCCGACCGCTCGGCGGAGAGGGACGATGACGAACAAACGCGCTGAAGTGGTGCTCGCCGCGGTCGCCGGCCTGGTGCTGGTCACCTGCCTGTGCGGCTGCCCGGACGACAAGAAGAAGCAGGTGCCGCGGCAGGAGCTGACGGTTCACCTGGAGGTGGAGCCGGCCCACCTGTTGAGCTTGCTGCGGCCCGATTTCTGGGCCAAGCGGATCACCTCTCACAACCTGTTCGAGGCGCTGATCCGGCTCAACCCGCGCACCTACGCCTACGAGGGCGAGCTGGCATCGCTGTTCAAGGTGAGCCCTGACGGCTTGACCTACACCTTCTACCTGCGCAAGGGGGTCAAGTGGCATGACGGCCAGGCGTTCTCCGGCGAGGACGTGAAGGTCACCTTCGACAAGATCATGGACCCGGCCGTGCAGGCGGCCAGCACCCGGGCCTCCCTGGAGCCTCACCTGGCCAGCTACCGGCTGGTCAAGCCGGACCAGTTCGAGATCAAGCTCAAGGCCGCGTCCCCGTTCTTCCGCGTGGCGCTGGCCAACCTGGACATCTTGCCGGCGCACATCATCGGCGAGGGCGACCTGAACAAGCACCCGTTCCTGCGCAAGCCGGTGGGCACCGGGCCATACCGGTTCGGCTCCTGGAAGAGCGGGCAGGGGATCACCCTGAAGCGATGGGACGGCTACTGGGGGAAGAAGCCGCGCATCCCCACGGTGAAGTACCGGCTGATCAACGACCCGAACCTGGCGCTCAAGCTGGCCCGGCGCGGCGAGCTCGACTTCATCCCGCGGGTGCGCCCGGCCCAGTGGGAGGGGGTGGTCAAGAAGGACCTTCACTTCCGCCACGAGTTCGTGCGCACGCGGCACCACCCGCCGGGCACCACCTACATCATGCTCAACCACAAGCGGCCCATCTTCGGCGATGCGCGGGTGCGGCGGGCGCTGGCCATGCTGCTCGACCTGGACACCGTGGTGAACAAGATCATGCACGGCATCGGGCAGCGCATCGGCTCGCTCTACTGGATCAAGGACCCGGGGTACGCGGGCGACCTCAAGCCGATCCCCTTCGACCCCGAGGGGGCGAAGAAGCTCCTGGCCGAGGCAGGGTACAAGGACACCGACGGGGACGGCGCGCTGGACAAAAACGGCCAGCCGCTGCGGTTCACGTTCCTGTATGTCAACTCCTCCAAGACCCAGCAGCGGTGGCTGACCATCTACCAGCAGGAGCTGCGCAAGGCCGGGGTGCTGCTCGAGATCAACCCGCTGGACTGGGCCATCTACCTCCAGCGGCTGCAGAAGCATGACTTCGACGCCGCCGCCCTGGGCATGCGCCTGACCGGGCCATTCTCCGACCTGTACGAGCAGCTGCACTCGAGCCAGGTGGAGGGCGGGCAGAACTACGCCGCGTACAGCTCCGCCGCCGCGGATCGGCTGATGGAGCAGATCCGGGTGGAGATGGACGAGGAGAAGCGCAGAGCCCTGGGGCGCGAGCTGCAGCGCCTGCTCCACGAGGACATGGCGCTCGTGCCGTTGTTCGCCGAGGAGGAGGTGGGCATCGTGGCGCGGCGCGTGCACGGCGTGTACGCCTCGGCGCTCTGGTTCCAGATCCGGGACTGGTGGATCGAGTAGTGATCCGGTCCCCCCTGGCGCGCCACGCTGTTCGACGCGTGGCCCTGGCGGTGCCCACCCTGCTGGGCATCGCGCTGGTCACCTTCGGGCTGGTGCACCTCGCGCCGGGGGACCCGCTGGACGCCGGCGCGGCTGGCGCGCTGTCCGGGGGCAAGCGCGCAGGGGAGGAGGTGCGCCGGCTCTATTTCCTGGACCTGCCGCTGTTCATCAACCCGCGCCCGCGCGGGCTGGGGCAGAGGGTGGAGCGGCTGGCGGCGGCGCTGGAGCGGGACGGCGGGGCCGCGGCCGGATCGGTGGCCGCCGCGGTGCGGTGCGGCACCGTCTGCGTGCCGGGGCTGGCCCGGAGGCTCTCCTCGGAAGGGCAGGGCGGCGCGGGTCGCGGGCCGGTGGTGGCGGCGCTGGAGGCCGTGCGGCGGAAGAACCCGGCCGCGGGGCCCACCAGCGGAGACCTGGACGCGTGGCTGGCGGCGCTGCTGCCGCGCCTGGAGCCGTCGGCGCTTGACGCCATGGGCCAGCGCCTGGGCCAGGGCCCGGGAGACGAGCGCGCCCTCGCTGCCCTCGGCTCTGCCGCGCTGCCCGCCGTCATGTCGGCTGCCCTCGACGGGGAGGGGCAGCGGCGCGCGGCCGGGCAGCGGGTGGCGAGGGCCATCACCGGGCATGGGGGCGGCGGCTTGGATGAGTACTGGTACCGGGCCCGGAGGGACCACGTGACCTACGGCGCCTGGGAGCGGGCCGCGGGGGTCCTGACCGAGACCCGCTTCGCCCGCTGGCTCGGGCGGCTGGTGACCCTGCGGCTGGGCCACTCGTTCAAGGACGGCCGCCCCGTGTCGGCCAAGCTGGCCGAGGCGCTGCCCGTGACCCTGCTGTTGAGCCTGCTCTCCCTGGCGCTGGCCTACCTGCTGGCGGTGCCCCTGGGCGTCTACGGCGCGGTGCGGCGCGGGGACCGGGCCGAGCGCGCGCTCACCGTGCTGCTGTTCACCCTCTATTCGATGCCTCCCTTCTGGCTCGCCATGCTGCTGATCCTCGTCTTCGGTGGGGTGGGCCTGCTCTCCTGGTTCCCGATCTACGGCCTCGCCTCGCCGGGGCTGGAGCAAGCGGGCGGCCTGACCTGGCTGGTGGATCGCGCCCACCACCTGGTGCTCCCGGTGGTCTGCTTGACCTACGGATCCCTGGCGGTGTTGTCGCGCTACCAGCGCAGCGCCATGCTCGAGGTCCTGGAGCAAGAGTACATCCGCTCGGCCCGCGCCCGGGGCCTTGGGGAAGCCAGGGTGGTGCTGGGCCACGCCCTGCCAAACGCGCTGCTGCCCACGGTGACCCTGCTCGGCTTACAGCTTCCGTACCTCATCTCCGGCAGCGTGATCATCGAGCGGATCTTCAACATCCCGGGCATGGGCATGCTCACCTTCCAGGCGTTCCTGGACCGGGACTACCCGGTGATCATGGCGGTGAGCGTCCTGGCCGCGGCGCTCACCCTGCTCGGCCTGATGCTGGCCGACCTGGCCCAGGCCGCGCTGGACCCGCGGGTGCACCTCGAGGGGGAGCGGTCGTGAGGGCGCGAGGCACGCGCCGGCTGCTCGGCCTGCCCGGCGGTCGCCTGGGGCTGGCGGCCCTGGGCGCGCTGGCGCTGCTGGCGCTGTTGGCCGATCTCATCGCGTCGGATCTGCCCGTGGCCCTGCGCCTGGACGGCGAGCTGTACCTGCTGCCGGCGGCCACCCGGCCGGCGGCGCTGCAGGCCCAGGACAACCAGCGCCTGCGTCGGGAGCTGCAGCCCGGCAGGGGCGACTGGGCGGTGTTCCCCCTGTGCGAGTACGGCCCCGAGCAGCAACCTGCCATCCTGGCACCGCCGCCCGCGCCGCCCGACGGCGTGCACTGGCTCGGCACCGACGACCGGGGCCGTGACGTCTTCGCCCGGCTTGTTCACGGCAGCCGCGTGTCGCTGTTGGTGGGGTTCGCCTCGGTGGCCCTGCACCTGCTGCTCGGGGTGAGCCTCGGGCTGGTGGCGGGCTACATGGGCGGGCGGGTTGACTTCGCCATCTCCCGGCTCATCGAGCTGGGGCTCACCTTCCCGGCGTTCTTTCTGATCCTGGTGATCATGGCGCTGCTGGAGCGCGGGTCGATCTGGACGGTGGTGCTGGTGCTGGGCCTGACGCGCTGGACCGACGTGGCGCGCCTGGTGCGCGCCGAGGCAATGCGCCTGCGCACCCTCGACTTCGTCACCGCCGCCCGGGTGTGCGGCGCCGGGCCCGGGCGCATCATGCTGCGCCATGTGCTGCCCAACGCCATGGGCCCGGTGTGGGTCAACGCCGCCTTCGGCGTGGCCGGCGCGGTGGTGGCCGAGGCGGCGCTCTCCTTCCTCGGCTTCGGCGTGCCGCCCCCCACCGCCAGCTGGGGCGAGCTGCTGAGCCAGGGCTACGACTTCCCCCACGCCTGGTGGCTGGTGCTCTGCCCCGGCGCGATGCTTTTCGTCACGGTGACCGCGATGAACCTGCTGGGCGATGCCCTGCGGGACGCTGGCGATCCGCGGTTGTAGGGCGCGCCCGACGGGCGCGAATGACAAAACGACGAAACGACGAAACGACGAAACGACGAAACGACGGACCGACGGACCGGCGATATACCAGGGCGCAGGTCGGGCATGAGCAGGTCGAGCGGAAGCCAGTCGCGCATGCTCTCGCCGGGTGCTTGGCCTTACAACAGGGGAGATAAGATATGAGCAAGCCATTTAGCATTCGAAGCCGCCTTCACAGCTTCAAATACGCCTTCGAAGGCATCGCCGAGATGCTGAAGACCCAGCACAACGCGTGGGTACACCTTGCCGCGACCATCTGTGTCCTCCTCACGGGGCTGGTCCTCGGGTTCTCCCGGGACGAGTGGTGCCTGATCATCCTGGCCATCGTCGCGGTCTGGACCGCCGAGGCGTTGAACACCGCCTTCGAGTTCCTGGCAGACGTCGCCTCCCCGGGGTACCACCCGAAGGTCAAGCAGGCCAAGGACGTCGCAGCCGGAGCTGTCTTGATCACAGCGCTTGGAGCTGTCGCCGTCGGAATGTTGGTCCTCACGCCGCGCATGAGGGTAGCGTTGGGCTGGTGAAAGCAAGGCTTGGGGGGGGCGGACACAGTTCGCCGCCCGAGGGGGGGGCTGCTACTGGATCGTCAGCAGCGGCCGGCCGCAGGAGGCCTCGCGGGAGGCGAAGCTGTAGCCGTCGATGTTGGCCGAGGTCGGCGCGGTCCACGACACCATGAAGGTGATCTTCTTGTCCGCGTCGCTGGCGGACAAGGTGCTGTAGCTCTTGTCATGGCCCAGGGCCCACAGGACATATGAGGACACGTCGAAGGAATAGACCGTGCCTGGCGGATCGGCGTGGTTGACGGTCTGGCTGGCCAGGAGCCGCACCGCGTCCTTGGGCGTCTTGCCTTCATTGAGGAACAGGTGAGCGCTGAAGGTGTTGTTCTTGGGGGCGTTGGCCCATGTGATGGCGTTCTCGCCGAGGGTCGCCGGGTTCCAGTCCTTGTTGTCGGTGATACCGAACAGGCCGTGGACCATGGACACCTTCGACGGGTGCTTGGCGATGGTCAGCGACAGCGTCGCCTTCTTCGGCTTGGAGGTAACCGACGAGACGTCGAAGGCGAGGTAGATCTTGCGCGAGAAGTCGTCGAGGAAGGTGCGGGACTTGACGAAAAGGTTGGAGGCCTTGCCGTAGTTGGAGTTCTGGTACTTGCCGCCGCGGATGTAGGCGTCGGCCACGGGGTACAGTGAGGTGGTCGAGGCCAGGTCGCAGTACACCACGTCCCCCTTGACCTCCTTGTCCTTGAGCGGTGCGTCGGCCTGCTGCTTTATGTCTTTGATCCCGGCGTCCTTCTTCGGCTTGGCGTCGGCCTTTTTCGGCGCGTCCGCGACCGGGCCGTCTTTTTGGGGCCCGGCGTCCTGCTTCTTTCCACCCCCGTCCTCGCGCTTGACCCTGAAGGCGCAGGCCTCGCTCGTCGTGGTGAAGGTCTTGCCCACCCTGGTCTCGAGCTTCGCGCCGAGGAAGATCGGGCTGAACTGGATCTTCACGGTCCGCCTGGTGCAGGTGTCGTTGCTGGAGCTGCAGCGCTTCCACGGCGTGGCCCAGCTGGTGGCAACGCCGCCGCTGGGCGTGCTCGAATCTAGCGGCTTGACCGCGAACTTGACGGCGTCCGCACTGGGCGTCCCGCCGCTCCAGCTGGAGATGGTGTAGGTCATCTCCACCGAGGTGCCCGGTGTCACCGTCGACGACGGGCAGGTCCAGCTCACCGCTGGTGAGCCTGGCGGGGGGCCGGAGCATGCAGGAGTCACCAGAATCATCATTGCGCTGGCCGCCACCAGTATCAGGGTCCGCATGGTCCACCTCCCTCTATCGCGGTGTCCCAAAACCTAGCTCGGCGGACGGGGCAGCGCCATGGGAGGGCGGGAGGCGGGGGGGGGGGGGGGGGGGGGGGGGGGGGGGGGCCCGCCGCCGAATGCCAGGATGCCAGAACGCCGGAATGCCAGAATTAATGGCTGCTGCAGCTGGGGTTATGGCTGGGGTTGATCGGGGTCGGGATTGGGATCGGGATCGGGATCGGGATCGGGATCGGGATCGGGGT
>CAZEFW010000153.1:0-24454 GCA_964511535.1 uncultured Myxococcales bacterium | reverse complement strand
GGCGCTGGACCAGGTGGCGGCCATGCTCTGGGTGCTGGTGCACCGGCCGAGGCGGGCGGCGTGAGGCCGCGGCGGGGCTCGCACCGCGCGGGCCCCGCACGCCGATCCCGACCCCGATCCCGTTCCCGATCCCGACACCCGATCCCGCTCCCGATCCCGTTCCCGATCCCGTTCCCGATCCCGGGACCACTCCCGGGCCCGATCAGCCCTCAGCCCCCTCAGCCACAGCCTCAGCCTCAGCCACAGCTTCAGCTTCAGCTTCAGCCCCAGCCCCAGCTTCGGCCTCAGCCCCAACTCTGGCCGCCTGTTCTGTCATTTCGTCGTTTCGTCGTTTCGTCGTTCTGTCATTCGACGGCCCCGGCCACAGCCCCAGCCACAGCTTCAGCCTCGGCCCCCAGCACCAGCTCCAGCTTCAGCGCTGGCTCATTCTGGCATTCTGGCATCCCGGCGTACTGGCACTCTGGCATTCGGCGGCGCCAGCCGCCGCTCCTCGCCATGGGAATTCCTGCCCGCTCCGGAGTATACTGATCATCCTCAGATGCTCCGCCGCCCCACAGCCCCCCTGCTCTGCTACGCCCTCCTGGCGCTGACGGTGGCGTGCACCCCGCGCGACCACGAGGACTGGATGGTGGCCAACGGTTACTGGGCGGTGCATACGGTATGCGGCGGCTCCACCACGACCAAAGGGATCGACGTTTCCAAGTGGCAGGCCACGGTTTCCTGGAGCAAGGTGGCCGCTGACGGGGTCAAGTGGGGCATCGCCCGGGTGAGCGACGGCACCAAGTACGACGACGCCTACTTCACCAAGAACTACCAGGGCATGAAGCAGAACGGCATCATCCGGGGCTCGTACCAGTTCTTTCGGCCCGACCAGGACCCCATCGCCCAGGCCAACTTCTACCTGAACAAGCTCAAGGCGGCCGGCGGGCTCAAACCGGATGACCTGCCCCCCGTGCTCGACCTGGAGAAGAACGGCGGCAAGAGCGCAAGCGGCGTGGTTGCGGCGGTGGACAAGTGGATCGCTCACATGGAGAAGAACACCAACCGGCGGCCCATCATCTACACCGGCTCATACTTCTGGGACGCCAACGCGGTGACCAAGAAGTACAGCTCCTACCCGCTGTGGACCGCCCACTACACCTCCAAGCCATGCCCCCTGGTGCCCAACGCCTGGAACAAGTGGACCATCTGGCAGTACACCTCCAGCGGCAAGGTCAACGGCGTCAGCGGCAACTGCGACGTCAACCGCTTCAACGGTTCGCTCAACGACGTCAAGCAGTTCGTCAAGAACAGCGTGCTCAAGCCCCAGGACGCAGGCGGACCCAAGCCGGACAAGTTCGTGCCCAAGCCGGACAAGTTCGTGCCCAAGGCCGACAAGTTCGTGCCCAAGGCAGACAAGTTCGTGCCCAAGCCTGACCTGAAGAAGCCGAAGCTGGATGCCTTCAAGCCGAAGCAGGACAAGGGCAAGAAGCCGAAGCTGGACAGGGGAAAGAAGCCGAAGCTGGACACAGCGATACCGGGGCCGGCCGGGTCGTTCAATACGTTGAGCGGCGGGTGCAACATTGGGGCTGGCGGGCACGCATCCGTTCTTTCTTTCCTGCTCCTCCTGGCGTTGTTAAGGCGCAGACGCCGCTCCTGATCCGTCCCACGCTCCGTGCACGCTTCGCTCGCCCGGTCGCGGCTTGTGGTTGGGGTTGTGCGTGGGTTGGGGCGTTGGCGGTCTGCTTTTTCGTTGTGCCCGTTTCGACGCTGGCGTGGGGCTAATAGGGCTGAGGGTGGGTTGGGGCCTGGGCGCGACGTCCTCGCGCCGTGCCCAGGCCGCGCCGTTGCCCGGGCCTGTTGATGGCTGTGGGGAGACGGCGGAGCCGGCTTTCCACAACATCAACAGCAAGCGTGCACAACGAACCGAGCCACCACCGACGCGCCCCGACCCACGCCCCCAACCACAAACGAATAAAGAAACCGCAGCCCCGGCTGTGGGCATGTGGGCGGGCGCGAAGCGGCCGTCCACATGTCTACAGCCCTACGAACTCGCGTCAATCTCCAGCAACCAGTCCACCGCCATGCCGTAATCCACCGGCACCATGCCGTCCCACGTCGGCGTTCCCGTCTCGGCGTCGATGTCCAGAGCGTCATTCAGGTCCAGTAGCGCCTGCACGGGTTGCGGCGGCAGAACAACAGGTGGAGGCAATGCCTCCAGGCGCTGTCCGTCGGGCGAATGGAATCGAAGCTCACCTTCTTCGGTCTTCTTGAAGCTGTAGCCACCCTCATGCACGGCCCGGTGGCGGGTGCTGCACAACAGCGCGAGGTTATCCAGGTCAGTGGGACCGCCTTTGGCCCAGTGTTTGACATGGTGCATGTGCAAGAAGCGCCTACTTTCGCACCCCGGAAACTGGCAGACGCCCTCGTCCCGAACTTTCACTGCCCGCTCCAGCGGGGCGCTTGCGCGACGGCTGGAACGTTCCAGCTGAAACGCCCCGGTGAACTTTTGCACTGGCATTTTCAGAACCGGGCTGTCGCAGCACAGGCGCCTCGCCGTTTCCGGTGAGATGCCAACGCCGCCTTCCACTTCACAGCGACCTTGGCTATCCGATTCCTCCAACACATCTTGGTCCACGTGGACCATCACCTGGTAGTTGCGCGGCCGCGCCTTGCCCGCCCGGTCGGCCAATCCTCTGTCCAGGGCCGCGCCGGCCACTTCGCCCATGGCGTCGGCCAGCCGCTGGTCCGGTTCTGCATCGCTGTCGTCGCATCGCTCTTCGGATGCCACCTGAAGCGCCTTGACCAGCAGCGCCCCCACCTCGGGTGGGAGCCGGCCCTTGAGAACCAACATATTGTCCTCATCGAAGTGATAGCTCAGGTACCGCTCATCATGTTGTCGCTCCGCCAGCTCCTGCTCGGCCGGTATGGCCCTGCGGTAGGTACGAATAATTCGCTCGAGTTGAGAGGTGGTGCCGTCCAGGGCCCACCCCAACAAGGTGCTCTCATTTTCTGGTGTGACGATGCGCGTGATGGCTCGCACCTTCGAATACGAAAGGCGCCCCTGAGAGAACGCCTCCTGAACGAGCGGGCAGTCCACCAGCTTGCGAGCCACGCGAACCTTCTCGCGGGCCGTGCCCGGTTTCTCATTCGTACGCCAGGCGAGCCAGTGGGCACATGAAACGAACCCAAGGTCGGCCCACGCCTCACGATGGTCCATCTCCGCCAGCAGCAGCAGCAGCCGGCAAGTCGCAGCCTGAATATGGGCTGACAGGACGGCGATCTTGTCACCCAGTTCGTCATTGGAATCTTGAGACAGATCGGGCGCATTCTCGCTGGATTCTTCCAGGGTCATATTCGGCCTTTTTGTTATTGATTTCTGAAGTTTAAGTAAATCAAATCTGAGAATATATTCAACCCTTTCGGCCAGAATTTCGCCCAAAATTCCAACTAATTTCACGCGATGCAGGCACAGGTGCCTCGGCATTTCGGCATTGAAAAACGGCAAACCAACCGTCCCACGCCCGATTGGCTCACCCGGATGTTGCATGCTACAAATACCGTCGCCCTGTAATATTTAACCCGGGGAGGAATATGAAAATGAAAATCACGCTGGCACGGCTGATCTGTTTGTCCGTCCTCGCCCTGCTGCTGCCCCTGTCTGGTTGCTCGGACGACTCCACAGATCCATCCATCGACTCGGCGCTCCCTGACCAGGGCCAGAAGGACAGCGCCCTGGCTGACACGAGCGGCCAGAAGGACGGGGCGAAGCCGGATTCGGCCAGGCCCGACCAGGCCTCGCCGGACCAGGCCACGCCGGACCAGGGCGCCCCCGACCAGGCCACCCCCGACCAGGCCACCCCCGATCAGGCGGTTCCTGACATGGCCCAGGGTGACAAGGGGCTGACCAAGCCGGACCTGGCCGCGGGTCAGTGCTGGACAAACGCCACCTGCGGCTCAGGGTTTTTCTGCAAGTTCCCGCTGGGGGACTGCGGCAACACCTTGCCCGGCACCTGCGCCAAACAGCCCGGCGGCATCTGCCCCATGATCTACAAGCCGGTGTGTGGCTGCGATGGCAAGAGCTACAACAACGACTGTCTGGCCTTCACCACCGGAACCTCTGTCCGCTACAACGGAAAGTGCAAGGCCCCCTGAGGCGGCCTACTCCGGATCGAAGTGCTCGAACCCCTCGCCTGACAGCTCCACCCGCTCCGATCCCGCCCAGTAGCTGACACCCTGCTCCCTGGCCAACGTCCGGCCGATGGCAGCCAGGGGACGGCCGAAGTCCGCCTCGAAGTCCCGCTCCAGCGCGGGGAGCGCGTCGGCCTGTACCGCGCACAGCAGCTGGTAGTCCTCCCCCCCTGTGGCCGCCATGCGCGAAGCGTCCCAGCTGCGAGCGCTGGCCACTTGCCCCAGCTCCCCGGAGATGGGCAGCTCGCTGAGCTCCACACGAGCCCCGCAGCTCGATGCCTCCGCCAGACGCGGCAGGTCGCGAGTGAGCCCGTCGGACAGGTCCATCATGGCGGTCACGCCCCCCTGCGCCGCGAGCCATCGCCCCTCGGCCAGCCGGGGCGTCGGCCGATGGTGGCGCCGCACCAGCGCCGCCTCGTCAGCGTCCAGGCCGGCGCGGCCCTGGAGGATCAGCCCGGCTGCCGAATCACCCAGCGGGCCGGTGACGCACAGGGTGTCGCCAGCCTGCGCGCCATGGCGATATTTGATCTGCGCTCCGTCGGCCCGGCCCACCACCGCCAGGTTGATCACCACCGGTCCGCGGGAGCCGGTGGTGTCCCCGCCGAGCACCAGCGCGCCGTTCTGCCGGGCGAGCCACTGGATCCCGTCGAGCAGGGCCTCCACCCAGGGCAGGTCCAGCTCACCTGGCAGCGCCAGCGACACATAGGCGCTGTGGGGCTCGGCGCCCATGGCAGCCAGGTCGCTCAGGTTCACCGCCAGCGCGCGGTGGCCCAGGTCGCCGGGGGTGATGGACTCACGCAAGAAGTGCACGCCCTCCACCAGCAGGTCCGTGCTCACCAACCACCGCTCATCACCCGCGCCCGGGATCACAGCGCAGTCATCACCGATTCCAGTGACACCCGGCGGCAGGCCCTCGCCGAAGCGAGAAGAGAGCAGGCGAATGAGGCCGTCCTCGCCGAGGTCCTTGAGAGAGATGGTCATGGGCGCCGCACCGAGCCGGCGCAGCCGGCCCTTTTTTTGTTCCTTGTTCCTTGTTCCTTGTTCCTTGTTCTTTGTTCTCTGTTCCCTACTCCCGCCGCGTCACCACATCCCCGTCTTCCACCGTGAGCACCACCCGACCGTCATGCTCGCCCGCGAAGGTCTCGAAGGCAGCGTCTTCCAACACCCGGGTGAGGATCGCGTTCAGCCCGCGGGCGCCGGTCTCGCGCTTGAGGCTCTGCTGCACGACCCAGTCCATCACCGCGTCGTTCAGAACCAGCTCCAGGCCTTCCTCCTCGAACTCCCGCTGCATCCGCTCCACCACCGCGAACTCCAGGATCGCGCGCAGCACCTCGGCCGACAGCGCCTCGAACGGCACGATGCGGGTGAATCGCGCGATGAGCTCGGGCAAAAACCCGTAGGCCTGGAAGTGGGCCACCGCCTCCACCTCCTCGGCGGTCAGGCTCACCGCGATGGCGTTGTCCTTGATGCGCGGCCCGCCCAGGTCCTCCTTGCCGAAGCCGATGCCCCCGCCCCCGATGCCGGACCTGCGCAGCATCTGGGGCAACCCGGAGAACGCGCCCGCCGCGATGAACGATATGTCCGCCGTGGGCAGCACCACGTACTCGCCGAAGGTGGAGTGGGTCAGCTCCGTGGGCACCACCACCTCTGACGACTCGAGCATCTTGAGCAGCTCGCGCTGAACGCCGAGGCCTGTGACGTCCTTGGTTGTCCCCGCGCCGGCGAACACCGCGTTGTTCTGCCCCGAGGCGAGCTTGTCGAACTCGTCGAGGCAGACGATGCCGGCCGCCGCCATCATGGGCGACTCGTCCGCGGCGTGGATCAGCCGGGTCAGGATGGTGTTCGGGTCCTGACCGACGTAGCCGGTCTCGGAGTAGGTGGTGACATCCACCACCACGGTGGGCAGCTTCAGGATGCGCCCGAAGAGCAGCTCGACCAGGTGCGTCTTGCCGCACCCCGTGGGCCCCACCAGCAGGTAGTTGCTCTTGGGCATGACCTTCTCACGGTCCACACCTTCGATGTGGATCCGCTTGAGCCGCCTGACATGGCGGTAGGCCATGAGCGCCACGGCGCGGCGCGGCCCCTCCTGCCCGCGGTACCCCATCTCCTCCAGCTGCGCGTAGGTCTCGCGCGGCGGGGTCAGCGGCATCTCGTCAATGAAGATACGGAAGGCCTCGGCCTCCTCGTGTGCGTCCGGTCTCTGTGTGTGTTCCAGCGGTTCCATGGCGAATTCCAAGATAGAAGAGAGAATGATACCATCCCGGAAGCGAGGGAACAGGCGCGCTGTTACCGTCGACGATAGCTCTCGCCAGGGAGCGAAAACGGGGGCCTGGATGAAGCTGATCGATCTAGTCACCGCCGGTGGTCCTGCCGGCCAGCCGGCACGCCACGGGGACGCGCTGCTCGCCCTGGTGGTGGTGGGCGTGGTGGCCATGCTCATCTTGCCGCTCCCCACCGTTCTGCTGGATGTCCTCATCACCTGCAACATCTCCCTGGCGCTGCTTGTGCTGCTCGTCTCGCTGCACACGGGGGGTGGTCGCGGCTTCTCTGCGTTCCCGGCGCTGCTGCTGATCACCACCCTCGTTCGGCTGGGGCTCAACGTCTCGTCCACGCGCCTGATCCTGCTGCAAGCAGACGCCGGCGAGGTGATCTCGGCCTTCGGCGGGTTCGTGGTGGGCGGCAGCCTGGTGGTGGGGGCTGTGGTGTTCCTGATAATCACCTTGATCCAGTACGTGGTCATCGCCCGGGGGAGCGAGCGCGTCGCGGAGGTGGCAGCGCGGTTCACCCTGGACGCTCTGCCGGGCAAGCAGCTGGCCATCGACGCTGACGTGCGCGCCGGCATCATCCATCGCGCCGACGCTCACCGCCGGCGGGCCAACCTGGAGCGGGAGTGCCAGCTGTACGGCGCCATGGACGGGGCGATGAAGTTCGTCAAGGGCGACGCCATCGCTGCCATCCTGATCACGCTGGTGGACATCGGCGGCGGCTTGCTGGTGGGCGTGGCCATGCGGGGCATGGAGATCGGGGCAGCGGCGCGGATCTACACCCAGCTCACCATCGGCGACGGGCTCGTGAGCCAGGTCCCTGCCCTGATGATCTCGCTGGCCGCCGGCATCGTGGTCACCCGGGTGGCCTCGGAGGGCGAGGAGCTTCACCTGGGCCAGCAGCTCGGCGCCCAGCTGTTCGGCAAGCCGCGCAGCCTGCTGGTGGCCGCGGGTCTGCTCACCTTGCTCGCCCTGGTCCCGGGGCTCCCGGGCCTGCCCTTCGGCCTGCTCGCGCTGGCGGGGGCAGCCCTCGGCTTCGCGCTGCTGCGCTCGGAGCGGCGGCGCGGGTCCGTCGTTGCCGCGGCCTCCACGCCCAGTGCGCGCCCCCCGCGCGCGCCTGTGACCCTGGAGGTGGGCGACGAGCTGGCCCGCTGCGCGGATCCGGCCACGCGGCCCGGCCGCCAGCTGGAGCAGCTGCTGTCCTGGACCGATCGACTGATCTGGCAAGAGCTGGGCCTGCCCCTGGCGCCCGTGGCCGTTCGCGCTGGAGCCGCGGACATCCAGCCCACAGGCTTTCGTGTGCTCGTCCACGGCGTGCCGGCTGCCAACGGCACAGTGAACCCCGCCGCCCTGGTGGCGCTCTGCCCGCGGGCCACCCTGGAGTCGCTGGGACTCACCCCCACCGAGCGCGCAGAGCTCCCCGGGGTCACCGAGCCGGCCTGGGTCCTCGCCTCCGAGGCCCGGGCGACGCTGGAGCGAGCCGGAGTTCAGCCCCTGGAGCCCCCCGCGCTGTTGGCCCTGCATGTCTCCACCGTGCTGCGTCGCAGGGCGCCCGACCTGCTGGGCATCCAGCAGACCCGGGAGCTGCTCGACGGGTTGCAGCAGACCAGCCCGGCCCTGGTGAGGGAGGTGGTCCCGGCGCGGCTCTCCCTGGTGGATCTGAGCCGGCTGCTGCAGGACCTGCTGGCGGAGGGGATCTCGGTGCGTGAGCTGGGGCAGATCCTCGAGGCCGTCGCAGCCTTGCCCGGCGATCCGCCGCCGCCGCCCGGGCTCACCGAGCTGGTGCGCCCTGCCCTCCGCCGCGCCATCTGCCACCCGCTGGCCTCGTCCGAGGGGACCATCGGGGTGCTGAAGTTGAACCCCGCGGTGGAGGACCTGCTTGAAGAGGACGCAGCGCCGCCCGCCTCACCCCTGGGCGACGAGCTGACCGCTGACCTGCTCGAGGCCATCCGGGCCGCCCTGCCCGCTACTGGCCAGGGCCCCGGCCCGGTCATCGTGACAAGCCCGGCAGCGCGCCGGCCGCTGCGCCGCCTGCTGCAGTCGGAGCTGCCCGACCTGCCGGTGCTGAGCTACGCCGAGCTGAACCCCGACCTCGAAGTGGAGACGCTGGGCATGGTGGACCTGACATGAGCGCCCACCGAAAGGTGCGCCCAGGTGCCCTGACCATCCTCGGCGGGGGGCGAGAGATCGGCGCCAACTGCTACCACCTCGATCTCGGCGGCGTGGGCCTGCTGCTCGACGCGGGCATGCACCCCAGGGCCCGGGGAGCCGCCGGACTGCCCGACCTGTTCGCGGTGCGCAGCGAGGCGGACGCCATCCTGATCAGCCACGCCCACCTGGACCATGTGGGCGCGCTCCCGGTTGCCCTGCGGACCTTCAACCGCGCCCGGGTGTACATGACCGAGGCCACCTCTCTGCTCGCCCTGCGCATGCTGCGCAACGCAGTCTCGCTCTCCCGCAGCCGCAAGGGCGATGAGGCGCCGCTGTTCGGTCACGACGAGGTGGACTGGGTGGAGCAGGTGGTCCAGGTGCGCCCGGCGGGGCTCCCCATGACCCTGGACAGCGCCCCGGGCGAGCCACCGCGGGTCACCTTCCTGAATTCGGGCCACCTGCTGGGGGCCGCAGGCATCCTGATCGAGCATGGCGGGCGCAGGATCTTCTACACCGGCGACACCTGCGCCCACGATCAGCAGATCTGCCGTGGCGCGGACTACCCCGAGGGCCCGCTGGATCTGCTCATCCTGGACAGCACCCACGGCGCCGACCCCGAGCCGGACCTGGCGCGAGACCGCCGCGCCTTCGCGGACGCCAGGCGAGCGCTTGCCTCGTTCATCCGGGACGTGAGCGGCCGCGGAGGTTCCGTGCTGATGCCGATCTTCGCCATGGGCCGCGCCCAGGAGCTGGTGGCGATGCTGCACAGCCTCAAGGCTGCCCGGCACATCCCCGATATGCCGCTCTACCTTTCGGGGTTGGCCCACGCGATCTGCCGCATCTACGACGCCACCGGCGGCGAGACGCCGCGGGGGGAGCGGAACCCGCGCCTGGGCGAGACGGGCTACAAGGTGATCCACCCCGAGCGGCTGGCCAACCCGAAGCTGCTGGCCCGCCCCAGCCTGCTGGCCCTGACCAGCGGGATGATGGTCCACGGCACCAGCTCCCACCTGATGACGAGGGCCATCACCGCCGAACCTCGAAACGGGGTGGCCTTCGTGGGGTACGTCGACCCGTCCACCCCCGGCCACGCCCTCGCCGAGGCGAGCCAGGATCAGATCATCGACATGGGCGGCGAGGTGGGCCCCGTCCGGGTGGCCTGCCCGGTGCAGCGGTTCCAGTTCACAGCTCACAGCAGGGCCAGCCAGCTGGTGGACACGGTCAAGCGCCTGGCGCCGGCGCATGTGGTGCTGGTACACGGCGACGATGCCGCCGTGGAGACCCTCGCTGGTCGCCTGGCCCCGCTGGTGCCGCGGGTCACGGTGGCCGAGCCGCGGGCCCGCATCGACATCTGAATCGGTCCGCTAAATGATTGAAATCCGGGGGCTGAAACTGCTGCGTGTTGTGCTATCGTGATATACTTGATTTCGCAGTATTCATTACATTCGTCACTGGGGGATGAAAGTAGGCGCGCCGGCGCATGCCCGACAAGCTCAAAGTCCTAATTGTTGACGCTGATCGGTTTCGCAAGATCATGCTCAACATCCTCACCCGCGACGCGCGGCTCAGGTCCTTCAACATCGAAGTGACCGAAGCCAGTGACGGTTCGGACGCGCTGGAGAAGGTCAAGGCCGACACGCCCGATCTGCTCATCACCGAGCTGCTGTTGCCGAGGCTGAGCGGCTTCGAGTTGATCCGCCAGGTGCGCGCCTCCGGCGAGGGCGCCGACATCCCGATCTTGTTGGTCACCGGCCTGGCCCGGGACATGACCTCCATCAACGTGCTCAAGCGCAGCTTCAACGTGGACCTGCAGGTCAAGCCGTTCACGCCATGGGACTTCGCCCTGAGCGTCCAGAAGCTGGTGGCGCCGCTGCGCGCCCCGGCCACCCGGCAAAACTCCAGGCCCGGACTAGGCAAGCGCAAGAAACAACCAACCGGCGCCTTCGGACCGGAGGAGACCCAGCCAGGGTTGCGCTCCCCGACCCTGGTGGACATGTCCTTCGACGTGCCGGGCCTCAGGGACCGTGACCAGAGCGACATGAGCGTGGAGGCGACCACGCCCACCACGCCAACCCCCCGGCGCTACACCCAGGGCCTCATCGCGGACCACCCGCTGCCCGAGCTGCTGCTCGACGGCCTCGAGAAGCGCCTGTCCGGCACGCTGGCCCTTCGCCTGCACGACGTGAAGAAGGTGATCTACCTGCTATCAGGTCACCCGATCTACGTGCAGTCGAACCTGCGCCGGGAGACCATCGGTCAGACCCTGGTGAGTCGCGGCGAGATCTCTGCCGATCAAAACACAAAGGCGCTGGCCGAGGCCAAGCGGGGCGGCTTCCCGTATGGCCAGGCCCTGGTCCAGCTCGGGCTGCTCACCGCGGGCCAGGTCAAGCAGGAGCTGCTGACCAACATCCGGCACAAGATCCAGGCCTCGCTGGACTGGAACCGGGGCAACTGGCTGTTCGTGGAGGACCAGGGGATCGGCTCGAAGGTGCCGCGCTGCGTGCTCGATCCAGTTCCGCTGGTGTTCGAGGGGCTCAAGCGCCAGGCCGACCCGGAGAAGAGCTTGCAACGCATGAGCCGCCACGTGGAGCTCGAGATCGTCATCCCGGAGCGGATCAAGCATTACCGCGAGACCTTCGGCGCGGTGTTCGGCGAAATCGTCCTCAACTGCTACCAGGACGAGATGACCATCAACGACCTAGCGGCCGCCTCGGGCAACCCCCAGGAGGCGATGTTCCAGCTCGACATCCTGCTGCGCTGCGGCCTCGCCAGAGTGCGCAACCCCAACGCCTCCGTCCATAAACTGCCCAGCGCGCCCGCTGACAAAGACGACAGCGAAGAAGCGATCATCGTGGATCAGGCGCCGGTCAGGGACTGAAAAACAAAAAACGAGAAACAAAAAATCAGGAATTCAAAACGGCGGGGACACCGACGGCTGGCGTGGCCATTTTTCATTTCTTGTTTCTAGTTCCTTGTTTTTTGTTTCAGAGTTTCTCAATGCACATCGTCTCCCCCCAAATCGAGTCCTACATCGCCTCTCTCCGCCCTCCCGCCGACGGGGTTCGGGCCGAGATGGAGGCTCTGGCTTCTACACGCGGGTTCCCCATCATCGGGCCCGAGGTTGGGCGTTTGCTCTACCTCCTCTGTCGCTGCTCGGGCGCTGGCCGGGTGCTGGAGCTTGGCTCCGGCTTCGGCTACTCCGCCCTGTGGTTCGCCTCGGCCATGGGCCCGGCTGGCCAGGTGGTCTGCACCGACGGTGACCCGGAGAACCGCGCCCTGGCCCTGGACTTCCTCTCCCGGGCTGGCCTGCTGGACCGCGTGTCCTACCAGGTGGGGGACGCGCTGTCGCTGTTGCGCGCCGCCGCGGGCCCCTTTGACATCGTCCTGTGCGACATCGACAAGGAGGGCTACCCGGACGCCCTGGAGCCCTGCGTGGCGGCGCTGCGCCCGGGGGGCCTGCTGATCACGGACAACACCCTGTGGAAGGGGAAGGTGGTCGGCGACCAGCCTGGCGACGAGCCCACCGAGGCCATCAGACGCTTCAACCGCGACCTGGCCGAGCACCCGGAATTGACCAGCATCATCCTGCCTCTGCGCGACGGCTTGACCGTGGCAATCAAGAGAGACTGAGTTACTCTACAGCGCATCCTTACCCGACGAGGTGCCCCA
The DNA here is from genome assembly GCA_964511535.1 of uncultured Myxococcales bacterium. Lineage (GTDB taxonomy): Bacteria > Myxococcota_A > Polyangia > CAZCFB01 > CAZCFB01. The sequence continues at coordinate 12,200 of CAZEFW010000153.1, read as the reverse complement.
TGGATCGACCGGATATCCTTGAGTTCATCAAGCACAACGTGCTCGTCTTCGACGGCGCCACTGGCACCTGGTTCCAGCGTCAGGATCTGACCATCGACGACTTCGAAGGCCTCGAGGGGTGCAACGAGGTGCTGGTGCGCAGCCGCCCCGACCTGGTGCGGGCTCTGCACGACAGCTTCTTCGAGGTGGGCTGCCACGTGGTCGAGACCGACACCTTCGGCGGCACCCGCGTGGTGCTCGGCGAGTACGGGCTGGAGGAGCAGGCCTTCGAGCTGAACAAGCGCGCGGCGGAGATCGCGGTGGAATCGGCCCGGGCGCACGCCACGGCCGAGCGCCCGCGGTGGGTGGCCGGCTCCATGGGCCCCGGGACCAAGCTCCCCTCCCTGGGCCAGATCACCTTTGACGCGCTGGTGGATGCCTACCGCGAGCAGGCGGCGGGGCTGGTGGCCGGAGGCGTCGACCTGCTGGCAGTGGAGACCTGCCAGGATATCCTGCAGACCCGGGCCTCGCTGCTGGCCGCGCGCCGGGAGGTCCAGGCCGCGGACCGGCCCGTGGCGCTCATGGTCTCCCTCACCATGGAGACCACCGGGACCATGCTGGTGGGCACCGAGCTGGGCGCGGCCCTGGCCACCCTCTTGCCGCTGCGCCCGGACATCCTCGGCCTCAACTGCGCCACCGGCCCGCTGGAGATGAAGCAGCACATCCAGGCCCTGTCGCGCCGCTCCCCCTTCCCGCTGGCTGCCATGCCCAACGCTGGTCTGCCGGAGAACATCGGCGGCGAGACGGTCTACCCCCTGACGGAGGAGGAGTTCGCGCGCTGGCACTCGGGGTTCATCCTCGAGGACGGCGCCCGGGTGGTGGGCGGCTGCTGCGGCACCACGCCCGAACACCTGGCGGCCCTGGTGCAGACCGTGGCCGAAATCGACCCCGCGGACCTGCCGACCCGCCAGCCCCGGACCGAGCCCACGGTGAGCAGCCTGTACCACGCCGTGCCCCTGCGCCAGGAGCCGCGGCCCATGCTCGTGGGTGAACGCACCAACGCCAACGGCTCGAAGAAGTTCCGCAAGCTGCTGCTCAAGGACGACTTCGAGAGGATCGTCGCCCTGGCGCGAGGCCAGGACAAGGGCGGCGCCCACGCCCTCGATCTGTGCGTGGCCTACGTGGGGCGGGACGAGACCCGCGACATGCAGGAGGCCGTCTCGCGCCTCACACGCCAGGTGCGCCTGCCGCTGGTGATCGACTCCACCCAGCTCGACGTCATGGAGGCGGCGCTCAAGCTGAGCGGCGGGCGGTGCGTAATCAACTCCGTGAACCTGGAGGACGGCGAGGAGCGCTGCAGGCAAGTGCTCGGGCTGTGCCGCGACTTCGGCGCCGCCGTGGTGGCGCTGACCATCGACGAGGAGGGGATGGCTCGCACCGCCGAGAAGAAGCTGGAGGTGGCCGAGCGGCTCATCACCATGGCCACCGGCGAGTTCGGCTTCGCGGTGGGCGATCTCATCATCGACACCCTCACCTTCACCGTCGCCAGCGGGGACGAGACCCTGCGCGACGCCGCGATCCAGACGCTGGACGCCATCGGCGAGCTCAAGCGCCGGCACCCGGACGTCAACACCATCCTCGGCGTGTCGAACATCTCCTTCGGCCTCAAGCCCAAGGCGCGCCACGCGCTCAACAGCGTCTTCCTGCACCAGGCGGTGGAGCGCGGCCTCGACCTGGCCATCGTGGAGGCGCGCAAGATCCTGCCCCTGTCCCGCATCGACGACACCACCCTGCGGCTAGCCGAGGACCTGCTGCTCAACCGCCGGGACGACGGCGATCCCCTGTTCACATATATCGAGCACTACCAGGCCACCGGCGGGCCCGCGGCCATCGCCGAGGAGGACGACGACCGCCCCCTGGAGGAGCGGATCAACCGCAAGGTGGTGGACGGCGACAAGTCGGGGCTGGACCTGCTGCTCGCCTCGGCCCTGACGGTCCGTTCGCCGCTGGAGATCATCAACCAGCTGCTGATCCCGGCCATGAAGGAGGTGGGGGACCTGTTCGGCGCGGGCAAGATGCAGCTGCCGTTCGTGCTGCAGTCCGCCGAGGTGATGAAGGCCGCGGTGGCCTACCTCGAGCCGATGATGGAGCGGGATGAGGGCGAGTCCCAGGGCACCCTGGTGCTGGCCACGGTCAAGGGCGACGTGCACGACATCGGCAAGAACCTGGTGGACATCCTGCTGACCAACAACGGCTACCGCGTGCTCAACCTCGGCATCAAGGTGCCGGTGGAGGAGATGATCCGGGTCTGGCAGGAGGAGAAGGCCGACGCCATCGGCATGAGCGGCCTGCTGGTCAAGTCCACGGTGATCATGAAGGAGAACCTGGAGGAGCTGCGCCGCCGCGGCCACCACCCCCAGGTGCTGCTCGGCGGCGCGGCGCTGACCCGGCGCTACGTGGAGCAGGACCTGCGGGAGGTGTACGGCGACCGGGTGCACTACGGCAAGGACGCCTTCGCCGGCCTGACCTTGATGGGCGAGGTGCTTGAGGCCGGCGACGCCGAGCCCGCCGCCAGCGACGACTCGGGACGCGACCACGCCAAGCCGGCCAACCTGGACGCGGGGCGCGACGGGGCCCTGGAGCGCGCCCTGCATTTCTCGGCCGCGCCCGAGGGGATCGACCCGTGCGAGCCGCCCGCCGCGCCGTTCCTAGGCGCTCGCCAGGTGGACCTCGACCTCGGCGAGGCGTTCGACCTGGTCAACGAGACCGCCCTGTTCCGCGGCCGCTGGCAGTACCGCCGGGGCAAGCTGTCGCGGGAGGCCTTCGACGAGGTCATCGCCAGCGAGGTGCGCCCCGCCTTCGAGCGGCTCAAGGCCGAGGCGCTGGAACAGGGGTACCTGAAGCCGCGCGGGGTCTACGGCTACTGGCCGTGCCACGCAGAGGGCAACGAGGTGGTGCTGACGCACCCCGAATCGGCCGAAGAGCTCTGCCGGTTCCGCTTCCCGCGCCAGGGACGCGCCCCGTACCACTGCATCGCCGACTTCTTCCGCGGCGCGGAGGACGGGGGGGACCTGTTCGGGGCGCTGGTGGTCACCGTGGGGCCCGAGGCCGGCGAGAAGATCGCGGCCCTGTTCGAGGGGCACCGATACCGCGACTACCTCCACCTTCACGGCCTGGCGGTGGAGGCCGCAGACGCGGCGGCCGAGCTGCTGCACCGGCAGATGCGCGTGGAGCTCGGCATCGCAGGCGAAGACGCTGCCGACGCCATGGGCCTGGCACGCCAGCAGTACCGCGGCTCGCGTTACAGCTTCGGATACCCCGCTTGCCCGGTGCTGGAGGACCAGCACAAGCTGTTCGAATTGCTGCAACCCGAGGTGATCGGAGTTAACCTGACGGATAGCGCGCAGATGGTCCCTGAGCAGTCGGTGAGCGCCTTCGTGGTGCATCACCCGGGGGCCAAGTACTTCGCGGTGTGAGCGATCCCATGGGTGAAGTTGATTACAACTGGGAAGACAGGATCACCCTCAGTGAAGAGGGGATCGTGGTGGTGAGGGTCCCCGGGGACGTTGAGCTCGACCTCGCCCTGGCGCGGTCTGGCCTCGACTTCGCCAGGGCGCTGGCCGGCCCCGGCTTGCGGCCCTACCTCATCGACATACGTGAGGTCCACGCCGTCCGCCGCGAGGTGCGGCTTGAATTCGTGCGCCCCGAGTTGAAACAGAACATCTCCGCCCGGGCCTTGCTGGTCAAATCCCCAGTCTCCCGTGTGATCGCGAGCTTCTTCCTCGGGCTGAACCGGCCCCCATGGCCGATGAAGGTCTTCTCCGCCCGGCACGAGGCCCTGGGCTGGTTGGAGGGATTCATCCAGTGAGCACGCCGTCCCGGCGAGAGGCGGACCAACGCCTCGAAGATATCCTGGCCGTGATCTCTCGCCTGGCCACGGGGGATCTCAAGGCCCGCGCGCCGCGGACCAACTCTTCAGACAGCCTGGACGCCATCGCTTGCGGGCTGAACATGCTCGCCGAGGAGCTCGCCGCCAACACGGAGCGGCTGCAGCGCCTGGACCACCTGCGCGCCACGGTTCACCGGCTGGGCCGGCTGATGGTTCAGCCGTCGGACGCCGCCATGATGATGTCCGGGCTGTGCGAAATCCTGGGCGCTTGCCCGGTGTTCCGCCGGGCGTTCATCGTGCTCTGGGATCAACCAGACGGCACCCCGACTCGCTGGGCAGAGGCGGGATGGGGCGATGACTTCCACAGCTTCGAGCGCTACTTGAGCCAGGGCCAGCTCCCTACTTGCTGGCCGCGGTATTGCAGGCACTCGGAGCTGCTGCAAGCCTGGGCTCCCGGGCCGCATTGCGACGGCTGCCCGCTGGATGACCGGTCCCTGACCGAGGGCCTTCACCTGATCCCGGTGCAACACGGCGGGGTGGTGGCGGGCATCATCGGCGTGACCCTGCTGCCAGGGGACGCCCCCGAGGCCCAGGAGTTCTCCCTCATCGCCGGTGCCGCAGCAGATTTTGGCATCGCGCTCCACGCCATGCGGCAGGCGGAGCTGCGCGCGGTGGTGGAGGAGACGCTGTCGCAGGAGGAGGCGAAGTTCCGCTCCCTGGCAGAGAACACGCCGGGCATGGTGTACCGCGGGAAACCGGACTGGTCGGCCGAGGTGATGTTCAACAGCGAGAGCATTTGCGGCTTCACCGTCGAGGAGCTGGCCGCCCCCGAGCGGACCTGGCTCGACCTGGTTCATCCAGATGACCGCGACCGGGTGATCCTGGAGACCAGCAGCCTGGTCGCGATCCCTGGCAGGTTGGTGCAGGAGTACCGGGTCGTCACCAGGGAGGGTAATACGGTCTGGGTGGAGGACTACAAGGTCTCCCGGTTCTCGCCTGATGGCGCCTTCCAGGGCGTGGACGGCATCGTGTTCGACATCACGGACAAGAAGCGGCTTCAGGCCAGCCTGCTCCAGGCGGACCGCATGTCCAGCGTCGGGCTGCTCGCCGCTGGCGTGGCCCACGAGATTAACAACCCGCTGTCCTACGTGGTCTATAACCTGCAGAGCATCTCCGATGAGCTCGGCCCGCTGAAGCAGGCGCTGGCAGAGGCGCGCGACCACACCAGCGGCCCCCGCCCGCCGCACGACGCCAGGACCGAGGGCCCCCTCGCGCGCCTGGACGAGCTGGCGACGCTGGCCAGCGAGGCCACGGACGGCGCCCTGCGTGTGCGCGACATCGTCAGGGACCTCAAGACGTTCTCCCGGGTGGAGGAGGATCACCTGGGCACAGTGGACCTGAACCGCGTCATCCGGGGCGCCGTCAACATGGCGCAAAACGAGATCAAGTACCGGGCCCGGCTGACCTGCGAGTATCACGACCATTTGCCGGCCGTGCTGGCCAGCGATGGCAGGCTCTCCCAGCTGTTCCTCAACCTGCTGGTCAACGCGGCCCACGCCATCGACGACGGCAACGCCGGCGACAACGAGATCCAGGTCAAGACCTGGACCGAAGGGCAAGAGGTGCTGGCGCAGGTAAAGGACACCGGCAGCGGCATCGCCGAGGAGCACCTGGATCAGATCTTCAAGCCGTTCTTCACCACCCGGGCCGACCAGGGCGGCACGGGGCTCGGCCTGTCCATCTGCCAGACCATCGTCGCGGCCTACGGCGGGCAGATCGAGGTGGACAGTGAGCGTGGAGAGGGGAGCCGCTTCGTCGTGCGTTTGCCCGCGGCGGAGGAGCAACCGGCTCGGCCACGGACCACCACGGAGCGGCTCGAGCCCGTGGGAGACGAGAGGCCGAGGATCCTGCTGGTGGACGACGAGCCGCTTGTGCGCAAGTCCATGGCCCGGCTGCTCAAGAAGGCCTACTGGGTGGAGCAGGCGAATACGGGCGCCGAGGCCCGGCGCATGATCAGGGAGGACCCGGCTTACGATCTGATCATCAGCGACCTGATGATGCCCGAGGTGAGCGGCATGGATCTACACACCTGGCTGGCCGCCAAGTACCCCGGCCTGGTGGATCGCGTCGTCTTCATCACGGGCGGCGCGTTCACGCCCTCGGCCCAGGCGTTCCTCGACTCGATCCCCAACGTGATGCTGGAGAAGCCGGTCCCGCGCAAGGTGCTGCTGGAGACTGTGAAGGAGCTCGTGGGGTAGCGCCGCCGGCTACTTGGCGGGCCAGTACGCCTCGATGCCCGCGATGGCCTCGCCCAGCACCTGGGCTGCCTTGGGGTCGGCGCTCTGCTTACACTTCATGGCGGCCACCATCACGCCGTGGTGGCGGGCGAGCTTCTCCATGTACTTGGCCCTGGGACCTTTCTTCGCCTTCGGCTTGATCTTCTGGGCCATGAAGTAGTCAGAGATGACCCGGATGATCTTCTCGGCGTGCTGCTCCTTGGTCACAACCCAGCGCACCAGCTGGTTGCGGCTCTTGGCGTCCTTCTTCTTGGACAGCGCGCGGATCTGCTTGATCGCCTTGGTGATGGTGGCCAGGTCCTCCCGCATGCGGTGGACCCGGTTGTGGTCATCGTAGATGCCGCACGGCACCTGGCAGTGGGCCTGGGCCTGCGCTGGGAGCAGCAGGGGGATGGACAGGGCGAGTGAAAGGGCGAGTGAAACGCGCAGCATGGCTACCTCCTGGGTCACAGTGTGACTAAAAGGTAGCCCGATTAATTCACCGCGCTATTCCTTATCGCCGCCCTCCCCCTCCACCTGCGCCTTGAGCGCGGCCAGCTCGTCCTCGATGGCGTCCGTGGCCGCAGGAGCCGCGGCCTCGCCGGCCTCCAGCTGCTCGGGCGCGCCGCCCTCGGTGGACTCGGGCAGCAGCCCCATCTTGGCCTTGAGCTCCAGCAGGGCCTGATCCCCGCCGTGGCCCGCCTCCAGGGCGTCGAACTTGCGCTCCAGCGTGTCGCCGGTGAGCTGGCCGGAGATCTCGGCGCCAGCCTCGGCCTCTGCCTCGAGCTGGTCGATCTGTGAGGACATGCGGTCGAAGGTCTCGAAGGCCGACGTGTCGCTCAGGCCGCTCATGGTCTCATGGATGGTCTTCTGCGCCTCCGCCCGCTTCTTGCGCGCGATGAGGATGTTCTTCTTGCGCTTCGCCTCTTCGATCTTGTTGTTCAGCGAGCGGAGCTGATCCTTCAGGCCGTTGACGGCCTCGCGCTGGAGATCCCACTGCTTCTTGAGGGTGGCGGCGCTCTCGTCATGCTCGGTCTTGCGGGCCAGCGCCTCGCGGGCCAGCTCGTCGTCGTTGGCGCGCACCGCCATCATGGCCTTGCGCTCCCAGTCGGCGCACTTGGCCTGCTCCTCCTCGTACTGCTTCTTGAGGCGCTTCTCGTCAGCGATGGACTTGGCCACCTGCTTCTTGGCCTCCACCAGCTGCTTCTTCATGTCCACCAGGACCTGGTTGAGCAGCTTCTCCGGGTCCTCGGCCTTGGAGATCATGTCGTTGATGTTGGACTTGAACAGTGTCCCGAGTCTCGAGAAGATTCCCATGGTGTCCCTCCTCTCAGGCGGCCATCTCGGACAGGGTCCGAATGTGGTTGGTGACGGCCATGCCGAGATCATCCATCGCCGCCTGGAACTCGTTGAAGTCGAGGTTTTCCAGCTGCAGGGCGTCGGTGACCACCACCGCCCCTTGCTCCAGCCCGTACGCCCCGTGGATCATCTCGGAGGCGTTGAGCTGCAGCAGCTTGCGATACAGCTCTTCGCGCCGCTCGGCCGGCACCTTCTCCTCGTCCATCACCTTGATGCGAAAGACCAGCACAGGGCCGGCCATGGAGATGACCATCTCGGGTCCGAGATCGCGGACAACCCAGATCTCGTCGCCCAGGGTCTCGTACTGGGTCTCCATCTGAATCAAAAAGCTCTCGATATCCTCTGCGCTCTTCATCTGGCGTCCTCCTCCTTGCTCTGGTCTCGACGGCGTGACGATTCTGCAGAAGAATAGGTCGCCACGGCCTCGATGCAACCCCCAGAATTCCAGCTGGGTCATAGATTCGAATGCTCTAACGCTTAACATTTTCGCCCGATCGTGATAGGGGCTTATCCTTCATGAGTGATACGCGTCATCTCCCCCGACATGTCGGCATAATAATGGACGGCAACGGCCGCTGGGCCAATAGCCGTGGCCTGGAGCGCATCCAGGGCCATCGGGAGGGGGCCAAATCGGTCAAGGAGATCGTCACCGCCTGCCGCGAAATCGGCGTCAAGGCGCTGACCCTCTACGCATTCTCGGAGCAGAACTGGTCCAGACCCAGCGACGAGGTGAGCGCGCTGATGGACCTGCTGTACGAGTACATCCATGAGGAACATGACGAGATCATGGATAACGGCATCCGGTTCTCCGCCATGGGCGAGCTGCACCGGCTGCCGCGGTACGTGCGCGAACCGCTCATGGCCTTGATGGAGGAGTCGTCCGACAACGCCGGCATGACCCTCACCCTGGCGCTCTCCTACGGCGGTCGCGAGGACATCCTGCAGGCCGCGCGCCGGCTCGCCGCGGAGGTCCGTGAGGGGCGCCTCGACCCGGAGGAGATCAACGAGGTCGCCTTCTCGGGCAGGCTCTCCACGGCCCAGCTGCCCCCGCTCGACCTGGTGATCCGCACCAGCGGCGAGCTGCGGCTGTCCAACTTCCTGCTGTGGGAGGCGGCCTACGCGGAGTTTTATTTCACGGAGCTGATGTGGCCCGAGTTCCGGCGCCCTCAGCTGGAGCAAGCCCTCGGCGCCTTCAACTCCCGGGACCGCCGCTTCGGCAAGGTCAAGACGAAGGCCGTATGACCCCCGCAAACCAGAACCTGTTGGTGCGCATCGGCAGCGCTGCGGTGCTGGCCCCCATCCTGGCGGCTGTGATCCTCTGGGAGCGGCCCGAGCCCATGACCCTCTGCATCCAGGTGGCGGTGGCCATCGGGCTGGTGGAGCTGTACTGGATCGTGCTGCGCGACGACCCGGCCTGGATGCGCCTGGCCGGTGTGGTCCTTGGCTCGCTCATCTCCGCCACCATCGCCTGGCCCGTGCTGACCCCGCTGTTCCCCTGGGTCCTGGCAGGCTGCGTGCTGGTGGCCGCCATCATGCACCTGCTGCACTTCGGCGATCTCGCCTCGGCGCCGGCGCGCACGGGGTTGATGGTGTTCGGGTTCATCTACGTGCCAGTGCTGCTCACGCCCCTGGCCCTGTTCAAGCGGCTCCCTGACGGCGAGGACTGGATCTTCCTCACCGTGACCGTGACCTTTTTCTCGGATACCGGCGCCTACGCGGTGGGCCGGGCCTTCGGAAAACGCAAGCTCTACAAGGCGATCAGCCCGGGCAAGAGCCGCGAGGGCGCCCTGGGCGGCCTGGCCTTCTCGCTGTTGGCCGCATTGCTGGCCAAGGTGTGGTACATGCCGCAGCTCGGCCTGGTGGACGCGATCCTGGTGGCGATCCCCGGCGGCGCCCTGGGGCAGGTAGGCGACCTGGTCGAGTCAATGATCAAGCGGGGTTACAAGGTCAAAGATAGTGGCTGGATCATCCCCGGTCACGGCGGTTTGCTGGACCGCATCGACGCCCTGCTCTTCTGCATCCCCTGGATCTACATTTACGCGGCGTTCGCATTCACCCCCTGATCTCCCGCGGGATCCAACCCACTGTAAATTTGCCCCTCTGTGTGGCTCAGTTTACTATTTGGAGACCTCCCCGGTGGAGGCAATAAACTGGGTATCAACGCGGCCTTGCGAGAACTATCTCCATTCGAGTATCACGGCGGCCTGCACCTGCGGGATACGATCCTGTGGCTGGATGCCCCGGAGGCGCGCCCCCTCAGCTTCATCAGCCACGCCGCCGTGCCCGGAGCCCAGGAGCACCAGAAGATCGTGAGCACCGCGGAGACCGCAGATCTGCTGCGCGCCCTGGCCGCGACCCACGGCAAGGGCCGCAAGGTTCGCGAGCCCCAGGCGCTCATCACGCCCACCGGTCGGAGCTTCACCATCGGCAACCTGAGCCTGGAGTTGTTCCCCTCCGGGCATTTCCTCGGTTCGGCCTCGCTGCTGCTGCGCCACGAGGGGCAGGAGCTGGTCTACGCCGGCGACATCAACCCTCGCCTCGGCTACCTGGCTGCAGATCTGGAGGCGCGACATTGCGATCTGCTCGTTTTGCCGGCGCGGTATCCGCGCCGCAGCTTCGTCCTGCCGCCCCAGGACGAGGCGCGGGACGCGCTGGTCAAGTTCGTGACGGACGCCCTGGCGGAGGGAGCGCCGGTGGTTGTCTTCTGTCCGCCCCTGGGCGAGGCGCAGGAGGTGGCGCACCTGCTGCTGGAGGCCGGCCTGCCGGTCAGGGCCCATCGCCGCATCGACACAGCGTGCCGGGCTTACACCACCGCGGGAATCGACCTGAGCGGGGTCAAGCAGCTGAGCCGGTCCGCCCAGCCTCCCCCTGAGGCGCTGCTCTGGCCGTTGACCCTGCGCAACTCTCCCACCCTCCGCCGCTATCACCACGCCCGCACGGCGCTGGTGGGGAGCGAGGCCCTCGACCCGGAGGCCCGCGCCCTGTGTAACTGCGAGGCGTCCTTCGCCCTCAGCTGCCTGGCTGACTACGGCGGCTTGATGGAGTACGTCAAGGCATGCAACCCGGGCCAGGTGGTCCTGCTGGCCAACGCGGCCACCGAGCTGGAGGAGGACCTGCGCGGGCTGGGCATCTCTGTTTCCACGCTGGGACCGTCCATGCAGATGGATCTTTTCTAGACACCAGCTAGAATGCGCCGGTAACCATGTTCGGACTTTCTTTCTGGGAAATAGGTCTCATCGCGCTGGTGGCCCTCGTCGTACTTGGGCCCAAGCGCCTGCCCGCCCTTGCCAAAACCCTGGGCAAGGGCCTGCGCGAGCTGCGTAAGGCCTCCACCGACCTCCGCTCGGCCATCGAAGAGCCGCTGCAAGAGGTCAGGCGTCCGCTGGAAGACATGCGGGACGATCTGGTGGAGACGGTGTACCGCATCGAAGACGAGGTGGAGACGGCGGCTGGCGCCGATGAGGCGCTGGAGCAAAAGGAGGGGCCTCACCCCGCCCTCGCCGAGGCCACCGAGACTGGCGACGATGCGCCGGCCGAGGCTGGAGACGAGGCCGCGCCGGAGGATGATGCAGAGCCGGTGGAGGTCGAGGACCGGCGACGGCAGGTCGAGGCGGTCTACTCCGCCGGTGATGCCCACGCCGGGGTGAGCGGTGAGGGCGACGCAAGCGACGGCGAGCAGGCTGATCCCGGTGACGCGGCGGGGTCCGACGGCGAAAACCGGGGCTGAGCATGTCCGAACAGCTCATGACATTCACCGAGCACCTGGAGGAGCTGCGTACCCGGCTGAAGTACGCCGCGTACGCGCTGCTGCTGTGCGTGGTGGTGGCCTATATCTTCTCGGACCTGTTGTTCGTCTGGCTGGCCCAGCCGCTGATCAAGGCCTGGGGCGACGCCGGCCTCGGCACCCCCAAGATCCACTTCGCCAACCCGATCGAGCCGTTCTTCACCTACATCAAGGTCTCGTTCATCGCCGGCATCTTCATGGCCAGCCCGGTGATCTTCTACAACCTGTGGAAGTTCGTGGCGCCGGGGCTCTACAAGAACGAAAAGAAGTTCGTCATCCCCTTTACTGTGGCCTCGGCGATCTGCTTCGCGGGGGGCGCGGCCTTCGGCTACTTCATGGTCTTCCCCCATGGCTTCGCGTTCTTCCTCGGCTTCGCCCAGGACAACATGGGCTCCATGCAGAGCCTGCTCGGCGGCGCCATCAGCGTCAACGCGGGGGAGGCGTTTCAGCTGACGCCGACGCTGATGATGGGGGAGTACTTCTCGCTGGTCTGGCGCATGCTGCTGGCCTTCGGGGTGATCTTCGAGCTGCCGCTTGTGGTGCTCTTCCTCTCGCTCATCGGCGTGGTTGACTACCGCGCCTTGTGGCGGTTCAACCGCTACTTCATCATCCTCTCCTTCGTGGTCGGCGCGGTGCTCACGCCGCCAGACGTGATCACCCAGGTGTTCATGGCCGCCCCGCTGCTGGTGCTCTACAACCTGAGCATCCTGTTGGCCATGATCTTCGGCAAGCGCAAGGAGAAGGCGGAGGCGGTGGAGGCTGAAGCGCAGGCTGAAGAAGACGCGGAGGCTGAAGAGGGATAGGCGGGTAGTCGACAGTCGACAGTCGACAGTCGACAGTTGAGAGGATTGGGGCATGGCGAGCCGAGCGAGCCCAACCGTCTACCCTGAAGTCTGAAGTCTGAAGCCAGGCG
>CAZEFW010000152.1:3935-24735 GCA_964511535.1 uncultured Myxococcales bacterium | reverse complement strand
CAACCCACATGGCAGGTGGGCTTAAACGATCAGCATTAGCCTCAAGCCTCAAGCCGCGAGCGAAGCGAGCCCAGGCAATCTCCCCTCAAGCCTCAAGCCTCAAGCCTCAAGCTCCAAGCCTCAAGCCCCAAGCCGCGAGCGAAGCGAGCCCTAGGCTGGCGGCATTGTGGTCAGCCCTGGCATCAGAAATCGCCCCAGCATCAGCAGCCCGCGCATGTCGTAGATGTCCTCGTTGAACAGCGGAACCGGCAGGTAGAGCAGCTCCTCGCCGCACGCCTCGCGCAGGCGGGCCACCTGCCCCGCGTCGGCCAGGGCCAGCCCCTGCAGGCGCTGGTGGCTGAGCAGCAGCTCGGCGGCCAGCCGCTCCGCCTTCCCCGAATCCAGCCCGGCGGCGGCCTTCACCCGGCGCGCGACCTCGGGCTCGTCCAGCTCGCACCGGTGCTGCGGATGGACCCGGTTGATCACCACCGCGGCCAGGGTCATCCCCGTGCGCTCCATGCGCTCGCGAAAGGCGATGGCCTCGTCCACCGCGCCGGGATCCGGTGAGGTGACGATGACGAAGCCGACCTCCTCGGCCGAGAGCATCTCCTGCACCGCGGCGGCGCGCTCGTGCATGCCCTCGAGCATGCTTGATAGGCGCGAAAGGAACTCGGCGATGTCCTCGAGGAAGTCGCTGCCGACGAAGCGGGCCAGGCGGCGCATCACGTAGGAGGCGCCGAACCCGAGCATATCCAGGCTGAGCTTGCCCGCCTGCTGGTACGTTCGCACCAGCAGCGAGACCGCCGGGCTCTTGACCGCGTCCACCATCTTGCCCGGCGCCTCGAGGAAATCCAGGGCGTTGGCCGTGGGCGGCGTATCAAGCACCAGCAGGTCGTAGCGGTCCTCCTTGCGGATGGCGTGCAGCATCTCCATGGCCGCGTACTCCTGCGAGCCTGCCAGGCGCGACGACACCTGCTGGTAGATCTTGCTCTGCAGCAGCCGCTCCACGGTCTCCTGGTCCGGAGCGTAGCGCCGCACCAGCTCGTCGAAGGTGCGCTTCGGCTCCAGCATCATGGCGAAGAAGCGCTCTGGCGCCACCCCCACGGGGGCGGTCTTCTCCTCAGGGACAGGGCGCTGCCGGTGATCCAACTCCTCGAGGCCCAGGGCCGCGGCCAGGCGACGCGCCGGATCGATGGTCATCACCAGCGTGCGAGCGCCCTGGCGCGACGACAGCAACCCGAGAGTCGCCGCCGTGGAGGTCTTGCCCACTCCGCCGGATCCGACGCAAATGAGCACCCGCTTTTGCTTGAGGACGGCCCCCAGATCGGGGAGAGGATCCGCGAGGGAGGTCACTCGATGACCACCAGCTCCTCGCCGGCGTCCACGTTCTTGCCCTCCGCCACCAGCACCTTCTTGATGGTGCCATCCACCGGGGAGCGCAGCTCGTTTTCCATCTTCATCGCCTCGACGACCATCACCCCCTGGCCCTCGCTCACCTCCTGCCCCTCGGCCACCAGGGCCTTGACCACCTTGCCTGGCATGGGCGCCTGCACCGCCACGGTGCCGTCAGCGCCGCGCGCTGCGCCGCCCCCGCCAGCCGCCATACGAGCCGCCTGGCGCTCGTCCAGGAGGTGGACGGGGACCTGCTCCTCGTCGAAATGGACCATGAGCTCGGGCGCGTCCCCCTGGACGAGCACGTTAACGCTCTGCTCGCCGTGGATCAGGTGAAACTCGCCGGGCGCCACCTCCCTCGCGTCGAGGACGATGGACTCGTCGTTCATGGTGACCGTATGCCGCCCCTGGTCGTCTCGCTCGACGGTGACCTTGAGCTGCTCATCTCCACGGGTGACCGTGTAGTGCATCTTGGTATTCATGATGCGCGCAGTATAGGAACTTCACCGTCCCCCGTCCACACACGAGAAAATGTCAAGTGGGGGGGTCTGACCCCCCTATATGACATTTAATTGAGGGGGGGCTACTTGGGCGGGGGGGGCGGGGGGATCGGCATGGGCGGAGGCGCGGGGCCGGCGTCCTCGTCCTCCCCGCCCGACTCCACCATCACGGCGATGGCCGACGCGCTGGCGGTGCGGAAGCCGAGCAGCTTGGTCAGCCACCAGATACCATCTCCCGGGGTGCCCTCGAACTTCAGATCGACCAGCCGCTCGGCGCCGAGCTTGCGCGCCTCCTTGAACAGCAGCTCGTTGACGGCGCGATCCATGTCGCACTCGGGGATCCCCATGGTGAACAGGTAGAAGCCCACGCACTGTACCTGGATTCCGGCCAGCGGCTCGGTGCCCCTGGGCACCTGCAGCAGATCGGGCTGCAGCCGCACCACATCAACGCTGGCGCAGGAGGCCAGGCAGATCAGAACCAGGAGCGGGAAAGCACGAAGCATTGGGGGAAAGAGTAGCGGGGGAGGCGAACTGGGAAAACAAAAAACAAAAAACAAAAAATGGGCGGCGCCTCTACAGCCCCAGCTCGATGATGTCGGCCAGCTCCTCCATGGCCTGCCGATCCAGCTCGGGCCGAAAAAGGTGAGGCAGCCGGATGGCGGGCGCCGGGATCTGCTGCTCCAGGCGCTCCAGGTAGGTCTGGTTGATGCGCCCCCGGCTGCGCATGGTGAGCGCGGAGGAGACCAGCGGTCCCAGGCTCGGGTCGTTGCCGCCGCGCAGCAGCCGGTCCAGCCCCTCTGACAGCTCCGGGTCCTGGCTCAGCCCCGGCGGATACAGGGCGTTGACCACCAGCCGCTGGGCGACGATATCGAGCTTGTCCCGGGCAGTCTCGAAGAGGTCCACCGACTCGGTCACCGGGATCTCCTCGGCCAGAGACACGATCCAGAGCCCCGTGCGGGCTGGATCCACCAGCAGGTCGCGAATCTCCACCGCGTCCCTGGTCAGCGGCCCATCGGGCACCGCGTCCAGGATCACCGACGGGATCCGCAGCATGGTCAGCAGGTGACCTGTGGCCGGGCCATCGAACACCACCGTGTGGAATCGTGGATCCTCCTCGCTGCCCTCGGTGGTGTGGAACCACGCCTTGCCGAGCATGGAGTACTCGTCCAGCGACGGGATGGCGCGCAGGAAGTGCTTGACCAGCCGATTCTCCATCACCGCCCGATAAACGACCCCGAACTTGAGCACCATCATCCCGCGCTCGCGCAGCGCGGCCCGGGGGTTCATGTTCACCGCCCACAGGTTCGGCTCCACCTGGCGGATCTTTTGATCCACGCGCTTGCAGCCGAGCATGCGATCCACCCGCTGCCGCGAGCGCACATGGGCCAGCAGGACCCGCCGCCCATTTCGGGCCAGCAGCACGGCCAGCGCGGTGGCCACGGTGGTGCGCCCCACGCCCCCCTTGCCACCCACGACGATGAACCGCCTGTCCAGCCCGGCGCCTGCGATATCGATCCCGTCGGCCACGCCCGTTACTTATCGGGGGGGAGGCCCGGAGTCAACTCTATGTGAACAGCGGACGCAGGGGTGTCCAGCGCGCATGCGCTCGGAATTTCAGATTGTGAGGATTTCGAAGTCTGGTCCGGGATACCAGTGGATCAGAGGGGTACTACTTGGCAGGGGGGTATTACGTGCAAAGCCGGTTAGGGCTTGTCGGGGGTCTCCACGCAGTTCCAGGAGTCCCCACTCGGGGAGCACTCCAGCACACCGCGCATCAGGCCATACAGGCCGTTCTTCAGCACGTACATTTTGTTGTTCTTAGCATCCCACGTCGCGGCGCCGTACATGCAGCCGACAGCGGACGTAAGAGCAAGCAGAGCGACAACCAACAGAAGCAGTTTCTTCATTTTGACTCTCCTTTTCTCTCAGGGTCCCGACTACTCGGTCGCCTCTTCCTCAGTGGCTTCCTCGGCAGCAGCATCAGCCTCACCGCCAGCCTCCTCAGCAGCCTCCTGCGCCTCAGCAGCCTCGCCGCCGCCCTCGGCCGGAGCAGCACCGCCGGCGCCCTCGAGGGCCGCTTCCTTGCAGTTCAGGTTCCCGCCGCTGGGCTCGCAGGTGTAAAAAGAGCTCCAGAACCCGTTCAGGTTGACACGGGAGATGTAGAGCTTGCCTTGCGGATCAGAGACGGCGCCAGTGTAGGCGCAGCCAACGGACACCACAAGCAGCATCCCAGCCGCCAGGGCCAAAAGAAGCTTCTTCATGAGTTCGTCCTCCTAGAGTTGTGTGGTGTGAATCTCAAAATTCCCGGAAAAACAGTTCGCTTCAACTCGACTTCAGCAAAACCTCGCAAGAGGCTCCGCCTGTACTCGAAACTACGCTTGATAGGCTGGTGGATTAACAGGAAAGCACACACCTGTCAAGGAAAAACCAAGGCACCTGATGGACCGGCAACCCTCTTAAACACTTGAAAAAAAGCTGACACGAGCGTCAGGAAAATTACCCTACATGAGGTCCAATACGAGCCCCTCGTACGCCACCTGCGTCCTTGGGAACGCCTCCCTGGCGGTCGCCTCGATTTCTCGAACGAAAGCATCATCGTGGTCGGGGTCGTGGTGGGTCAGCACCAGGCTCCGCACACCAGCTGCTCTGGCGACCTTGACGCCCTCTTCCCAGGTGGAGTGTCCCCAGCCAGTGCGCGGCATCATGCCGCCCTGGCCCGAGTACTCGTCCGGGGTGTACATGGCGTCATAGATCAGCACGTCGGCGCCCCGGGCCAGGGTGACCAGCTTCTGGTCCAGGCAGGAGTAGTGCTCGGTGTCCGTGGCGAACACCACGGACTGCCCCTGGTAGTCGACCCGGTACGCGATGATGCCGCCAGGGTGGTTCAGGAAGGTGTTGGACACCGTGGCGCCGCCCACGGCCACATGCTCACCCTCGTCGATATCGTGAAAGTGCATCCTGGATCCCATGGCCTCCAGGCTTACCGGGAAGTTGGGGAACTCCATCTGCCCGGTGAGGATCTCGGACAGGGAGTGGGTCACCTTCTGCGCGCCGTATAGATCGAAGCGGTTGCCGTTGATGAACGCGGGGCCGAAGAAGGGGAACCCCTGGATGTGATCCCAGTGCACATGGGTGAAGAACATCTTGGCCGACACCGGCAGCTCGGCCATCAGCTCGCAGCCGAGCTCACGCAGCCCGGTGCCAGCATCGAAGATGATGATCTCGGAGCCTGCGCGGACCTCCACGCATGTGGTGTTGCCGCCCATCTCGGCGGTGGACGGGCCAGGAACCGGAATGCTGCCCCTGACACCCCAGAATCGAACGAGAAACATGGAGGCCTCCACCTTCGTGGTTGCTGCCTGAAGAATGCGTCATGTTAACAGCGCCCGCGCGGGCCTCGCAATAATTCAGCGAGGCCCCTGCTCCCTCCCCGGCCTCAGAATCTGCGCAAAGCCGGCGTACTTGACCTGATTTCGGGCCGGTGCTACTAAATCCATCTGAATAAGATCGAGCCGGAAATCGTACCCAAAACAGACCACTTAAGCGGGGTACCCAAGGATGGCACAGCCCCTGGTTCAGCCTTCTGACATAGAACAGCAGATCGCGGATATCGTGATCTCCGAACTCAAGCTCGAGGACGTGACGCCTGAGTCCTTCGATCCCGAGTTGGATCTCGTGGACGAACTCGGCATCGACAGCATGGATCTCACCACCGTGGTCCTGGTGCTGCAAGACGAGTTCGACATCACCATCGACGAGGACGACTACCCCAAGCTCAAGAACATCCGTCTCATCGCCGAGTACATCAACGCGCGGACCGACTGAGCCTCCTCTCCCGTATACCCCCATAGAGCCTTGACCGTCGCCGAGAAGTGGAAATTCAAGGAGCTGCTGGCGCTCCCGGGAGTCGCCGAGCGGTGGGAGAAGGTGCGCAAGTACTTCTTCCTTCGTGAGTCGACCTACGACATGACGAGCCGGTGCAACATCCGGTGCGACGGCTGCTACTACTACGAGGGCGACAAGCAGTACGCCACGGACAACCGGGACCCGGAGGCGTGGCGGGCGCTGATGCGCGCCGAGAAGGAGCGGGGCATCACCTACGTGGTGCTCGCCGGCGCCGAGCCGGCGCTGGTGCCCGAGCTGCTGCGCGTGTGCCACGAGGAGATGCCCCTGGGCGCCATCGCCTCCAACGGCATCAAGCGCATCCCCGACGAGGTGGGCTACAAGATCCACATCTCGGTCTGGGGTGACGATGAGACCAGCCGGGAGGTACGCGGCGCCAAGGAGATGCTGCGCAAGCAGGCGGACAACTACGCCAGCGACCCGCGGGCGGTGTTCGTCTACACCTACACCCGGGAGAACATCGAAGAGACCGAGGGGGTGGTCTCCTACCTGGCGGACAGAGGCGGCAAGGTGACCTTCAACATGTTCTCGGCGCCGGTGGGCTACGAGGGCGCGTTGACCCACGACGAGGCCTCGCTGGCGCGCGCCCGCGCGTCCATGGTCGACCTGCTGCACCGCTACCCGGACAACGTGCTCTTCTCCACCTACAGCGCCGTGTCCCACACCCACCGCCTCGGGCTGCACGAGCTGTTCCGTTGCTCCTACCCCCGGGTCAACCCGTCCACCCACATCGGGCTCGGCCGATCTTTTCGCCAGTACCGCTCGGACCTGACCTGGGATCGGGAGGTGGCCTGCTGCGTGCCCGACACCGACTGCCCTGACTGCCGGCACTACGCCTCGGCCAGCGCCGTGGTCACCGCCCGCATGCACAGCCACGCAACCGCCCCCGACACCTTCAAGGGGTGGCTCGACTTCGTGGACACCTACCTGGCGGTGTGGGTCATGGGGTACGACAAGGGCGAAAACCTGACCGACGCGCTGGTGGCCCCGCCCGGCGCCGTCGTGGAGCCGCTGCCATGAAGACCGTCAGCTCCCTGCTGGATGGAGAATGGTACGAGCGCTACAAGGCGATCTCCAGGCTCAACATCCGCTCCTCCATCTACGACGTCACCAACCGCTGCAACCTCCGCTGCAAGGGGTGCTTCTTCTTCTCCTCCGACGAGCACAAGGTCGAGGAGGTCAAGGACGTCGCCCAGTGGGAGGCCTTCGTGGAGCAGGAGAAGGAGCGCGGGGTGAACCTCGCCATCCTCATCGGCGGCGAGCCGACCCTGTACCTCGACCGCGTGGAGGCGTTCTACAAGCGGCTGCCCACATTCTGCGCCACCAACGGCCAGATCAAGGTGCCACGGGACCGGTTCCCCGACATGATGGTGGGCATCTCCCTGTGGGGCGACGAGGAGGACGAGAAGGCCCTGCGCGGCCGGGACTCCTTCGCCATCTCCAGCGCCCACTACGAGGGTGATCCCTACGTCTACTACCTGTACACCATCACCCCCAGGCAGGTCGGCAAGGTCGAGCGGATGACCAGGAAGATCGCCGACAAGGGGCTGAAGGTGCACTACCAGCTGTTCTCCAACGACGAGGGCGCTGACGGCTACGCCTGGAAGGAGCGCGAGCTTTCGGCCCTGCGCGACGAGATGGACGACCTGCTGGATCGGTACCCGGACACGGTGATCTCGAGCCACTACTACCACCAGGTGATCACCACCGGCGAGATGCTCGGGCGGCGCATGTGCTGGGAAGAGTGCCCGTCGGTGACCGAGCCCCTGGACACCCGGGAACCGCAGCCCAAGCGGCTGATCCGGTTCATCCGCTGGGCGGCGGATCTTCAGACCATGCACCGCTGCTGCACCTCGGAGACCCGCGACTGCCGCACCTGCAAGGACGGCGCGGCCCACATGAGCTGGGTGATGGTCAACAAGCGCGATCACATCCAGGCCGGCGCCGAGGAGCTGAAGAACTGGATCACCGTCTACGAAATGTTCGCCAAGCTGTACCGCTTCATTGAATGGTAAGCCCGGCGTAATCGTAGACTTGGACGTAGACGTCGACGATATTTCCAATCGTCGACGAGACACTGATCACGGGCACGGCCCGGCCGCATGTGGTACCTAATCAGCTTGGACCTTCGACGGGAGCGCTGAGCCGCCATGAGAGCGCCGCTGAATAGAAGAGTTTTCGTCGCTGGCTACGCTGCGGCGACCCCGCTGGGAAAGACCTTCGCGGAGACCTGGGACCGCGCCCTGCGGGGCGAGGCCGGCTTCGGCGAGGTGACCCGCTGCGAGGTGGACTCCCCGTGCCGGCTGGTGGGCGAGATCCCGGACTGGGACCCCGAGGCGTATGATTTCTCCAGCGCCAAGGAGGCGTATAACTGGAACGCCTCCTACGTGATCCTGACCATGGCGGTGTGCCGGGACGCCCTGGCCAGCGCTGGACTGGAGATGACCGAGGAGACCGCCCCGCGAACGGCGTGCATGATCGGCTCCTCCATCAACGGCCACGACGCGTTCCGCGCCGCGATGGAGGCCTTGCGGGAAAAGGGGCCGCTGCGGGTGAGCTCGTTCCTGCTGCCCAACCTGTGCGCAAACCTGCCGTCCGGCAAGGCGAGCATGATGCTCGGCTTCACCGGGCCGATCTTCTCCCCCCAGGGGGCCTGCGCCTCGGGCAACTATGCCTTCGGCGTGGGCGCGCGCATGATCCGCGACGGCGACGTGGACTTCGTGCTGGCGGGCGGCGTGGACACGCCCATCATGCCCGAGATCATCCACGGCTTCGCCAACATGAACGCCACGCTCAAGGTCAAGGTGGGGGACCGGGCGTACAGAGACCCGGCCATGGCTTCGCGGCCCTTCTCAGCGGATCGCAAGGGGTTCGTGCTGAGCGAAGGCGCCGGCGTGCTGGTGCTGGCCGCCGAGGAGGCGATCAAGGCCCACGGCATGACGCCGCTGGCCGAGGTGCTCGGCGTGGGCTGGTCGTCGGACGCGTACCACTTCACGCGGCCCAACCAGCCCACCATCGTTCGCGCCATGCGCGAGGCCATCGACGACGCCGGGCTGACGCCCCGGGACATCCAGTACGTCAACACCCACGGCACCTCCACGCCCAAGGGCGACCTGAACGAGGTGAAGTGCCTGCGCGACTGCTTCGGCGACGACCTGCCCAACACGCCGGTCTCGTCCAACAAGAGCCAGCTCGGCCACACCCTGGGCGGATCGTCGGCCATCGAGGCTGCGCTCACCATCGAGGGCATGCGCCAGGGGGTGATCCTGCCCACCATCAACCACGCCCCGGACCCTGAATTCCACGACGTGGACGTGGTGCCAAACGAGGCGCGCAAGGCCAACGTCGAGCTGGCCATGAGCAACTCCTTCGGCTTCGGCGGCACCAACTGCTGCGTGGTCTTTCGCGGCGTCTGACCCGAAACTAACCTGTAGACGCGGCCTCTGGCCGCGTGGATTGCAGCGCAACAGCGAAAGCGGCAAGGACGCCGCTTCTACCTCCGACGCTGTTTCAGTTCTGAAAGATCCGCCTCTCAGGCGGGGGCCGAGCTAGCCTGGCTTCAGGCTTCAGGGGCGGTCCTTTCGGCCGCCCGCTCCCCCAGGAATCGGTCGAAGCAGTACCACTGCTCCGGGTACCTCCGCGCCACCTCGGCCAGGATGTCGGCGTAGCGCTGGGCGGCGGCCTGGATGGCGGCGTCGCGGGCCTTGCGGCTGGCCGCCTTGACCTCCACTCGCCTGCAGATGATGTGGTAGCTCCCGCCACGCTCGCGCAGGGCGAAGAAGACGAACAGCGGCACGCCGGCCACCAGGGCCAGGGCGTATGGCGCCTGCGGCAGCGAGATCTCATGGCCCAGGAAGGAGACCTGAACCATGCGGGCCGTGCCCGAGGCGATGCGGTCGCCCGGCATGGAGACGAAGCCGCCCTCCTTGAGGAACGTCAACCCCTCCAGCCCGTTGAACGCGCCAGCGCCGCCCTCCTCGGCCACCACGAGCCTGATCCCCTCGCCCAGCAGATCGGCCTTCTGCATCGACTCGATCTGCTCCTTCTGGCGAGCGCCCAGAAAGAGCATGAGCCGCAAGCCCTTGCGACGGAACAGCCGCGCGGCCAGCTCCCAGTTGCCCAGGTGGCTCATGAGGATCAGCCCGCCCGCGCCGGCATCAGCGGTCTGCTCGAACAGCTCCCAGCCATCGGAGGTGAACCGGGGCGGCTTGCCGCGGGCCAGGCGCAGCCGCTCGGCGAACAGGCCCGAGAAGGCGTGGAACTGGCGCCAAACCCGGCCGCGGATCTGCGCCGGCGTGCCGTCGGGGAAGAGCGCCCGATAGAAGCGCTCGCTCTCCTTGCGGCGGGCCGACCTGAACAGGAAGTACCAGGTGGTCACGAACCAGGCCACCACCGACACGGCCCAGACGCCGGGGATGGAGAAGATGCGGTAGAGCAGCGCCTTCACAGCGCCTCCCCGCTCGCCCGGGCCGAGATCCAGGTCTCCTCGCGGCCAGGGGCGGAGGGCTCGGTCAGCTCCACGGCGAAGCCGGCCCGCTCCAGCGCCGCGGTGAGCTGGGCCATGTCCCGGAACACCGGCTCGCAACCCGAGCGCGCCATGCGCCAGCGCTCCAGGCGGCGCTCCCAGGCCTCGGCGCGCTGGCCAGGGATGGTGGCCCGCATGAGCAGCTGCCCGCCAGGGGGCAGGATGCCGCGCAGGGAGGTGAGCGTGCGCTCCAGGGCCCGGTCGTCCAGGTGATGCGCCATGTCGAGCATCAACACCGCCTCGATGCTCGACACCTCCACGGGGAGGCCCGGGGCGGCGAGCTCGTAAACCTCGCCGCGGTCCCACAGGACGCGGCGCGCCACCCGGGCGCGGTCCTCGTCCGGCTCGCAGGCGATCACGCGCAGCTCGGGGCGGC
This sequence comes from uncultured Myxococcales bacterium, assembly GCA_964511535.1. Lineage (GTDB taxonomy): Bacteria > Myxococcota_A > Polyangia > CAZCFB01 > CAZCFB01. The sequence continues at coordinate 14,060 of CAZEFW010000152.1, read as the reverse complement.
GCTCCAGCAGCCAGGCCGCGGGCACCCCGTAGCCGCAGCCGAGGTCCAGCACCCGCGCCGCGGGATCGAGCAGGTCGTCCAGGCGGCGAAACATGGGGTCCAGCTTCACCTTGAAGCGGGCGAAGAGGCGAACGTAGCCCGACAGGCGGCGGTAGCGCCGGGCCACGCTGCCGCTGCCAGGAGGCCGGTCGTAGAGCCGGCGCAGCAGCGGCGGCAGCAGCAGGAACGCGCCCAGCGCGGCGAACAGCACCCCCGTGGTGGCCGTGATGCCGGCGGAGCGGGGCACGGCGTGGTCCGCGGCGGTGAGGCTGAGCATGCCCACCAGGGTGGAGCCCGCGGCCAGGAACACGGCGCCGCGCACCGGCCCCTGGGAGCGGTGGTCATGCTTCAGGAAGCGCTGGTGGCTGCGCACGAGGAACAGGGTGTAGTCGATGCCCATGCCGAAGATGACGATGACCAGCATCAGGCCGGGGATGTCGATGGGGTGACCCATCAGCCCCAGGGCGCCGAGGGTGGCGAACAGGGCGAAGGCCAGGGGCAGCAGCGAGATCAGCACCAGCACCGGGTCGAGGAAGAGCACCGCCATGAGCGCGGCCACGGCCAGGGCCACCAGCAGGAGCATGCGCTTGAAGGTGTCGGTCAGGTGCCCGGCCAACGAGCGCGTGTAGCGGCGCGGGTCGAGCACAGAGACCCCCGCCTGCCGGGCGCGCTGCTGCAGCCCGGCGCCGTCGTAGCGGGCGCCGCGGCCAGCCGATCCGAACCAGGTCCAGCCGCCCCTCGGGTCCTGGCTGACGCCGAGCATGCCGTGGAGCGCCGCGGGCAGGGGCGTCGCCCCGCTGCCCGGCGCACGTTCCAGGACAGCGAGGAAGGGCGAAAAAGCGTCGGCGGTGAAGCCGGCGGCCAGGGCCTCGGCGGTCAGGTCCTGGCGCAGCGTCGCCGCGCGGCCGCCGGACCAGAAGGCGCGCCAGGCGGCGCGGTTCTTCCGGGCCAGGTCGTCGCCGGGCAGCAGGCTCGAGGGGCTCACTGCGCCCGCCAGTCCGCCCGCGCTCACCTCGGCGGCCAGCAGGTCGGCGGCGGCGTCTGCCCGACGGCGCAGCGCCGCCAGATCTGGCGCGGCGACGAACAGGTAGACCCGGTCGAAGATGTCGCCCCATGTCTGCTTGATCTCCGCCTCGGCGGCCAGGGTGTCGGGCTGCACGGTGTTCATGGCCGCCAGGTCCACCTGGAAGGTCGGCCGGGCGAAGGGGAGCAACGCCGCCAGCACCAGCCCGGCCGCCACCAGGCTCCAGGGGCCCTTGCCCCGGGTGAGCCGCGCCAGGGCAGGCTGCAGCGGCAGCAACGGGCCGCGACGGGCCGGGCCCATGGCGGGGAACACCAGCGGCAGCACCGTGTGGACGAAGAGGAACGAGAACCCGACGCCGAGGCCGGCCAGTGCCCCCACCTGACGCAGGATCGGGAACCCGCTCAGGCCGAGCATGGAGAACGCGCCCACGGTGGTGAGGGTGGCGAACAGCCCCACCGACCAGAGCTGGCGCGCCGCGCCGCGGCCGGAGGTCTGGCGTTGTTGATCCAGAAACAGCAGGAAGGCGACCCCGTGATCCACGGTGATGGAGACCAGCGCCCCGCCGAAGCCGAGGGCCAGGCCCGAGATGCGCGGGCTGAACAGCGAGTAGACCAGCAGGGCCGCGGCGAGGCCGGCCAGGGCGGGCAGCAGCGCCAGCAGCCCGAGCCAGGGGCGCGGGAAGCAAGTCAGCAGCAGCAGCGCGATGCCGACGGTGGCGAAGATGATGGCGCGGCGGGTGTCGGCCCGGACCAGCGTCTCGTTGTCCAGCGCGGCGCGGAAGCCGCCCACCGCTGTCAGCGCCATGCGCCCCGCGGCGCCGGGAGCGCCCGGGGCGTTGATCTCCCGGCCCAGGCGCTCGAACAGCGCCGCCAGCTTCGCCCCCTGGCCGGTGTCGCTGCCGGCGTTGGCCGGGGTGGCGAGCAGCAGCAGGTGGCGGCCGTCGGCGCTGACCAGCTGGTTGCGGTAGATGCGCGCCCCCGAGGCCGGCATCATGCCCGCCAGGCGAGCCAGGGCCAGCCGCGACAGCCCGAGCGGGTCCTGGGACATGGCGCCGGCCTGCCCCACCCCCGACAGCTGGGACAGCTCCGCCAGGCGCCGCTCCAGCGTCTGCTTGATGGCCGCCCGGGTGAGCAGCGGCGCCACCTGCCGCTCCAGCTGTTCGGCCGAAAAGAGCGCCGGCATGTGGTCCAGGGTCGCGCCCACCAGCCCCGAAAACGCCGCGCCGGACAGGCCGCTGCCCACCTGCTCGAACAGGCCGCTCCGCTCGAGCTGCTTGCTTGCCCAGGCCGCGGCGTCCACCAGCCGATCCGGGTCCGCGCCCTCGCCGGTGGTCAGGGCCAGGTCCACCACCACGCGGTCGAGGTTCGGGTTGCGCCGCAGCACCTCTCCGGCCCGGGCCAGCTCTCCCGACGCGTCGGGCAGCGAGGCCGTGATGTCGGTCTCGATGGAGAGCCGCGCGTGGGCCAGCCAGCCGGCGCCGCCGATGCAGAGCAGCACGACGGCCAGCAAGGGCCAGCGGATGGTGGTGGCGGCGGCCATGACGGCTTCAGCCTACCGCCTGGGGTTCAGCGGCGCCAGAACGCCACCCGCGTCAGGGGCGCTAACGCTTCTTGGACCCCGAGGTCGTATCGTCCAGGCAGAAGCCGGCCGGGTTGCCCGCGGTCAGCTTGGTGCCGTCCAGGGCGCGGCAGAGCATGTTGGTCTTGTTCGTCTTCGGCACGCCCACCGCCGGGCAGCCGAGCTTGCTCGAGGCCAGCGTGTCGCAGCTCATGGCCAGGCCGAAGTCGCACACCGGCCCGCTGCTCACCTTCTTGTTGGCCATCGACAGGTTGTCCCAGGCCCGGCACTCGTAGTCCCCGTAATAATCCTTGGCCTCGCCGCGGCAGCCGCTGGCCATGTCCAGGTCGCAGGTGCGCTGGCACAGCCCAGCGGCGTATACCCGGTTGCAGGCGCTCCCCTTGGGGCAGGCGCGCGCGGTCCACCCGCTGTGAGCGCACCCCCTGACCGCGCAGTAGCCGTTGCGGTAGCGCACCTGCTTGCCGTCGTCGGTTTGCATCATGCAGACCATCTCGCCGCCGCAGCCGGTGTCGTCGGCGCACGGGTCGCCCACCTTCGCGGTCGCGTTGCCGAGGCTGTGCCCCACGCACAGCCCGCTGACCTTGTCGCACTTGCCGGCCCGGGCGCAGCGGCCCTTGACGGTGCCGCCGCTCGACGGGTGGCAGAACGCCCCGGCGGGGCACTTGTTGGTCCCCGAGGGGTCACAGGCGGTCGCGGTGCGCACCGGGCAGTCGGTGTCCTTGGCGCAGCCGGGCGGGCCGACGCAGACGCCGGCGCCGTACAGGCCAACCTGCTCGCCCGAGTGACAGGCGATGCCCGCCTCGCAGTCGTTCTTGCCCGGGGCCAGCGAGCAGGTGGCGAAGCACCGGCCCTCCGTCGTGGAGGCGGCGCCCGGCAGCGTCCCGCACTGGGTCTTCGGCGGGCAGCCGTTGGGCACCAGGGGGTACTTGGTCGGGTCACACTTGGTGGCGCACACCCCCACGGTCTTGCTGGTGATCAGCGCGCAGGTCTGCCCGGGCGCGCACTGGCTGCCCCCCGGCGTGCACGCCCTGCCCGAGCTGTCGACCCACCTGTCTGCGTGGGGGTGCAGGTCGGGCGGCGTGACGTCCGGCGAGAGCAGGTCGTCGTGAGGCCGCGAGTCGTATCGCGGGCCCGCGTCGAGGAACTGGGGTGGCGGCACGATGAGCGGCGGATCGTCGCCCCTGCAGCGGGAGAATGGCCCCGCCAGCAGGAGCGCAGAGAGCAGGGCGGTCCGGATGAGCATGGCTCATTATACGCGCAGCCGCGCGCTCGGGTCAGTCCACCGAGGAGGTGATGTAGTAGTTGGATACGCCGTGGACAATCACCGGCTCGAGGCTGGAGAGGTTGGCCGAGACGTCCCAGGTGCCGGTCTTGTAGCCGCCCCGCTTGAGCTCCTTCCAGCGGAACGCCTCGCCCACCTTCCAGTTGAACCGCGCCCAGTGCGCGCCCTTGTCGTCCTTCACGATGGGCAGCGGCTTGGTGTAGCGGAAGGTCATGTAGAGCTTGCCCCCGATGGTGTCGAACTTGACCCCCGGCACCGGCGGGAACGGGCCGTAGACGAAGGGGATCTTGATGGAGGGCAGCGCCGAGAAGGAGATGAACCCGTGGCCCGCCGAGTAGGGCAGCCCCTGGTACGTGACGTTGGAGTAGGCACGGAAGAAGGTGAACTTGCCCTTCCACTTCTGGCCCAGCGAGTGGTACACGCCCTCGACGGTGTACCTGGCCCACTCCACGCGTGTCCGCCCGTGGGTGTAGACGCCGGTTGGGAGCTTCTTCGTCTCGCAGTATCCCACCAGGTTGTCGCCCTTCATGTCGGCCACCGCGGGCTTGCTGCCGTGGTCGAAGCAGAGGGCCGGCTTCGGGTCGGTGGCGCTGCGCAGCACCTGGTAGCGGGACATGGCGATCTTGAAGTCGGTGGCGGTCTGGCCGCTCAGCCCGTCCTTGAAGTTCACCTTGGAGTGATCGCCCTTGACGAAGATGCTGATGCGGCCGCTGGCCGGGGCGGGGCCGTCCGTTGAGGCCCCGTCAGCCGGCGCGCCCGCCTCCAGCCCCGCGCTACCGTCGGCCAGGGTGCCGCCGCCGTCGGCGGGGGGCGCGCCGCCCTGGTCATTCTTCGCGTGACGGTTTGATTCGGTGCAGCCGGCCACCAGCACCAGCAGCCCCACCATGCACAGGTCCCTCACCGTTCCCATGAACTCCTCCTCGGGGCGCGCGCGGCGCCCGGTCTCATCCCCCAGGCAACGCCCGCCTGGCCCTGGCCTTCTTCGTCTTCAGGATGCGGGCGGTGATCAGGCGCGAAAACGCGAACGAGTTGCGCCAGAAATCTTTCCACGGCTGAAAGTGAGAGATCCGCTTGCCCTTGGGCTCGTAGTGCACCTTCACCGGCGCCTCCAGCACAGGCACGCCGCGCCAGCGGGCCAGCACCAGCAGCTCGACCTCGTACTGGAAGTGCCGGCTCCGGGCGTCCAGCTCCAGGGTCTCTGGCAGCGGGTAGATGCGGAAGCCGCTCTGGGAGTCGGACACCAGGTAGCCGCCAGCGGACCAGATCCAGAAGTTGGAGAACTTGCGCCCGAAGCGGCTGGTCCAGGGCACGCTGCCCCCCGCGCGCATGCCCCGGCGCGCGCCGATGATGATGGGGCGCGCCCCCTCCGGGATCGCCTCCACCAGCGCGGCGGCCTCTCGCGGATCATGCTGACCGTCGGCGTCCACGCTGATGGCCCACTGGGCCACCTCGGCCGCGGCCCGCATGCCGCTGATCAGGGCCGCGCCCTTGCCGCGGTTCTCCGGGTGGTGGATCACGAGGTGCACCCCCTCGAGGGTGTCGGCCAGCTCCCCGCCGCCGTCGGTGGAGCCGTCGTCCACGATGATGATCGGGTAGGGCAGCTCCCGCGCGCGGGACACCACCCGGGCCAGAGTGCCGGCGTGGTTGTACAGCGGGATTACGAAGGCGAAGCTCACGCGCCCTCCGCCGGCAGGAAGGCCACGGCCCAGGTGCCCGGCCCCATGTGGACGCCCGAGGTGAGGGAGACCGGCTGGAGCCAGATCTCGGCGTCGGAGAAGCGCTCGCGCACCCGGGGCAACACGGTGTCTGCCAGGAGGGCCGCGTTGTCGGTGTGCTCCAGCATGATCAGCGCGCCAGCGCCGCCCGGGCTCAGCCCCTGATCCAGCTGGGCCAGGGCGTGGGCCAGCTGCTCGTCGAAGTTGCGCGCCTTGCCCACCTTCTTGGCCCCCTCGCCGGTGGGGCTGACGATGGGCTTGATCCGCAGCAGGTCGCCGAAGAAGGCGCTGCCCCTGCTCAGCCGGCCGCCGGCGGCCAGGTACTTGAGCTGGTCGATATAGATGAACTCCTCGGCCCGCTTCAGGGCGCTGAAGGCGAAGGCCTCCACCTCATCGGCGGATCCGGCCTGCCGGGCGTATCGTGCGGTGGCCAGGGCGCAGATCCCCAGCTTGCCCGAGGCAGCCTCCGAGTCGATGATCGCCAGCTTGCCGTCGGGGTCATTGTCCCGGCGCCAGTCGCTGGCCACCTGGTGGTTGCCGGTGAAGGCCGAGCCCACGCACAGGTAGAGGGACCGCGGGTGGAGCGCGAGGCAGCGCTGATAGTGCTGGTGACGCTCGTGCACCGACGCCTGGCTGGTGGACACCTCCACGTCGCGCCGCATGGCCGCGTACAGGTCCTGCGGCTCGAGGTAGGTCTCGGGCACCGAGACGTCGTCGCCCAGGTTGACGTAGCTGTCCAGCAGGGTGACCCCCAGCTCGTCGGCCTGCTCGCGGGTGAAGGAGCCGGCGGCGTCGGTCACCAGGTGCACCGCCTGGTCCGGACGCGGGCTGCCGTAGCGGCTGGCCTGCTCCTGCAGATCGTCCCAGCGCCACTGGACCACCGAACCGAGCCGCTCCAGGCGGGCGCGCAGGTCGTCGCGGTCGTCGGTGTGCAGGTGGACCTTGACCAGGTCCCCGTGGCGCAGGACCACCGCCGACTCGCCCATGGCCGCCAGGGCAGAGAGCCCCTGCTCGTCCAGGTCGGCCGCGCGCAACACCGCGTCCACGCAGAAGCCGTGCTCCGCGCCGGCCGCCAGCGCCTCGCCCGGCACGAAGTCCATCATCTCGGGGAACGCCTCCTCCATGTCCAGGGCGCGCTCCGGTGCCCCTGTCACCGCCCAGAGGAAGCCGTCGAGCAGCAGCAGCAGGCCCAGGGCGCCAGCGTCCACGACCCCCGCCTGCTCCAGCTCGGGCAGCTGGCCGGTGGTGCCCTTGACGGCGCGCACCATGCGCCAGACCAGGTCCCCAGTGGCCGCCTCGTTGACGCCGCCGCTGGCCTCTTCCAGGCCCTGCACCAGCGCCTCCATCAGGGTCAGCATGGTGCCCGGCATCGGCTCGGCCACGGCTGTGCGAGCCAGGTCGAGGCCCCGGGATACCCGCATGTTCAGGGCGCCTCCGGCCAGCAGCCCCTCCATGAACCGGGCTGCGATGTTGCCGGAGTTTCCGCGCGCCGCCATGAGCAAGGCCCGGGTGAGCCGCTGGCCCGTCAGGTCCTCCCGGCGCAGAGGGGCCAGGCTGATCACCAGGTTGCGCCCGGTGTCACCGTCGGCCACCGGGAAGACGTTTATCCGATCCAGCAGGCGCGCCCAGCTCACCATGCGCTCGTAGCCTGCGGCCAGCGCCTTGCGCTCGGCAGAGCTGGCCTGACTCTGTTTGATGGTCACGGGCGCCTCCTCACTCCAGCCCGAAGCCCCGCCGCACCTCGGCGGGGATCTCGAAGCCGAGGGCAAAGTCCTTGCCCGAGATGGCGACCTGCTGGGTACGCGCGCGGGTGCAGATCTTGTCGTCGGCCGCCAGGCGGACCTCGAAGTCGATGACGATCTTGTACTTCGCCTCCTTGAGCAAAGCCGTGACGGAGAACTCGTCGAGCAGCCGCAGCGGGCGCACATGCTTCACCTCGCTGCGCACCACCGGGTAGAGCCACTCCGCGTCGGGGTCGGGCTTGTAGAGGTGCGCCAGGCCGGCCTGCTGAAACAGGGCGAGGCGCGCCTGGCCGAAGTACTTGAAGTAGTTGCCGTGCCAGACCACCTGCATCGGGTCGAGGTCGTGAAACGGCACCTGCAGGCGCACGGTGGCGCGGGTGAGGTCCATGTTGTCGTCAGCGTCCGGCATGGGGAACCAGCTTACGGCAGGGTCTCCTAAATTCAAGGGCGCGGGCTATGCGCGAGGTCACAGGGGCGCCGGGATCAGCTTCCGCTCGCAGCGCCGGAAGGCGGGGTCGACCGGGCCACCACCTCCAGCAGCATGCCCCCCAGCAGCGGCAGCCGCAGACCGTGGGTACGGATGGACACCGGCGAGAGCCCGGCGGCGGCCAGGTCGCGGCGTACCCCGGCGCGGCTGCGCGCGTACAGCCAGATCCCCTGGCGCATGGCGTTGCCGAGCTGCACGATGAAGCGCAGCGGGCCGCGGTGGGCCGTGGTGAACAGGAGGTGCCCGCCCGGCTCCAGGTGGCGGGCCAGGCGGGTCAGGACGCCGCGGAGGTCCGGCATGTACTCCAGCGCCGAGAAGCTGCAGATCAGCTGGTAGGTCCCCTGGAGCTCCACCGTGCCGGCCGGCCCGAGCAGGGTCGTGACGTTGTCCAGGCCCTCGCGCGCCGCGCGCGCCTCGAGCCGCTGCAGCATTCCGGGCGAGACATCCACCGCCGTGACCGAGGCGGCCCGCCGCGCCAGGGCCACCGTAAACCGCCCGGTGCCCGCGCCGATCTCGAGCACCCGGTCGCCCTGCTGCACCAGCTCGGCCAGGCGCGCCTGGACCACCTGCTGTTCGGCCTCGCGCACCGGTGATGCGGCTGGCTTGACTTGCTCCGCGTCGTAGCCCGGGGCGAGCCCGTCGTAGAACGCGGCGGCGGCCCCGGCGGCCCCGGCGGCGGCCGAACCGTGGGGCTCCATCACCGGCTGGTTCAGCAGGCGCGACAGGGGCAACACCGGCAGCCCGCGCTGCTCCAGCCCGTCGAGCACGGCCTCCACCTCGGCGAGCCACGCGGCGGCGTCGAAGTCCGCCCCGCCGTGGCCGTCATGCAGCAGCAGGATGTCCCCGGCAGCCACGCCCCGCAGCAGGCGGCGGGCCGTCCCCTGCACCCTGCGGTTACCCCAGTCCATGGCCCGGCGGCTGAACCCAACCGCCACCAGCCCCTGGCGCAGGAGGGCGGGCCAGAGCCGCGGGTTGACGATTCCCACCGGCGGCCGGAAGCAGCGGGTATGCGCGCCCACCGCCGCCAGGGCCTCCTGACCGCCGGCGACCTCCCTGGCCAGCCGGGCAGCGGAGCGGAGCATCAGCAGCGGGTCGTGAGACCGGGAGTGGTTGGCGAGCTCGTGGCCCTCTCGCAGGGCGCGGCGGGACAGCTCGGGGTTCGCCTGCACCTTGCGGCCCACCTGGAAGAAGCACGCCTTGACGCCGCGGCGGGCCAGGAGATCCAGCAAGGGCCCGGTGGTGGCCGCGTCGGGTCCGTCGTCGAAGGTGAGGCTCACGCCGCCAGCGGCAGGGTCGCCCCGGGTGATGTACGGCCCGAACAGGCGCCAGCCGGGAAAGAACGGCGCGGTGAGCAGCAGGGCGACCAGCAGCGCCAGGGGCAGGCCGGCGGTCCAGAGCGGGACCGGCAGCAGCAGCAGCAGGACCGACAGCTGAAGCGCCCCGAGGCCGGCGAGGTGAGCCGGCGTCAGGGGCAGCAGGGTGGGTCCGCTCACCCCGCGCCCCCACGCCAGATGACCGACGCGGCCGGGGGTGCGCCGGGGGTCAGCAGCAGCACCGCGCCGTGGCGCCCGCCCTGCACCAGCTCCACGGCGAGGGCCGCTGCCAGGGCCGAGGCCGAGGCGTGGCGGCCGAGCACGGGCTCATGGAACAGGACCTCGCCGGCGTAGCCCACCGCGGCGCGCAGCTCGCGCAGGCCAGGGCCGGGGCCGGCCAGGGCGAGGGTGGGCCGCGGGACGTCGTCGAGCGTGGCCAGCCGCGCGGCGGGTTCGGGGCCGAGGCAGAGGGGCCGGATGAGCAGGCGCCCATCTGCCCCCGAGGGTCCCGGGCGACGGACCAGCAGCGCCCCGCCTCCCTCGGCGGGGGCGGCGTGGCCCTCCAGCAGCGGGGAGAGGGTCGGGTGGTGCTCGTCGGCGCCCAGGAGCAGCGCGGGCTCGTCGTCCGGCGTGACGGTCAGGGCGGCCAGGAGCAGCGCCTGTTCGAATGAGCTCGGGCCGCCGGTGGCGGTGAGGTTGGTCCCCCGGGCGCCGTGCCGCATGGCGAGCTGGCCCGCGGGGGCGTTGTGCACCGAGCCGACGAAGTCGGTGGGGCTCGACAGGTCCTCATCCGAGGAGAACAGCTCGCGCAGGAAGTCGTACGTCTCCGACAGCGGGCCCCAGCCGGTGCCGAAGAAGACCGAGCGGGGACAGCGCTCGCCGGGGTCATCGCCCAGCAGCGCCGCTGACAGGCAGAGGGCCATGCGGGGGAGGCGCTTGAGCCGC
>CAZEFW010000152.1:0-3835 GCA_964511535.1 uncultured Myxococcales bacterium | reverse complement strand
TGAGCCGCGGGGGGAGCGCCCCCTTGAGCGTGGCCGCCGGGATGGTGCCCACGATGGGGCGGGCCGCCTCCAGCGACGCCATGGTCTCGTCCAGGCCGCCGGCCGCGGACAGGCAGGCGGCGCCAAGCACCTCGAGATCCAGGGCGGCGGGCAGCAGGGCCGCCGGCGCGCGCGCGACATGGCCCACCCGGGCCAGGGCCACCGAGGCGTTGTTGCCGCCGAAGCCGAAGGAGTTGGACAGGATCAGGGCCGGATCGCCGGAGCGGGTCTGGACCACAGGCTGCAGATCGAGGGACGGGTCGAGGGTCTGGAGCCCGGCGTTGCCCGGCAGCAGCGACTCCCGCAGGCACAGAGTGCTGGCCACCGCCTCCACGGCCCCTGCCGCGGCGAGGGGGTGACCCGTGATCCCCTTGGTCGACGAGAGCGGCGGCGCGTCGCCAGCGGGGTAGAGCGCGTGCACCGCGGCGGCCTCGGAGGCGTCGTTGCCCGCGGTGCCGGTGCCGTGCAGGTTGATGTAGTCGACATCGCCGGGGGCGCAGCCCGCGTCGGCGAGGGCGCGCTGCATGGCGAGCTGGGCGCCCTCGCCGCCGGGCAGGGGCATGGTGGCGTGGTGGGCATCACAGGAGGCGCCCACGCCCCGCAGCTCGGCCAGCGCCTCGTCGGGGGGAGCGCCAGTGGAGCCCTCGAGCAGCAGCAGCGCCGCCGCCTCGCCCACGCTCATGCCGCGGCGGTCGACGTCCAGCGGCCGGGCGCCCTGCGGGTCGATCAGCTTCAGCAGCCGGAAGCCGTGGTAGGTCAGCCGGCACAGGGCGTCCACGCCCCCAGCCAGCACCGTGCGGCACAGGCCGCGGCGGATCAGCTCGAGGCCCACCTTGATGGCCAGCGCGCCGCTGGAGCAGGCCGTGGACACCGTGAGCACCGGACCGGCGCAGCCGAGCGCGCCGGCCAGATCCAGGGCCACCGTCCCGGTGCCGTGCAGCGCGTATCGGGGCGGGTCAGTCTCGCCGGCCGCGAGCAAGCTCTCCGACAGCGGCATGCCGCCGGTGGTGCCGCCGAGCACGACGGCGTCCGGCGGCGCAGCCAGGGTGAGCTGGGCCGCGGCGGCGCGGGCCAGCGCGTGGGTCCGCGGCAGGACCGGGTCATGGTCGAAGCCGGGGACCTCGGCCACGGGGCGGGCCGCGTCTGCCCGGGCCGAGGTGGCGAACAGGGTCAACGCGCCGATGCCCCGATCGCCGCGACGCAGCGCGCCGAGCAGCGCCTCTGGATCTTTGCCTGCCGCACCGAGGTGGGCGACGCCTGTAATAAAAACGCGCATGATGCCCCTGACCTTTCGTGCTCAGTTTTACCACTATATGCTGGTGGACGTGAGCGATCCCGGGGCAAAGAAGCCGACCCTGCGGCGGCGCCTGGGCCAGTGGCTCGCGCGCCGGCCCTACGTCGCCCGAGCCATCGAGGAGCAGGCGGATCTGAGCGCCTTCGACCACAAGCCGTCCTTGCCGCTGGTGGTGGGGCTGATCCTGATCGGGCTCAGCTTCCTGGTGGGAGGCTGGCCCACCATCGCGGCCATCGGCGTGGTGGCGGCGTGGTTCGAGGAGCCGCTCATCTTCGTCATCGGAGGGCCGGCGGCTTACGGCGCCTCGTGGGGGATCTGGGGGCTGGGCATGCTCATCTCGGGCAAGGAGAGCGTCAAGTACGGCAACCATTTCGCGCGCTGGGGGGTGCGGCGGCTGGTGGAGCGGCTGGGAACGAGCCCTTCGGGCTCGAATGACAGAACGACGGAATGACAAAACGACGAAATGGCCAGACGCTGGCATCCGCGCTTCATTGCGCAACATTGCCGCCGTGGGGCCGATAACCCACCTGAACCCGGGAATACCGGGGGACGGCTGGGGTCCGGTGGAAATACATGCCAGGCCGAAGGGTGGGGGTTGGGGCGCACCCTGCAGCCGGGCGCCCTGGCAGTGCTCACCGGGAGCGAAGCCGGGGATGGGCAGAACAGGAACCGCCGGTGTTTTTTGGGTGGGGCCCCGCCAGGGGCGCGTCCTCCCGCCACCCCTCCCCCCCACCTCACGGCTGACACGCCCCCACTTCCTGCCCCTTGAAGGGATCGTTGTTCGTGGCGTTGCGCATGAAGTGAAACCGGTAGGGGCCCTTGGTGCACGGCACCGGCACCTTGGCGAACTCCCAGCAATAGCCGGCGCTGCATTTCTTGGCCGTGGCCCCGGCCGCCCACTTGGCCGGCTTGCTCTCGCCGCTGGCCGACACCCCCGCAAGCACCCACACGAAGGCCTGCGACCCTGACACCTTGAGGCCGATGGACCCGCACGCCTTGGGCACCGCGCTCGCCGTGAACGCCACCCGCGCGCCGGCACAGGTCTTGCCCTGTGGCGCCGGCTGGTCCAGCTTGCCCAGATCCGGTAGCGGTCGGTCCAGCGGCGCTGCATCGCCCACGTCCGGATCCTTGCCCGTCACCCCGCGGTCCAGCGCGCTGTCCGACCCGCCGCCTTCCCGGTACGGCCCCTCGGAGTCAGCCCCCGAGCTGTCGAAGATACATCCGCCAGTCGCCATGACCAGCGCCAGCAGCAGCACGAATCGCATCAACCCTCCAACCTCCCCCGCTCACCTTCAAGATAGATCGACCGGGCCCGCTCCGCCAAGGCGCTCGGCCGACTCTCCTGGGCGTCGTAGTCTGGCTGCAGCACCGTCACCAGCTCGATGGTCAACCGATTTGGCACGCAGGTGTTGACCCAGAACGTGCCCCGCCGCAGCAGGTGCTCGCTCCCCCGGATGCGCAGCAACGCCACCGGCGCCCGGGCCCCCCGCGCCAGCACAAACGCCCCGCGCCGAAACCGCCCCACCCCCCCGTCGAGGCTGCGCGTGCCCTCGGCGAAGATGAACAGGTTGCCCCCCCGCTCCAGGTACCGCCCCAGCTCCTCCCGGCGCGCCTCGGCCCCTTTGCCGGTCCACGCCCCCTCGCCGGCGGGCACGTACCCGCAGCCCCGGGTGAACCAGCCGAAGATCGGCACCTTCAGCCACCCCGCCTTGACGATGGTCTTGCCCACCGGGAACAGGTAGATCAGCAGCAGCGGGTCCATCAGGCTCAGGTGGTTTGCCACCACCACCATCCCCTTCAACGCCCGGACCTCGGGCGCCACCACCAGGCTGAACCCCGGCGACAGGGTCTGGATCAACCAGAAGAAGCCGCGGAAGAACTGGTTGTGCAGGCGCTGGAACCGCAGCTCCCGCCGCGCGGGGTCGAAGCTGCCCAGCAGGTATCGCGGCAAGAAGAAGAGGGCGAACCCCACCGTGAAGTAGATCCACAGCACCAGCGAGACCATCAGGTCGACGAGGAACTTGATCGGCTGGGGGATGCGGCCCACGGCGCGCTGTCCGCTACCCCTCGAACTTCCGGTAGACGAGGCAGGTGTCCACGCCGCCGAAGGCGAAGTTCTGCACGGCGGCGATGTTCACCGGCACCTCGCGCACCTGTGCGGTGTGCTTGATCGGCGCGCACCGCTCGTCCACCTCCTCGAGGTGGAGGGTCGGCACCAGCACGTCGCGGTTCATCATGGACAGGGTCATGAACGACTCGATGGCCCCGCACGCTCCCATGGTGTGGCCGATGTGCCCCTTGAGCCCGGTGACGTACGGCGCATCGCCGTACACCTCGGCGATGGCCTGAGACTCCACGATGTCCCCCACCTTGGTCGCCGTGGCGTGGGCGCTGACGAAGTCCACCTCGTTGGGCGAGATCTGCGCGCTGTCCACCGCCTCCTGCACCACCGGGCGCACCCCCTCCAGCTTGGGCAGGATCAGGTCGCCGCCGTTGTTGCCG
>CAZEFW010000151.1:0-24839 GCA_964511535.1 uncultured Myxococcales bacterium | reverse complement strand
CCGTGGTGGTCCCGGCGCGGTAGGCGTACTCCCACTCGGCCTCGGTGGGCAGCCGGAAGCCGCCGCAGGACAGGATGCTCTTGCCCGCCTTGAAGCTCGTCTTGGGCTTGCACTGGGCTGCTTGCTGCACGGGCAGCCCGGCGTCGGGCCAGCCGGCATCCGGCACGCTGCCGTCCCGGGCCGAGGCCGCGCAGCTGTAGCACTCCTCCAGGCTGATGCTGAGGGACAGCGCGTTGCAGTAGGCCGCGGCCATGTGCCACGACACATGGGTCACCGGGCACTTGTCACACTTCTTGGGCTGCGACGGCAGGTGGCCCACCAGGCCCTCGAACTGGGCCTGGGTCACCTCGGTCTCTGCGATCTCGAACGCGCGGGTCAGCCGCACCGGGTGGCGCACCTCGTCGTCGCTGCGGCACTCCTGGGGGTCCGCCGGATCCGGCCCCATCATGAAGCACCCGGCCGGGATGTGGCACCAGCCGTCCTTGCAGGCCTTGCCCGCGTCCGGGGTGCCGCAGTCTCCGAGAGTGGGCACCTTGGCGTCGCCGGGACCCGCCTCGTTGCCCACGCCCGCCTCGTTGCCGATGCCCGCCTCGTTGGTGACAGGGCCGCCGTCGCCGCTGCCCTTGGGGAAGCGGTTCAGGTCGAAGTCGCGCTGGCAGCCGCCCAGCAGCAAGCAGAGCAGCAGGATTCTAGAGGTCATCATATGCCTCCAGCTTCTTCTTGGGAGCGGGCTTCGGCGTCGGCGCGGGTGGGGCTGTCGCGGGCTTCGCGGCGGGCGCGGGCTTCGCGGCCGGCTTCGGCTTCGGCCTGGACTTGCGCGTTGCCCTTGGCCGCTTTTTGCCGGGGAGCTTCCGGGCCGCGGGCCTGGGCGGCTCCGCCTGCAGGTCCGGCCGGGAAAGGTCGGGCGTGGGCGGGCCCTGGTCCGGCCGGGCCACGGCAGCATCAGGAGCCGCGGCCGCCACGGGGGGCGCCGCTGCCGGTGTCGCCTGGCGGTTCTGCTTGTCGGTCCCCAGCAGCAGGAAGGTGCCCACCGCGGCCAGCGCCAGCAGCGGGGCCAGGATGGCCACGGCGCGGCCATGGCGGCGGATGCGGCCGGTGGCCATCTCGCCCACGCCGCCGGACAGCGTGGAGTATGTCCCGTGGATCGGCGGCGGCTGGGTCGGCGGCACCGGCGTCTCGGCGCGCGGGACGGGCGCCACCGCGCCGTCCTCGGTCTCCAGGGTCATGGAGAAGTGGGGCTCCTCGGGCGCTCCGACCCCGGGTGAAGTTTCTGCCACGGCGGTGGCGGCCACGGCGGAGGCCGCGGGGCCGGTCCCGGCTGCCACGGTCCCCATCTCCGACGCATCGCCTCTGAGGGCCGCCTGGTACGCGGCGTCCAGCTTCAGCATGTCCCGCGGCCGCTGGGCCGGATCCCGCGCCATGGCCCGCTCCACCACCAGCGCCACCTCCTTGGGGACCTGTGGGTTGACCGAGCAGAGCGGCGCCAGATCCCCCTTGGTCACCTGGAACAGCACGGCCATCACCCCGTCCCCCTCGAAGGGCGGCCGCCCGGCCAGCATGTGGTACAGGATCGCCCCGGTGGAGTACACGTCGGTCAGCCGGTCGAGCTGAGACGCGCGGCCCTCTGCCTGCTCGGGCGACATGTACCACGGGGTGCCCATCACCACGTGGGTGCCGGTGATGACGCTCTGGGAGCCCACCACCTTGGAGATGCCGAAGTCGAGCACCTTGACGAAGTCCTCCCGGCCGTCGCGCCGGCACAGGAAGATGTTCTCGGGCTTCAGGTCGCGATGAACGATGCCGCTGTCGTTGGCCGCGTGCACCGCCGAGGCGATCTCCGACAGGATGCGCCCGGTCTGCTCCGGCGAGAAGGTGCCCTGGCGCGCCAGCGCAGCGGCCAGGTCCTGTCCCTCGAGGAACTCCATGACGATGTACGGGTTGCCGTTGGGCAGGGTGTTGAAGTCCACCACGTCGATGATGTGGGAGTTGCCCAGGCCGCTGGTCACCTGGGCCTCGCGGTGGAAGCGCGCGGCCACGTCCTTGTGCTGGGCAGCCTCAACTGTGAGCACCTTGACGGCGAAGCGGCGGGGCAGGCGCGCATGGGACGCCTCGTAGACCATGCCCATGCCGCCCTTGCCGATCTGCCGCTCGACCTTGTAGGTCTCCTGCAGCACCTGGCCTGTGAGATCCTGCGCGTCGCTCATCGCACCCTTTGGTTCAGGATGCCAGGTTATCGCAGGTGCGGGGGGGAGTTAAAGAAAGGACGATGGGAGACCGGGGGCAGGGCAGGGTCTAGCCCACCACCTGGCCCAGGGCCTTGCCGGTGTTGCCGACCACCTGGCCAAGGTTCTTGCCGCCGAAGCCGACGACCTGACCGAGGGACTTGGGAGAGGTGAGAGAGCCGGCCTTCACGTTGGTCTTGGTCTTCATGGGAGCCTCCTTGGCTGGTTTGCTTTGTTGTTGATGCCCGAGATAAATGCATCGGGTGTGCCAGCGTTGAAGGCATTCGATAACATGTTGGAATTAAACGGTTCGCGTTTCAGCGCAACGGAGACGCGAAAGCTGTTCGCGCGCGTTCGCGTTTATTCGCGCGGTCGCAGGGCGGTCAGGTGCGAAAGAACGAGATCTGGATGCCGTACTTCTTGGCCCGACGGTAGAGCTGGCTGCGGCTGAGGCCCAGCTCGGCGGCCGCGGCCGCGGTGTCGCCGCGGTGCCGCCGCAGCGCCTCCTTGAGCTGCTCGGCCTGGGGGTTTTCCTGCGGGGGCGGCGCAGGGCCGCGGCCGCCGGCGCCGCCCAGATGGATCGACTCGGCCGGCGGGGCCGTGTCCGGCCGGGCGAAGTGCTCCCGTCGCAGCGTGCGGCGGTCGCCGGCCATGAGCAGGGCGCGCCGCACCGCGCTCTCCAGCTCGCGGATGTTCAGCGGCCAGCGCTGGAGGCACAGCTGCTCCAGGCACAGCGGCGAGGCCGCGAGGTCACGCCCTGCGCCGTGCTTGCGCAGGAAGTGGCGCACCAGCAGCGGGATGTCCTCCACCCGGTGGCGCAGCGGGGGCAGCGGCACCTCCAGCTCGGCCACCCGGGCCAGCAGGTCGGCCCGGAACCGGCCCGCGGCCACCTCCTGGCGCAGGTCACGGTTGGTGGCGCTCACCACGCGGATCTCCACGGCCACGGCCGCGGTCCCGCCCACCGGGTGAACCCGGCGCTCCTGCAGCACCCGCAGCAGCTTGGCCTGGCTGCCGGCGGGCAGCTCGCCCAGCTCGTCGAGGAACAGGGTGCCGCCCGACGCCTGGCGGATCAACCCGGGGCGGTCCGCCGTGGCGCCGGTGTAGGCGCCCTTGACGCAGCCGAACAGCTCGGACTCCACCAGCTCCGACGGGATGGCCGAGCAGTTCACCGGCACCAGCGGGCCCCCGGGGTTGCCGCCCATGGCGTGCAGCGCGGCCGCCACCAGCTCCTTGCCGGTGCCGGTCTCGCCGCTGACCAGCACGCTCAGGTCGCTCGGCGCGGCCCGGCCGATCAGGTCGCGCAGCGCCCCGCTGGCGGGCCCCATGACCATGTCCGCGTCCGGCGCGGGGAAGGTCCGGTCCTGGCGGGCAAAGGAGCGCGCGAAGAAGCGGTACAGGGCGCTGCCGATGCGGATGATCTCCCCGCCGCGCAGCTCCTGGTCGCGCACCTGCTCGCCGTTGACGAACACGCCGTTGGTGCTGTTGTAGTCGGTCAGGCGCCACACCCCGCCCGCGAGCCTCAGGCGGCAGTGCTGCCGTGAGGCCTGGTCGTCCTGAACCGGCACCTCGCAGCTGTCCGAGCGCCCCATCATGATCAGCGGTCGATCCAGGCAGTGGTGCATGAACACCGGCGGCTCGCCCAGCGGCGCGAAGCGCAGCAGCCCGGCCACCTGCACGGGCTCGTCAGGGGCCTGCACGCCCTCCGCCGCTCTGACTGTGGATTTTTCGCTCATCCGATCCACATGGTACTTATCAGAGGATAGCTGGAGCAATGGACAACGGACATGACTGAGCGAGCACATCCGGCCACCATCCTGCTGGTGGAGGACGACCCCTCGGGGCGCGAGCTGGGGCAGTACAACCTGCGCCAGGGGGGCTACCGGGTGGACACGGCGGAGGACGGCGCCCGCGCGCTGGAGGTGTTCGCCCCCGCGCGGCACCAGCTGGTGGTCACCGACCTGCGCATGCCAGGCGCCTCCGGCATGGAGGTGCTGGAGCATGTGCGGCGGCAGGCGCCGGAGATCCCGGTGGTGGTGATCACCGCCCACGGCAGCGTGGAGGCGGCGGTGCAGGCCATGCGCGCCGGGGCCCATGACTTCATCGAGAAGCCGTTTTCGCGGGACGTGCTGCTGCTGACGGTGGAGCGGGCCCTGGAGCACCGCCGGCTGCGGCTGGAGAACCGCGCCCTGCGGCGCAAGAGCGCCGGGGTGGAGCGCGAGATCATCTTCGCCTCGCCGGCCATGGCGGCCCTGCTGGACCAGGTGGACCGGGTGGCGCGCAGCGACGCGGCGGTGCTGCTGGGCGGCGAGAGCGGCACCGGCAAGGAGCTCATCGCCCGGCGCCTGCACGCGCACAGCGCTCGCGGCGACGGCCCCTTCGTGGCCGTGAGCTGCGCGGCCATCCCGTCGGAGCTGCTGGAGTCCGAGCTGTTCGGCCACGAGCGCGGGGCGTTCACCGGGGCGAGCCGCGCCCGCCAGGGGCGCTTCCGCCGGGCCGACGGCGGCACCCTGCTGTTGGATGAGATCGGCGAGCTGCCCGCGGCGCTGCAGGGCAAGCTGCTGCGGGTGCTGCAGGAGAAGGCGGTGGACGTGCTGGGGGCCGACACGGCCGAGGCGGTGGACGTGCGGGTGGTGGCGGCCACCAACCAGCCCCTGGACGAGATGGTGGCCGCGGGCGACTTCCGCGAGGACCTCTATTACCGGCTCAACGTGGTCGCGCTGCAGGTGCCGCCCCTGCGCGAGCGGCCCGAGGACCTCGAGCCCCTGGCGCGTCACTTCGTGGCCGGCGCCGCCGGGCACCGGGAGCTCTTTTTGCCAGACGCGGTGGTCAAGGCCATCGCCGCCCGCCCCTGGCCCGGCAACGTACGCGAGCTGGAGAACGCCTGCGAGCGCCTGGTGGCGCTGTGCGAGGGGGACGCTGTTCGTGTGCAGGACCTGCCCTCGGCCTCGGCTGACCCGGGCGACGGCCAGTGGCCGCCGCTGCCCCCCGATGGGCTCGACCTGGTGGACCTGGAGCGGCGGGTGATCGAGCGCGCGCTGGCGCTCAACAGCGGCAACGTCAGCCGCACGGCGCGCTACCTGCACGTGGCGCGTCACGTGCTGGCCTACCGGCTGGAGAAGCACGGGATCCGCCGTGGCTGATCCCACCGCACGTCGCGGGGTGCTGGCGCCCCAGATGTGGCTGCTGGTCTGGTTGCCCATCGCGGCCATCACCGCGGTGCACTTCACCACGGGCCCGGAGCTGCACTGGCTGCACGACGTGCTGCGGCGGCTGTACTACCTGCCCATCCTGCTGGCCGCCTTCACCGCCGGGCTGCGCGGGGGCCTCACCTCGGCGCTGCTGGTGTGCGCGGCTTACGCGCCGCACGCCTTCACCCACCTGGGGCACAAGGACCCCGCCATGACCCTGGAGAAGGCGCTGGAGATGGTGCTCTATCTGGTGGTGGGCGTGGTGGCCGGCACCCTGGTGGACCGTGAGCGCCGGCGCCAGGAGCAGCTGCAGGCGGCGCTGGCCGAGCAACAGCGAACGGCTGATCAGCTGGTGCGCGCTGGCCGGCTGGCGGCGCTGGGTGAGCTGGTGGCGGGCATCGCTCACGAGATCAAAAACCCGCTGCACGCGCTCAAGGGCACCGCCGAGGTGGTGGACGAGGTGGTGGAGGAGGGATCGGATCAGGCGCGCATGTGGGAGCTGCACCGGGCGGAGCTGGAGCGCCTGGGTCAGGTGGCGGACCGCTTCCTGAGCTTCGCGCGCCCCACGGAGCCGGATCGCCAGGAGGTGGACCTGGCCGAGGTGGTGTCCCACACCCGGGAGCTGCTGGCGGCGCAGGCGCGGCAGCAGGGCGTGGAGGTCGTGATGACGCAGGGCGGGTCCCCGGAGCTGGTGCAGGCCGACCCGCGCCAGCTGACCCAGGTGCTGCTCAACATCGCGCTCAACGGCCTCGCTGCCCTGGCCCGGAATGAGGGGGGCGGCACCATCCGCTTCAGCATCGGCAGGGAGACCCGCGGCGGCAAGACCCTCGGGATCGTGCATGTGCAGAACGACGGGCCACCCATCCCGGAGGCGGATCTGGAGCGGATCTTCGATCCCTTCTTCACCACCCGGGAGCAGGGCACCGGCCTCGGCCTGTCCATCGCCTCGCGCATCGTGGAGCAACACGGTGGGTTCATCGAGGTGAAAAACGGGCAGCCCGGCGGCGTGACCTTTTCAGTCTTCCTGCCCTGACCTCCTCCGATATCGAAGGAGGATCCTGACCAGACTAGCCGCCGGTCCCCGGGAATCGCGCCAGTAGGGACAGTGAAAAAGCCAATAATTTCGGGGCGAATATGTTTTGATCCGCCGGGACGATGTCTGGCTCGACCATTGCAATCAATTCGCAGCGGTAGAACATGTCAAGCGTCCGTACATACCTGCTGTGTGCCCTGGTCCTGGGGTTCATGCTGCCGGCGGAGGTCCAGGCGACGCCGCCCGGGGCCATGAGGCAGGTGCAGCCGGCCGGCAAGCTGAGGGTCAAGGCCCGCGCCGCGCGCCGCTGGGCGGTCAAGAAGCTGTGGCAGGTCCGGCGCAAGGTGAAGTTCGAGCGGCGGGTCAGGCGTGCCAGGGATCGATTCCTGGCGACTCCCGCGGGCAAGCGTGTTCGTCGGGTGGTGAAGAAGACCCGGCGCCTGACCCGGGCCGTCAGGGGCCAGCTGACCCACACGGCTGACCGCATCGAGGGGCGGTTGCCGCCCGGCTCGCGTCGGGCGCGGCTGTTTGGTCGGCTGCGGCGCTACAGCCCGGTGTCGCTCCCTGCCTTCTCGTATCGCAAGTTCAAGCAGGACCCGGTGTTCCTCGGCGCTTACAAGGGCTTCTCGTTGACCGCGGGGTACGTGGCGCCGCCGCTGATGTTGAAGATGGGGGCCGGGGTGACCGCCTCGCTGCTGGTGCCGTCGCTGATCCTGACCCCGCTGGACCTGGGCCTCGTGTTCGGTCGCGAGCACCAGCTCAAGAAGCGCCGCAACCCGGGCCAGACATTGCGCCAGACGGCCAGGGAGCTGGGCCGCGAGTACCGCGAGTTCGCCCACCAGCAGCGGGACAGGAACCGGCGCTACTACGACATCTATACCCGGCGTTTTTGGGGGAAGGGGAAGGGCGCTGGCGAGGTCAGGACGTCTGCTTCGGCACCGGGGGCGGCAGGTCGGCCAGCTTCGTCCCCTTGAGCACGTCGATGACCTGGGTGTGCACCTTGTGCGCCAGGCCGCTCATGACACAGGCGCCGCCCTGACAGACGGGCTTGCCCAGCAGGCAGGAGGGCGCGTTCATCGGGCCGTCGATGATCTCGACGACCTGCAGCAGGGTGACCTCGTCCGGGACGCAGGCGATGGTGAAGCCCCCGCGGGGGCCCCGGCGGGACGCCACGAGTCCTTGCTTGACCAGGCGCTGCATCACCTTGCCCAGGTGATCCCGGGAGACGCGAAGATCCGTGGCCATGGTCGCCACCGTCACGGGGTTGCCGTCCTCGGCTGCCAGCAGGTAGGACAAGGCGTGGATCGCCAGGTTTGAGCCCTCTGAAATCTTTAACACACTGTCCATCTCGCACGCGCAGTCTAAAGGGTTTCCCGGGGTTGCGAAAGCCGTTGACTGTTCTACCAAATCGGTGGTATTTAATTGATGCAATCAAGTTCCGGAATGCAGTATATAGCAACTCAAGCGAAATTCAAACAGGAGAATCACGGTGCCAATCTTCTCAAGAAAGCTGCTGTTGACCCTGACCCTGGCATTCATGACGGCGCTGCCCGCCCCGGCGCTGGCGGAGGGCCCCCCCCTGGCCCTCGAGCTGGCAGATGGTGATTTTGTTCTGATCCCGCACCTGCAATACCGCCCACGCTTCGTGGTTCACACGGGCAAGAACTTCATGGACGGCGACACCTACCACGCCTTCCACCAGCGGGCGCGGCTCGGTTTGGAGGTCAAGGCGTGGGACTGGGTGCAGGCCAAGATCGAGCTGCAGGACGTGCGCGTGTGGGGCGAGGAGACCAACACCCTCGGCGATTTTTCAGCGGACGGGTTCGACCTGCACCAGGCCTACATCACCATGACCTGCCCCGTCGGGTTCTTCTTCCGCATCGGGCGGCAGGAGATCAACTTCGACAACCAGCGGCTCATCGGCGCGGTGGGCTGGTCCAACCAGGCGCGCTCCTTCGACGCGATCCACCTCGGCTACAACAAGGGCGATTTCGAGAGCAACCTGTTCTTCGCCCTGTTGGGCGAGAAGGACGCGTTCAAGCAGGACGCCGCCGGCAAAACCATCAAGGGCAGCCCCGAGGACGTCAACCTGCTGGCCTTCCGCTTCAAGTGGCGCGGGCTGGCGGCGTTCCGCCCCACCCTGGTGACCATCTTCGATCACATCGGCCCCAAGGATCAGAACCGCGCCACCCTCGGCCTGTTCATCGACGGCAACCCCTTCGCCGGCTTCAAGTACAGCGCCGAGTTCTACTACCAGCTCGGCAGCAACACCATCAAGGGCGTGGACAACGACATCGCGGCCATGCTGGCGGCGGTGCGGGTGGGCTACGTTGCCCAGGTTTTCATGAAGCCGGGCCTCACGGTCTTCCTGGACTACCTCAGCGGCGACGACGACAACACCGACAACAAGCACAAGGTGTTCGACACCCTGTTCGCCACCAACCACAAGTTCTACGGGTTCATGGACTTCTTCCTGAACATCCCGGTGCACACCGACGGCTACGGCATCATGGACATCGGCGGCCGCGCGCAGTTCTCGCCGCTCGAGGGGATGCTCGTGTTCGTGGACTTCCACCACTTCGAGCAGGCGGTGGAGGATCCGCAGCAGCAGACCAAGACCCTGGGCAACGAGGTGGACGTGCTGGTGCGCTACAAGGTCAACAAGTACCTCTCCGCCGAGGCGGTCTACGGCGCGTTCATCCCGAAGCTGGGCGGCAGCCTGCGCAAGGGCACCAAGACCGGCAGCCTGGGCGCCTACAAGTGGTCCGCCTTCGGCAAGGAGACCGAGCACTTCGGCTACCTGCAGCTGAACCTCGCCCTGTAGTTAAAATGTCAAGTAGGGGGGTCTGACCCCACCACTTGACACTTTTCACAGACCCCTCGCTAAAATGTCAAGTAGGGGGGTCTGACCCCACCATATGACATTTTATTTTTGTTCTGTGATGGTCAGCTCGAGGCCGGTGAAGCTGTAGTGGTTGGTTCCGTTCAGCTTGCCCTGATGGCCGATGGTTTGTTTGCCGCGGGTCAGGGTCACGCGGTAGGCCGGACCTGTCTCGTGGGTGGTGCCGGCGGCGGTTCGGGCGGTCTGGTGATCCACCAGCCTGGTGGCCAGGCGGGTCAGCTCGAGTGGGTTTTTGCGCTTTCCTGCGTTGAGATTGCGGGGAGACGAGAAGATGTCGGCAGGCTGTGAGAGAGGGGATTTGTACCACTCGCGCCCCTGCAGCGGAGTCTTCCAGGCCGGCGGCGCCAGGGCCCCGGTGGCCGGGGCGAAGCGGTCGCCCCGCGAGAGGTAGCTCGCGCGCACCCCGGTGATGGCCAGTCCCGCGGCGGTGCTCACTTTGGCGCCAGTCAGGTCGAAGACCCACACGCCCCTCGCGCCGAGCACCTGCATGTCCTGGCCCTGCACCGCTACCAGGGCCGTGGTCTCGTCCAGGCCGTATGCCGCGCTGGCGCCGCGATCCAGGGCCAGCCGGAGCAGCCGCCCCTGGCGTCCGCGCCCCGAGGTGTGCGTGTCGATCAGGCCCGCGGAGAACAGGCCGAGCCCGCCTTTGGGGTTGTAGGTCAGCGTCCAGCTCACCGACGGCAGCGCCGCGGTTTTGGCGCCGTACAGCAGCGCCTCGTAGCTCTCGCCTCCGGTGATCATGGCGCCCGAGGCCATGACGGCGGCCCCGGCGCTGGTGCCAGCCACCACGGCCCCCTGCTCGAATCTGCGACGCAGGGCGGCCAGCAGGGGCGAGTCCTTCTGCCCGGTCAGGGTCAGGCACTGGAGCAGCCGGGACTGGCTGCCGGAGCCGAACATGAACCCCGTCATTTTCTGGACGCGGGCCACCACCGCCGGCGCGCTGTTGTTGGCCTGCAGGTCCAGGTCGAGGGGGATCCACTCGGCGGCCGCGCCGAGGTCCGACAGCGCCTTGACGTAGTAGGCTCCGTTGGCCTTCGCGTTGTACGCTGATGCGGTGCCCGCCCCGGGGTCCAGGCGCTCGGGGAGCGCGCCGGCGGTGATCACGCCGATGCGGGCCGCGCCCTTGCCGCCGGCCAGCTGCACCACGCGGCCCAGGATCTCGGCCCGGGCCGACCCGAGCCCGCCGCCCCCCACCAGCACGAGCTTCGTCGCCGGCGGCTGGCCCGCGTCAGCCGCCGGGGCGAGGTCGTACCCGGCCCCCGCGTCGGCTTCAGCCGGCGGCCCGTCCTGGTGGCAGGCGGCCATGGCGAGCAGTGGCCAGAGGATGTGCGCCCGAAGCATCAGGCGAGGCTATCACGGGTACGTGGCTATTGTGCACGGGCAACGCGCCTCCGGCGGAGCGTCCCGTGCTCGCGTTGCTTCGCAACACTCGTGCCGAGCGACGCGCTTGCCCGTGCAACGCGCCTCCGGCGGAGCGTCCCGTGCTCGCCTCCTGCGGAGGCTCCGCGATGAAGCGGTTGTGCCCGGGCAACGCGCCTCCGGCGGAGCGCGCCGTGCTCGCGCGTGACGTCGTTGCGCTTTGGTCGTGCAGCGCGCCTCCGGCGGAGCGTCCCGTGCTCGCCTCCTTTGGAGGCTCCGCGATGAAGCGGTTGTGCACGTGCATTGCGCCTCCGGCGGAGCGCGCCGTGCTCGCGTTGCTTCGCAACACTCCGCGATGAAGCGGCGCGCTACCCCTTGAACATCACCAGCAGCATCTTGTAGGGCGTCAGCGCCTTGAGCGCGTGGGGGATGTTGGCCGGCATCAGCACGATCTGCCCCGCGGTGGCGCGCACGGGCTCCCCGTCGATGGTCAACTCCACGTCCCCCTGCAGCACCTGCACGTAGGCGTCGAACGGTGCGGAGTGTTCGGACAGCTCCTGCCCCGCGTCGAAGGCGAACAGCGTCAGCGTGCCCGCCTTGCCCTTGGCGAGGGTGCGGCTGACCACCGCGCCTTCGCTCACCTGCACCAGCTCTGCCAGGTCATGCGCCTCGGAATCTGGAATACCGCCCTGGGCCTTGGTCTTCAGCGTGTCGCTCATTTCGATCTCCTGTGTGTTCCCGGTCTGTCGCCGTGGGCTCCAGCATAGTTTGTCCCGGATCTGCCGCGGGGTCAGGTGCTGCCTCAAAGGTGATATCAGATCTGCTCCAGCACCGCCGCAGCCGACACGCCGCCGCCGCCGCAGATACCGAGCAGGGCGCTCCCCTTGCCGGTGAGCTTCAGCTCGTTGGACATGGTGGTCACCATGCGCGCGCCGGTGGCCGCGAAGGGGTGCCCCAGGGCGATGGACCCGCCGTGCACGTTGATCTCCTCGGGCGCGATGGCGCCGAAGGCGCCGGGCATGCCGAGGCGCTGCCGGGCGAAGGCATCGCTGCCGAGCATCTTGAGCACCACCAGCACCTGGGCCGCGAACGCCTCGTGGATATCCACCAGGTCGATGTGCTCGCGCTTCATGCCGGCCCGCTCGGCGGCCCGCGGCATGGAGACCGCCGGCCCGAGCAGCATCTGGTCCGCCGGGTCCACCGCGTCGTAGGACCAGGAGCGGAAGGCCACCAGCTTGTCGTGCCCCAGCGCCCGGGCGCGCTCCTCGCTCATGAGCAGCACCGCGCCGGCGCCGTCGGTCAGGGTGCTGGAGTTGCCCGCGGTCAGCGTGCCCTTTTTGGCGAACGCCGGCCGCAGCCGGGCCATCTTCTCCACGCTGGCGTCCCCGCGCACGTTGTCGTCGGCGGTGACCAACTTGCCCCCCGGCGCGTCCATGGCGGCGACCTCTTCGGCGAACCTGCCGGCCGCCATCGCCGCCGCCGCGCGCTGGTGGGACTGCACCGCGAAGGCGTCCTGCGCCTCGCGGCTGATGTTGTTGCGCTGGCCCATCTTCTCGCCCGCCTCACCCATGAGCTCGCCGGTGGAGCGCTCCCGCGGCGATGGCGGCTTGGGCAGGATGTCGTTTGGCAGGTTCAGCTTCATCAGGGCGCGCAGGTAGTCCGCCGGCCCCGACTTGCGGTTCATCGCCACCGGCGCCAGCTTCTGCACCAGCGCCTGGGGCATCTTCAGCTCGGCGTTGCTGGTGGAGTCGCCGCCGCCGGCGATCATCACGTCCGCGTCGCCGCGCTCGATGGCCGCCGCCGCCGTGGTGATGGCGTACAGCCCCGATGTGCACACCCGGGACACCGTCGAGCCCTCCACCTCGGGCGGCAGCCCCATCTCGAGCACGATCTCCCGGCCAATGTTGGCCGTGGCGCTCGGCACGATGACGCCGCCCCAGGTCAGCCCGTCGATCTCCCGCCGCTCCACCGGGTACCGCTCGAGCAGGCCCCCCACCGCCGCCGCGCCGAGGGCGATGGTGTCGAGCCTGGTGAACGCGCCGAAGGAGCGCAAAAACGGCGTGCGCACGCCGCCGATGATCACGGCCCTGCGCTGGCCGCTGCTCCGGTTCGATTTCTTGGTTCCCATATCGTCTCCCCTTTGGCTCAGGCGCCGATGAGGTTCTGGCCGCAGACGCGCAGCACCTGGCCAGACATGCCGGCCGCGCCGGGGCTGGCCAAAAAGAGCACCGCCTCGGCCACGTCGCCGGGCTGGCCGCCCTGCGACAGGCTAGAAAACCGGCGCGCCACCTCACGGATCGCCAGCGGGATGCGCGCGGTCATGCGGGTCTCGATGAAGCCGGGGGCCACCGCGTTGACCGCGATTCCCCGGCCGCACAGCTCCGCCGCCCGGGCCTGCACGTAGCCCACCAGCCCGGCCTTGCTCGCCGCGTAGTTGCTCTGCCCCGCGTTGCCGGCCAGGCCCGCGATGGACGAGAGGCACACCACCCGGCCGTCGTCGGGCATCAGCGGCAGCAGCGCCTCGTTGAGCCTGATCAGCGAGATCAGGTTGACGTCCATGGTCATGTCCCAGCGGTCGCTGTCCATGTTGGCCAGCATCTTGTCCCGGGTGACCCCGGCGTTGTGCACCACGATGTCCAGCCGGCCGTCGTACCTGTCCTTGAGCAGCGCCCGGGTATCGGCCGGCGCGTCCTCGTCGGTCAGGTCGCACAGCAGGGGCGTGCCCCCCACCTCCTGGGCCACCGCGGCGGCGCGCTCGGCCTCGGCGGGGCGGTCCATCACCACCACCTGGGCGCCCTCACGCGCCAGGGCCCGGGCGATGGCCGCGCCGATGCCCTGGGCCGCGCCGGTGACCAGGGCCACCCTCGCATCCAGCGGGCGCGTGGCCGGGAACTCGCCGTCGGTCTTGACCGCGGCCGACAGGTGCACGGGCTGGCCGGTGACGAAGGCTGATCGCGGCGAGAGTAGAAATCGCAGCGCCGGCTCGAGCCGCGCCTCGGCGCCGGGCGCCACGAAGACGATCTGCGCGGTGGAGCCCTTGCGGCCGATCTCCTTGGCCACGGTGCGCACGAAGCCCTCCAGCCCCCGGGCCGCCGCAGCCGCCGCGGGGGTGGCGCACTGCGCCGGCGGGCGGGCCAGCACCAGCACCCTGCCGCACCGGCCGAGGCCGCGGATATGGGTCTGGAAGAAGCGGTGCGCCTCGGCCAGCTCCTGTGGCCCGGCGGCGCCGGTGCCGTCGAAGATCAGGCAGGCGGCGCGCGGGCCGTCCAGCTTCTCTCCCGGCGCCAGCGCGCGCGGCACGCGCCCGAACGCCTCACCCTGCTCGGCGTAGAGGGCGAGGTCGCTGTCCCCGTCGTCCACGACCCAGCTGTTGGCCCCCATGCGCGCCAGCGCCAGGGCCACCGATTGCTTCAGCTCGCCGGCGCTCAGGTGTTGCACCAGCGCCGGCCGGTCGTGCAGCGGGCGCTCCTCCAGCGGCCCTGTGGCGCGGCGCAGCTTCTGGGGCAGCGGCAGGGGCAGGCCGAGGGTCTTGATCATGTTGCGGGCGGTCTTGTTGGCGCCCAGCTCCACCAGGAAATCAGACATGGCTAGCTACCTCCGGTAGGTGTACGTGGCGGTGAGGCAGGCCGGCGCGCCTGGCGCCCGGCCCACGAAAGCTTGATCGTCACTGTGCAGAAAGACCCCCACCTTGCCCGGCAGCACGATGGGCGCGTTGAAGCGCACGTCGATGCCGGTCAGGCGCGAGGGATCGCCGGCGAAGCGGTGCCGGTTGAGCGACTCCATCAGCCGCGCCATGGCGGCGTAGCCGTGCAGGATGGTGCCCTTGAAGCCGGACATGCGCGCAATCGGCGGCACCCAGTGGATCGGGTTGAAGTCGCCGGTGAGCAGCGCGAAGTCGAGGCCGGCCCTTGCCGACAGGCGCCAGCGGTCCAGCTGGCGCGCGTCCACCGGGATGCCGGGCCGCTCCTTCTTCTTCTTCTTCTTTTTGTCGCCGCCCTTGCGCTTGAGCGGGAAGAAGGCGGTCACCGTCGCCTCCACCGCGCCGAGCGCCGAGGCGGTCTCGGTGATCAGCTTGTTCTTGACCAGCGCGCGCCTGCCGTTGTCATCCAGGTGGACCAGCTGCGCCTCGAGCTGAAGCGGCTCGTCAGCGCGCAGCGGGGCGTTGATCTTCATGCTGCAGCCCGCGTTGATGATGCGCTGGATCGGGTACGGCAGCGCGCCCAGGGCTTGTGACATCAGCGGGAAGCCCCACTGGGGGTACATGTGGGGCGGCAGCTTGCCCCTGTACCAGGAGGGCGAGCCGCCCATGTTGCGGATGTAGTCCCGCACCAGCGCCGGGTCCCTGGGCTGGACCACCTCGCGCAGCCTGGGGCCGGGCGCGGTGAGCCCGCCGCCCCGCTTGCCCATCGCCGAGCGGGCCACGATCTGGGCCAGCGCCTTGAGCACCGGTCCCTGGTTGAGCAGGTGTTTGGTTGGTGTACCCATCAGCGTTCGCTCCCCTGTTCGGTAAACAGCGCCACCCGCGCCATGCGCACCAGCTCGTCGAGGTCGGCTTCGTCCGCCTCCCCGGGCGCTGGCTCGAACATGGCGCCGGCCACGTCTGACACCGCCACGGCTCCCACCACCATGACGATGAGGTGCACCAGGTAGGACCTGGCGTCGATGGCCTGCTTGATCACCCCGGCCTGCTGCCCCATGTGGATGTAGTCGAGCAGCAGGGTGGACCAGGGCCGCAGGTGTTCGATGACCCCCGCGCGCGCCGCGTCAGGGTTGTCCATCATCTCCCGCAGCACCAGCCGGGCGCGGTCCGGATCCTCCCTGAAGAAGTCGAGCAGGGCGGTCACCGCGGAGGTGAACCGATCCTGCCCGCTCACCGAGGCCCCCAGCAGCTGCGGGATCTCACGCTTCCAGCGCGACAGCAGCCGGTCCATCACCCGGGCGCGCAGCTCCGCCTTGGACTTGAAGTGATACAGCAGCGATTGCTTGCGCATGCCCACTGCGTCGGCGACCGCCTGCAGCGATGTGCCGCGGACGCCCTTGCGGGCGAAGAGTCGGGTGGCCTCGTCGAGGATCTTGTCTTTTACCATCTGGCAGGTTGTTGCCTACCAAGTGTCAGGTGGATTGTCAAGGAGGCAGGGGAGGGAAGGCCAGGGCCAGGGCTGGGGCCAGGGGTCGGGAGGGCCGGGGATGTGTGTTGGCGTTGCTAAGCGATATCGAAGAACTGGTCGATGGAGTGGGTGATGGCCTCGTGCACCGCCTTGGTGGTGATGGGCGCCGCCAGCACGGCGTGCACGCCCGCGGTGGCGGCCCGCCGCATGGTCCGCTCGTCGGCCTCTCCCTCGGGCACCATCAGGATGATGGGGCAGTCCGCTGCCATGTCGGTCAGGGCGCCGACGATCTCTTCCAGCAACATGTCCTGCATCTGCACATCCACCAGCACGCCTGCGATGGTATCCAGGTTCTCCCTGTAGGCCGTCACCGCGCTCTTGCAGGTGTCCTCCCACAGGGTGCTCAGGCCGAGCTCGTCGAGGCAGTGTTTGATCTGCTGACGCTCCTCGGTGGCCCCGGAGATCACGAGGAAATTGCGAGGCAGGTCCACCATGGTCTGGGAGGAGGGGTCGAGGCCAGCCTGCGGTATCAGCCCGCTTCCTGACCTGCTCCCGGCGGGGAGCATCAGCGCGAACGACGTCCCGTGGCCGGGCGTGCTCTTGACCGTGATCTTGCCGCCGTGCTCCTCCACCACCGAGTAGACCGTGGCCAGCCCCAGCCCGGTGCCCTCGCCCCGGGCCTTGGTGGTGAAGAACGGCTCGAAGATCTGGGCCTGGACGGCCTCGTTCATGCCCGCGCCGGTGTCCTCGACGCTGATCAGGATCTGGCCTTCCGCCGATTCGCCGGGCAGGCCCATCATGTTGGCCGTCAGGGAGCGAATGCGCGTGGCCCGCAGCCGCAGCTCTCCCCCGTCGGGCATGGCGTCCCGGGCGTTGACACACAGGTTCATCAGCGCCTGCTTGATTCGGCTGGCCGCGCCGGTGATCAGCAGGGGCGAACCCGAGGTCTTGCGCGAGACCATGATGTCGGCCGGGAAGGTGCGCTTGGCCAGCGCCGCCACCTCCTCGAGCACCTCGGAGACGTCCAGCAGCTCATGGTCCTCGTCCTCGAGCCTGGCGTACCCCAGCAGCCGGCTGGTGAGATCGCCCGCCATGTCCGTGGCGTTGAGCAGCTCGTCCATCACCTCTTCGAGCTCAACCGGCGACAGACCCCTGGTGGGCAGCAGCTGATCCCGGTCCAGCGCCTGCTTGATGAAGCCGAGGTTGAACCTGTAGACCGCCAGCAGGTTGCGCAGGTCATGCGCGGTCTCGCCCGCCAGGCGCCCGAGGGACTCCAGCTTCTGCATCTGCAGGACCTGCTCCTCGAGCACGTCCCGGTGGGTGAAGATCAACAGCACCCGCTGGCCGAGCTGGATTCGCGCCCCGAACGGCAGCGCCGCCTCCTGGTCGAGCGGGACGCCGTCGAGCCAGGTGCCGTTGCTGCTGTCCAGGTCCTTGATGCGCCACCCGTCCAGCGGGTCGAAGATCAGCTGGACATGCTTGCGCGAGATGTCACCGACGCTGAGCTGAAAGTCCGCCCCCTCGGAGCGGCCAATGATGCAGTCGGTGGAGAACCGGTGGATGCGCCCCGGGCTGTCGCCGGACAGGACCACGAGCCGTGCCCGATGGCTCCTGCTCTGCCCGGCCTCTGTCTCTTGCTTGTTCCACCCCCCCGCGTCTTCTGGATGATCGTCGCTCATCGTCGCGGGTCTCTCGTTGTTCCCGCCCAGTGTACACCCGGCTCATGCCGCGGCCCATATTCCAGGCTGATATCGTCTACAGATGGGCGCGAGCACGGGCACGGGGCCTCGGTCGAAGGCGCCGCCCGCCATGGCGGCCATGGCCTCGTCCACCAGCTGGAACAGGGTGGTGCGGCCGCTGGTCTCGACGCTGGCCAGCAAGGCCAGCTGATCGAAGTAGAGCCGCCACTCGTCATAGTCCCGTCCCATGGGGCCCACCGGGCCCGCCAGCAGCCGGCGGATCTCTCGCAGCAGGGCCTCCCGGGCTTTGGTGCCGGCCCCGGTGAGCTCCAGCTGCTCCACGAGCTGGACCAGGTCGCGCTCCAGGTACAGCTCCATGGTGCCGTAGATGCGGTGCTCGGCGGGCGACCCCGCTGGATGGAGCACGGTGAAGGTGCCCCCGTCGCACATGGCGCTCCCCAGCCAGGCGGCCAGGTCGGGAAAGCCGATGGCCAGGTGCATGGCGTCGTAGCTGCCGCAGAACCGGCCGTGGTGCACTGTCCCGTCCGCCTGATGGATGAAAGCGAAGGTGGCCAGGATGTCCGGCCCTTCCCGGTCATGCTCGATCTGCGCCGAGGTGACCCAGGCCCTGGCGGCCACGCCGTGGCGCAGCAGCGCCGCGTCCGGGTCCGAGATCTCGCCGTGGCTCCAGTCCCGCGCTGTCCACACCATGGGCCGCGGGCAGGGGCCTCGCAGCTCCGGCTCCACCTCGGGCAGCGCGGCGGGTTTGAGCTCGAGGGCCTGCGGGTCGGAGACGGTCTTGTCACGGTTCATGGGGCACCTCCCGGGTTGTTTGATCCCAAAATATGCAAGGCCCGTGCCCCGATGCCGCGCCCGGAATACCTCGGTTTTTGGCTCCGGGGTGGTCCAAAAACGACCAGGGCCGATCCACTCTGGATCGCCGCAGCCCGACCCGGGAGCCCCGGCAACGCGTGGGCGTCAGCATTGACAGCGGGGCGCCCATCGCCCATGACCAGGGGCCATGAGGTGGGCCTGGCTGCTGCTGTTGTTGAACGTCTCCTGCGCCGATCCGGCGCCCGGATCCGGCCCCCTGGACGCCGGGCGGGACCTGGTCTCTGCGCAGGACGGGCTGTGGGACCGGTCGCCTCTGGACGTCGCGAACCTCGAGGTGGATCAGATGCCCACGAACCAGGACCAGGCCACCGGCGCCGCGGCCGCGCCAAAGCTCTCGCCCGCGCCAGGGGCGCACCTCCATTACGCGGCCATCGCCCTGACCACCACCGAAGAGGGCGCCGCAATTCACTACACCACCGATGGCTCCACCCCCACGGCCGCCTCGCGGGTTTACAAGGGCCCCCTGCGCCTCACCAGCCGGCTGTCCGGCGCCACGCTGCGCGCCATCACCGTGGTCAAGGGCAAGGCGCCCTCTGCCGTCACGGCGGGCACCTACACCCGCAAGCCTGGCATGGTGGTGCACTTCCAGAAGCCGGCCAGCTGGACGTCGCCCCACATCCATTACTGGAAGACCACGCCCTCCAACCTGTCCACCGCCTGGCCGGGCAAGCCGATGCTGCCCGAGGGGCAGGGCTGGTACTACCTGCACCTGGTGGGTGAGGCGGCCATGAACATCGTCTTTTCAGACAAGGGCGGCGCCCAGACCACCGACCAGAAGCTGAACCGGACCGAGGGCTGGTACGACCGGCGGGGCGACTGGTGGGACATGGACCCGGAGCTGCTGCTGCGCTTCGCCTGGCCTGGCGGCAAGTTCAAGGCCGTGGTGATGAGCTATGACGACGGCGTGACCCAGGACAAGAAGCTGGCCGCGATGTTCTCCAAGCACGGCATGGTGGGCACCTTCAACGTCAACTCGGGCAAGCTGGGCCAGAAGAACTACCTTCAGGCCGCGGAGATCAAGGTGGTGTATGCCGGGCACGAGGTGGCCACCCACTCGGTGACCCACCCGCACCTCACCAGCCTGACCGCGGCGCAGATCAACCAGGAGCTGGCAGACGACCGCAAGGCGCTGGAGAAGCTGACGGGCGGCAAGGTGCGCGGCCACGCCTACCCGTTCGGCTCTTACAACGACGCGGTCATCGCCGAGGCCAAAAAGGTGGGCCTGGTCTACGGCCGGGTGGTGCCGCAGACCAAGGACCTGCGCCTGCCGAGCGACCTGTTCCGGTGGCGCGGCACCTGCCACCACACCTGCGCCTGGTCCGGCGCCCAGGCCCTGGTGAGCTGGTCAAAGCAACAGATGGCGCTGCTGTATGTCTGGGGCCACTCGTGGGAGCTGGACGGCAACAAGCCCGCCAACAGCTGGGCGCACATGGAGGCGCTGTGCACGCTGGTGGGGGGCAAGAAGGACACCTGGTACGCGCGCAACGTGGACGTGGCGGATTACCTCAACGCGCTGCGCCAGGTGAAGTGGGGGCCGGAGCTTCAGTGGGTGAAGAGCGACGCGAAGCAGCCGGTCTGGATCAAGGACAGCGGCGGCAAGGTGGTGCAGCTCAAGCCGGGGGCCACGCTGGCGCTTTGAGCGTCCGGTGCCTAAACTTCCTTCATCGGCAACCAGCGAAAGGAGGCGGAGGTGGCGAGGAAAAAGGCTCCGGTGAAAAAGAAAGCGCCCGCCAGGAAGAAAGCGCCGGCGAAGAAGAAGCGGCCGGCCAGCAAGAGGCGGCCGCCGGCCAAGAAGAAGGCGCCGGCCAAGAAGAAAGCGCCGGCCAAGAAGAATGCGCCGGCCAAGAAGAAGCGGCTTGGCAGCGGAGCCACTGCCTCCGCAGCCAAGCCGGCGTCGGTTGGCGTTGTCGAGCCTTCGGCTCGCAACGCAACAGCCGCGCCCAAGAAGAAGCAGACGGCCAGCAAGAAGAAAGCGCCCGCCAGGAAGAAAGCGCCGGCCAAGAAGAAAGCGCCCGCGCGCAGGGCCGCTCCCCGGCCCAGCCCTGTGCTGGAGCAGGCCGCGGCCCAGGAGGGCACCGTCGCCGGCCGCATCAACATGGCCGACGATGTGGTGGCCGCCATCGCCGGTATCACCGCGCGCAAGGTGTCGGGCATCCATGACCTGGGCCGCTCGCGCCTGATCCCGTTCGGCGACAAGCCGCCCGGTCACGGCGTGGGCGTGGAGATGGGCAAGGAGGAGGTGGCCCTCGACCTGGAGGTGGTCATCGAGCATGGCTGCGACATCCGCCAGACCTGCGGTCAGCTTCGTCGGCTCATCGCCCGGGACATCCTCAAGATGACCGGTCGCAAGGTGGTTGAGGTGAACGTGGACGTCATCGGCATCGAGGTGCCCGACGACAGCGCGTAGGTGGGCTACTGCTTGGTGTGCTCCACCGAGCGCATGAACTCCCGCCGCAGGTACTCGCCCATCTCCTTTTCGGTCTCGTCCTTGGCGTCCGGGTCGAGGTACTCGAACGGCGTCGGGCTCTCGTAGGCCAGGATGGAGTGGCAGATGGTGCAGCCGTGGCCCACGGCGGTGCCGTCCTCGGCCACCATGTCCGGGGTGTGGCAGCGGCGGCAGCCGATGCCGCGCCGGTGGCCGATGTGGTCCGCGTAGACGTTCCAGTCGACGTTCATGCCGGGGTGGATGTTGCGGCGGTGGATCGCCTCGAGCGCCTTGACGGTCTTTTCGATCTCGGCCGCCTGCTTCCTGGCCACCTCCGGCAGGTCATGCTTGTAGAAGCCGCGCAGGGAGCGGCCGATGGACTCCAGCTCCTTGCCCCGGGGGTAGCTGCCGGTCAGGGCGTCCAGCGCCTGGCGGCGGACGAAGGGCAGGGTGCGCGGGATCTCGCCCGACGCGATGCGCTTGTCCACCGCATCGGCCGGCGCCTCGAAGATGTGGGTGGCGCGGTTGTGGCAGTCCACGCAGTCCATGGAGCGCTTCGCCAGCAGCTTCTTGTTGGTGCTCGGCGGCAGCGCCTTGTTCTCGTAGCGCTTCCAGCTGCCGTCGGGCTGCTTCGCCTCCACCCAGCGGATGGTCAGGCGCTTGGGGTCGCCCGGCATGTAGCGCACCTCGTTCTTGGCCGCCACGTGCCAGTGGATCTCCTCGCGCCGGTCGCCCTTGCCCGAGCCGACCTTGAGCGCCAGGGTGGTGTACAGCGGCGTGGACTTCTCGTCGTCCTGGAAGTGCGCGAACCGCTTGAGCCGGTCGCCGTAGAAGGTCTCCGGCCAGTGGCACTTCTCGCAGGTCTCCCGCGCCGGGCGCAGGTTGTGCACGGGCGTGGGGATCGGGCGCTCGTACAGATCGAAGCTGACCGAGATCATCTGCCACAGGCCGTTGAGCTTGGCGTCGATGGCCGCCTCGGCGGACGTGCCCACGTGGCACTCCACGCACTTGACCCGCGCGTGAGGTGACGCCTGGTACACCGCCCACTCCGGCCCCATGACGCTGTGGCAGGCGGTGCCACAGAACTCCGGCTCGTCCATGAACTGCAGCATGCGCGCCCCGCCGGCCATGAGGAAGACGACGTTGATCAGCGTGAACATCACGATGGTGCGGACGATGCGCGACCCGGTCTGCCGCGGCGCGACCAGGTCCTCCTCGAAGCGCTCCGCCAGCAGCTCCCGGGTGGTCTTGCCGCTCCGACGGCGGTAGATCCACCAGCCGACGGGGATCAGCATCAGGCCCAGCACGAACAGCGCGGGCAGGGCGAGGTAGGTGATCAGCCCCACATAGGCGTTGGTCACCACGCCGATGAAGCGCAGCACCTCGGCGATGATGAACAGGAAGAATGAGGTGGTGGTCAGCACCACGCCGGCCGAGCCGACGATGTTGGTGCTCAGGCCACGCCAGAAGTGCTGGAGAGTGGTGAGCAATGGCATGGGGGTACTCTACCGGGGGGAGGAGGCGCGTCCTAGTGCTTGGCCGTGTCGGTGCCGGGCTTGAAGAAGTCCTTGTACAGCTGCTGCATCTTGCCGGAGCGGATGTCGCCCTTGATCGCCTTGGTGGGGCGGGTCAGCCAGTTGTGCATCGGGTCGTCATTGATCATCTTGTCGATGAGCTTGTTCACGTCCCGGTCCTTCAGCTTGCGCGCCTCGGGCAGGAACTTGAAGTAGAAGTGCTTGGCCACGTCGTAGATGCCGTGCCACCAGGTGTAGTCCGGGCCCATCATGGCCGCGCCGTGGCGCGCCCGCCGCCCCTCGTGGTGCCAGATCTCCCAGTAGATCCACTCCACCTTGTTGCTGAAGGCGGCCTTGCGCTTGAGCAGCTTCTTTTTCTTGATCAGCTTGATGATCTTGCCGGCCGGGATGGCGAACTTGTTGTTGTACAGCTGCACCACGCCGTCGAACTGGCGGTAGTGCCCGTCGACGAAGCGGGCGCCGTGGCAGGTGGTGCAGACGTCCTTCATGCGCTGGCGCTTCTTCTGCCAGTTCTTCTTCATCTTCGACACCGGCGGGCGCAGGGTCCACGAGATGCGCTCACCCACGTCGTGGGTCACCTTCACCTTGGGCGAGGCGGACATGTGGCAGGTGGCGCAGGTGGGCGCCGCCGAGTAGTGCTTGCCCACGATCCACTTGTCGGACTTGAAGTTCATCTCGCCGATGTGGGCGCGGTAGGCGTTGCCGTGCTTCGACTCCTCGTAGACCTCCTTCTGCGGGTGGTCCGGGCCGAGGTGGCACTTGCTGCAAGACTCCGGGCGGCGGGCCTGGGCCTTGCTGAAGCGGTGGCGTGAGTGGCACGCGGTGCACGCGCCCTTTGAGCCGTCGGGGTTCAGCCGGCCGATGCCCGTGTTGGGCCAGGTGTCGGCGTGCAGCTTGTTGGGCGACTTGGGGTCGATCTTGATCTTGGATCCGTGGCAGCTCTCACAGCCCGCCATGGCCGCGGGGTGGCCGCCGGCGGCGTGCGCCAGGTAGGCGTCCTTGCTCTCCAGGATCTGGCCCGCGGTGGCGTGGTAGGACCGGTCCACCTCCTCGTACTCGTCGGAGTGGCAGTTGCCGCAATCCTTGGGCGTGACCAGCGTGGCGATGGTGGCGCCGTAGTGCTTGAAGGCGTCCTTGTCCTTGGCGTCCGCCTCGTGACACGAGATGCAGGTCACGTCGTTCTTGGCGTGCTTGGATTTGCGCCACTCGCGGTACATGCCCGGGGTCTTGTCCTTGTGACAGGTCAGGCATTTTCCACCCGCAGCGTCGCCGTCGGCGAGGGCAGTCGCCGGGCTGAGGATGAGGGCGGAACAGACAATCAGCAGCGATATACGCATGGGGCCTCCCGGGCCGTTGATTTGAATTCCTATATAACTACCTTTTTGTCGTTAATTGGGAAAGGAAAAAGGTACAGTTTCGGTGGAATTTTGATCCAGCGGGTCACGGGTCCGCGCAGGGGGTAAAATGCAAGGCCTGACCCCAAAGGAGATCACCATGCGCGTACTCCCCTTTACCTTCCTGGCGCTGCTGTTGGTCGCTGGCTGCAGCGACGACGGCGGCGGCTCGGCGCTCCCCGACCAGGGGGTAGATCAGACCGTGACCGACCTGGCAGGCAAGGACCTGGCCCTGCCGGACCAGCTGGCGCCGGACCAGCTGGCGCCGGATCTGTTGGCGCCCGATCTGACGTCGCCGCCCACTTGCACCGACAAGCTGCAGAACGGCGACGAGAGCGATGTGGACTGCGGCGGCGCCACCTGCCCGGCGTGCGCCCACCTCAAGAAGTGCAACAAGAGCGGCGACTGCCTCAGCGGGGTCTGTGACAAGGGGATCTGTCAGAAGCCGAGCTGCAGCGACAAGGTGCAAAACGGCGACGAGAGCGATGTGGACTGCGGCGGCGCCACCTGCCCGGGGTGCGCCGACACCAAAAAATGCCTCAAGGCCGCCGACTGCCTCAGCGGGGTCTGCACCGGCAACATCTGCCAGAAGGCCACCTGCACCGACAAGGTGAAGAACGGCGACGAGAGTGACGTGGACTGCGGCGGCGCCACCTGTCCGGCGTGCGCCGACACCAAGGGGTGCACCAAGCACGCGGACTGCCTCAGCCTGGTGTGCCTGAACAACATCTGCCAGAAGGCCAGCTGCAGCGACCAGACCAAAAACGGCGACGAGACTGACGTGGACTGCGGCGGCGCCACCTGCCCGGCGTGCGCCGACACCAAAAATTGTAAGCAGCACGCGGACTGCCTCAGCCTGGTGTGCCTCAACAGCATCTGCCAGAAAGCCAGCTGCAGCGACCAGACCAAAAACGGCACCGAGACGGACGTGGACTGTGGGGGCGGGAGCTGCCCCAAGTGCGTCGACACCAAGGGCTGCCTCAAGGCGGCCGACTGCGTCAGCGGCGTGTGCACGGGCAACATCTGCCAGGCGCCCAGCTGCAGCGACAAGGTGAAGAACGGGGCGGAGACGGACGTGGACTGCGGCGGCGGGACCTGCG
>CAZEFW010000150.1:0-24871 GCA_964511535.1 uncultured Myxococcales bacterium | reverse complement strand
TTTGTTCTTTGTTCTTTGTTCTTTGTTCTTTGTTCTTTGTTCTTTGTTCTTTGTTCTTTGTTCTTTGTTCCCTCTACCCTCACTCCCCGTGATCATCCAGCGGCGGCGGCGCAGGCTCCACAGGGGGCTTGTCCTCTTCACCATCACTGGATGATCCGGCTGGATCCGGGCCGGCGGGCTTGATCGGTTCGGGCTTGGGGATCGGAGGCGGCTCGGCCGGCTTGGGCTTCGGCTCCGGCTTGGGCTTGGGCTTCGGCCTCGGCTTGGGCTTCGGCTTTCGCCGCGGCTTGCGCTTCGGCTTGCGCTTCGGCCTCGGTTTCGGCTTCTTCGGCTCCGGCTCGGGTTCGGGCTCGGGGGCAGGGCGGGGTTCGGGCTCGGGCTCGGGTTCGGGCGCGGGTTCGGGCGCGGGCTCGGTATCAGCTGACGGTCTGTCTCCCGGGGAATCCGGCTCGAAGCTGTCGTACAGGCTCTTGCGGTAATACGCCGCGTAACCCACGCCGGCGCCGGCGCCGGTGGCTGCCACCGCTCCCAGGATGTGCAAGACGAAGTGCCGCCTGCCCACCACCCGCCGGGCCATGCGCAACGTATTCAGCCCGCCCGTATCGGTGGCGGGCGGCGGCGCTGGGACCGCCTCGAGTCGCTGTACTGGTGTCTCGGTCTCCACTGGCACGGGGGCCGCTGCACGGGGTTCCGCCGGATCCACAGTGGCTGGCGCCACCACCTCCACTGGCGCGCCGGATCCCGTGGAGGACTGGGCCCGCCGGCGGGGTTTGGCCGTCGCGGCAGGGCGCGGCACCTCGCCGCTGAAGCGCCGCAAGGTGGGAACGGAGCTGCTCTGGATCTGCTCCTCGGCTTCCTCCAGGGCGGTGTCCAGCTCCCGGGCCGTCTGGTAGCGGTCGTCCGGGCTCTTCTCCATGCAGCGGAGGATCACCTCCTCCAGCGCGTGGGGGATGGACGGGTTGATGCTCTGGGGGCGGGGGGGCGGCTCCTTGATGTGCTGCACCAGCAGGCCCATACCGGACTCGCCCTCGAAGGGGAGCCGACCGGTGCACATGTAGAACAGGATCACGCCGAGGGCGTAGATGTCGGACCTGTTGTCCACCTTCTTGCCCGAGGCCTGCTCAGGCGACAGGTAGTGCGGCGTACCGAACACGGCCCCGGTGGCGGTGAGGTTGCCGTCCTCCACCCCGGAGAGGATCTTGGCGATGCCGAAGTCCACGACCTTGACGAAGTCGGGGGAGTCCGGGCGGTCGCTCAACAGGATGTTCTCGGCCTTCAGGTCCCGGTGCACGATGTCATTGCGATGGGCCTCGGCCAGGGCGGAGGTGATCTGGCGGGCGACATGGATGGTCCGCTCGGAGGGGAAGGGGCCCTCCTCCTCGCACACCGCGGCGAGGCTGCGGCCGTCGATGAACTCCATGGCCAGAAATGGCACCTGGTCCTCTGTCTCGCCCACCAGAAAGACGATGATGATATTCGGGTGGGACAGCTGGGCCGCGGCCCGCGCCTCGCGGTTGAACCGGGTGACCAGCTGGGGCTCCTTGCGCAGGGCGCGGTTGAGCACCTTGACCGCCACCTCCCGGCCCACGCCGGTCTGCCAGGCCTTGTACACGGTGCCCATGGATCCGCGGCCGGTGACCTCCCGGATCTCGAACTGATCCATGAAGATCTGGCCGATATACGACTCCGTGTTCTGGATCAGGCGCTGGCCGTCCGTGGGGCAATAGTTGCCGTCTCCCGGGTAGACGCCGCTGCATTTGGGACAGGTCTTCATGGCTGCCCGAACCGTATCATTATCCTCCCCCGGCAGGAAAAGAATCCCAGCCGCGGATCAGTATCTCGGAGATGGGGACGCGCACGGGCTCCGGGATGTTCAGCACCTGTCGCACGAGGTCGTCGGCGACGGCCAGCGCGGTGGTCAGCAGGGTCCCGTCGAGCATCGCCTCGGCGGGTGGATCTTGCCCGACGAAGTTCAGCTCGCACAGGGACAGGCTCTGCTCGCCGGTGTCGGGGTCGCTGTACAGCACCGGCAGGCCGTGGGTACGGCAGAGCAGGGGCCGCGCGCTGTACAGCGAACAGCGGCCGCTGCTGTCCAGCAGCGCGCACGGGGCGGCCCCGCCCTCGGCGGCGGCGCTGGCCAGCGCGCTGCGCTCCGCCGCAGGCAGCTCCTCCAGCGCCAGGAGCAGCGCCAGCGCCTCCACCGGCAGCAGCTCCAGATCTTGCTGGCAGCAGGCGTCGCAGCCCGCGCCGCAGCGCATCTGCTGGCTGCAGCCGGCCATCACCTGCTCGAAGAAGGCGTCCGCCCTGGCCGTGATGTTGCGCCAGTTGTCCAGCAGCCCTGCGAGGTTGTCGTGTGTGGGTCTCATCGGCTCATGCACGTTGTGTTTGCCACCTGCTGTCCCTATCATTCTACATTCGCACGGGTAAAGAGATCATGACCACCGTCACCAGTAAGACCTCCTCGCGCCAATTCGCCTTGGCAGCGGCGCTGACAACGCTGCTCGGGCTGGCCGGCTGCCACGAGGGCCTTGACCAGGCGCCGCCCGCGGACAACGGACAGAATTTCGGCGAGAAGTTCTTCAACATCATGTGCCAGCGGGTGGCGTTCTCCTCCTCCCGAGCGGCTCACAACGCGTCGGTGGAAGCCAACAAGAAGGACCCGCAGGTCCCGATCCGTCCCCGGGACGTCTCGGGCAGCGAGTACCGGCTTGCCTGCCGCTACGGCCCCCAGTATCTGCCGGCCCACGCCCGCGCGCGGGATCCCAAGGTGTTCACTCTGGTGGACGGTCGCGCCGCGGGGGCCGCCGGGGTCAGCAACAGGCGCAGGCTCGTGGACGCGCTGAACAACATGTTCCTCGGCAGCTCCAAGGTGACGCCGAGCCAGGAAGCGAAGCTGCTGTCCGACCTGCAGGATTACCTGGTCAAGATCCTCCCGCTGACCGACAACGACCTGTTCCCCTCCATGGTCCGCAAGGGCGCGGCGTTCATCAAGGACCGCATCGAGCCGAACCAGGCGCTGCACGAGAGCCTCGCCCGTCTGGATCACCGGCTCGGCTACCGCCCGCGGCAGACCGCCCTCGGCGTGCCGCGCGAGCTGCTGGCGTACAAGGACCTGAGCAACCTGCTGGACACGGTGCTCGCGTTCGCCGGCGTCAACGGGGAGGGGCACCAGGCGCTGATGGACCTGGTGGAGGCCCTCGGGTTCGAGCTGCGCACCATGCAGCGCGTGGATGATCCCAAGCGAAAGAAGCCGCTGCACCAGGCCACCCGGGACCGGACCCTGCGCCTGGCGCTGGACCTGCTGTTCACCCGCCACGATGACTTCAAGAGCAAGGGCGGCGCGCTGCTGCTGGCCCGGCGGGACTGGCGCGGCGTGGCCCTGGCCGGCGTGGACAAGAGCAGCGGCAAGCCGGTGGCGCCGTTTTTGGACAAGGACGGCGACAAGCTGGCCGACATCGACAGCCTCGGGCGATACGTCACCGGCGGCGCCGCCGTCCCGGCGCCCTTCCACCACGACGACAAGGCCCCCGACGCCGCGGCCAAGCGCGACACCCTCGGCCGCGCCCTGACCAAGAGCGGCGCGCAGGTCTATCAGTACACGGATCTCGACGCCACCCTGCTGGCGGCGCTGGCCCGGGACGCCCTGGACATCCTGGACTACAAGAAGGACATCGCGTTCGGGTTGCTGCTCGGCCTGCCGCCCATGCTCGGCGCGCGCAAGGCGATGACCCGGTCCGCCGCGGGCGAGGCCATGACCTACCAGGGGTACGACCCCCGCACCTCGCCGCTGCTGGAGCTGGTGCACGCGTTGCTGCAGACCCTGCGTGACCAGGGCATCCAGGCCACCCTGGACGGCGCGGCGCGCCTGTTCCGCCTGCACACCTCCAGCGCCGCCAGGGTGGTGGACGCGGTGCTGGACGCGCGGGAGCGGGGCAAGGCCTTCCCGGGCGCGGCCCTGGATCCCCGCACCGCCCTGTGGGACGACGCGGTGCCCCACCTGATCGAGCTGGTCAACACCCCCGGGCTGGTGCAGGACCTGGTCAAGGCCCTGGGTGACGCGCGCACCAAGAACCTCGGGGTGATGCTCGCCACCTACCTGACCCACCGGGACGTGCACGTGCTGGACAAGGCGAACAAGAAGGTGGTGACCGCCGGCGGCGGCAAGGCGGGCTACAGCGCGAAGGTGATCCGGTCGCTGCCCGACGACCGCAGCGCCCACAGCGGCGACAACCGCTCCATCCAGCAGCGCCTTGCCCACATCATCAACAACACCAACGGCATGAAGATGTGCAACAAGGCCGGCGCGGTGGTCAAGGTGCTGGGCGTCAAGATCCTCGGCCCGTTCAAGGAGTGCGAGCTGTTCAAGATTGAAAACGGCGCGCTGTTCTACACCCAGAGCATCGCCCGGCTGCGCGACAAGGACGGCAAGCTCACCACCACGCCCAAGGGGCACCTGGTGCTGAACCTGCCCTCCAACATCAAGACCATCCTCGACTGGGTGGAGAAGAACCTCGGGGTGGTGATCAAGCAGGACGGCATCCTGGAGTACCTGAGCGGGATCCAGGGCATGACCACCCACCCCACCACCGAGGCGCTCAACCGGCTGATGTTCATGCCCGCCTACCCCCAGGCGCTGGCGGACCTGCAGGACCAGCCCAAGGATATCGACGGCCACCAGGTGGCCACCTACCACCAGGGCTCGCTGCTCAGCTGGGAGGTGCCGCACCCGCAGTTCTCCTGCGGGCCCAAGGACCCGTGCACCTTCTTCGACGCCATCCGGCCGGTGGTGCAGGCGTTCGCCGATCACAACAAGGAGAAGCTGTTCCTCGACCTGATCCGCGTGTTTCACTACCACTGGGCCAGCAAGAAGAACACCATGTTCCAGTTCAAGAACCGGAAGGCCAAGGACTACGCCACCGGGTCGGGCGTGGTCTTCTGGGAGCCGTTCCTGG
Source organism: uncultured Myxococcales bacterium (assembly GCA_964511535.1). Lineage (GTDB taxonomy): Bacteria > Myxococcota_A > Polyangia > CAZCFB01 > CAZCFB01. Next base: position 19,919 of record CAZEFW010000150.1, on the reverse strand, counting down.
CCGAGGTGTTCGCCAAGACCGACATCTTCCCGGCGCTGCAGGCCCTGTCGCCGGCGTTGCTGACGTTGAAGCTCTCCGACGGGTCGCCCGCGCTGCGCGAGCTGACCAAGAGCCTGGCCTTCGTGCTCGACCCGGCCGCCTCGCCGGTGCTCTCCTACCGCGATGGGCGGACCTTCGCCCTGCGCGGAGACGGCGCCACCAAGGTGACCTGCCTGGCGGGCAAGAGCCAAAAGTGCGTCACGCCGTACTACCTGTTCGCCGACGCCTTCGCGTCCAAGCGCGCGGCCATGCGCAGCTGCGCCTTCGACTGTGGCGTGTGCGGTGATGGCATCTGCTCGGTCAAGGAGAACAACGCCACCTGCAAGAAGGACTGCCCCGCCAGCTGCGGCGACAAGAAGTGCGCGGCCGGCACGGAGACCGCGCGCAACTGCCCGCGGGACTGCCCCGGGGTGTGTGGCGACGGGCTGTGCAACCGCAGCGTCAACGCCGCGGGCAAGCTGGCGCAGGAGAACTACTCCACCTGCTCGTGGGATTGCCCCCTCGGCTGCTCGGACGGCACCTGCTCGGCCAAGGAGCGCCAGCAGAAGACGGCGGCCGACGCGTGGGACCGCTCGGTCTCGGACCTGTCGGACATCTTCCTCGAGACCACCGGCAAGGGCAGCGCGAAGACCTTCAAGAACAAGAAGCTGCCGGCGGTGGCGGAGATCATGGTCGGCTTCCTGCGCGGGCGGCTGACGGCGCACACCGCCAGCAAGGACCTGGTCAGCTGGCTCTCCGTGGAGCTGCCCGACGCCCTGATCGGCAAGCTCCAGAGCCCCGTGGTGCCCCGGGCGGTGGACTTCCTCTACCTGGTGGAGGGGCAGGAGAAGGTGCGCAAGGCGATCTACGACCTGGCGAGCTACCTCATCGACGAGGTGAACCAGAACCCGGCGTTCCGCGCCTCGCTCACTGGCATGGCGGACCTGGCTCAGCTGCTGCTCGACGATCTGAACCTGGTGCCCCTGGCCCGCGCCGTGGGCCAGGCCCTGGACCCGAAGGCGGGCATCATCCTGGCGGCGCTCAAGTTCCTCGAGCCGGCGGTCAAGAAGGACACCAAGGACACCCTTTGCACCATCCTGAGCCAGGCCTGGTCCGAGTCGGACACGCGCCCGGGCGAGTCGCCGATCCAGACCCTGTTCGACCTGGCCACCGAAGTGCACCGCAAGCACCCCGGCGCGGGCACCGCCTACGTGGGCCCCGACTTCCGCCAGGCGTTCGGCGAGACCCGGGACTTCCTGGCCAACGGGGAGACCGGGCTGGAGAAGTTCTTCGAGATCGTCAAGTCGCGCTGCCGCGGCTTCGCGTGCGGGGGGAGCAAATAGAATGAAGGCTTCAGGCTTCAGGCTTCGGGCTTCAGGGGGGATGGTCTGCGGCCTCGCGATGCTCGCCGCCCTGGTGCCCACCCGGGCGCTGGCGGGGGGGCTGTTCATCGGGGCCCACGGCGTGCGGCCGCTGGGCAGGGGCGGGGCGTTCGTGGCCGGCGGGGACGACCCTGGCGGCATCTGGCACAACCCGGCGACCATCTCGGGGACCAGGGGGTGGGATGTGCTGCTGGACGGCTCGGTGGTGCTGCTCACCCTCGACTACCAGCGGGTGGACTCGGGCGGGAACAAGGCGCCGTACCCCGAGGTGAGCAACCAGAAATCGCCGGTCCCGATCCCGACCCTCGCCCTGGCCAGGGAGCTGCTGGACGGGCGGCTGACCCTCGGCTTCTCCATCAGCGCCCCCTACGGCGCGCTGCCCTCGTTCCCGCAGCCGAACTACGGGCCGTGCAGCGACCGCTCGAACCCGCGCGACTGCATCGACACGGCGGCCAGCGATGCGCCCCAGCGCTACTCCATCATCAACCTGGAGGGGTCGCTCTACCTGCAGCTCGACCTGGCGGTGGCGTGGCAGATCATCCCGGAGGTGGCGGTGGGGGTGTCCCTGCAGAACATGTTCGTCAACTTCACCTCGCTCAGCTCCATCTCCTCTTACAACGGCTTCAGCAGCGGCCCCGAGGACCCGGAGTTCGACGCCCTGTCACGCATGACCCTGGTGGATCTGTTCAACCCTTCGGCCAAGGTGGGCCTGGTTGTGACGCCCATCCCCGACGTGCGCCTCGGCCTGTCGTACCAGCTGCCGTTCTGGATCGGCGGTGACGCCGAGGTGACGGTGCAGCTGCCGGTGAGCCCGCTGTACAGCAAGAGCAGGGTGGAGGGCAGCCTGGCCCAGGTGGACATGACGCTGCCCATGTCCCTGCGCCTGGGCGCGGAGATCCGCCTGGTGCCGAACCTGCGCCTCGAGGTGGGCTTCGACTGGGAGCAGTGGAGCGGCATGGAGGAGATCCGGGTCAAGCCGGACGGCGTGTACATCTACAACATCCCCGGCATCGACAAGTACGAGGTGCCGGACATGGCCATGGTGCTGCACCTGAAGGACACCTTCGCCGTGCGGGTGGGCGGGGAGTACTTCGTGCCCGGCGTGCCGCTGGCCCTGAGGCTGGGGTATATCTTCGAGAGCGGGGCGGTGGAGAACAAGTACGCGTCGGTGATGGCGTGGGATTCCGACAAGCACATGCTGACCGTGGGCGCCAGCTACACCGTGTACGGGTTCAGGCTCGACCTGGTGTACGCTCACGCGTTCATGCCGTCCCGCACGGTTGATTACCGGGAGAGCGGGGCGATGCAGATCAACCCGATCAATCCCACCGGCGCGGTGGCGGTGGGGGGCGGCCGGTACAGCGGGTTCATCGACCTCGTTGGGCTCGGCATCAAGAAGTCGTTTTAGGAGCCAGACATATGAGAATTACCGACCTGAGCAAGGTAGAGCGCGTTGCCCTCATCGGATGGTCGAAGCAGATCATCCGGGCCGACAAGGAGTTCTCCGACGAGGAGGCTGACGAGCTGAAGAAGCTGGCCACCGAGATGGGCTCGGAGCTGTTCAAGGAGGCGGTCAAGGAAGCCTCGGACCGCCTCAAGTCCCTGGAGGACCTCAAGGCCATCGCGGCGGAGGTCAAGAGCCAGGAGGCGAGGGAGCTGATCTTCAGCGTCCTGTACGACCTGGCCGTGCCAGGCACCATCGTCGCCGAGGAGGCCAAGGTGCTGCAGTGGCTCGCCCGCGAGTGGAACGTCTACGCGCCGATCTAGGGGCTCGCTACGCTCGCCAGGCTTGAGGCTTTAAGACTTGAGGCTTGAGGGTAAATAGTCCCAGGGCAATCAAGCCTCAAGCCCCAAGTCTCAAGCCGACGGCGCCGGAGGTGCCGTCACTTAGTCCCACTGCAATCAAGCCTCAAGCCTCAAGCCCCAAGTCTCAAGCCGACGGCGCCGGAGGTGCCGTCACTTGAAGCCCACGGCCAGCCCCATGGCCCTGTGGCTGTTGGTCAGCTTCTCCTGCCCGCACTCGCCGTGGTGATCGGGCCAGATGGGCAGGTTCCGGTCCATGAACGACTTCTTGTCGGGGGCGCAGATCATGGGGGCCATCAGGTCGCACGCCTCGCCCGTGTGCAGCAACCCCAGGGAGTGGGCCACCTCGTGCGCAGCGGTGAGGGCCACCCAGTCGAGGCTGGTCAAATCCGCGGAGAATACGAACGCGATCTCGCCCGGTACCTTGTCGCCGCAGTCCAGCGGCGCCAGCCCGGCGATGCCCTTGGCCTGGCCGCACGTGGCCGCGGACCCGCCCACCAGCACCATCTCGTAGGGGCCCTTGGCCGGGCGCGTGGTCACCACCTGGATCCGGTACGGCGCCAGGTAATCGCCGACCGCCTTGACCAGGGCGGCCAGCACGGCCTGCCGGCTCGCGCCGAAGGGGCCGTGGGCCAGGGGCGGGATGGCGCCGCCGCAGAGGAAGCTCATGTCGCGGCTGGCGTCCGAGGCGGCGCCCTTGAGGATCGTGGCGCCCTCGGTGTTGAGGAACAGCACCGTGGGGCCGGCCGGCCGCGGGCTCAGCTGACCCGGGCCGAGCTGGATGGGCGGCGGGCGCACCGCGTCGGCGATGGACGGGCCGGCAGGGGAGGGCTCCTGTCCCTCGTCGGGTGGCTCCCCGCAGGCGAAGAGCACCAGGGGCAGGGCAGCGAGCAAGGCGCGCATGGCACAGGATCGTAGCACGCGGGTGAGGTAAGCTATGCCCATGAAACGTCTCTTTCTCCTGCCCGCCCTGGTGGCGGCCCTCGGATGCTCCCAAAGCGCTGCCCCCGGCCGGGACGCGGGCCGTGACCTGTGGGTGACCCTCGACGCCGGGCCCGACGCCCCCGCGGCGGACGCTACCCCCGCGGATCGGGGCAGCGAGACCTCTGCATCGGATGCAATCCCCGACCGGTCGCCCCCTGACGTCGGGCCCGACTCGTCCCCCCCCGACCTTCTCGGCTGGGACATGACCCTCTCTCCTGGCACCGTGCTGTACGCCGCCACCACCACGCCCAACGCCTTCGCCCTGCGCCAGGTCTCCTCGGGCGGCGCCGGCAAGCCGGGCGCCGTGGCCGGCTGGACCGGGCTGCTCGACTTCGAGACCATCTCCCCCGCGGCCATGGAGCAGTACCTGCCCATGACACCCGGGCGGACCCACCGCTCCAACGAGGCGCTCTCCGGTTTCACGGGGCTGCGCCTGCCCGGCGCCGCTGGCACGCTGCACTACTACCATCGCAAGCTCGCCAACGCCTCCGGGCTGATGCTGGTGAAGCCCGCGGGCGCGCCAAAGGTGCTGCTCGAGGTGCCCGGGCTCTACGCGGACACCCTCTCGACCCGGATCGGCATGAGCCCGGACGGCAAGCTCGGGGCGGTGGTCCAGGGCAAGGATCGCGTCCACCTGTTTCGCACCGACGGGGCCAGCTTCCCTGGCGGCAAGTCCACCGTGGAGGTCACGGCCACCAAGACGACCTACGCCAGCTACGAGTCGGCGAGCCTCACCTTCGCCGGGGGGTTCCTGTACTGCGTGGGCAAGGACAAGGCAGGGGCGGCCACGCTGCTGCGAGCGCCCCAGGATGGCAAGTCGCTCCTGACCCCGGTGGCGCTGCCCAAGAGCGCCGGCAAGGCGCCGGTGGCCGTGGGGGCGGAGGTGGTGGTCAGCGCGGACGGCAAGCTCATGGTGTTGACCGCCGGGGCGCTCACGACTGTGACCGACCTGTACGTTATGGACACCGCCACGGGCAAGGCCCACAACGTCACGGCTTCGCCGAGCTACATCGTGGCCCGGGGCAGCTCCTTCGGAGGCATGGGGGGGCGGCTGGCGGTCTCGCCCAAGGGGAGCGCCGCGGCGTACGTCAAGTGGATCGACGGCTACCCGGAGCTGTTCGTCACCAGCACGGTCCAGGGCTCCAAGCCGGTGCACCTCACCAGCTCGGCCAACTTCAACGACTCGGTCACCTCCATCTACAACCTGCACCTGACCGACGAGCAGAACCTGCTCTTCATGGCCGGGCAGACCTACTACAACCTCGACCTGTACCGCTACGACCTGAAGACCAAGGCCCTGAGCAACCTGTCGGCCACCGGCGGCATGAGCAAGCCGTACGTGGGCTACGGCAACTTCTCCCCGCAGGGGGCCTGGCGCTCGCCCAACGGCAAGTGGTTCTACTGGGTCGGCTACAACTACTACGCCACGCCGTTCGCCACCTCCGAGATCATGGCCGTGGACCTGACCAGCTACAAGCACTCCTATATCTCCAAGGGGGGCAGGGCGGCCACCAGCATGGACAGCATCACGGTGTGCCCCACCAGCGGCATGGTTTACTGGGCCATCGAACAGAAGCCGGGCACCTACAGCCAGGAGGTGTTCGCCTTCGACCAGAACAAGGGCCAGACCGCGGCGCGCGTCACGGACATGACAAAGGGCACGGGCGCCTACTGGTTCGCCTACAGCCTGGTGCTGGACAAGGGGTGCAACCGGCTGGCGTGGGCCGCGGGGGGCGGCTACTACAACCGGCTGCTCTGGGTGATGGACGTGGCCAACCCGCGCAAGGAGCGCCAGCTCGGCACCACGCCGCGCTTCGTGGCGCCGAGGGTGCGGTTCACCAGCGACGGGCTGAGCCTGATCCACGCGTCGGGCGGGAGCTCATCCAGCGCCACCCTCAAGGCGGTGACCATCAACGGCGGCGCGTCGGCGCAGCTGGACCCCACCGCCGGCAGCGTTCACATCTTCAGCGTGTACTGATTCAGCGGGTCAGGGCGAGGAAGGCATCTGCAGCCGGAAGATGTCCGCCTTGTGGTTGGTGTCGCCGGTGATCAGGTCGGTGGCGCGGGAGGTGAATACCACGTAGTCCCCGAGGCGGGAGAGGCTGGGGGCGGCGCTCCAGGCGTCCGGGTGGGCGCCTGTCTGGGTGTAGCTCACGCGCTTGAGCGGCAGGCTGGCGCCCCGATAGACGAACACGTCGTCGATGTTCAGCGCCGGGTCGCCCACGTCCAGGTTCCGGGCGAGGGTGCGGAAGGCGATGCTGCCGCCGTCGCCGGAGATGGCCGGGTCGCGGGAGTGGTTGTTGCCCACAGCGCCTGCGGGGGAGGCGCTCACCAGCAGGCTGGTGCCGCCGGATACGGTGTAGCGGTACACCTGGCTCATGGTGGAGGGGGACGCGGCCAGGATGGTGCCAGCGCAGGCGTATGCCACGGTGCTGGCGTCGTCCGAGATGACCGGCCGACCGGGCAGCGCGCCGGACTCGGTGCAGTCCACCTGGGCGGCGGAGTCGTTGAGGTTGATGCGAGTCACGGCGCCGGTCTGCATGTCCTTGAGGAAGTAGTCGTCGACGCCGTTGGTGTCCGAGCCCACCAGGTTCGTGGCTGCGCTGGTGAAGACGATGTACCGCCCGGCCTCGGAGACGTCCGCCACGGTGCTGTCGCCGTCGCCGGCAGCTCCCGCGGACGTTGTGCTCACCACCGCCAGCTGCCCGCTGTTCAGGTCGTACCGGTACACATGGGTCAGCCCGCCGCTGGTGAAGCCGCTCACCAGGTTCGAGGCCGCGCTCTGGAACACCACGAACCGCCCGTTGGCCGAGATGTTCGGCTGGTCGCTGGCGCCGTTGCCCGCGCCGCCGCCGGTGGCTGAGCTGACCAGGATGAAGGTCCCCGAGGTGCGCTTGTAGGCGTAGATGTCCCAGGTACCGTTGGCGTCGGTGGCGAGCACCGGCCCCGCAGTGGCGAAGGTGATGTAGCGCCCGTCGTCGGAGATGGCGGCGGAGCGGGACGCGGCGCTGAGCTGCGCGCCGGCGCTGGTGGTGCTCACCCGGGTGACCGCGCCGGTGATCGTGTCGGTGTAGAACACGTCGGTCTGGTTGTTGGTGTCTCCCGCGACCAGGTTGGTGGCCTTGCTGGTCCAGGTGACGAAGCGCCCGTTGCTGGAGATGGCTGACTGCCCCGGGCCCGTCTCGGACGGCTTGTTGCCGTGATCTCCGACGGCGGTCTGGTTGACGCGGATGGGCGCCGTGGGCGCCGTCAGCTCGTAGGCCACCTGGCTGGAGATGCCCTCGGCCTGGCTGGTGCTGCCGATTCGACGGCTGTAGACGAACAGGTTCCAGGTGCCGGAAGCCAGCCCCGATGTGTCCCCGATGAAGGTGTCCGAGGTGCCCCACCCGCGAAGCTCAACCAGGAAGCCATCCGGGCGGTAGCCGAGGAAACGATACTCGGCCATGCCGCAGCTTGAGGTGGCCGTCAGCTCGATGGTGGCCCCCACGGGCTGGGGCGATGCAGGCGACACTGCGAGGCTCGCGTTGTTGCAATAACCCTGACCGCTGGTGACTTCGTACCACAGGGGGCCGTCGTAAGCCTCGTAGGACAGGGGGCTGCCCTGCACCCGCGCGTAGAAGTAGAACCGGTGCCAGCCGGTCTGTTCGCCGGTGGTGTCCCACACCGCCGAGGTAGAAGCGCCGTATTTTTGGAATTCACGGAAGGACCCGTCGGGGGCCTTCCTGGCGAATCGATACTCCACGGTGGCCCCGTCGGGGCAGGTGGCCGAGCCGGTGAAGGTCACGCTGGTGCCGGCGGCCTGAGGGCTGGTGGGGGAGGCGCCCAGCGTGGCTGAAGAGCAGGTGCCCAGCGCGCTGGTGACCACATAGGTGAGCCGAGTGGAGAAGCCCTCGTAGGGATCGCTGCTGCCCTGGGCGCGGATCTTGACCAGCACCTTGTGGGTGCCAAGGGTCTCGCCGGTGGTATTCCAGTTCCAGGTCGGGCTGGCGGACCAGCCGCTGACCGTGGCCCACGTGCCGGTGGGATCTTGCTTGGTGTAGGTATACTCGGGGGTGCCCGAGTTGCAGCTCCCTGACGCTGTGAATGCCACAGAAGATCCCTGGTTCACATTGCCCGGGGTGGGATTGCCCGCCAGGGTGACGGTGCAATTTCCGAGCAGCGCCGAGATTGCTGGCGGGCCCTCCTCAATGAAGGCCTCATCTCCACAAGAGGCCAGAATTGCAAAGAAACCGAACAGGCCCGCGAGTTGGAGGTGGTTGGGGAACAGGGATCTGCGTTGGGAATTGAACGTGGTCATGGTTATCTCCCCGTATGGTTCCTGTTAGGTACTTTACAAAATTTACTTGATTTAATCAACCCCGCAGACCGGGCGATCTGCCTATTTTTTGGAAAACGCCCGCCGCGACATCGAGGATACACGCTGGATGCTGGTGGGCAAGAAAGGGGGGTTTTGGCCCGTTTGAGCGGAGATCAGCCCTCTTCGTCGTCTCCGCCGCTTCCCCTCGCGATGCCCGACTCGGCCAGACCCAGGGTGCCCATCAGCAATGCCCGGTTGATGGCGTCCACGTCGTCGCGAGCGCTGGTCTCACCCTCGGACCGTACGTAGCCGTCCCCGGACCGCCGGTACCGCTCCCGGGTGCGGTAGCACACAGCCTTGCTGTCCACGCGGATCAGCGGCTGGGGCTCCTGGCAGCAGGTGCACGCGCCGAGGGGCAGGGCCGAGAGCAGCCTCAGCTGACGGGGGTGGTCGAAGGGGCGCACATGCACCAGGCCGCTGTCCGGACACACCAGCACCTGGCTCAGCCCCTCGCGGATCAGCGGCCGCTTGCGGCGGCAGCCCGGGCAGAGGCAGCAGCCGAACGGTGCCTCGGCCGCGGGGAACAGCTTGCCGGCGCTTGCCTGGACATACTCGGCATCGCACTGGGGACACCTGAGCTGCTCGCGGCTATCCCGTTCGATCCAGCGCAGCTGGCCGCCACACTGGCACCAGTGCCGCTCCTCTGCGCGCCAGGTCCCGTCGGCGCCGCGGATCGCCACCACGTCACCGCGCGGATCCATCCCGGCCAGGGCCTGGGCTGCGCTGGCCACCACTGGCCCGCGGCGGCTGTTGGCGGCCTCCACCAGCGCCTGGATCGCCTCCAACCCGCCGATGGCGCTCAGGGCGCGGGTCACCTCTTGCGCTGTCTGACGGTCGGCACGGTACATCAGCGTCGCCAGGGCGGGTACAGGCAGCGCATCGCCCGGCGGCGTGAGCCGCGCCAGGGCCCGGACCATCTGGCCCTGGCCGTCGGGGTCGCTGCCGAGCATCTGCACCAGGCGCGCCAGAGTCTGACGATCCACCGTCGGCGCCGACTGCGCCAGCAGCCTGGCCGCCGCGCGATGCACGTCGGGCGCCTCGCTGTCCAGGAAGTAGCTCACCGGTCCCACCATGGCCTGATTCTCCGGCGCGGGATCTCCGGCGAAGCGCGCCAGGGCCTCCAGCAAGCAGACCTGCGTCTCCACGTCGGTGGCCCTGCCCAGCAGGTCGATCATGGCCCGCGGCAGATCCTCTTCCAGCGGCTTGAGGGTCACCGCCCGGGAGATGGCCCGGCAGCCGGAGAGCAGCACCCAGGGGTCGTCTTCCTCCTCGAGCAGCCAGCTCAGCGCGTGCCCGCGCGGCTCCGGACCGGCGCTGACCATGGCGGCCACGGCCCCCGCCCGGACATAGCTGTCCTCGGCGCAAAGATCCTGCCGCAGGAGGTCGAGAAGCTCCGCGCTGGCCGCTTCGGGCTCCTTGCCGAGCACCCGGGCCACGGCGTGCAGGGTCGCCGGCCGCAGGGCGCCAGGCAGCTCCTGCTCCTGAAGCAGGCGGCCCAGCGGCTCCAGGGCCTCCGAGTTGCCCAGCAGAGCGAGCACCTCCACTGCTGCCCGTCGCGCCTCGGCGGGGCCCGAGAGCATCAGCGGGGTCAGCTTCGGGATCACGGCGGGCCCGAGCTGGAACAGGCCTGTCTGGGCTCGACGCTGTACGTTGGCGTCCAGGCTCTGAAGGTCCCGCAGCAGCGGCGCGGCCGGGTCATGCAGCACCAGGGCATCCCCGGCCCGGTCCGGCTCCTCCGCCGGCGCGGCCGTGTCCGCAGACGATGATCCGCCGGCCAGCGCCTCGGCGGCGGCGCTGCGGACCCAGGCCTCCGGATCATCCAGGCTCTCCTTGAGCGCGCGCCGGGCCAGGTTGTCGTCGGCGCCCAGCTTGCCAAGCCCCTGGCAGGCCAGCGCCCGTGAGAACATGTCCGGATGGCTCAGGTGCTCCATGAGGCAGGCCCGGACCTCGGGATCCACTCCCGGCCCGCACATCTCGGCCAGGGCCCGCAGGGCCAGCTGGCACACCGAGAGGTCGGGGTCCTCCCTGGACAGCTCCACCAGCGGCGCGCAGCCGCGGCGATCCTTGAGCGTGGCCAGCGCGAGGCAGGCGCCAGCCCGCGTGTCGCGCTCCGGGTGCGAGAGCGCCTCCAGCAACGAAGGCACGGCCACCGACCCTGCAGCACAAAGCGCCGCCCGGGCCCGGTCACGCTGCGCCTGAACCGGCGAAGCCAGCCGCTCGATCAGGTCACGAAACCTGGGATCCATGCTGCAAGAATAGACGGAGGAGAAGCGGAAGGGTAGGGGATTACTTCAGAACAACAATCTCATTCTGCAGTTTAGAACAGGAATCCAATTCTGGCATTCTGGATATCAGGGCCCAGCGGGCCAGCGGCCCGCCGTCCCCTGATGCGTGGCTTCGCCACGCCATGTTGTTCGCCAGGCTCTGCCTGGCTAGAGCCGGGGGGTGCGACCGCACCCCCGGCAAACAGGCGTTCCGGCGTTCCGGCGTTCTGGCATTCTGGCATTCTGGCATTCGCGCCGCGCAGCGGCGCGGTCACTTCGCCATCTGATACGCCTCATACTTCCCGCCCTTGGTCAGCGCTCTGCCCTCCGCAGAGCTTGGGGCCGCCTCGCGGGCGGTCTTGAGCTGCCGCTTGAGCTTGCCCAGGATCCGGTCCAGGGTGGCGGAGCGCAGCTCCTCGTTGGCCTCGGTGGTCACGGCGATCTGGTTGCGAAGGCTGCTGCTGGCGCCTGCCACGTCTCCGCTGGCGTACGACTCCATGGCCCTGGTCAGGTTGGCCGAGATTTTCGCCTGCTCGGCGCGGGCGAGCACCGTCCGATCCCGGCTGGACTTCACCAGCCTCGCGTCGGCCGTGACGGTGGCGCTGGTGGTGGTGGTCAGGCTCAGGCTGTCGCCGGTGACCACGTCGGAGTACGACACCTGCACCTGGGCCAGCTGCCGCTCACCGGCGCTGTCCGTGGGCGCCCTGAGCTTGAGCATAACCATGCGCTGCTGACCCCCGTACATGTCCGGCAGGTCCACATGCACCTGACGCCCGCTCTGGCGATGGGAGTAGCCGAACAGTTGAACCAGCTGAACCCCCGGTTCGAGCTGCACGGTGAGCCGAGCGCGGCGCGCCACGGCCTGCTTCAAAGTTTTGAGCTCTTTCTCGAAAATGCCAGCCAGGGCATCGGAGTTCTTGATGAAATAGTAGTGACCTCCACCATGCTCGGCCATGGCCGTCATCAGGTTCTCGTTGAAATCGAGGCCCACCCCCATGGTGGTCAGGTGCACGCCGCGAGAGAGGGCCTTGCGCGACATGTCGGCCAGCTTCGAGGTGGAGGTGATCCCCTCGTTGGCCTGGCCATCGCTGATCAGGATGATGCGGCTCAGGTGCTCGGGGCTGGCGGACGCGGCCCGCAACAGCTCGTCCCGTCCAGCCTCGAAGCCGCCCGACAGGTAGGTGCCGCCCCGGTCGGCGATGTCGTCGATTGCGTGCAGAAGCAGCCGCCGGCTGTGGCTGGAGATCAACGTGGAGGCCACCTCGGTGGTCACATCGGAGCCGTAGCTGATGAGCGCCAGACGATCCCCGTCGCTCAGGCTGGCCACCAGCCTGCGAGCGGCGGCGCGCGCGTGCTGCAGCTTCTCGCCAGCCATGGATCCAGACCGGTCGATCACCAGCGCGATGCTCACCGGCGCCCGGTCCTGACCCCGTGCTTTCCCAACGTTCAGGGAGATGTCCAGGTAGACCTCTCCGTTGCCTCCCTGGAGCAGGTGGGTGCCCGAGAGGGATGAACCGAGCTTGATCGGGCCTTTCTGAACAGCCACGGGTCCAGGCGTGGGCGCCGGCTTGGGGACGGGGATGGTGGCGGTCTTGCCGCCGCGAGCGATGATCACCGCGCTCAGGGCCAACAGCGCGGCGAAGACCAGGATGGCTTTGGTTCTGTTCATGTTCTGCTCCCGGGACGGTGGGTCATGAGAGGTACCCAACGCACGGGATCGCAAAAGGGTCTGTGAAGATTGAGCGAACCCCCCTTTGGGGCTCAGCGCTCCAGGATGGCCCGGTTCAGCGGCACCCGGGTGGAGAACGCCTGGCGCCACTCGCCGTCCTCCAGCCGGCCCAGCTTCAGCTCCAGCGCCTGACGCGCCCGGGCCAGCCACCGGTCCGCGCCGGGGTCCCCCATGGCGGCGAGGATGCGGAAGTGGCCGAAGAACACCTCCTCCTCGGGGGTCTCGATGAACCCCTGGTCACCCAGGAGCTCCACCGCCCGGCGGGACAGGGAGAGCGCCTCGTCCATGCGCCCTCGCGCCGCGTAGGCCCGCGCCGCCCGACTGAGCCCCGGGATCTCGCCCACGATGATGCCGAGCAGGCGCGCCTCCTCGGCCGCGGCCAGCGCCTCCTCGGCCGCGTCGGCCGGGTCCTCGGCCTCGCCGCGCTCGCACAGGACCCACGCCACGGCGTTTCGCGCGCCGATGGTGATGGAGCGGGCCGAGATCTCCTCGGCGATCTCCCGGGTGCCGCTCAGCACCTCCAGGGCGCGCTCGTACTCGCCGCAGGTGGCCTCCAGCAGGCCGAGGTACACCAGGGTATCGGCCTCGCTCCAGCGAGAGCGGGTCTCCCGGTGGATGGTCAGGGCAGCCTCCAGGTAGGCCCGGGCATGCTCCAGCTGCCCCAGCTCGAGGTAGATGATGCCCACCACGGTGGAGTTGTCCCCTTCCCGGGCGCGATCGCCGTACTGCTCGCACAGCTTGAGCGAGTAGAGCGCCTCGCCCAGGGCCTGGGGCAGGTAGCCGCGGCAGTAGTGAATAACCGCCGTGAAGTAGCGCAGGATCCGCTCTCGCCAGCGATCCTCGGCGCTCTTGAGCAGATCGAGCGCCGCCTCGAAGTGGCCGCTCGCCTCCTCGTAGCGCGCTCGATCCAGGCTGATGCAGCCCAGCGAGGTCAGGGCGCGGACCTGGTCATGGACCGACCGCTGTCCCCTGAATAGCTCCAGCGCTCCCTCGGCGGCAGACACGGCCCGTCGGTGGTCGTTGAGCCGCTGGTACGCGTCGCCCTTGAGGCGCAGCGCCTCGCCCCGGGCCAGGTCATCGCCGCACTGAGCAGCGGCGCGCTCCGCCTGCTCCGCGGCGGAGAGCGCCCGCAGGGCCTCCCCCCGGCGCAGCAGGTAGTTCGCCTCGCGGTTGCGCAGGTCAGAGATCCGGGCCGGGTCATCTCCTGCGAGGTCCCCGAGCGCCTCCAGATCCTCGGCCTGCCGGTGAGACCAGCCGAGCTGCCGGTGGATCCGCTCCCTGCCGGACAGGGCGGCGTGTCGCTGCTCCTGGTCATCCCCGGCCAGCTGCAGGGCGGCGTCGTACAGCCGCAGCGCCTCGGGGCTCGGGTAGGCGGCAGAGGCCTCGTCGGCGGCGCGCTGGTAGAACCCTCCCGCCACGGCCCGCTCGCCCCCCTGCTCCAGGTGCAGGGCCACGTCCGCGAACCGGTCGCTCGATCCCTCGCCCACCCGCCGGGCCATGATCTGCCCCACCTTCAGGTGCAGCCGGCGCCGGGTAGCCAGGCCGATGTCCTCGTAGACCACCTCCCGCAGCAGGATGTTGCGGAAGGCCCATTCCCGCTCGTACTGTTCGCCGTCGCCTGTGCTCGACTTGTGCCGCATCACCGTGAGCATGCCCGGCACGATGAGCCCGAGGTTGCGCAGGGTCGCCAGGGCGCGGGCCGGGTTCCGGCCCAGCAGCCGCGCCAGGATCGGCTCGCGGAAGGTGGCGCCGATCACCGCGGCGTGCTGCAGCACGTTCTTGACCTGCACCGGCAGGCGATCCACGCGGCCCGCCACCACCCGCTGAACCGTGGCCGGGACCTCGGCCAGCTCGTCGGCCTCCAGCTCCGCCAGGGCGCGGGTCAGCTCGCGGATGTAGAACGGGTTGCCGCCAGCGCGGTACGCCACCTCCTCCACGAGGGCGTCGCTGGCCCTCTCCTCGCCGAGCGCCTCGGCGATGAGGCGGCGCCGGTCCTGCTCGTCCAGCTCGTCCAGCAGCACCGGGTTGACGCCATCCGCGCTGATCAGGGCCTGCATCACAGGGCTCTCTTCGGGGCGGCTTGTGAGCAGGAAGAAGCACGGACCGGTCGCCTCGTCCGGGCGCTCCACCAGCCCGGTCAGGGCCTCCAGGCTGCTGGTGTCGGCCCAGTGCAGATCCTCGATGATGACCACCACCGGCCTGTCCCAGGCCAGCCGGTTGAGCAGCTTGCGCAGGGCGCGCTGGAGCCGCAATGGGTTGACCGTGCCCTCCTGGGAGGGGGCGCCCTGCTGCATTCGTTCGCCGGAGGGGCGCACCAGGGAGAGCAGGGCCTCGGCCGCGTGGTCGTCATCCGGATCTCCCAGCAGGTGGTGCAGAGAGGTGGTCAGCCGGCTATGCAGCGAGCCGCCCCGGGGGCGCCCCATGCCGGTGGCCGCGTGCAGCAGATCCACCAGCACCGCGTTGGGGGTCAGCCGACGATGGGGTGTGGCCCGCGCCGCCAGCAGCAGCACGTCCTGGGCGAAGAAGCCGAGGAAGTGATCCACCAGCCGGGTCTTGCCGATGCCCGCCTCGCCGATGACCAGCGCCGCGCACTGCTGACTCTGCACCATGCTCTCGCGCCAGGTCGACTTGATGGCCTGGATCTCCACCTCGCGCCCCACCATCAGGCTGCCCGGGCGAGACTGGCGTTGCCCCTCGGAGGGGTGCGGGCCGAGCAGCAGGTGCGTGGGGGGGGCGCCGGTGGGGCCCGAGGCGGTGGTCAGCGTGCGCAGGGCATAGTGCGGCCGCGCCAGGCGGGCGGCCAGGCCGGCCAGCAGGATCTGACCCGGGCCGCCGCGGCGGGGCAGGTCGCCCACCGCGCGCTGGATGTTGCCGAGCAGCTGAAACCCCTGGGACCAGCCGGCGTCTCTCCTGGCGCTCCGCGCCGTGCCGGCCTTGACGCCGATGCGCACCGTGAGCAGGGTGGCGTCCAGCTGGGTCGCCCGGGGCGAGGCGGCGAGGCTATCCACAGCCTCCTTGCAGTCCAACGCGAACCGCGCCGCCGAGACGATGTCCAGCTCGTCGGCGGTGGGCAGCCCGAACAGCACCAGGATCCTGCCGGCGCCAGGATCCTGCTCGTGAATCAGCCCGTCGACCTTGTAGGCCATGTCCGCGATAAGGGCGGCCGCCTCGGCAGCCGCGGCGGGGGGGCCCTCCAGCAGCAGCGAGACAGCGATGAACCGCTTCTTTTGAGGCAGGCCGTCGTCGCCATGCGCGCGGTCGCCCTGCCGCGGCGCGGTGGGGACCTCGGAGAGCTCCGGCGGCTCCGTGGGCCGGTCTTGCAGCGCCTGAGCCTGCGCTTCCGGCGCGCCTGGCTGCGGGGTGAGCTCCCGCATGGGCATGGTGATGTCAGCGCTGGCGATGTCCAGCCCGTCGGCGTGTCCCGGATTCAGCGGGGTGACATTCTCCAGCTCGTTGGTGCCGGTCTCGGCGTGGGCCAGAGGCGACGGTGGGCCAGGGTCCTCCGCCGGCGGCGCGGTGATGTCCATGTCCGGCGCGCCCCACTGGTCCAGCAGATCGGCGGTGGGCTCGTCCAGGTCCACGGGATCCCAGGGGCCGGAGCCCTCCGGGTCGGGCAGGGGCGCCGACGCGGCCGCGGTGGGCTCGGAGCGAGAGTGGTCATCCTCCAGCTCGGCGTCTCCGAGGTCGACGATGGATATCTCATCGCTGTCCAGGGTGCCGGTTAGCGCGCCGGTGGTGCCGTCATCGGTGTAGAGCTGGGGCGCCTCGATCAGGTCCAGCGTGGACGCCTCCAGCGTCTCGGGCGGCTCGGCGTGCACCGCGGAGAGGTCCTCGTCCTCGGGGCGGCCGGTGCGCAGCACCCCCACAGTCTCCGGCTTCGGGATCGGCGCCGGCGCGGGGCTGGGGGTCTGCAGGTACTGTGGCGCTGCTGGCTGCTCCGGCGCGGGCTCCACGGAGGCGACCGCTCCGCTGGCCGGGGTCTCGTCGGGGAAGAGCGTCCCCGGCCGGTCGAGGAACAGATCGTCGAAGCTGTCCTCTGCCAGCCCCGGGGGAGGGCTCATGGCAGCGCCTCCCGGGGCGAGGGCAGGCCCCGAGTCGGTCCCGCCTGACTCTGACTGGCGCGCGTCGTGGTGATCGCTGTGGACCGGGAACAGGTCCTCCAGGAAGGTGGACAGGGCGCGGGATCCGATGACCGCGCCGAGCTGCCGCTGGATCCGGTGCAGCTGCGCCTGGAGCACCGAGGCGTTGTTGGTGCGGTGGTACGGCTCCCGCGCCAGGCAGGACAGGGTCAGCTCCTCGAGCTCGGCCGGGATGTCTGGGTTGATGGTCCGCGGCGACGGGATGGCGTCCTGGAGCATGCGTCGAAACAGGGCCGACCGGCTCTCCTCGTTGAACAGCGGCGCGCCGGCCAGCAGCTCCCACAGGATGACGCCGAAGCTGAACAGGTCCGAGCGCGCGTCGAGGTCCTCGCCCCGTACCTGCTCGGGCGAGAGGTAGCGCGCCTCGCCCGGGAAGATGTCTCCCCGGGGCGCCATGAGCCAGGCCGTGCGCGAGAGGCCGAAGTCGAGGATCTTCACCGACCCCTCGAAGGAGCAGGCGATGTTGTCCGGCGTCACCAGGCAGTGCACCACCCCCAGCTCGCGGCCGTGGTGGTCGGTCTTTCGGTGGGCATACTCGAGCCCCGCGGCGACCTCGCCCATGATGTAGCAGGTGAGTCCCACCGGCACCCCGCGCCCGCTGGCCCTGGCGAGGCGGATCATCCCCCCGAGGTTCAGGCCCGGGATATGCTCCATGGCCAGGAAGAGGTCCTCGCCGGTCTTGCCGAACTCGAACACCTGGACGATATTCCGGTGGTTGAGGGAGAACGCCTCCTTGGCCTGCTCGATGAATGTTCGGAAGAAGACGGGATCGCTCGAGTGCTCGGCGAGGATCTTCTTGAGCGCCTGCACCTTTTCGAAGCCGGCGATGCCGATGGTCTTGACGCGGTAAATCTCGGACATCCAGTCGGCTGCCAGCCGCTCGAGGATGTGATATTTACCTAGCGTGGTGATCTGGCTCACCCTCTCTCCGTGGCGATGATGATGGACCCCGTTCAGACCGCCATCAATTTAACATGGACCGGGGCAGGAATCCGGGGGCGCGTTGACCGACATGTGGGATGACGACCTGAACAACCTGATGGACGCGCTGGGGTACAAATTCCAGGACCAGGGCCGGCTCGAGTTGGCCCTGTGCCACCGCTCATTCGCCAACGAGCAACGTGGCAAGGAGCACAACGAACGGCTGGAGTTCCTGGGCGACGCCGTGCTGGATCTGTGCGTCGGGCGCCTGCTCATGGATCGCCTGCCCCACGTGCGCGAGGGCGAGCTGACGCGGCTGCGTTCTCTGGCCGTGAGCACCACGGGGCTGGCCGATTGTGCCGGACAGATCCAGCTGGGTCGCTACATGCTGCTCGGACGAGGGGAGCGCCAGACCGGCGGGCAGCAGAAGGCCTCGTTGCTGGCCGACACCTTCGAAGCGGTGGTGGGGGCGGTGTTCCAGGACGGCGGCTACGAGGTGGCCGAGGCCATGGTGGAGCGCTTGCTCGGGCCGACCCTGGATGAGGCAGCGGCCCAGGACCAGGACGGCAACCACAAGGGCGCGCTACAGCAGTATACCCAGGCCAGGGGGCAGGGGGCCCCCTCCTACGTCGTGCTGGAGGAGCGTGGGCCCGCGCACCAGCGGTCCTTCCTGGTGGCCGCGCTGCTGGAGGGAGAGGAGATCGGGCGCGCCGAGGGGAACACCAAGAAGGCTGCCGAACGACGCGCCGCGAGGGAAGCCCTGGAGCGGCTGACCGCGCCCGAGGGATAGATCCTCCCGGAGAGGGGAAAAACCGTCGTTCGGCGCGTATTTGGTACTGGTGGAGCGCCAGCGCCCTGCCTTCTTGACACCGTACTTACGCAACCATAGACTGCCCAGAGCCTTTCGGTGCGGCCGCAGTGTCACGTGCGGCCGCCACGACATTCCAGGGAGGAAGAGTTGGACCAGAAATCGAAAAAAGCAGGACGTGACCTGTCTGATCTCAAGGCGAAGCTCGGCATTGCCAAGCCCGCCGCTGCTGCAGACGCGCCGCCACCGCCAGGTGCTGCCCCCGCGCCGGGTCCCGCGCCCGGCGCCCCGGTGCCGCCTGCCGGGACCGCCGCCCAGCCGCCGGCCGCCGCGCCGGCACCTCCCGGCGTCGTGGCACCTCCCGGCGTCGTGGCGCCTCCTGGCGTTGCGCCGGCCCAGCCCGCGGCTCCCGCGGCGCCGCCGCCTGACACCTCCCGCGACCCGTTCGCCGCCTCCGCGCCGGTGGTGCAGGCCGCGCCCCAGGTGATCACTGACGCTGGCCCGCTGGTGGACATCCCCGAGGAGAAGAAGAGCCCGATCAAGATGATCATCGTGCTGGTGATCACCGCCTTGATCCCGCTCTGCGTCGGGTGGGCCTGCGGCCGGATCTATGGCGCTCGCATGCTCTTCAACCGCACCATCGAGGACGCCGCGAGGATCAAGAAAGAGACCGAGAAGATCGTCGTCACCAACAAGAAGCTCATCGGCACGCTCAGCGATTCTCGCACCCGCGGCAAGGGCAAGATCCTCTACGATGAGAAGCTCATGGAGGAGCTGAAGGACATCCTGCGCGCCTCGCCGCACGCCTCGCCCGAGAAGGCGAAGAAGCGCCAGGACCAGCTGTTCCGCACCAACTACGCCATGATGGAGGATATCGCCATCAACCGGCTGTTCCACTACTACAACAACACCCTGCGGCTCTACCAGGAGCTGGAGACGTTCATCCAGAAGACGGAGCGCAACAAGGATCTGATCAAGACCTACTCCGACACCCAGGGCAAGCAGGGCAGCAAGAAATACGGCATCGTGTTCGCCTCCGACGAGGGCAAGTACTTCCTCGGCTCCCTGGTGGAGGTGGGCAACATCGTCTGCACCAAGGAAGTCAAGGGCGAGTGCCCCAAGTCCGACATCGGCGGCTTCTACGTGCGCTCCAACTTCAGCGGCTCCTGGTCGCCCCGCATCGGCAAGCCTTCCACCAGCAAGGAAAAGGTCACCGACATCGTCATCCCGATCATCCCGGACCAGAACTGGCAGTCCGTGGCCTCGGGCAAGAAGGGCCGCTTGCAGTTCCTCGAATACAAGCGCGGCTACCTGACCCTGTCCGCCATCTGCTCCCTGCTCAGCCGGTCGGAAAAGACCCTGCAGCAGGACCTGGGCAAGGCTGCCAACCGCGAGAAGCTGTTCGCGCCCATCTAGTCCCGGGGGCTCCTCCCCTCGACCGACCCTCACCTCGCTTGTCCTCGCGGCCCCTGCCGGCGCCGTTCGTCAGTCGCGTAGCGCTGCTACGCTCCTTT
>CAZEFW010000149.1:16888-24953 GCA_964511535.1 uncultured Myxococcales bacterium | reverse complement strand
CAGAACAGCTACATCGCCGGCAACCTGGTGCTGCTGCCCACCGCCAGCTACCCGGGCTGGAAGGGCAAGCTCAAGGCCCTCGATTACACCACCAATCCGGCCATCGAGAAGTGGGAGGCCGGCACCCTGCTGGCGGCTCGCGACTACAAGTCGCGCGTGCTGTACACCGGCTTCCCCGCGGACAACAGCGGCCTGCCCGTGAAGCTGATGGAGAGCAGCGGCGTGGTGAACCTGGCCGAGGTCAAGGCGGTGTGGGCCCAGGCCGGCACGCTGCCCTCGGACGCCGAGGTCACCGCGGTGGTGGAGTGGCTGGCGGGCAAGGGCCGCGCCTGGAAGCTGGGCCCGATCCTGCGGTCGGTGCCGTCGGTGGTGGGCGCGCCGCCCAAGTACGTGGGGGTGGAGGGACACCGCGAGTTCGAGGGGACCTACGCCGCCCGCGAGCGGCTGGTCTACATCACCTCCAACGAGGGCGTGCTGCACGCCTTCCGCGCCAAGGACGGCTCCGAGGCGTTCGGCTACGTGCCGCCCAACCTGTGGCCGCAGATTCATCAGCTGTGGCTGCGCGGCGGCCAGGACCCGGTGCCCCAGAAGTTCCGCTGGGTGCTCGCCTCATCTCCGCGCGTCGAGGACGTGCCGCCGGCGGGCGCCCCCGGCTCCTGGTCCACCCACCTGACGCTGACCATGGGCCCGGGCGACGACGCCATGGTCACCCTGGACGTGACAAACCCGTCGGCCTGCAACGCGGTGAGCTGCTCGCTCAACGACCCGCCGGTGAGTGTGATCTCCCACTCCAACGACCACACCAACGCGTCGCTGATGGGGGAGACCTGGTCCACGCCGGCCTACTTCTACACCGACAACGGGGCGGGCGACCTGACCGGGCGCATGAGCCTGGGCGGTGGCTACGGCGCCAGCGGCAACAAGGGCAACTACTACAGCTACTACAGCGACCTCTACGGCACGGTGGGGACGCGGCTGCACAGCGGCGGCGGCGCGGCGGTGGACTACGGCCTGCTGGCCGACAGCGTGGTGGCCAACGACCGGGACAACAGCCGCAGGGCCATCGCCAGCTACCAGGCCGACCTGGTGGGCAGGGTGGTGCGGTACGCCAAGGGCAAGCACAACGACCACACCACCCTCTACGACGGCGGGACGAGCGAGCCGTTCTACTTCTCCCCGGCGGTGCACCACATGGGCAACCAGCGCGTGGCCCTGGCCTTCGCCTCTGGCGCGGCCAACGAGGAGAGCCCGGAGGCGGGCACGGAGTCCACCCTGTACCTGCGGTCCGAGACCAACGGGGCGGTCTACCCGGCGGACACCACCATGACCTGCAACGTCAGCGACCTGTGCAGCCTGAAGCCGGGCTGCCCGCAGACGCTGCCCGCCAGCTGCACCGCGCCGAGCGTTCGGGCCGCGCCGGTGACCAACCCGGTGTTCATGAACAACGAGATCAGCGAGGACACCTTCCGGCTGGAGTACTTCTTCGTGCTGTACGACCCGCCCGCCGCGGACTGCGGCGTGGGGGACAGCTGGGTGGTGCGCATGGCCTCGAGCGGCGGCACGCAGCAGCTGCTGTCGCTGACCAAGTACGCCGGCATCCGCGCCACGGGCATCAGCACCCTGGGCGGCGGCCAGGACATGGCGCTGAGCCATGTCGACCTCAAGACGCGCGACTCCAAGGCCATCTTGCTGGTCAGCAGCCACCTGAACGACAACCTGCTGGACAGCTTGCCGGTGGTGGAGGTGTGGAAGGAGGTGCGGGCCATGTAGAGCTCGCCGAGCAGAAACCGAGCAGCGCTCCTGCCCGGTCGCCCGAGGCCTTCGTGCCGCAGGCGGCCGGGTTTTTTTTTGGTCCCCGTCACTCCAGCGTTCCGTCGTTCCGTCGTTTCGTGGTTTCGTCGTTCCGTTGTTCCGTCGTTCCGTCGTTTCGTCGTTCCGTCGCTGGCTGTCCCGTCGCCTGGGTGGTCCGGTCGCCTGGGTGGTCCGGTCGTCGCCTGGCCGTTCCCTGTGTGAGGCCCCTCTCGCGCGCTCCGGCGTTCGAATTCTCCGCCCGCACCCCTGCCGGGGCCCCACCCGAAGCGGGACACCCACGCGGGGGCCCCACCCCAAAACAGTGGCGGTACCTGGACTGCTCATCCCGCGCGTCAATTCCACAATCAGCGCGGGCGCCCGGCTGCGTGAGCTGCCCACCCCCGCTCACCTACGGGCAGGTCACCATTGATGTCGAGCGACCGCACCCCCAGCCGTCCCCGAATATTTTCCGGTTCAGCGATGGTTCTCGGCAGGTGGGCTCTGGATGTTGCGGGTCAGGAACAGAGACGATGAGCGCAGAAAGGAAGACCCCTTCCCGGGCGTGGCTGCGGGCTCATTTGTGGGGGGGGGGTTTTAGTTGGAAGCCAGATTGTACTGGCTGGGCAGCCGGACGGTGGGCGAGTCGCTCGCGGCGGAGCGCTCGATGATCTGTCGCACCAGGAAGGGGTCCTCGGCGAGAAGCGAAGCGGTGGCCCGGTTATCGTATTTGCCCACCCGAACATCATCGAGAAAACCGGTCGCCTTGACGATGCCAAGGCCGAGCAACAGGACGAGACCTATCATGGGCAGGCTCCCGGCGGGCAGCAGGCTGAAAAACTCGGGGAGCGCGAAGTTGAAATTGATTCGGGTATCCATGATTTCTCTCGACTGTTTTTTGTTAATCCGGGTTACGTTTGTTTCGTTATTCGCTGCCGAGGAAATGCACACGGTGGGCCAAAATCAAGAACGGTTGTTTGCCGTTAAATATTGAAGTGTTAGCTCTTGCAGATTGGGTGGTTCGTCTCTCGCGGCTCGTCGCCTGTCTCCGAGGTGTCTTGATCCGAGACAGAGAGGTGTCCGGACGACACAATTCATGCGGGTGGGACAGCGATGTCAGGGATTTTGGGCCACGCGAACCGCTGCCCTGGCCGCCGGTCAAGCCGCACTGTGTGACGTTTTGGTGAACCGTGACGGCAGGCCCTCCATTGAAGGCCAGCGTTTACAGCAGGATCGGAGTATTTCCTCTTAATTCCCCCGAGTTGGTTGGCATTTTGCGGGGCCGGAGCCAATGGATCATGGCGTGATTGTTGCTCATAATTAATGCGTGAAACGAAAAGGCCCCGGCTCACGTCAATAACTCTGAGACCCAGACGAAACGACCAAAGGCTCGGGACAAAGGAGGCAAGGTCATGGCGCGAACTCCACGCAGAAGTATTCGGCGGCGCCTGGCCTTGATCGCTGGCGTCATGGCCATGGTCATCGCCGGGGCCACCGGCGCGCTGCTGGCCAGCGAGATCAAGGAGTCCCGGCTGCAAGCCCGGCTGCTCTCATGGCTCGCCGGCGGCATGACCCACCAGCTCGAGCCAGGGCCCAACGAGGGCATCGACTTCCCGGAAGCAGGGCCCCATGACCGCCGCCACGGCTACACGATCATTCCTGGCCTCGTAAAGCGGGTCACCACCCGCGGCGCTGAGGTCCGGGCCCAGGCGCGCTGGTCCACCTGGATGAAGCTGGCCAGCGGCCTCGGCGTCTCGCCGGTCTACCACGAGAAGGATCGCGCTGGCCTCCGGGTGCTGGATCGCTCGGGCGAGTCCATGTTCGACGCCTCGCCAGCCACCCGCGTCTACGGCGACTTCCAGCAGATCCCGACCCTGGTGGCCGCCAGCCTGCTCTACATCGAAAACCGCGAGCTGCTCGACGAGCGTGTCCCGCACCGCAACCCGGCGTTGGAGTGGCAGCGCCTGGCCTACGCGGCGGGCATGGTTGGCATCCGGGCGGTCAAGCCGGATCAGAAGGTGCCGGGCGCCAGCACCCTGGCCACCCAGATGGAGAAGTTTCGCCACTCCCGCGGGGGCCGCACCCGCTCCGCCACGGACAAGCTGCGGCAGATGGCCGCGGCCAGCCTGCGCGCCTACCTCGACGGCCCGGAGACCATGGCCGCGCGCCAGCGCATCCTGCTGCAGTACCTCAACAGCGTCCCGCTGGGCGCCGCCCCTGGCTGGGGCGAGGTCAACGGCCTGGCGGACGGTCTGCGCGCCTGGTTCGGCGCCGACTTCGCCACTGTCAACCAGCGCCTCGCGGCGCTGACCCCGGGCACAGCCGGGGCACATGTGGTCACGGCTGACCAGGCGCTGGCCTACCGCCGGGTGCTCGCCCTGCTGGTGGGCCTGCGTCGTCCCGCGCTGCTGTCCGCCGGCCAGCGCGAGCACCTGGACAGGATGGTGCGAAAGCACCTGCGCTTGCTGGCGAAGGCCGGCATCATCTCGGACCAGCTGCGCGACGCCGCCATGCCGATCTCCCCGGCCTTCGTCAAGACCGCAGCGCGGGTCGCCATGGTCGCGCCGGACCGCAAGGGAGCCGAGGCGGTGCGACACGAGCTGCTGCGCCGGCTTGGCCTCGACAGCCTCTACGACCTGGATCGCCTGGACCTCAAGGTCCACACCTCCCTGGACCTCGAGGCCCAGCGCGCGGTGTCAGCCGCGCTGGCCTCGCTGGCTGACCCCAAGATCATCGCGGCCCGCAAGCTCAACGGCCGCGGCGCCCTGGCCACCGGCGACCCGTCCAGGGTCAAATACAGCTTCGCCCTGTACGAGCGCACCGCCGGCGCGAACATGGTGCGGGTGCTCACCGACACCGAGCCCGGCCCGTTCTCGCTCAACGACGGCATGAAGCTGGAGCTCGGGTCCACCGCCAAGCTGCGCACCATGGTCAGCTACCTGGAGCTGGTGGCCGAGGCCCACGGCCGCTTCTCGCGTCTCGACCCCGCCGCTCTGGCGGCGCTCGAGCTGGACCGTGAAGACGCGCTCGGTGACTGGGTGGCGAAGTGGACCCTGGCCAACCCGGGCGCTCCCCTGACCAAGCTGATGGACGCGGCCCTCTCCCGCCGCTGGATAGCCTCGCCCAACGAGGCGTTCTACACCGGCGGCGGCGTGCACCGGTTCCATAATTATCGCTCCGCCGACGACGGCACGGTGGTCACCTCGCGCCAGGCGTTCCACCGCTCGGTGAACCTGCCCTTCGTCCGGATGATGCGCGAGATCGTGCACCACCTGACCTTCAGGGACGGCCGCTCCCGGGCGGTGCTGTCCGACCCGCGCCACGAGGACCGGGCCGCCTACCTGCGTCGCTTCGCCGACCAGGAGGGCCGGATCTACCTGAGCCGGTTCCACGCCCGCTACCGCGGCCTCGACGCCAACCGCGCCCTGGCCCGCATGGCCGCGCGCGTGCCGCCCCTGCAGCAGCCCCTGTCGTCGGCGTTCCTCACGGCGCGTCCCGACGCCACGCCGGTGGAGCTGGGCGCCTTCCTGCGCGCCCACGCCACGCTGCCCCCCGGGGCCGCGCAGGTCAAGCGGCTGCACGCCATGTTCGCGCCCGGAAAATTCAACCTGCACGACCGGGGCTATATCGCCGGTCTGCACCCGCTGGAGCTCTGGACAGTGGCCGAGCTGCAGCGAGCCCCCGGGCGCTCCCTGTCCGAGCTGCAGGCCCGCAGCGCTGGCCAGCGTCAGGCCGCCTACGCCTGGCTGCGCCGCTCGGGTCGCACCAGGGCGCAGAACAACCGCATCCGCCAGATGCTCGAGCGCGACGCTTTCGCCCAGCTGCACCTCCGCTGGCAGCGCCTGGGCTACCCCTTCCCCTCGCTGGTCCCGTCCCTCGGCACGTCCCTCGGCTCCTCCGGTGATCGCCCCAGCGCGCTGGCCGAGCTGGCGGGCATCATCAGCGCCGGCGGCGTGCGCCTGCCCATGGCCCGGCTGGCCCGCATGCGCTTCGCCAGCGGCACGCCCTACGACACGGTCGTGGACATGAAGCCGGGCAAGGGCCGGCGGGTTCTGCCGCCCGAGGTCGCGGCCGCCGCGCGCGAGTTGATGATGGGCGTGGTCCAGCAGGGCACCGCCCGCTGGGCCCAGGGCGCCCTGGGGGGCGGCTCGCTCACCATCGGCGGCAAGACCGGCACCGGCGACAACCGCCGCCGCCGCGTGGACCGCGCCGGGCGCGTGATCACCGAGACGGTCAAGGACCGCACCGCCACCTTCGTCTTTTTGGCCGGCGACCGGTGGTTCGGCGTGGTCACGGCCCACGTGCCTGGCGAGGCCGCGGCGGAGTACACCTTCACCTCCTCGCTGCCCGTGCGGCTGCTGCGGATGCTGGCGCCCGACATGCTGCCGGCCTTCGGCCCCGTGCGCCAGGCCGTGGCCTACAACGGAGGGGGACGATGAGAAAGCGAGCTTCCATCACGCGGGCCATCTTCCGCTGGCTGCTGCTGCTCACCGCCGCCTTCGTGGGCGGCATCGTGGCCACCGCCGCCTATCACTTCGCCGTGGAGCGCCCGCGGGCCACCGCTGGCCCGCGGGTGGAGGCGCGGCCCGCCCCGCGGCTGGCGCCGCCCATGCAGAGCTCCGAAATGGAGCAGGCCATCGACCCGCTGCAGCAGGCCCTGGCCGTGGCGCGCCGCCAGCTCTACAGCGGGGCGTTGCTGGAGGTGTCCGTTCGCCGCGAGGGCGAGGTGGCCTACCTGACCGGCACCGCCGACAGCCACCGCACCGTGGCGAGGGCCGCGCAGGCCCTGGGCCGCATCGCCGGGGTCAAGGCTGTGGACACCCGCGGCGTCACCCTCGCGGGCCGCGAGCATGTCATCGAGGCGGGCGACAACCCGTCCAAGATCTCCCGCCGCTACTACGGCAACAAGTGCGGCTGGAAGCGCATCGAGGAGGCCAACCCGAACCTCGACCCGAAGACGCTGCGGGTGGGCAAGAAGCTGGTCATCCCGGCGGTGAAGTAGCCCCCCTGATCACTCCTCTTCCACCGGGATTCTCCGCGCCGGCTCGAAGGCGCTGCGCGCGGGCTCGAGGATGCCCCGGTACGCCGCGAGGTTCCGGTCCTGCAGGTGGTCGAAGATCATCGGCGAGTCTGAGCCGTAGGTCACCCGCTTGATCGGGTCGGGGTCGAGCTCGGCGTAGATGATCTCCTCGGTGCCCCGGCCCAGGGCCAGCATGCGCGCGATGGGGCTGACGATCATGCTGCCGCCGAAGTAGTAGTTGTCTCCGGCGTCCCGGCCCACGGCGTTGCACGCGGCCATGTACACATGGTTATCGTAGGCCCGCGCGCGGTTGGTCAGCTCCCAGATCTGGTACGAGCGCATCAACGCCGACGGCCTCAGGATCACCTCGGCGCCGGCCACCGCCTCGGCCCGGTACAGCTCGGGGAAGTCGCCGTCGTAGCAGATGGTCAGGCCGATCTTGCCCAGCGCCGTGTCCACCACCACGGGCGCGTCGCCCGGAGTGGACCAGCCGCCGCCCCCGCGGCGCTCGGTGGGGAACAGGTGCGTCTTGCGGTACACCCCGGCCACCTCGCCGTCCGGCGCCACCAGCGCCACGCTGTTGTACACCTCGCCCTCGCGCTCCCCGCGCTCGTATGTGGGGAACGCGATGTGGGCCCCGAGCTGCTTCGCCGCGCGGCCCACCTGCCCAAACAGCGCCCCGGGGATGGTCGGGCTGAGCTGCCACAGCTCCTCCGGCCCGCAGCCGGGGGTGAAGCCGGTGGTCACGGACTCCGGCAGCACCACGAGCGCTGCGCCCGCCTCCTCGACGGCCCGCGCCGCCCAGTGCAGCGCCTTTTCGGTGTTGGTCTTGACGGCCATCGGCTCGACCGAGATCTGCGCGCAAGCTAGAACAAACGATTTCATGGCTATAATTATAGGCATGAAATGCGCCTACCCCTACTTTGCCCTGCTGTTGCTGATGGCCGCCTGCACCGACAACGATCCCGCCCCGGGGGGGTGGCTCGACGGGCTGGTGGACCTGGGACCTGTTGATCTGGCTGTCGACCTGGTGGACGACCTGCAAGCCGCGTCCGACGTGGAGGACCTGTCCGCACCGGATGTCCGGGACCCCAAGTGCGGCGACGGCCACGTGGACAAGGGCGAAAAGTGTGACGGCAAGAACCTGAACAAGCAGACCTGCAAGTCCATCGGCTTTCACAAGGGCACGCTGGCCTGCAAGAAGAACTGCACCTGGGACAGCGACAAGTGCAGCAACTGCGGCAACGGCAAGATCGA
>CAZEFW010000149.1:0-16788 GCA_964511535.1 uncultured Myxococcales bacterium | reverse complement strand
AGAACTGCACCTGGGACAGCGACAAGTGCAGCAACTGCGGCAACGGCAAGATCGAGCCGAACGAACACTGCGACGGCAGCAAGCTCGGCGGCCAGACCTGCAAGGGCCTCGGCTTCCTCAAGGGCACCCTCGGGTGCACCAAGATCTGCGGCTACGACACCGCCAAGTGCAGCAACTGCGGCAACGGCAAGATCGACCTGGGCGAGTTCTGCGACGGCGCCAACCTGGGCGGCAAGAAGTGCACCGACTTCGGCTACAAGTCAGGCACCCTCAAGTGCTCCAAGACCTGCGGGTATGACCCGTCGGGGTGCAAGTAGGCAGCAGCCGAAAGCTGCCACATCTCCCGTCGTCATCCTGTGCAGTGAGTAGACGCGGCGTCTCGCCGCGTTTCGGCGAAAGCGGCGTCCCGCCGGGTCTACCTGCTCTGCGATTACAGGCCGTGTTTCTTCTTGAACTTCTTGCAGTGCCAGCGGAAGCGGTAGTTGTCCATCTTGTCCCCCTTCTTGGGGTTCGCTGACAGGCACTTGCCGATGTGGCGCTTGGCCGCCGCCTTGTCGCCCTCATCCAGGTAGACCCGGGCCATGTAGAAGTGGGTGCGGGGCATGGCCCGGTCGTAGGACAGCGACTTCTTGAAGTGCTTGATCGCCTTGTCGTTGTCCTTCTTGGGCCAGGGCAGCAGGTGCCAGTAGTTGCCGTACGCGCGGTCGGCGCCGCCCCGCTCGTAGCCGCGGTTGATGCGCATGGCTTTCTTCAGCGGGTTGAGGAACTTCTTCTCGATCCCCTTGCGCAGGGCGGTGATGATGCCGAGCCCCTTGGAGTGCTCGCCCATGTTGATGGCGGCCCAGTAGTGGCCATCCACGCCCTTGGGGTTGAGCCTGATGGCGGCGCGCGCGTAGTTGTACCCCATCCAGCCGTAGCGCTTGTCGGTGTCCTCATGCTCGGTGTTGTCGCACAGCCAGAAGTAGGCGCGCGCCAGCTTCCAGTTGGCCTCGTAGCTCTTGTTGTCGAGCTTCACCGCCTCCTTGTACACGGCGATCATCTTGCGGGTCATCTTGTCGCCGGAACGCTTGGCGTACATCTCATCACCCTGCTTGAGCAGGGCCGCCAGCTTCTCGTTGGCGCCGGCCGCCGGGCTCACCACCAGGGCCAGGCACAGGCTGGCCGCGCATGTCGCTGCTTTCACCATCTCCTCCTCCTCGCAGTGGGTGTCCAGGGATCTGGACAGCCCGGGGCGTTGTGTGCCCCGGCCACTAGCCTGGCGCAGCCAGGCGAAAAAAACAACGCGGGCCCCGGGCCCGCCGCGAAGATACGAGGGCCTCTGGCCCCCGTATCTTCGCTGAAAGATAACACGGAGAAGTGTTAACCTTTATGCATCTCGGGAGGACTTTTATCGTGATTGGACGCGACGAGAGGCGAGCCGACAGCAAGCCCAAGATGGTGGGGCAGCCGCTGTTCACCGCCGACATCAAATACGAAAAGATGCTGCACGGCGCGACTGTCCGCGCCCCCATGGCCCACGGCCGAATCACCGGGATCCACCGGGATCCCGACTTCGACTGGTCGCAGGTGATGTACGCCACCGCCGACGACATTCCGGGCCAGCGGAACGTGCAGATGATCCAGGCCGACATGCCGTTTTTGGCCCACGACGAGGTGTTGTACAAGGGCGAGCCGGTGGCCCTGGTGGCAGCCGAGACGATGGCGCTGGCCGAGGCGGCACGCAAGGCGGTGACGGTGGAGATGGAGCCGCTGCCCGCGGTGCTGACCCTCGAGGAGATCGTGGCCCGCCACAAGGAAGGCGGCGAGGCCGCCGCCGGCCTGGTGGAGCTCTCCAGCTGGACCATCGATCACAAGGGGGACGTGGACAGCGCCATGAAGCGCGCCGACCAGGTGGTTGAGGGCGAGTACACCACGCCGCACCAGGAGCAGGCGTACCTGGAGACCAACGCGGTCATCGCCGTCCCCGAAGGGGGCGGCTGCATGCGGGTGGAGGGCTCGCTGCAGTGCCCGTACTACGTGGCGCCGGCCGTGGCCCAGATGCTGGACACCGACCTGGACCACCTGCACGTCAAGGCCCTGCCCCTGGGTGGCGCCTTCGGCGGCAAGGAGGACTACCCCAGCATGCTGGGCGGGCACGCCGCGCTCATGGCCCGGCTGTCGGGACGCCCGGTGCGCTTCCTGCTGGATCGCGCCGAGGACCTGGCCTTCACCACCAAGCGCCACCCCTCCTGGGTGCATATCCGCGCCGGCGTCAAGGACAACGGCGCCCTGGTGGCGGTGGACATCGACGTGGTCTTCGACGGCGGCGCCTACGTCACCATGAGCCCCGTGGTGCTGTCCCGGGGCGCGATCCACGCCGCCGGGGCCTACAACTGGGAGGCGGTGCGCATCAACGCGGTGGCCTACCGCACCCACACGCCGCCCAACGGCGCCTTCCGCGGCTTCGGCGTGCCCCAGACCTGCTTCGCCGTCGAGTCTCACATGGACGAGCTGGCCCGGGCCTGCGGCAGCAAGCCGCACCTGTTCCGCCTGCGCAACCGGCTCAAGAAGGGAGACATCACCGCCACCTACCAGACCCTCGGCGAGAGCGTGGGCAGCATGGAGGTGCTGCACGAGGCCATGGAGGCGAGCGACTTCGAGCGAAAGTTGAGCCAGTGGGGCGCCCTCAAGGCGAAGCCCGAGGAGCGCCTGGCGCGGGGCATCGGGCTGTCGTTCTACTACCACGGCGCCGGCTTCACCGGCGCAGGGGAGGCCAAGATCTCGGCCCACGTGGCGCTCGACCTGGAGGCGGCAGACCGCAAGGCCCACATCCGCATGGCCGCCACCGAGATGGGGCAGGGCTCACACACCGTGCTGCGTCAGATCGTGGCCGAGGAGCTGGGGGTACCGGTGGAGGACGTGGTGGTGGACCCGGTGGACACGGCGAAGGTCCCCAACAGCGGGCCCACCGTGGCGTCGCGCACCACCATGATCGTCGGGGGCGAGCTGGCCGTGTGCGCGCGCAAGGCCCGGGACAGGCTGCTGGACGCCGTGGCCGAGATGACGGGCACCGACCGGTCCGAGCTGGCCCTGCGCGGCGGCGCCGTGTTCGCCTGCGGCACCATGATCTCCAACTTCGGCAACCTGCTCGGCCGCGCCCTGGCCGCCGTGGACGAGGAGCGCTGGACCTTCGAGAGCGTGCACGAGCTGGCGCCGAACATCGTCTGGGACGAGGAGAGGCACAAGGGCGACGCCTACGCCTGCTACGCCTGGGGCGCCACGGTGGCCGAGGTGGAGGTGGACCTGGAGACCTACGAGGTGCACGTGCCGCGGGTGACGGTGGTGGCCGACATCGGCCGCGCGGTCAACCCGGTGCTGGCCCAGGGGCAGATCGAGGGCGGCACCTTGCAATCCCTCGGCTTCGCCCTGTGCGAGGAGGTGGGCGTTCGTCCGGACGGGGGTTTGCTGCGGGACCGCTTCCAGACTTACATCCTGCCCACCACCCTCGACGCGCCCGACATCCGCACGCGCATCCTGGAGATCCCGTATTCGCGCGGGCCGGGCGGCGCCAAGGGGCTCGGGGAGATGCCCATGAACGGCGGGGCGCCGGCGGTGGCAAACGCCCTGGCCCACGCCCTGGGGGTGCGTATCCGCGACCTGCCGCTGTCGCCGGAGAAGATCTTTGCGGCGCTGCAGGAGGTTCCATCATGAGCAAGCACGCGCGCATCTGGCGCATCAACGGCGAGGACAGGGAGGTGAAGTTCTTCTCCCTCGACCGCCTGCTCGACGTGCTGCGCGACAGGCTGGGGCTGCTCAGCCTCAAGGAGGGGTGCGGCGAGGGAGAGTGCGGCACCTGCAGCGTCATGATCGACGGCGAGGTGCGGTTGGCCTGCCTGACCGCCGCGGCCCAGATCGACGACGGCGCCGAGCTGCTCACCGCCGAGGGGATCGGCGGCGACAAGCTCGGCCGGCAGCTGGTGGAGGCGTTCGACGAGGGCGGGGCGGTGCAGTGCGGCTACTGCACGCCGGGGGTGATGGTGGGCAGCTACGCGCTGCTGGGACGCAACCCCGACGCCACGGTGGCCGAGATCCGGGAAGGCCTGGCCGGCCACCTCTGCCGGTGCACGGGCTACACCAAGATCGTCAGCTCGGTGGCCAGGGCAGGCCGGGGTACCGAGGGGGAGGAGCGCGCATGATCACCGACGAGCGGCTCTTCTTCGCCCCCGACACCCTCGGCGAGGCGCTGTCCATCCTGAGCAACAACCCGGACACCGTGGTGCTGGCCGGCGGCACCGACCTCTGGCCGCTCTGGACCTCGGGGGAGGCACGCCCGGACAAGGTGCTCAGCCTGCACCGGCTCAGCGCCCTGCGCGCCATCGAGCTGGAGGATGACCACCTGCGCATCGGCGCGGCGTGTACCCACACCGACCTCGTCCAGAGCGAGGTCGTGGCGCGAATCAGCCCCAACCTGCCCCTGGCCGCGGCGACCATCGGCGCCATGCAGATCCAGAACCAGGGCACGGTGGGAGGCAACGTGGTCAACGCCAGCCCCGCGGCCGACCTTCCGCCGCCGCTGGTGGCGGCAGAAGCTCTGGTGGAGCTCTCCTCGGACGCAGGCGTGAGGCGGGTGGCCATCGACGCCTTCTACCGCGGCTACCGCGACATCGACCGCCGCCCGGAGGAGCTCGTCACCGCCGTGCTCGTGCCGCCGCTGCCCGAGCGAGGGCGGGAGCATTTCCGCAAGGTGGGGACCCGCCGCGCCCAGGCCATCAGCAAGGTCGTGGGGGCGTGCCGGCTGCACATGGCCGACGACGGCACCATCGCCCGGGCCGGCGTGGCCTTCGGCAGCGTGGGGCCCACCGTGGTGCGCGCCTTCGGCCTCGAGACCTGGCTCGTGGGTCAGACCCCCAACGAGGTCACCGCCGACGCCGCCGCCCAGGTCGCCCGGGATCTGGTCAAGCCCATAGACGACCTGAGGAGCTCGGCAGCCTACCGCGCGCATGTCTGCGGGGTGATGGTGCGCAACTGGGTGCTGGGGCGGGACTGAGCTTCGTAAACGCAATTCGAGCTGCCGAACCTCCTGATTAGTTTCCTGCCCGCTCCGTGCTCGCTGCGCTCGCCCGGTCGCTGCCTGTGGTTGGCGTTGTGCGTGGGTTGGGACGTTGGCGGTCTGCTTTTTCGTTGTGCCCGTTTCGACGCTGGTGTGGGGCTGATAGGGATGGGGTGGGTTGGGGCTTTGGGCGTGCTGTCGTTGCGCCGTGCTTGTCCGAGGCGCGGCCCCGGGCCTGTTGATGGCTGTGTGCAGACGCCCGCGAAGCGGAGCGGCTGTGCACAACATCAACAGCAAACGGGCACAACGGAACGAACCACCACCAACGCGCCCCGATCCACGACCAAACCCACAAACAAACAAAAAAACCGCAGCCCCGGCTGTGGGCATGTGGGCGGGCGCGAAGCGGCCGTCCACATGTCCACAGCCCTACGACCTCGCGTCAATCTCCAGCAACCAGTCCACCGCCATATCGTAATCCACCGGAACCATCCCATCCCAGGTCGGCATCCCCGTCTCAGCGTCGATATTCAGAGCGTCATTCTGTTCAAGCAGCGCCTGCACGGGACGCGGTGGCAGCGCAACGGGTTGCGGCATGGCTTCGAGGCGCTGTCCGTCGGGTGAATGGAAGCGAAGCTCGCCTTCTTCTGTCTTCTTGAAGCTGTATCCACCCTCGTGAACAGCCCGATGGTGGGTGCTGCAGAGCAGTGCGAGGTTATCAAGGTCCGTCGGTCCGCCCTTTGCCCAGCGCCCCCAGCCTCATCCCGGAGCGGCCGCAGGCCGCGAGGACGGGGCGCTCCCCCGGATGGGGCGTTGCGCGTGCACACCGTCGACTTTCGCACCCTGGAAACTGGCATACACCCTCGTCCCGGACTTTCACTGCTCGCTCCAGCTGAGCGCTCGCCCGACGGCTGGAACGTTCCAGCTGAAACGCCCCGGTGAACTTTTCCACCGGCATTTCCAGAACGGGATTGTCGCAGCACAGGCGCCTCGCAGTCTCGGGCGAGATGCCAACGCCGCCTTCCACTTCACAGCGGCCAGGGCTGTCCAACTCCTGCAGCACTTCCTGGTCGACATGCACCATCACCTGGTAGTTTTTCGGCCGCGCCTTGCCTGCCCGGTCGGCCAATCCCCTGTCCAGGGCAGCGCCAGCCACCTCGCCCATGGCGTCGGCCAGCCGCTGGTCCGGCTCGGAATCGCTGTCGTCGCACCGCTCCTCGGAGGCCACCTGAAGCGCCTTGACCAGCAGCGCGCCAACCTCGGGCGGCAGGCGCCCTTTCAGAACCAGCATATTGTCATCGTCGTGGTGGTAGCTCAGATACCGCTCATCGTGCTGCCGCTGCGCCTGCACCTGCTCTGCCGGCCTGGCCCTTCGGTAGGTTCGGATTATGCGCTCGAGCTGGGAGGTGGAACCGTCCAGCGCCCACTCCAACGCGGAACCCCTCCGGGGGGGCGAGCGTTCTTCCCGCAAGGTTTCGAAGGAACCGAGGACAGCGAGCCGCGCGCCGTCCTCGCCTTCCTGCGGAAGGCTCCGGAATGAAGGTTTTGCCCGTGCGATGCCCCTCCGGGGGAGCGCCCCGTGCTCGCCTCCTGCGGAGGCTCCGCGATGAAGCGGGGCGCTACTGATTCTTCAAGTTGCAGCAGTACGCCTTCCAGATGCGGTCTTCCTTGCCGTTGTCATGCTGGCTGTACAGCCCGGCGATGACCTTGTTGCTGGGGCAGATGTAGTTCATC
Organism: uncultured Myxococcales bacterium; assembly: GCA_964511535.1. GTDB lineage: Bacteria > Myxococcota_A > Polyangia > CAZCFB01 > CAZCFB01. Next base: position 10,025 of record CAZEFW010000149.1, on the reverse strand, counting down.
ACCCCGTCCCAGGTGTTGATCCAGCCGGTCCAGGCGCAGTTGGTCCGGACGATGGCGGTCGTCGGGCCGGCAGGTCCCTGGGGACCCGTCGCGCCGGTCGCGCCCGTCGCGCCCTGGGGCCCGGTGGCGCCGGTTGCGCCCTTGGGGCCAACGGGGCCCTGCGGTCCGGTGGGACCCTGGGGCCCGGTCGCGCCTGTGGGCCCCTTGGGCCCGGTCGCGCCGGTGTCGCCCTTGGGGCCTGCCGGGCCGGTCGCGCCCTTGGGCCCGGTTGCGCCGGCGGCGCCGGTGTCGCCCTTGCTCCCCTTGGCCCCGGCCACGCCGGGATCGCCCTTGGGTCCGGTCAGCCCCTGTGGCCCGGTCGCGCCGGTGGGCCCCTTGGGCCCGGTCGCGCCGGTGTCGCCCTTGGGACCTGTCACTCCCTGCGGCCCTGTGGCGCCCTGGGGTCCGGTCGCGCCGGTGTCACCCTTGTCACCCTTGTCGCCCTTGGGCCCCTGCGCTCCGGTCGCGCCGGCCGCGCCAGCTGCGCCAGCCGCGCCGGTGTCGCCCTTGTCGCCCTTGAGCCCCTGCGGCCCAGCCGCCCCGGTGGGCCCGGCCGCGCCGGTGTCGCCCTTGTCACCCTTGGGCCCCGGGTTGAGCGCCTCGACGGCGTAAGGCACCGCGCCCAGCTTGCGGCGCGGGGTGAGCTTCTTGCCGCCCACCGTCACCTCCACCCAGAGGTCCGGGTTGGACTGCACCGCGGTGGTGCACGCGTCGGCCAGGGGGATGCGAAACCGACCCTTGATGGGGGTCGCCTGCTTCGTCGTTGAGCAGACCCTGTAAGTCGACGCGTCGGTCTGGGTCTCGCTGCTCCAGAACGCCACCTCGATGGTCAGCTTCTGCCCGTTGACCGGCTTGCCGCCGGCCTTGAGCATGCCCGAATAGTGCAGGGGCTCCTTGGACGGGATCCCCTTGGCCATCACCTCGTCCACGAAGCTCGGCGCGCCCACCAGCGCCACCACGGCGAACACCGCGGCCAGAGTCGCCGCCTTGTAAAAGGTCCTCATGGGTCGATCCCTCCTTCCGTGATGCACAGGTCGTTGTCCGCGGAGCAGAGCGCCCCGTGGATGCCGGCGTACTCCAGCCCGTCGGCCTCCAGCTCGTAGGTCGGCTTGCCCTCGAAGGTATCGATGGTTGCCGACGCGGGACCGCCGATGGTGCTAACGCGCCCCTCGGTCAGCTCGTCGATGACGCCCGGCTGCAGGTCGGGCGCCATCCCGTCGATGACTTGCCCGTCCTCCAGGCTCAGGTCGTCGATGACGACGCCGTCGGCCTTGACGGCCCCGTCGATGAACTCCACCTCGCTCCCCGCGCAGCTCAGGGACAGGCCCATCACGCACAGAACAGCGACCCTGGTCCACCTCACGTTCATGAGTGCACCTCCTTGATGGACCTTATTGTACTGGATCTGATGGCGCCGGCAGGGATGGGGACGTCCCCGAGTCGGTTTTATTACTTGGGCCGGCACGCCCCGAGCTTGGTATCGCATGTCAGGGTAATGCCGGGGGGCTTGGGGCAGTCAGCGTCGGTCTTGCACGCCGGCGCGCAGACCTTGCTGCCCCCTGGCGGGCCCTGGACACACTTGCAGCCCAGCTTCGCACCGGGCGGGCAGGCGCCGGGCTTGGTGCAGTCGGACTGCTGGGTGCAGCTGACCGGCCCCGGCCCGCCGCCCTGGTCCGGCTTGGGGGGCACGCCGCCGTCGAGCTTGGGCCTCGAATGCCCGCCGTCCTGCCCCTTGCCCCCGCCCGCCTGCAGCGTGGCGCCGCCGCTCACCAGGCGCACATGGTTGTAGATGCGGATGGCGTCCCCCTGGGGGCCGTGGCCCTGGGGGTACTGCTTCGGGTCGCCGCTCTTGGGGTCGCTGCGCTGGGAGCCGGCGCCGTGCACATCGCGCCAGGACCCGTTCATGAAGCCCGGGGAGCGACCGAACGCCACGTACGACGCGCCGCCGCCCATGCCGTTGCTGTTGGCGTGGGTGGTGGACGACCAGTAGTACGGGTAGTCGTCGGCGCCCGCCTCGTTCTTGATCTTGCTGACCGAGAAGATCGGGTCGATGGCCGCCGACTTGGTGGTGTCGGGCGAGCGGGTGTAGTCCACGATGCTCTGCAGCTCCTTGACGTTGGGCAGCCGCCAGTCGCTCTTGCCCAGGTACTTGGCCGCGTTCTTGCTCGCGACCCATACCAGGGCCTCCTTCCAGTTCATGGTCTTGCCGCTGTCCGCCCTGGTCCACGTCAGGCCGGTGGCCGCGTCGGTGATGCTGCCGTCCCCGTTGTCCTTGAAGCTGTTCTTGCCGTAGCTGGTGTTGCCGCGGACGCACTGCACCAGGAAGGTCTTGACCTTGCCGCTCGGGTGCTTCAGCCCGTAGCCCTTGATGCGGCCGTCGGCGAAGTTGACGCCGAACAGCATCTCCCCTGCGGCCTTGCTCACGTACAGCGTGCTCGAGGCGTACTGCGAGTCGATGATCCGCTCGCCGGCGCTCACATCGCCGTAGGCGAAGGCGAACGCCTTGCTGTCGATGAACGGGATCAACCCGGCGGTGCTGGTGCCGGACGCGCCGCTCGGGTCGGTGCCGCGAAAGTCGATGAGGGAGTACAGCTCCTTGATATGGGGCAAGCGCCAGTCTGAGAACCCGCCGTACTTGGCCGCGTTGAGCTTGGCGGGCAGGGCCTTGGCCTCGGTGTGGGTCAGCTTGTCGGCGAACAGGATCTTGCCGTCGCCGTTGGTGTCCGGGCTGCGCTGCCAGGTCAGCCCGGTGACCAGGTCGCGCACCGTCTTGCCGTCCTTGCTCACGGCGTAGCGCGGCGCGTTGCCCTGCCACTGGGCGTCCTGACCGAAGTAGGCCGCGCCCGCGCTGGCGCAGGTCATCTGCTTCTTGTCGCCGTAGCATCGCCCCTGGGCGGTATCCACCACGGGGTAGGTCAGCGCCTGGCCCCCGCCGTCCCCGCCGGACGAGCCGCCGTCAGCGCCCGCCCCGCCGCCGTCCTCCACGGTGCGGTTATCGATGGTGCACCCGAACAGCAAGGCGCCCGCGCACATGGTGATCATGATCGTCCTGCCAGTCCGGTGTCTGTTCATGCTCTCTCCTGTGATCTCGGTCCCTGAATGACATTACGACCCACGTCACCAGAAGATACATGGGCTCGCGGGGACCCCCGGACAATAAAGGCGCGCCGGAGATCGTAAAGATCTTTGCGGGAATGCTCTTCGTACCCGCCGGGTTGAGAGGAAACAAGGAGGACGTTACATGAGCTTCTCTTCTTATCGATACAAGATCCGCAACAAGGGGTGGACGTTCCTGGCCGGCGGCGGCCTGGGCGCGGTGGTCGCGCTGATCTGCGTGGTGGGGGTCGGCGTGCGCGGGGACAATACGCCGGTGCTCTTCTCTGCCCACCCGGCGTTCGCCCAGCACGCCACGGCGGGGGGCAACGGCTTCTCGGTGGCCCACGTGGCCGAGCGCGTGCTGCCGGGCGTGGTGAACATCGCTTCGAGCCGCAAGGTGCGCGCGGCCCGCCACCCGTTTCAAAACCACCCCTTCTTCCGGGAGTTCTTCGGCCCCCGGGGGCGCCCCTCGCCCCGCCAGCAGCAGGGCCTCGGCTCCGGCGTGATCATCAGCGCCGACGGCCTGGTGGTGACCAACAACCACGTGGTGGCCTCGGCCGACGAGATCAAGGTGGTGCTGCACGACAAGCGCAGCTACTCCGCCAGGGTGGTGGGCACCGATCCCAAGAGCGACCTGGCGGTGCTCAAGCTCAAGGGCGCCAGCGGGCTGACCGCGCTGCGAATCGGCGACTCGGACGCCTTGCGCCTGGGCGACGCGGTGCTGGCCGTGGGCAACCCGTTCGGCGTGGGCCAGACCGTGACCATGGGCATCGTCTCGGCCAAGGGCCGGGCCAACATGGGCATCGTGGACTACGAGGACTTCATCCAGACCGACGCGGCCATCAACCCGGGCAACTCGGGCGGCGCGCTGGTCAACATGCGCGGCGAGCTGGTGGGCATCCCCACAGCCATCAAGACACGCTCCGGCGGCAGCATGGGCATCGGCTTCGCCATCCCGACCAACATGATGAAGCCGATCACCGACGCCCTGGTCAAGCAGGGTAAGGTGGTGCGCGGCTGGCTCGGCGTGGTGATCCAGGAGGTGGACCGGGAGATGGCCCGCGCCCTGCGCCTGCCCACGCACAAGGGCGTGCTCATCTCCGACGTAGATCCCCGGGGGCCCGCAAAAAAGGCAGGGCTGAGGCGCGACGATCTGGTGACCGCCATCAACGGCAAGCGGGTGACCACCACCTCCCGTCTGCGCAACATCGTGGCCGCGCTGGGGTCTGGCAAGACCGCGCGCCTGGACCTGTACCGCGGCAAGCGCAAGATGAAGCTAAACGTGCCCCTGGGCATCCTACCCTCGGAGCGAAGCGCATCCAGGCCCGGCGCGCCGATGGAGGATCCGGCCCAGGTCTCCGGGATGACGCTGATGCAGCTGAACAGGGCGACCCGCCAGCGGTATCGCATTCCGTCCCGCGTGCCGTACGGCGTGGTGGTGACCCACGTGGACCGCGACAGCGCAATGGGCCGCGCGGGACTGCAGCCTGGAGACGTGCTCCTGGAACTCAATAAGGCTAAGATAAAAAATGTGCGGTCTTTTAGGGCTCAGTTTGGGAAGGCGGAAGGTCGAGTACTGCTCCTGGTTTACCGGCAGGGAAGCACCCTCTACATGCTGATATCCAAGTAGCGCCCGGGCCGTGATGGCCCAGACGCGCACCACTTATCTTGCTTGCTTATCCTGGCTTAGAACCACCTCTGTCCAAGGAGCAAACATGAAGCTGATGACGACCTTTAGGGGACTGGATCAGGCAAACACGGTGAGGGCGACGGGAGCGCTGGAGCGTCATGTTGGACGTATCGAGCGGCTACTGGACAGGCCTACCCCCCTGAGAGCCGTGGTGGAGGGCGACGGGACCGAGCATCGGGTCTGGATCTCGATGCAGGTGGAACGCAACGACTTCTACGCACAGAGCAGGGGGCATGACCTGACCCTGGCCATCACCACCGCCTGCGAGCGGATCCGCGCGCAGATCCTCAAACGCCGACGGCGCAAGGCGTCCGTACGGCTACGGGCAGCAGTCTAGGACCCACCGACACCTCCGTGGCCCCGCGACCCGCGGCCGGCCGCGCCACCCTGCTGATAAACTGCGGCCATGTCCGCACCTCCACCTGGCGTCAGCGAGGCGCCAGCCCTGCTGCTCACGTGCTGTCTGCTGTCCATGGCCTGCGGCGAGGCCGCCTCCCCGGGAGCCGATGGCAGGTTCGCCCTGATCGACGCCGCGCCGCTGAAAGAGGGTGGCCCCGCGCGGGACCTGCCCCGCGTCGACGCGCGGGCCAATCGGCCCCCGGAGATCGCGCCCCCCGGCGCCCGCACCGTGGACGAGGAGCAGCTGCTCGACTTGACCCTGCAGGTCAGCGACCCTGACGGCGACAAGGTGCGCGTGTTCGTCGAGGCGCTGCCTCCGGGCGCCCGCTGGCACGAGCCGAGCCGGCGGCTCACCTTCCGGCCCGACTTCATCCAGGGCGGCTCCAGCTGGACCGTGAGCATCACCGCCACCGACGGCCGGGCCACGGCAAAGGCGAGCCTCGGCATCACCGCGCGCGACGTGATCAAGCCGCCCTGGCCCACGATCACCAAGACCGACGCGCTCGGGGACCACACCCGGCTGGTGCTGTCGCAGAAGACCGACAGCTACCTCGACAGCGCGGGGCACGCCGGCCGCACCTTCGAGGCGCGGGTGGTGGTGCCCAAGGGGGCGGACGCCAAGACCCGCATGCCGGTGCGGGTCTACCTGCACGGCTTCGGCGGCAAACCGTACACCGGCGGCAGCGCGGGTCAGTTCCGCGTCTATCCGTACGACCCGAAGAACACCTACTGGTGGGGCTACTCCAGCCGGCTGCCCTCCAACGGGCCGAGCAGCGGGCTGGTGCCGAACTACACCCAGCGGCGGGTGCTTCATCTGCTCGAGTGGGTGATCCGCAATTACCCCGGGGCCAACCCCGAGCGGGTCTACCTGGTGGGCGGGTCCATGGGCGGCGCAGGGGCCAAGACCCTCGGGTTGCTGCACCCGCGCCACTTCTACTTCGTCAACGCCACCATCGGCCAGGCCATCCCGCGCAACCACCGCGCGTCCCGGGTGGCCCAGCTGACCAAGCTGTGGGGCGCGCCCGCGTTGAACCTGCCGGGGCGTGGCGGCGGCCTCGGGGTGTGGGACCTGATGGACCTGACCCGGGCGCTGCGGGACGACCCCGCGGCGCGGGACCAGTACCTGTTCACCAAACACGGCAAGGACGATCCGACCATCCACTTCGGCGCCATGGTGCACAACAGCCCGGTGACCCAGCGCTCGTTCTACGGGGCGACCCGGCAGCACCGGGTGGCTCATTACGCGGTGTGGGACGAGGGCGGGCATGGCAGCGCGGATCCGGTGATGGGATCGTCCTGGTGGGACGGGGGCTGGGACCCGGTGTTCAACAGCACCACGTACCTGCGGCGAAACCTCGCCTTCCCCGCCTTCTCCCGCAGCTCGGCGGATCAGAACCCGGGCAAGGGCAAGAGCAACGGCAAGCAGAAATGGGACGCGGCGAAGGGCTACGCCGGCACGGTGAGCGCCGCCGGTGACACCGGCTGGGACGGCGACATCGCCGGGGTGCGCAACCGGTTTTTGCGCTGGGACAGCAACAAGATCGTGGACGGCATCGACCGCTTCGAGGTGCCGCTGAGGGTGCTGTCGGGGGCCGGCTCCGCGGCGCCCAAGGCGGGCTACCCGAGCAAGAAGGACCTGCTCGATCGTCCGCTCCCGATCACCGTGGACGTGACCCTGCGTCGGGTGCAGCGCTTCCGCTGCCTGCCGGGCGAGGCGCTGGTCTACAGCTTTGGCGCCGCCACGGGGGAGGTGAAGGCCGACTCGGGCGGGGTGGTCACGGTGACCGGGCTGCGGCTGACCACGGCGTGGACTTCGCTGAAGGTGCGGCGGAAGTGACAGCGGCCGCGGCAGCGGCCTCTGGCCGCTGAATGCCAGGATGCCAGGATGCCAGGATGCCAGAATGCCAGAATGGTTTGCCTGGTAGCGGAGGCCTCTGGCCGAGCGGCTCAGGAGGGCAGCGGGCGGGCGGCGTCCTGCTCGGGCAGCTCCTCGAACTGCTTGGCCAGCTCCAGGCAGAACCGCAGCGCCTCCTGCGTGCCGCTCAAGGTGCCGATGGCTCCGGCGGTCTCGCCGGCCACGGTGGGCAGCAGCGGCCCGGAGGTCTCGTTGTCCTGCAAGCCCTTGATGAACGCCCGCGCCGCCTGTGCAGCGCGGCGGCGCATGGCCTCGGCGTCGGGCACGCCGAGCTTGCTCTTCACGCCCATCTCCATCTGCATCACCTTGGTGCGCTGCAGCTCGGTGGCCAGCTCGCTGGCCTCCTTGAGCGCCAGGGCGTCCACCGCCTCGCCCGCCGCGGCCGCGCGAGCCACAGGCAGCAACTTCTCCAGCAGCCCCTCCAGGCGGGGGCGCAGAGGTTCGAGCTGCTCCAGGCACCAGGCGGCCAGGCGGATCTGCCCCTGGGGCGAGAGGGTGGGCGGCTGGGAGCGGTAGCGGAGCTGCGGGATCAGGACGTTGGCCATGTCCTTGCGAGAGATGTTGTCGCCGGCCATGTCGGCGGTGACCATCAGCGGGATGATCAGGCCGGGGTGCAGGCCGAGGGCGGAGGAGATGCCGGGCAGGTTGGCGGGCGCCGCCGGATCCAGGGCGCGGGCGGCCTGGGCCAACAGGCTGTGCTTGCCGGCTGCCTTGATCTCATCGGCTTCGTTCAGGGCTTTGAGGATGATGTCCGAGGCGTTTTCCATGGGCGGTAAATACGATTTGTTCGGGGGCGATGCAAGGGGGCTTTGACCGGCCACTGCTGCGCGTGCGGTCCCGGCCGCGGGGAAGAGGCCTTCCTGGATATTGCGCCAGATGCCCTGCTGCGGCGTCCGCTACCGTCGGCGCAGCGGCTCCCGCGCCGCCTCACCATACGCACCAGTATGCTTTCGTCGTCGCGGGTCCCCTGCGCCTCGGTCCCGGACGCCTCGTGACGGCCCCTTGGCGCAATATCCAGGCTTGACGCGCCTCAAGCCGATCTACCAAGATGCCGGCATGCTCAGAAAAATTGCCCTGCTCGCCGCGCTGATCCTGGCGCTCACTGGCTGCGACCTGCAGCGCCTCGCCGTCAACCAGACCGCCGACCTGCTGACCAAGGCGATGCCCGCCTTCGAGCAGGATCCAGACTACGAGTTCGTCAAGGCGGCCATGCCGGGCAACATCAAGACCATGGAGGGCCTGTACCAGGTGGCCCAGGACAACCCGGACTTGCTGTTCATGCTGGCCCAGGCCTACGCCGCCTACGCCATGGTCTTCCTGGAGGACGACTTCGAGCGGGCGGAGGACATGTCCGATGCTCAGTCGGCGGCCCAAAAGCGCGCGGCCGACATGTACATGCGGGGGCACCGCTTCGGCCTCAAGCTGCTCGAGCAGCGCCACCCGGTGATGCGCGAGGCGCTGGACAAGGGCGGCAAGATGCTCGAGGGCGCGCTGGAGGCCACCACCCACCTGGACGTCAATGGGCTGTTCTGGACCGCCATGCCCATGGCCGGCGCCATCAACCTGTCCCGCGAGGACGTGGAGATGATCGCGCTGATGCCCAAGGCCAAGGCGCTCATCGGCCGGGTGCTCGAGCTGGACGAGGGGTACTACAACGCCGCGCCGCACATGATCTACGGCGCGCTGTACGGCGGCGTGGGCAAGATGCTCGGCGGCGACCCCGAGATGGCCAAAAAACACTTTGAAAAGGCGCTGGAGCTGACTAAACGGCGCTTCCTGCTCGTCCAGGTGATGTACGCCATGACAGCGGCCGTTCAGACCCAGGACCGGGCGCTGTTCGACAAGCTGCTCAAGGAGGTGGAGGAGGCCGAGCTCTCCATCTACCCCGAACAGAAGCTGGCCAACGTGGCGGCCAAGCGCCGCGCCCGGCGATTGAAAGAAAAGGCTGACGAGCTGTTCTAACCAGAAGCTGTAAGTCGAAGGAGATTTTGATGAAAAAGGTAGCCCTGTCCCTCGCGCTGTTGCTCCCGCTGCTGGCCGCGCCCCTTGCGCAGGCCGCGCCGGTGGAGCTGAAGATCGCCACCGTGGCCCCCAACGGCTCGGCCTGGATGCGGATCTTCAAGAAGATGAACAAGAAGATCAAAAAGGAGACCGGCGGCGAGGTGAAGCTGCGCTTCTACCCGGGCCAGGTCCAGGGCGACGAGCGGGACGTGGTGCGCAAGATCCGCACCGGCCAGCTGCACGGCGGCTCCTTCACCACCGTGGGCCTGTCCATGATCAACCCCAAGGTGCTGGTGCTGCAGATGCCGCTGATGTTCGACTCGGCCAAGCAGCTGGACAAGGTGCGCGACGCGCTGCAGGGGGACTTCGAGAAGTCGTTCCGCGACAAGGGCTTCGAGATGCTCGGCTGGGGCGACATCGGCTGGGTCTACCTGTTCACCAACGCGCCGGTGGACAGCAAGGACAAGCTTAAGAGCCAGAAAGTCTGGGCCTGGCAGGACGATCCGATTACCAAGGCGATGTTCAAGGAGGCGGGGGTCAAGCCGAAGCTGCTGGGCCTGCCGCAGGTCTACCCGGCCATGAACACCGGCATGGTCAACGCCGTGTACAACGCGCCGCTGGCCGCGCTGACGCTGCAGTGGCACACCAAGGTCAAGTACTACACCGACTTCCCGCTGGCCATCGCCATCGGCGCCACCGTGGTGAGCAAGAAGGAGTGGGACAAGATCTCCGACGAGAACAAGGCGAAGATCAAAGAGATCTGCAAGAGGTACCACAAGGCCCTGACCAAGAAGGTGCACAGGGACAACGTCAAGGCGCTGAAGATCCTAAAGGACGAGGGCATCAAGATGGTGCCCGTGGTGGCGGCCAAGAAGAAGGAGTTCA
>CAZEFW010000148.1:9879-25014 GCA_964511535.1 uncultured Myxococcales bacterium | reverse complement strand
GTTCTTCCAGAGATGAATGTCGAGTTCTGATTCTTCATGGCTCTTCTCCTTTGGCTTCGTTGAATGTCACCGCCGAATTGAGCAATGCTCGTGCCAGGAGAGTCCTTTTCTACTTAGCCTATAAACTTCATGCAGTTACGAGGATCGAGGGTTCCAGGCGACGCGAACCTGGAGGAAACGCGCGTTGACGCCGTGAGAGCCAGACAGGAATTAACCATCGGTAATTGCAGGGAACGGGCCGCGATGGAAACGCCCGTTGCTCGGCTGCAAACGGTTGTTTCCCCGCAGTTGGCGGAGGAGTTTGCCAGGGCCTGCTTGCCGCGGGCTACACCTCAGCTGCAGCGACTTGACCCCTACAGTTTCAGCGTCAACGCCTTGACCGCCAGCGCCTTGAACATATCCAGGTTGCGCCAGACCACCTGATAGTTGCCCACGTGGTCAGCCATGATGGCGGGAGAATCAACAGCGACGCCGCTGGCCAATTCGAAGCCCTTGCCGTCGAAGATCTCGAACTTTCCCAGATAGTCGCGGATGCGGATGGCCTTGATCTTGGTGAGCGCCTTGCTGCTCGACCCCTCGGTGTAGGCCACCACGCACATGGCCGAGTGGCACGCCACCGAAGGGGTCTTCTCGGCCAATAGGGTGGTCTTGGCCAGCGGGAGGCCGCCCTTGTCCAGCACCGTTCCCGCGGTGCTCACCCGCGCGGCGTACAGGTCAGCCCCCCCGTTGCGCCCGTCCTCCCAGGCCACCAGGTAGCGCATGGCGGAAGGCATGTACGCGATGGCCGGGGTGTCGGCGGTCTTCTTCGCCGCCCCGCCCACCTGGAACTCGAAGGTGCCCAGGGGCTTGCCGCTGGCGTCCACGCGGCGGCCGTAGATCCTGGCGCCGACGATGTTCGTGCCGAAGGTCAGCTTCCAGACCACCAGGTAGCCGGATCCGTCGGTGGCCACCGCCGGGACGGAGTGGATGTCCGCCGCGCTCTTGGTCACCACGACGGACTTGTTCTTCACCGTCATGGAGCCGCCCACCGTGTGGGACAGCAAGATGCCCCGGATCTGCGGCTTCTGGTTGTCGTGGTCCTGCCAGACCACCAGGCACTCGCCGGAGGCGCCACAGGCGATGGCCGGTGTGCGCAGCTCCTTGGGCCCGTTGTTGAGCAGCACCGTCTTGGCGTCCTTGGTCTCCACCTTCCCGGCGCTGTCGAAGCGGGCGCCGTAGATATCGTAGTTAACGCCGCGGGAGTCGGCCCAGACCAGCACTTGCCGGCTGCCGCTGGCTGCCAGCGCCGGCTCGATGAGGTCGTGGCTGTTGGAGGCGTACAGCAGGTGGGTGTTTTTGAGCAGGGAGTTGAGCTTGTCGTTCACGCTCTGGAAGAAGATGTTCTTTTTCAGGCTCGAGGCCGAGAAGGGGGCCTGCCAGGCAACCATGCCGGCCTTGAGCGTCTTGTTCCAGACGGCCCGTGGCCTCGCCGTCGCGTTTGCGTCGACGGAGGCCAGGACCTTGGCCGTGGTCGTCCGGTAGCAATAGGTCACCAGGATCGCCTTGCAGTTTGAGGCGCAGGTGAGCCAGCCGCCGCTGTGCCCCTCGCTCTTGCAGGTGGCGCCGCCGAAGTCCTTGCCGTCACACGCCTCGCCGGTTTCCTTTGTGCCGTTGGGGCACTTCGGCTTCGTGGTGCCGGAGTCCTTTTTGACGGCGCCGGTGTCCTTCTTGACAGTGCCGGTGTCCTTCTTGACGGCCCCGGTGTCCTTCTTGACGATGCCCCGGTCCTTTTTGACGGCGCCGGTATCCTGTTTGGTGACGCCACGGTCTTTTTTGACGCCGCCGGTATCCATTTGGGCCGCGCCCTTGTCCTTGGCGAGACCGGCGCGGCACACCTTGTTCGCCTTGTCGCACACCTGATCCGGCGGGCAGTCCGTGTCTCCAGTGCAGCGATAGCCACCGCCCGACAGGTCAGGGTCGAAGCAGCCCACGACGGATATCGCCGCGAGCAAGGGCAGAAATCGCGGAGCGCGCATGATGACATTCCGTAGCACACGCCTGGCAGCCGAGCACTGAGCCGCGTCGCGGGGAGCGGGGAGCGGGGCGCGGGTCAGGCAGACGATGTCGTCGCGGTTTCTACCGCACCCGCGACGGCAAGCGCACCAGGTGGTACACGCTCAGGTTCTACGACGCGCGCCTGGTGTAGGTCCGGCCTGGGCTCCTTGCTTGACTAGCGGGTCGCGACAGGCAGAATCGCGGTTGATGCGTGACAAAGATCTCATCTGCCAACGGCCGGCCCTGGTGCTGTCGGCCATCCTTCTCCTCACCGCATGTAGCAGCGGATCCAGCAGCGAAGACAGCGGCTCTTCGATGCCGGACAGGGCCCCCGCGGATGCCCCCATGGCGGACCGCGGGAAACCTGACAGCCGCCCATGGGACCGGGCAATCCTCCCCGATATCACGGCGGATCTTGCGCGGCCCGACATGTCTGCTCCGGACGCCCCCGTACCGGACGCCCCCGTACCGGACGCCCCCATACCGGACGCACCGGCGCCAGACATGGCTCCTCCGGATATGCCGGCCGTCGACACCACCGTCTACAAGGACGCCTATATCTGCAGCCCCGCCAACTGCTCTGCCCCCCCCACCGGGCTCAAGTGCTGCAACAACGCATGCGTCTGGACCGAAAAGGAACCAAACCACTGCGGCGGCTGCGGCAATGTGTGCAGCTCCGGGACCTGCTGCGATGGAAAGTGCTGCTCCAGCGGGCAAATCTGCTGCTTGCTCTATGGCTCCGGCATGCAGTACTGCGCGGATCCAAAGACCGACTCGCTTAACTGCGGCTACTGCGGAAACAAGTGCCACAACTGGTGCAGCAACGGCGTGTGCGCGCCCTGAGCCCCGGCTCGCGCGCCATGTAGACGAACCCGGGACAGCCAGCGGGGCGGGACAGCCAACGGGGGGGCCTTCCCCAATAGCCTTGATTCTTCCTTCATCGGTCGACTCCAGGAGGGCAGCAGCGATCACCACCCCGTACTCGCTCCCGCTCTGCCGTGGCAAGACGCATCAGGCGACCTCTGCTTCAACCGCCAACCAGACGAATATTTCGGTTTTTGGCGCGGTAGACAGATTCGGACCAATGGTTGGTCGTGTGTTTCTGGTACGAGCCATACTTCTTCGGCCATTCATCTTTGCCGTAGACATCATCAAGCAAAGACGCGACGTCTGCGCGCCCGAGAATCTGAGCGTAGTCACAAAACCAGGTGAAATTGGCATCGTGCGATTTCAACGGTTCTCGAAACGAATCCAGCCCATCGCGATCGATTACCATCAGCTCGGCCTCGACGCTGACGTCTTCATAGAGACCATAAATCGCCCCTTCGAATGGCTCACCCGTGTCTGCGACGACACGGATCCGATCTCCACTCCAGCTCCCGCCGGGCATCAACAGCAATCCCAGCGCGCGCGCCCCATGCCCATGTCCGACCGCCCGAAGCGAACTGGATTGCCCAAACAGGCCCACCCAAAAAAAATGATCCTTGTGGTCATTGACGTACAGGTAGCCGACTCCCATGGGGCTCAACGTAACACCGTTGACCACGGGAAACGAGGTGAGGCCGGTAGCGCGAGATGGTGCTGATTCGAGAGTACGCGGCGGTGGCGGGGAGGGGGGAGTAGGAAGCGGGAGCGGCCTCGGGGTCGGGCTACCGACCGCCGACGACCAGCTGTGGATGGTGGACTGTGGACGGGCCGCGAAGCGGCCCTTACCCTCAACCCTCGAGGATCTTGTCCACCTCGTCCTTGTCGCAGTCCATGATGTACTGCACGCCGCTGACGGCCTCGGCCTCGCGGGTCAGGCAGACGATGTCGTCGCGGTTGAGCATGTCCACGTCGAACTTGCGCGAGCCGCACATCAGCTGGCGCAGGCCCTGGGCCAGGCGCTCGTAGTAGGTGAACAGGCCGATGGCCCCGGTGGGCAGCTTGTCGAACTCGTCCTTGCCCACCATCTCCTGCAGGTGCGTGGAGGAGACGAAGACCTCCTCCTTGGTGCGGCCGAAGCGCTCCACGTACACCGGCAGCTGACCCTCGTTGATGGTCTTGCCGATGGTCTTGCCCACCATGCACGCCGCGATGGGGCCGCGCGCCATGCCCACCAGCTTGGTGTACTTGCCGCCGATGCACAGGCCCTTGTAGATCTGGTCCTCGAAGGTGAACCCGCCAGCCGGGCACAGCGCCGGGATGTTCATGCCGCGCGCCTCGAGCTTGGCCGCGTAGTTGTACATCATGGTGTGCAGCTCAACCGGCGGCACGCCCCACTCGTTCATCATGCGCCACGGGCTCATGCCGGTGCCGCCGCCTGCGCCGTCCACGGTGAGCAGGTCGATGCCGTACTTGGCCGCGAAGAGCACCGCGCGGGCCATGTCCGCCGGACGGTACGCGCCGGTCTTGAGGAACACGTACTTGGCGCCCGCATCGCGCAGCTCCTGCACGCGCTGAGCGAAGGCCTCCTCCTCCACCATGCCCACGCGGCTGTGGCGCTCGAACTCCTTGAACGCGCCCGCCTTGAAGGCCGCGATGATGGCCGGGTCGGTCGGGTTGGGCAGCACCACGTAGCCGCGCTTGTAGAGCAGCTGGGCCTTCTCGAGGCTGTTGATCTTCACCTCGCCGCCGATGTCCTTGGCGCCCTGGCCCCACTTGAGCTCCACCACGTCCACGCCCAGCTCCCTGATGGCGTACTCCTGCACGCCGAGGCGGGTGTCCTCCACGTTGGCCTGCACGATGGTGGCGCCCCAGCCGTCGATCTGGGCGTCCTGGAACAGCTTGACCCGCCGCTTGAGGTCGACGGTGTCAACCACCCGGCCGTCCTCGAGCACCGCCTCCGGATCCATGCCCACCACGTTCTCGCCGATGGTCAGGCCGGTGCCGGCCAGGGCCGTGCCGATGGCCAGCCCCTCCCAGTTGTTCTTGGCCACGTTGGTGGAGCCGATGCCCGGGATGATCCAGGGCAGGCGGAACTTGAGCCCCTGGTCATGGCCGAACCGCACCTCCAGGTTGACGTTGGGGAAGATCGCCTCGTCGGGATCCGCGGCCACGCCCTGGGCGCCAACGGCGGTGCCCATGATGTTGAAGTGCGAGTAGTCCACCGGGTACGCCTTCTCCGACGCGGTGGTGATGACGCCGAACGGCTGCGGGTAGATCACCTCATGTCCGCGGAAGGCGCTCTTGCCGATCTCGCACATGCCGATGCAGCCGTCGACGCAGGTGACGCACATGCCCGAGTTCGGGGTGACTGAGCCCTCGGTGCGGTTCTTGGTCAGTGTGGCCGCCGAGGTGTTGGTTCTGGTGAAAGGCATTGTCCTGTTCTCCTTGTCCTATCTATCTGACAAATCTGAGTTGTCTGTTTGGTTATCCAAAACCGGCGGCGCTAGCGCCCCGAATCCTTTATCTCGCAAGCCACGCAAGGCTCCATGTAGCACATCATGTCGTCGAACTGCTCCTTGACCTCGCACGGCGGGGCGAGGTTGGCGCAGCCGCCACAGATCGCCTTGTCCGGCTCGGTGAAGGTGCAGCGCAGGTTGCACGCCGGGCAGACGTAGATGCAGCCGCCGCAGACGCGGCACACCTCGCTGGTCTTGTCGAAGGGCGTGCCGATGGAGCGGTTCTCCCCCCTGCCGCGGAAGCCGATTGCCTTGGCCACCATCTGCTCGTCGCACATGCGCACGCACTTGCCACACAGGATGCAGTCGTCGTGCTCCTGGCGGAAGCGCTGCTTGTTGACCTCCATGGAGGCGGCGATGTCCTGGATCTCCTTGGACTGCGGGCAGGACGCCAGCAGCAGCTCCACGATCATCTTGCGCGCCTTGAGGCACCGCGCCGAGCTTGTGCGCACCTTGAGCCCCTCCTGCACCGGGTAGGTGCACGAGGTGACCAGGCGGCTGTTGGGCGCCTCGCCGATCTCGACCACGCAGAGGCGGCACGCCCCGTACCCGGTGAGCCCGTCCATGTGACAGAGCGTCGGGATCGGGAAGCCGAGGAACTCCGCCGCCTCCAGCAGCGTCGTCCCCTCCTCCATGGCCACATCGAGGCCGTTGATGCTGAGGTTGATCATGATGCCTGTCCTCCTTCAGCGGGAAGGGATCCTTCCTCGGAATTGGGCGGGGTGAAATCGAGGTCACAGCGCAGACAGCGCCGGGCCTCACGGCAGGCGGTCACCTCGGGATAGGTGAGGTCCACCTCGTTAAAAGACCCCTGCCTGGTGTGAGGCGGAGTCTGAGGCATGGCCGCCCGGGCCACGCCGTCCTTCTCGGTCACCGGGACATCGGCCTGCTTGATGTAGTGCCGGGGCTGCTTGAGCTCCACGGGCTGGATGTAGTCCTCGCCCCGCACGTAGCGGTCCACCATGATGGCGGCCCGCTTGCCCGCGGCGATGGCGTCGATGACCGTATTGGGCCCGGTCACCACGTCGCCGCCGGCGAACACCCCCTCGCGGGCGGTGATCATGGTGCTGCCGTCGGCCTTGATGGCGCCCCACTTGGCGTACTCGATGCCGCCGGAGCCCTCCACCTCGAAGGTGTCCATGCTCTCGCTGATGGCCACGATGAGGGTGTCCAGCTTCAGCGTGGTCTCGCTGCCCTTGATCGGCACCGGGCGACGGCGCCCGGAGGCGTCCATCTGGCCCAGCTTGTTGCGCAGGAAGGTGACCGAGTTGACCTTGCCGCCGGCAGAGTCCACCGCCGTGGGCGACACCAGGTTCTCGATCTTGATCCCCTCTTGCAGGGCGGCCTCGATCTCCTCGTCGTAGGCGGGCATCTCCTCCCGCGTGCGGCGGTACAGGATGGTCACGCTCTCCACGCCCTGCTGCCGCCGCGCCACGCGCGCCGCGTCGATGGCCGAGTTGCCGCCGCCGATGATGCCCACGTGGCCCTTGGCCAGGTTCTCCTTGCGCAGGTTCCAGGCCTTGAGGAACTCGATGGACGGGATGACCCCGTCGCCGTCCTCGCCGTCGATGTCCAGCCGCCGGCTCTTGTGCGCGCCCAGGGCCACGAACACGGCCTTGTGCCCCTGCTCGAACAGCTGGTCCAGGGTGAAGTCCACGCCCAGCTTCTTGTTGCAGGCCAGGGTGATGTTCTTGTCCAGCAGCGCCTCGATCTCCTTGCTCAGGACATCCCGCGGCAGGCGGTACTCGGGCACGCCCGACAGCAGCATGCCGCCCGCGTGGTCCTCCGCCTCGTAGATCTCCACCGTGTAGCCCATGAGCGACAGGTGGTGCGCCGCGGTGAGGCCGGCGGGCCCGGCACCCACCACCGCCACCTTGGTGCCGGTGTGGCCGTTGCCGTCCTGGTACTCGGGCTTGAACACCGTCGGGTCCACCCGATCGGTGACGAAGCGCTTGAGCGAGCGGATGGCCACCGGGTCCTCGCCGGTGGTGCCGAGCTTGCACCGCTGCTCGCACTTGTGGTCGCACACCCGGGCGCACACCGACGGGAACGGGTTGTTCTCGCGGATGGCCAGGTACGCCTGCTCGTAGTCGCCGTTGGCGATGTGCGCCACGTAGCGCCACGCCTCGGTGCCCACCGGGCAGCTCGACTGGCACGGCGCGCCCACCAGGTCCTTGCACACGTGGGCGTCGCACACCTTGTCCACGATGTGGCGCTCGTATTCGTGGCGGAAGTACTTCAGCGTGCTGAGCACCGGGTTCGACGCCGACTGGCCCAGGCCGCACATGGACGTGTCCTGCACCACCAGGGCCAGCTCCTCCAGCAGGTCGAGCTGGTCAAGGGAGCCGTTGCCGCTGCAGATGTCGTCCAGGATCTCCCACATGCGCTGGGTGCCCTTGCGGCAGGTGAAGCACTTGCCGCAAGACTCGTCCTTGAGGAACGCCATGAAGTAGCGGGCCAGGTCCACCATGCAGGTGCCCTCGTCCATGACGATCATGCCGCCGGAGCCCATGATGGAGCCGGCCTTGGCCAGGCTGTCGTAGTCCACCGGCAGGTTGAACAGGTTGGCCGGGATGCAGCCACCCGACGGCCCGCCGGTCTGCACCGCCTTGATCTTGCCGCCGCCGGTGGGCCCGCCGCCGATGCCGTTGATGATCTTCTCCAGGGTGATGCCCATGGGCACCTCCACCAGGCCGGTGTTCTTGATCTTGCCCACCAGGCTGAAGATCTTGGTGCCGGAGCTCTTCTTGGTGCCCACCCGGGCGAAGTCGTAGGCGCCCTGCTCCACGATGACCGGGATGTTGGCCCAGGTCTCGACGTTGTTGATGGAGGTCGGCTTGCCCTCCACGCCCTTCTCGATGGGGAAGGGCGGGCGCTGGCGCGGCTCGCCCATCTTGCCCTCGATGGAGCGCATCAGCGCCGTCTCCTCACCGCAGACGAAGGCGCCGGCGCCGCGCACCAGCTCGATGTCGAAGGAGAAGTCGGTGCCGAGGATGTTCTGGCCCAGCAGGCCCAGGGAGCGCGCCTGGCGCAGGGCGATGAGCAGGTGCTTGATGGCCAGCGGGTACTCGGCGCGCACGTAGATCACGCCCTCGGTGGCGCCGGTGGCGAAGGCGCCGATGATCATGCCCTCGATGATGCTCTGGGGGTTGCCCTCGAGCAGCGAGCGGTCCATGTAGGCGCCGGGGTCGCCCTCGTCAGCGTTGCACACCAGCAGCTTGCCCCGCCGGCCGTCGGCGTTGGCCAGCATCTCCCACTTCATGCCCGTGGGGAAGCCGGCGCCGCCGCGCCCGCGGATGCCCGAGGCCTTGACCTCGTTGACCACCCACTCGCGGCTGCCGTTGACCAGCACCCGGGCCAGGGCGTTGTAGCCGCCGGCCTGGACGTAGTTGTAGATGCGGATGGCGTCCACCTGCTCGTTCTTCGACATCAGCGTGCGCTGCTGGTTCTTGAAGAACGGGATGTCCTCCTGGATCGGGATGCGGCCGCCGGTGATGGGGTTCTGGTACAACAGCTCGTTGATCACGTCGCCGTTGCTCACCGCCTCCACGATGCGCGGCATGTCCTTCATGTCCACCTTGGGGTAGAACACGCCGGACGGCCGCACCAGGATGGAGGGCTCCATCTCGCACCAGCCGTGGCAGCCGGTGACCCGCATCTTGACCTTGTCCACCAGGTACTTGGCCAGCAGCTCGCGCTTGGTGACGATGATCAGGTCGTTGGCCCCGCTGGCCTGCCCGCAGGTCCCGGCGGAGATGATGATCGTTGGAATCTTCGGGTCGTGAGACGCCTTGACCCTGTCCTGCAGATCCCTGAATTTTTCGATGCTCTTCAGTCTGTCCATTTATTCGTGCCCTCGGCCTTTTCATTTGCCGCCCTCCCGCCAGGCGGGGGGCGCGGATCGTTACGCGTTGGCCCCGTCGAGGTCGAGGCGGTGCTTGTCGCAGCCCATGCGGGAGCAGACCTGCAGCATGCCGCCGCCTCTGACCGACATCGGGATCATGGGCGCGCCGCACTTGCTGCAGTCGTTGGCGCCGCCCATCTCGCCGTGGCAGTGGGGGCAGAAGAAGTCGCAAACGGTATCCACCGGGATGTCATGGTCCGTCTGGATGGTGTCGCTGCCGTACAGCGCGGACAGCCGCAGGCTGCCGTGCTTGCGCGCGAAGGAGATCACCATGCGGATGGACGGGTGCCCGTCCACGTAGGTGTCGGTGTCGATGAGGGTGTGGTTGCAGCGGGTGCAGGCAGCCTCGATGGGGAAGACCCGCTCGTCCGTGTTGATCTCCACCTTGTCCAGGCCCTCACGGGCGTTGTCCAGGATCCCGGCCACCTCGTGGGGCTGCACATTGGAGAAGTAGTGACCGTCGATGACCACGATGGGTCCCAGGGCGCAGGCGCCGAGGCAGGCCACGGTCTCCAGGGTGAACATCTTGTCCCGGGTGGTGTCCCCCGCCTTGACCCCGAGCTCGGTCTCCAGCTCGTTCGCGATGCCGGGCCCGCCGCGCACGTGGCAGGCGGTGCCGAGACAGCAGGACACCAGGTGCTTGCCCCTGGGCTCCAGGCTGAACGCCTTGTAGAAGGTGGCCACCCCGTAGATGTCCACCAGGGACTTGCCCGTCTCCTTGGACACCTGCCGGAGCGCCTCCTCGGGCAAGTAGCTGTACTTGTCCTGGATCGCCTCGAGGATGGCGATGAGCCCTCCCCGGGCGTCGACATATTTGTCGACGATGCTGGAAATCTGAGTCGTGTTGATGGCCGTCACGTTTCTACCCCGCGGTAAAAAGGGATTCAAAACCACAACCCCCGGCCCTGCCCGCAACGGTACCCACCGCGCCATGTTGGCGACACATGAATGCTCGATTTTGTTGGGGGGGTGAAGCCGGGTGTTGAAAAGAACAACGCATTAATTAGGGAACCACTTTGAACCCGAGTTTTAGCGAGGAGAAATCAACAGTGTCAACTTCTAAGATCGTGAAATTACAATAACTTGTTGCCCTCGGCGAACTCAAATAGCCCGCGCTACTGCTCCTCAGAAATCCGAGGGTGCAGCGGCGCCCCGGTTGGATTCCGGGTCCGCGTTGATTTTCGCAACGTTGGGGGAGGGAGGCTCAGCTTCCGCTGAACTGTACGTCCGAAAAGAGCAGGCTCGGCGTGCGCCAGGAGCTGTACGGGTAGGGATCCGACCCCACCGCGTCGAGCTGCTGCCACAGCTCGGCGTGGTTGCCGGAGATGTTCATCTCACCCACCGGCCCCAGGCGCTGTCCGGCCTGGATCTGGAACCCGCTCACGCCGAAGGAGAAATCCCCGGTGGCGGGGTTGGCGTTGCCGCCCAGAAATGACGTGACCAGGATCCCCTGCTCCACCCCGCCCACCAGCGCCTCCAGGTCGGTGTCGCCCGGGGTGAGCAGCATGTTGCCGGTGGATCCCCCCGTGGGCCCGGTGCCGAGCTTGCGGCCGTAGTAGACGTCGATCAGGTAGGTGGACAGCTTGCCCTGCTCGAACAGGGGGCGCCGCCGGGCAGCCAGCCCCTCGCCGTCGTACAGGCGCGATCCGAGGCCCCGGGGCAGCAGGGGGTCATCCACCACGTCCAGCCGCGGCGATCCGATCTGCTGGCCCAGCTTGCCCTCCATGCAGGAGCGTTTCTGCTGGAGCGCGCTACCACGCAGGGGCTCCATCAGCGATGCCAGCAGGCGCGAGGCGGCCCGGTTCTCCACCAGCAGCGTCATGCGGCCGGAGGGGGCCTTGCCCGCGCCCCGGCGCGCCAGCGCCCGGCGGGCAGCCTCCTGCCCCACCGGCGCGGCGGCGGGCAGGTCCGCCAGGTGGCGGGCGCCCACGAAGTGGTGATCCTCGGGTCTGCGGCCATCCTCGTCGCGGGCGGTGACCGAGGCGCCCAGGTGGAAGCTGGTGCCGCGCTTCTCGCCGCGGAACCCGTTGGAGTGCACCTGCAGGGACTCGCCCGACTGGTGCATCACCCTCGAGGTGACCGAGATGATGTCCTCGCCGCCCTGCTCCAGGGCTGCCTGCTCCACCTCGGTGGCCAGGGCCAGCCGGCGGTCGGTGTCCAGGGCGTCGTAGTCCGGGTCCACCACGTCGAGCTCCACCCCCTCGGTGGGGCCGTACAGCTCCGGGTCGGGCAACCCCCGGTGGGGATCGGGCGACAGCACGCGGGTCATGGCCATGCACTCCTCCACGAAGCGCTTCACATGAGCCTCGTCCAGCACCCCCGTGGAGTTGGACGAGTAGCGCCCGCCCCCCTCGTAAATGGACACACTCAGCCCGCGGCTGGTGGACGCCTGCAGCGACTCCACCTTGCCCTCACGCAGCTTGAGGTCCACGAAGCGAGCGCGGGAGATGCGAGCAGCAGCCTGGTCAGCGCCATTGGCGAGCGCGTGGTTGATGGCGATATCGACGAGATTGGAGAGTTCAGAGTTCATTGAGAATCCTCGGAAGGCTTGAGACTTGAGGCTTGAGGCTTGAGGGGATCGTGTGGGCTACTCCCGTCGCTGCGCGACGGGTCGTGGGCTTGAGGCTTGAGGCTTTGGTGGTGGCTACTGCCGTCGCTGCGCGACGGGTTGTAGCTGGTGGACTCTGGTTCCCTGCAGCGATTGTCGAGCGCGGAGATGAGGCTGTTCATGGCCCGAACCAGGCCATCATAGCCAAGAATCAAGGGCTGCACATTGTCGTAGTCGAGCAGCTCGAGCTTGACCGAAAGGCCCAGCAAATAGTGAACCTCTGCCGCGCTGCCGAGGGCGACTCCCATGAAGTAGAGATAATCCCGCTCTGTCCGCCGATAGCAGCCCTCGACGATATTCGTTGGAATTGAAACCGCCGCCCGACGGAGCTGCGCCTGGAGCCCAAATCTCTCTTCCATGGGCAACGCCGACGTCGCTCGATATACCCGCACCACCAACTCATCGGCTATTTGAAAAACCTTCAGCTTCCGGTAATCCCTGCTCACCTTTTTCCTCCCAAGGCCATTCCCCCTCAAGCCTCAAGCCTCAAGTCTCAAGCCGCCGACAGTTATCTTGGCAACTTTCACCGTCAGCAGTCCGATGCTCACCTTTTTTCTCCCAAGGCTATTCCCCCTCAAGCCTCAAGCCTCAAGTCTCAAGCCAGCCGCGAAGCGGCGAAAGCCAGCCGCGCCGCAGGCGCGGCTACCCCACGCCGCCGACGGTTATCTTGGCGACTTTCACCGTCGGCAGTCCGATGCTCACGGGTACGCCCTGGCCGTCCTTGCCGCAGGTCCAGCCGCCGCGGTCCACCTCGAGATCATCGGCCACCATCTCCACCTGCTCCAGCACCTCGGGGCCGTTGCCGATGATGTTGACGTCCTTGATGGGCGCGGTGAGCTTGCCGTCCTCGATGAGGTAGCCGGTCTTGATGTAGAAGGTGAAGTCTCCGGCGCCGATGCGTACCTGGCCGTTGGTGAAGGTCACCGCGTAGATCCCGCGCTTGACCGAGCGGATGATCTCCTCCTTTTCATGGGGCCCCGGCAGCATGTAGGTGGCCCGCATGCGCGGCAGCGGCGGGTGGCGGAACGACTCGCGCCGGCCGCTGCCAGTGGGCTCCACCCCGTAGTGCCGGGCGCTGATCCGGTCATGGATGTACGAGCGCAGCACGCCGTCCTGCACCAGCACGGTGTGCTGCCCCTCCACGCCCTCGTCGTCCACGTTGATGGAGCCGCGGGCGCCGGGCAGGGTGGCGTCGTCCACGATGGACACGAAGTCCCTGGCGATGGGCTTGCCCAGGCGGTCGCTGTAGATGGACGTGCCCTTGCGGTTGAAGTCCGCCTCCATGCCGTGGCCGATGGCCTCGTGCAGCAGGATGCCCGACGAGCCGGCGGCCAGCACCACCGGCATCTCGCCGGCGGCTGGCTGGGTGGCGTCGAACAGCAGCACCGTGCGCCGGACCACCTCGGCGGCCATGCCGTCGAGGAACGCCTCGTCATACAGCTCGAGCCCCTGGCGCCCGGCGATGGCGTGGTAATTCTCCTCGCGGCGGCCCTCCTGCTCGGCCACGCAGGCCAGGTTCAGCGAGGACATGGGCTGAAAATCCCAGGTCTTCGTCCCGTCGGAGGTCACCACCAGCACATGGGTCTCGGCGTCCGAAAAAGAGACCCGCGCCTTGGTCACCCGTTCGTCGCCAGCGAAGACCTGCTCGTTGAGGCGCGTCAGCAGCGGCAGGCGCTGCTCTGTGGTCACCCCGGACCAGGGCTTGCTCACGGGGTAGTGGTTGAGCACTGGCGGCCGGGCCTTGACCGTCTGAGGAGCCACGGCGCCGCCAGCCCGGGCGATGGAGGAGGCCACCCGGGCTGCCTCGTGCATGCTCGACTCCTCGAGCTCCTCGCAGAAGGCGAACCCCGCGGCGTCGCCCACCACCACGCGGATCCCCACGCCGAGGCTCTCGCTGCGGAAGGCGCGGTTCACCTCGTTGTCTTCCAGCCCGATGCTGTTGACCACGCGCTGCTGGAAGAAGAGGTCGCAGTAATCGCCGCCCCGCTCCAGCGCGGTGGCCATCACCCGGTGATACAGGGCGTTGCCGAGTCCGTACTCGTTTTCCAGGTAGCTCTGTTCCATGCCCCTTTAGGTATCACACGTGGGGCAGGATCGCTTGTTCCGCCAGTTTTCCGGGAATTATCGGATCCCGGTCAGGCCGCGGCCACTCCCAGCACAACCCGCAGCGCCTCGGGCGCGGTCAAGTCATCCAGCGCGGCGGTGGCGCCCTTGCGAAGCAGCTCGTCGCGGGAGTAATCCCCGGTGGCCACGCCCACGCAGCGGAAGCCGACGTCCAGCGCGGCCTTCACGTCCCTCGGGGTATCGCCGATGACAGTGACTTTGCACCGCTCCAGCGGCAGGCGCAGCCGCTTGGCGCCTCGCTGGGCGCCGGTCCAGAGCAGGGCCGCTCGATCGCTGTGATCGCTGCCGAACCCGCCGAAGCTGAAGAAGCGGTTCAGCTTCCCCCGCTCGAGCTTGATGCGCGCGCCCTGCTCGAGGTTGCCGGTGCCGAGGCCCATGGCCACCTTTCGACGGGCCCAGATCTTGAGCAGCAGCTCCTCCACGCCCGGCAGGACGCGGTAGCCCTGGGCGCGCGCCACCTCGTCCGCCAGCAGCTCCATGTAGCGGGCCAACACGGCGTCCACGTCGGCGTCGGTGTGCGGGAGATCACCGCCTTCGAGGGCCCTGGCAACGATGATTGGATCCGTCAGGCCGCCCAGGCGGAAATCGAGGAGCTTTCGGTCACCGTGACGCTCCTTGAGCGCAGCGGCGATGGCCAGACGTCCGGCACCGCCCGTGCTCACGAGGGTGCCGTCAAGATCGAACAGGAGGATGGTGGGTGGATTGTCCATGACTCTATTTAATAACAACCTGAGAAAATTTGGAGGGGTATAGAGGGCTCTGGTAGGTTGAAAATGTATGCAAATGTGCTCCTTGACCGGTCATAGATCTATCCTCGCCGCGCTGCTGTCCATGATGGTGGCGGTACCCGCTGTCGCCCAGGTTCCGGCTCCCCCGCCCGTCGGTGGTGGGGTGAAGGTGATCAAGGAGGGCGCGAAGGATGAGCCAGGAGCGCCGGATTTGGCGCCGGTGAAGGGGAAGGGCGAGGCGGAGAAGGGCAAGGGCGAGGCGGAGAAGACGAAGAGCGAGGCAGAGAAGGACAAGGGCGCGGCTGAGGAGGCCAAGGGGGAGGCTTAGGACGCGACTGCGGCTGCTGAGCAGCC
>CAZEFW010000148.1:0-9869 GCA_964511535.1 uncultured Myxococcales bacterium | reverse complement strand
TGGGGGTGGGTGCGGCGGCGAAGGGCGTGGCTGTGTCGGCGAAGGTGGAGGCGGAGAAGGCGAAGGTCGAGGCTGAGAAGACCAAGGGCGAGGCGGACAAGGCGAAGGGCGAGGCAGAGAAGGGCAAGGGATCGGCTTCGGCCACGGCTACGGCTACGGATGAGGCCACGGCTGCGGATGAGGGGACGGCCACGGATGGTTCGGACGCGCCTGCGGCTGCTTCGACGCCTGCGTCCACGTCCACGTTGGAGGAGGAGGGGAATACCGAGATTCCTCCTTCGCCGAATCGGAAGCTGGAGATCTCGCCCCGGGTGCGGGCCAGGATCAGCGGGCAGCCGCCAGAGGATGAGGGGACCCGGGATCCCGAGATGGCGGTGCTCAAGGAGTTCGAGGAGCGGGCTTTTCCGAGGCCCGGTCCCAAGGTCGTGCACCCGGGGGATGTCAGCGGCGCCGAGGGTGTGAGTACCGGCGCCCGCAGGGCCCGGCCGGGCGCGCTCAATCCGCCCGAGGGGCTCGGCAGCAAGGGGCGGACCTCGGGCGGGGCAGCTGCCAAGAAACAAGTGGAGCCGTCGCCGCCGGGCTGGATCTCGGGGCTGGCCATGCCCGATCTGCCGGTCAAGTGGACGCCCCGGCTGCTCAAGTACCTGGAGTTCTATCGCAAGAACCGCCGGGGGCGGGCGATCCTGCGTCGCTGGTTCGCGCGCATGGGCCGCTACCGCGAGCTGATGGAGAAGGAGCTTCATCGGCAGAAGATGCCGCGGTCATTCCTCTTCCTGGCCATGATCGAGAGCGGATACGACCCGCGCCGCACATCGCGGGTGGGCGCCGGCGGGCTGTGGCAGTTCATGCCGTTTTCAGGCAAGGGATACGGGCTGCGGCGGGATTACTGGATCGACGAGCGGCGCAACCCGAAGCTCTCCACCGAGGCCGCGCTCAAGTTCCTCAAGGACCTGTACATCCGCTTCGGCAGCTGGGAGCTGGCCATGGCGTCGTACAACGCCGGCTACGGCGCCATACAGAAGGCGGTGCAGAAGTACAACACCAACGACTACTGGACCCTGTGTACCTACGAGGCGGGGCTGCCCTGGTCCACTTGCAACTACGTGCCCAAGATCATGGCCGTGGCCGTGGTGGACGCCAACCGCAAGTTCTTCGGCTACGAGAACATCAAGGAGGACGCGGCGCTGACCCACGAGCTGGTGGCGGTGACCGACTCCATCACCCTGGCCCAGGCGGCGCGAGCGGCCGGGGTGGAGACCGACGTCCTCGACCTGCTCAACCCCGAGCTGCGGCGGGATCGTACCCCGCCGGGGGTCAAGAGCTGGCTGCGGGTTCCGCGAGGCAAGGGCGAGCAGTTCTATGCCGGGCTGGCAAAGATCAAGCCCAGGATCGCCCGCTACAAGCCGTACCTGACCCGCCTGGGAGAGACCGTTCGGTCCATCGCGAAGGACCACCGCATCTCGCGCGAGCGGCTGCGCCGGGTCAACGGGTTCCAGTCGGACAACGAGTTGACCCCCGGGCTGACCATCCTGGTGCCGGCGCGGGTGGAGAAGAAGAAGAAGAAGAAGAAGAAACGGAAGAAGAGGAGCAAGGGGGCGAAGGGCAAGGGCAAGCGGGCCGACGCGGAAGAGCAGTGCGATGAGGAGTGCCAGGCGGAGCGGATGATCCTGGTGGGGATTCCGCGGCAGGCGCCTTCCATGGTGGCCGGCCGGCGGCGGGTGTTCTATCGCGTGACCCACGGCGACGATATCCCGATCATCGCACGGCACCTCGAGGTCAACCCCGATACGCTGGCCAGCTGGAACGCCCTGGATACCGGGGCCAAGCTGGTCTCGGGCATGGTGCTGCAGGCGTTCGTGGACCAGGGCTTCGACGGCGAGCGGGTGGTGCTGCTCGACCCGGAGCGGGTCCAGGTGATGGTCACCGGCAGCGAGCAGTTTCTCGACCTGTTCGAGCAGCGCAAGGGGCGAAAGCGGCAGATCTACACCGCGCGCAAGGGCGACACCCTGCGCAGCGTGGGCCGGGCCGTGGGCCTGACCATCGGAGATCTGGCGCGGATCAACCAGTTCAGCCGCCACACGAAGCTGGAGCCGGGCCAGCAGATCATCGTGTATCACGACCCCGCCAAGGCGCGGAAACCGAAGCGCCGCAAGCGCGGCAAGAAGCGGCGCGGTAAGCGCCGGACCAAGCGCCGCAAGACCAGCTGAATCACATTTCAGATTACCCTCGGCGGCCGCCGCATCGTCGCCAATACCTACCTGTGGGCCGGGGCGCGGCCATCGTGCATCGACAGGGGCCCTGAGCCGGGTCCCCCTCCGAGTTGCGTTGACCTTGCCCTCCAGGGCAATGGAAAACGGGAGGACATCATCCCAAGCGCCCAACATTTGCTCTGCCGCGGGTCCAGGCCCTGCGGCTACAAAGCGGAGGTCACCGTGCGAACGATTCACCGGGTCATCGAGGTCACCACAACCCTGGCGGCGTGCATCGCGCTGCTCGCCACGCTGGTCCTCGGCTCCGCAGGGTGCGAGGGAGACGTGGTCGAACCGCCACCTCCGGACCGCGGCCTAGACGGCACCATCAGCCCGGACCTCGCCTGCTGGGGTGACATGACCCTCAGCTGCTACAGCGGCCCCAAGAAGACCCAGGGAGTGGGTCTGTGCACGGCCGGCTACCAGCCCTGCGCCTCGGGCGTATGGGGCGCGTGCACCGGCGAGGTCACGCCCGCCAAGGAGCTGTGCGATGGCAAGGACAACGACTGCGACGGGCTGTCCGACGAGGGGATGGCCGCCTACTGCTACACGGGCACGGCAGGCACCAAGGGGGTCGGCCTGTGCCGCGAGGGGATCAAGATCTGCACGGCGGGCGCCTGGGGCGGCTGCGCGGGCGAGGTGATCCCGTCCACGGAGGTGTGCGACAACCTGGACAACGACTGCAACGGCAAGGTGGACGACAACCTGTCCCGCGCCTGCTACACCGCCACCAGCAACACCATGGGGGTGGGCCTGTGCAAGGCGGGCACCCAGACCTGCTCCGCGGGCAAGTGGAGCGCGTGCACCGGCGAAGTGATCCCGGCCAAGGAAATCTGCGACAACAAGGACAACGACTGCGACGGCAAGACCGACGACAATCTGAGCCAGACCTGCTACACGGGCAAGGCGGGCACCAAGGGGGTTGGCCCGTGCAAGGGCGGCTCACAGACCTGCGCGGCCGGCAAGTGGGGGACCTGCACCGGCGAGGTGCTCCCCACCACCGAGATCTGCGACAACCTGGACAATGACTGCAACGGCAAGAAGGACGACAGCTTGTTCAAGAGCTGCTACTCCGGTCCGCCCAAGACCAAGGGGGTCGGCATCTGCAAGGCGGGCACCCGGGCCTGCAATGCGGGCAAGTGGAGCGCCTGCGCCGGCGAGGTCAAGCCCGCCAACGAGGACTGCGAGGACAAGCTGGACAACGACTGCGACGGAAAGACCGACAGCAAGGACCAGGACTGCTGGGAGGACTGATCCGCGCGGCATGACTGGCGCGGCTCAGCGGGGGTCGCGCGTCACTCGGTGAGGCTCGCAGAGCGGCGGTGTCTGGCCGGGGTCTCGCCGGTCCACTTGCGGAAGGCGCGGGAAAACGCGCTCTGGTCGGCGAAGCCGAGCAGGAAGGCGACCTCGGCCAGGGAGAGGCGCTCGTCGGCCAGGTACGCCCGGGCCAGCTCGGCGCGCACCCGGTCGAGGACCTGCTGGTAGGTCTGCCCCTCGGCCTGCAGCCGGGCCTGCAGGGCGCGGGCGCTGACGCCCAGCTGCCGGGCCACCTGCCGGATGCTCGGCTTGCCGTCGCACAGGGTGCGGCTCAGCTGCTCGGCGACCCTCGCGCCCCAGGTGCGGTCGCGCCGCACGCGCCTCAGCAGCTGCCCGGCGTAGCGGTCGAGCACACCGAGCAGCTCCGGGTCAGCGGCGGTGATGGGCCGCGCGAGGTATGCGCCATGCAGGGTCAGCTCGTCCTCCGGCGCGCCGAAGCGCAGGTCGGGTCCGAAGATTCGCAGGTGCTCGCCGATGGCGTCCGGCTGGTGGTGGGCGAAGGCCGCCGCCCCGTGGAAGGGGGCGCCGGACAGCCGGGTCATCAGGGCGACCACCAGCGAAAAGACGCACTCCACATGCTGCCGATGCAGCGCGACGCCGGCGCGCGCCCGCAGGCGGAGGACAGCATCGGCGCCGTCGGCTGGACGGTCCAGCACGGGCTGGACCATGTCCCCCATCAGGTCGTGGTAGCGGCAGTAACGTTCCAGGGCCTGGCCAAGGGTCGGGCTGTTGGCCAGGACCGAAAAGAGCACATGCCCCGACGGCAGGCCGTGGCGCAGCTCGCCCAGGTGAAGGCCGAGGTCGGGGTCGCCAGCGCCGCGCTCCAGCGCGCTCCAGATGACGGCCAGGTGCCGGGCCGGCAGCCGCACATGGGGCGCGTCGAGCTGCGCCCGGTCCATGCCCGCGAGTTGCAGGATCGCGGTCAGCTGCTCGTCGGGCAGGCGCGCGCTCGCGAGCAACAGCCGCACCAGATCGGTGGAGATGGTGCCTCGCGCTTCACCTTCCACAGCGCTCATACCCGGAGCTCCTCCCTCGTCACCCGCGGAATCATCCCCCGGGAGGCGGCCGCCTGTCGAGCGCCCTCAGCCGTGCAGGTGCCGCCCGATGGCCGCGCCCACCACGCCTGCCGCGATGCGCAGCTTTCGATGGACCGACAGCCGATAGAGCGTCCCCCGCTCCACGAAATGTTTCAGCGAGGCCGAGATGAACCGCAGGGCATCTGCCATGCGACGCTCCATGCCCGGCTCGGCCATCAGGGCCGCCCCGGCGTCCCCCAGGTCGCCGTAGCTGAGCTGCCAGTTGATGCGCACCTGCCCTGGCTCCAGCTCGGTCATGCGCACCTGCCAGCGCGCCATGGTCAGCGCCTCGGTGACCCACACCGCCTCGAAGCGTCCGGTCTGGCGGCGATAGTGGGTGGTGTACCAGTGGTTGTGCGCCCGGGGGGCGCGCAGCACCGCCAGGCCGGTAAACGGCTCCATGAACACGCAGCCGGGCTCGTTGACGCCGCTGTCCGAGTAGACCAGGTCGAAGCACCAGTCCTCGATCCACTTCAGCTCGGCCACGGGGCAGGCCAGCTCGAAGCAGGTGTCCAGGTCGCCGGTGACCACCTCCTCGTGAGCCACCGCGACCCGCCCGGCCAGGGTGACGGGCTCCAGCCGCGGCGCCGGGGAGGGCGCAGGCGGTGCATGGCGCAAGGCCTCGCCGAAGCGCTGCAGCAGCGCCGCCATGCGCGCGGGCAGCCCGCCATCGCACGCCTCGCTCCCCGCGCGGCTCAGGGGAGTGACGGTCAGCTCAAGCCGGGCCTGGGCCCCTTGCTCCAGCGGATCCGCCGCCAGGTCGAGGGTGGCCAGCGCCAGGCCGGGCCAGGCGATGACAGCCTGGTACCGGCGGCTCGCGCGGTCGAGGACCGTGGTCATCCAGTGGGCGGCCAGCCCGGGCTGCCCCAGCAGCGCCGGGCCGGTCGTCTCCTCGCGCCACATCGCCTCCGGCTCGTCACGCCCGCTGGTGGATCGCCGCAGCTGCATGGCGCCGTCGGGCATCCATGCCGGCCGGGCAGCGCCGCACGCCCGACGAAACAGCTCGTCCGCCGGCAGGGACACCGGCACGGTCAGCGCCGCCCGCTCACGCTGCATGTCGAAGTCGTTGAGGGTCACGTCACCCTGGTTCCATTTGCGATAGCTCGGTTTCATGGGGCCTCCTCCGGGAGGGACGATCCTCCCTGCGGTTCCCCAACATCATGGTGGTCGCCCCGGGATGTTTCTTGTCCCATGGCGCAACATGGTTGTCGCATCGCGCCGGAGCGCGGGGGCCCCCGCCTCAGAAGCCGGCCATTGCCTCCACCAGCAACACGCCAGCATGCTAGCCCACCTCAGAAGTCGGCCAGCAGCGTCACCAACAGGGGGCAGTCCACGAAGGGGTTGCGCTTGTTCTGCAGCACGGCGATGCCGCCGTTGCGCTTGAGCTCCCGGGCGTCCACCGGGTCGGCGGCGTGCCAGGCACGCAGCACCTTCTCCTCGGCCGCCGGGATGGCGTCCGCCTGGTCGTGCAGGTAGCGCAGGGCGAAGTAGAACTTGGCCCGCGCGATGTCGCCCTTTCGGCTCGCGCGCACCTTGAACACCTGCTCGGTGCAGCCCGCGGCGTAGCCGAGGGTGGAGCCGCCCTCGGTCCAGTTGCAGGTGCAGTTGGCGCAGTCCGGCTCGCCGAAGGGGTGGTTGCCCCGCCGGCTGTTGGCCTTGGCGTCGCAGGGGAACAGGTGGTGCAGGTCGCCCCGGGCGGGTTCCTTGGACGCCCCCATGCTCTGAGGCCAGGTGTGCTCCACGTTCATGCTCGACGGGATCTTGTTGCCCGTGACCACTTCCTTGCGGCCGGTGTAGACGCACTCCACCTGGTTGCCCACGCGATCAAGCCCGCCCTCGGCGGCGATGAAGATCACCTTCTTGGAGATGTTGTAGCCGATGGAGTTGTGGCCATCCACCAGGGCGAAGATGGCCTTGCGCAGGGCCTGGCCGGTGAGGCCCTTGAGGTTCGCCGGGCACCCCGCGGGCCAGCCGAGATCGGGGCGCCGGGTGTCGGGTCGGATGAGATCCGGCCGGGCGAGGTCCGGGACCGGCGCGTCGGCTCCGCCGTCGCGGCTGCTGTCAGGGGCTGCCACCGCGTCCAGCGGGAAGTCGCTCTCCGGGTCGCTGCAGGCGGCGAGCAGCAAGATGCCGCCAGCGACGAGCACGAGGTGGGGCGAACGAATCATTTCTCCGTTATACCCCGCTCCCCACCGTCGATGCGCGTTGATCTTCCGGGGCATGCATTGAATCATGGGATATGTGCAACCCAGGCGCCGGCAGCGCGGGTTGTCCGTCGCCGCGCTGCTGCGCCCGCCCAGGAAGGAGGTCAGCGTGCGACGAGTCCGAGAGTTCCTGAAACCGATGGCAAGACTGGCGGCCTGCGCCGCGCTGCTCGGCGCGCCCTTCCTGCTCTCTGCCGGCTGCGAGGAAGACGTCACCGAACCCACGCCGCCGGATTATGGCGTCGACGGCGCGTTGACGCCCGATCTGTCCTGCTGGGGCGACATGACCCTCAGCTGCTACAACGGGCCGAACAAGACCCAGGGCGTGGGCGCGTGCAAGGCCGGCTACCAGGCGTGCGCCTCCGGCGTGTGGGGCGCCTGCACCGGCGAAGTGACCCCCACCAAGGAGCTGTGCGACGGCAAGGACAACGACTGCGACGGCCTCTCCGACGAGGGCATGGCCGCCTACTGCTACACCGGCAAGGCGGGCACCAAGGGGGTCGGCCTGTGCAAGGAGGGGATCAAGATCTGCACCTCGGGCGCCTGGGGCGCCTGCGCGGGCGAGGTGATCCCGACGGCGGAGATCTGTGACGGCCTGGACAACGACTGCAACGGCAAGATCGACGACGGCCTGACCCTGGCCTGCTACACCGGCACCGCCTCCACGTCGGGCGTCGGGCTGTGCAAGGCGGGCACCAAGACCTGCTCGGCGGGCAAATGGAGCGCCTGCACCGGCGAGGTGACCCCCGCCACGGAGATCTGCGACAACAAGGACAACGACTGCAACGGCAAGACCGACGACAACCTGTCTCAGGCCTGCTACACCGGCGCGGCAGCCGCCAAGGGCGTGGGCCTTTGCACGGGCGGCACCCAGACCTGCACCGCCGGCAAGTGGGGAACCTGCACCGGCGAGGTGATCCCGACCAAGGAGATCTGCGACAACCTGGACAACGACTGCAACGGCAAGACGGACGACAAGGTGACCAAACCTTGTTACTCCGGCCCGGCCAAGACCAAGGGGGTCGGCCTGTGCAAGGCGGGCAAACAGACCTGCGCCGCGGGCAAGTGGGGCGCCTGCACCGGCGAGGTGCTGCCCAAGGCGGAGAAGTGCAATAACAAGGACAACAACTGCGACGGCACCAAGGACAAGCAGGAGGCGTGCTACACCGGCCCGAAGGGCACGCTGAACGTGGGCATCTGCAAGGCCGGCACCTCCCCGTGCGTCTCGCCCAGCGGTCCGATCCCGCTTCTGGTGGGCGGCTGCAACAACGAGGTCACACCCACCGGCGAGGACTGCGAGGACAAGCTGGACAACGACTGCGACGGCAAGGTCGACGGCAACGACAGCGACTGCTGGGCCCACTGAACGTCGGTCCCCTGGAGACACCGGCTGATACACCTGTATCCCGCTCCGTGGCTCCCTGTACCACCCCGCTAACCCCATGAAATCCCGTCCTGGGCCGCGTTGGCCCGCGGATTGCTTCAGTGAGAGCAACACAACACCACACTGGAGCAACCGATGACGACTATTCGACGCCTGGTCACCAACGCCGCCCCCCTCGCCGCCATGCTCGCCCTGGCCTGCGACGGCGGCGTCTGCTTCGACACCGACGCCGGCGCTGTTTGCCAGGACAGCCTCGGCCGCCTGACCCGGCCCGTGGACTGGAGCAAGCTCAAGGCCGAGAGCACCGGCCCGAACTACGGCTCCGGCGCCAAGAAGGAGCAGCCTTCCCGCCGACGCACGGTGGTGCCGCCCCGTAGCAACCCGCGGCGCACCAGCGCGCCTGCCCCCAAGTGCGGCGACGGCTTCTGCACCGCCGGCGAGTACGAGTGGAGCTGCCCCAAGGACTGCCTGCCCAACTGCGGCAACGGCGTCATCGACCCGGGCGAGCAGTGCGAGGGCTCCAGCGTGCCGTGCACCAAGTTCGGCTATACCCAGGGCTCGGTGAACTGCGTGCTTTGCAAGTACGCCGGGCCGCTGATGGTGGGCGATCCGTGGGCCGGCTGCTCCACCAAGGCCAAGCAGGGGGACCTGACCTGCCACTACACCAACACGATGGAGGCTATCCTGGGTGGCCTGAAGAAGAAGTACTCCTGCTCTTGCTGCGAAGCTGGCGGCGGCTGCTGGAACGGCAGCTACGTCGCCATGGTGGGCGGCTATCAAGGCAAGTGCGAGAAGAAGAGCTGGTGACGACCAGGCCCGGGCCGCCGCCGGCCCGGGAGCCCGGGGGCCTCCATGGACGCTTCATAGTAAGCTGTGAAGAGATCGTCCACGGAGGTGCCGATGAAGCGTTTCAGAGGGTTCATCCCGGTGATGTTGATGCTCGGCCTGGCCCTGGCCTGCAGCGATGAGGCGCGGGTCCCGGCCGTGGACCAGCGGGTGGTGCGCGATACCGTCAGCCCCACCCCGCCCGACGTGGGCCCCGACCAGCGCATCTGCGGGCCGGGCACCACCCTGTGCGGCGCTGTATGCGTGGATACGGCACATCACCCGGCTCACTGCGGCGCCTGCGATTCGGCGTGCAAGGCGGGGCAGGTGTGCGTCAGCGGCAAGTGCGCCCTCTCCTGCCCCACCGGCCAGTCCCGCTGTGGCGGCGGAGACGCGGGGCCGCCTGTCTGCGCCAACCTGCAGAGCGACTCGGCGCACTGCGGGGCGTGCGGCAGCTCGTGCGGTCCGGCGCAGGTGTGCAAGGCGGGAAAGTGCGAGCTGTCTTGCCCCACCGGCCAGACCCGCTGCGGCGGCGGCGACGCGGGAGCGGCCTACTGCGCCAACCTGCAGGGCGATGCGGCAAACTGCGGCGCGTGCGGCAAGAGCTGCCTGGCCGGGCAGGTCTGCTCCGCGGGCAAGTGCGCCCTGTCTTGCCAGGCCGGCCTCACCGAATGCGGCGGCGTCTGCGTCAGCCTCAACAGCGACCTGGCCAACTGCGGCGCATGCGGCAACGCGTGCAAGGCGGGCCAGGCCTGCAAGGCGGGCAAGTGCGCCCTGTCTTGCCAGGCCGGCCTCACCGAATGCGGCGGCGTCT
>CAZEFW010000147.1:0-25081 GCA_964511535.1 uncultured Myxococcales bacterium | reverse complement strand
TGCCGGTGGCCAGCATGTCGATGCGGGTCTTGATCGGCATGGTCCAGGCGTTGGTCAGCCCGGGGAACTGCACCATCTTGTCCAGGTCCTTGATGATGTCCTCGATGGTCTTGCCCGGGGGCCAGGTGCTCCTGTCCTTGAGGATGATGGTGGTCTCGATCATGGACAGCGGCGCCGGATCGGTGGCCGTCTCGGCGCGGCCGATCTTGCCCAGCACATGCTCAACCTGGGGGTGCGCCGCGATGATCTTGTCGGTCTGCTGCAGCAGCTCCTTCGCCTTGGTGATGCTCAGCCCGGGCGGCGTGGTGGGCATGTACAGCAGGTCCCCCTCGTTGAGCGGCGGCATGAACTCCGATCCGAGCTTGCTGTACGGGATGTAGGTGGCGCCGGTGATCACCATCGCCAGCAGGATGGTGATGCGCGGGAACGCCAGCACGGCGCGGATGAACGGCCGGTAGATCCAGATGAAGAAGCGCGACAGCGGGTTCTTCTTCTCGCTCAGGATCTTGCCCCGCACGAAGTAGACCATCAGCACCGGGATGATGGTGATGGCGAGGATGGCCGACGCGCCCATGGCGAAGGTCTTGGTGTAGGCCAGCGGCGTGAACAGCCGCCCCTCCTGCTGCTGCAGGGTGAACACCGGCAGGAAGCTGACGGTGACGATGGCCAGGGAGAAGAAGAGCGCCGGGCCCACCTCCTTGGACGCCTTGATCACCAGGTCGATGTGCGACAGCCCGTGGTCCCGCTCCTTGTGCTTGTGCAGGTTCTCCACCATCACCACCGACGCGTCCACCATGACGCCGATGGCGATGGCGATGCCGCCCAGGCTCATGATGTTGGCGCTCACCCCCATGGCCCGCATGATGATGAACGCGATGAGGATGCCCACCGGCAGGGTGAAGATCGCCACGAAGGCGCTGCGCAGGTGGAGCAGGAAGAGCACGCAGATCAGCGCCACCACCCCCATCTCCTCCAGCAGCTTGACCTTCAGCGTGTTGATGGCCCGCATGATCAGGTTGGACCGGTCGTAGGAGGTGATCACCTCAACGCCGGCGGGCAGCCCGGCCTTTAGCTCCTTGAGCCGCTGCTTCACCCGGTCGATGACCTGCAGGGCGTTCTCGCCGAAGCGCACCACCACGATGCCGCTGACCACCTCGCCCTTGCCGTCCATCTCGGCGATGCCGCGACGGATCTCCGGGCCGAGGTGCACGTCGGCCACCTGGGCCAGCAGGATCGGCGTGTGGGTCTTCATGTCCACCCCAATCGGCACGCTGCGCAGGTCCTCCACGCTCTTGAAGTAGCCGAGGCCGCGCACCATGTACTCGGTCTCGCCCATCTCCAGCAGGCGGCCCCCCACGTCGGTGTTGGAGCGCGCGATGGCCTTCTTGATCTTCGACAGGGGCACCCCGTAGGCGCGCAGCTTCTCCGGGTCCACCTCCACCTGGTACTGCTTGACGAAGCCGCCCACGCTGGCCACCTCCGCCACCCCCTTGAGGGCCATCAGCTCGTAGCGCAGGTACCAGTCCTGCATGGAGCGAAGCTGGCTCAGGTCATGGCGGTCCGAGGTGAGGGTGTACATGTAGACCCACCCCACGCCGGTGGCGTCGGGGCCGAGCTCGGGGGTCACACCCCGGGGCAGGCGGCTCTGCACCACGTTGAGGTACTCCAGCACGCGGGATCGCGCCCAGTAGATGTCCGTGCCGTCCTCGAAGATGACGTACACCATGGACATGTTGAAGAACGAGAACCCGCGCACGGTCTTGGCGTGGGGCACCGAGAGCATGGCCGTGGTCAGCGGGTAGGTGACCTGGTCCTCCACCACCTGGGGCGCCTGGCCCGGGTACTTGGTCATGATGATGACCTGCACGTCGGACAGATCCGGGATGGCGTCGATGGGGGTGTTGAGCAGGGACCAGACCCCGCCCGCCACCACCATCACCGTGACCACGATGATGAAGAAGCGGTTCCGGACCGACTTCTCGATGATCCAGTCGATCATTTGGCGGCCTTCTCCTCCAGGTCCATGCCGCAGATCGGACACTCACCCGCCGCCGCCTCGTTGATGTCCGGGTGCATGGAGCAGGTCCAGGTCGGCTTGTCCGATTTGCCCTTCTTGACCCGCGCCACGCCGCACACGTTGCACTCGCCGCTCTCCTTGGCGGTGATGGTCGGGTGCAGCGGGCAGTTCCACACCTCCTCCGGGCCGGTCTTGACCTGCAGGCGCGCGGCCAGCAGTTTCTGCATCGCCTCCTGCAGCTGGCTCTCGGAGTCGAGCAGGAACTGGCCCGACACCACCACGGTCTCGCCCGCCTCCAGGCCGCTCTTGATCTCGGTGATATGGCCGTCACCGCTCAGGCCGGTGACCACCTCGCGCGGGGCGTACTTGCCCACCTCGCTGCCGGCGACGAACACCAGTGTCCGCTCGCCAGAGTGGATGATCGCCTCGGTGGGGATGGCCAGCACGTCGTCCTTCTGCCGGGTCTCGACCCAGACGGTGGCGAACATGCCCGGCTTGAGCTGCAGGTTCGGGTTGAGGAATACCAGGCGCACGGTGAGGGTGCGGGTCTTGCGGTTCAGCGTCGGGTAGATGTAGCTCACCCGACCCTCGTAGCGGCGCCCCTTCTCGAAGGAGAGCTCCATGCTCGCTTTCTGCCCCAGGGTGACGTACGGCGCGTCCCACTCGTAGACCTGGGCGTGGACCCAGATGGCGTCCAGCTTGCCGATGCGCATCAGGTCCTGGCCGGCGTTGACCCGCGCCCCCTGCACCACCTTCTTGTGCAGGACGAAGCCCGAGCGGGGGGCCGTCACCGTCACGGTGCGCATGGCCTTGCCGCGCTTTTCGAGGCGCTTGAGCGTGGCCGCGCCGAGGTCCCAGAAGGCGAGGCGGGCGCGGGCGGACCGCACCAGGGGCGAGTCCTTGCCGCCGCCAGAGCGCATGGCCAGCAGGTACTCCTCCTGGGCCGAGACCAGCTGCGGGGAGTAGACCGAAAAGAGCCGCTGCCCCCGGCGGACCTTGACCCCCGTCTGGTCCACGTACAGCTTCTCGATCCAGCCGGAGTACTTGAGGTTCACCACCGATACCAGGTCCTCGGCCACCACCACCTCGCCGATGGTGCGCACCCGCCGGGAGATGGGGCCCTGCTTCACCTCGGCCACCCGTACGCCCATGTTCTGCACCATCACCGGGTCCACCGTGACGGTGCCCTCGGCATCGCCGGACGCGTCGCCCTTCTTCTTCATCGGGGTCAGGTCCATGTTGCAGATGGGGCAGATCCCCATGCCCTCCTGGATCACGTTGGGGTGCATGCCGCAGGTGAACAGCTGCTTGCCGTCCTCCTCCTGGGCGTGGGCCAGGCCGGGGGCGTGGGCCGGCGGCGCCTGCTGCGCGGCGGGGGCGGGGCGCTCCGCGGTTCGCCACAGGTGCCATGAGAGGCCTCCGGCCACGGCGAGGGCGAGGGCGACGGCGACGGTGATGGTTGGGCGGGGCATTTCACTTCTCCTGGGCGGCGGGGATCTGGACGGGGGCGCCGATGAGGGCCTCGGCCTCCACTCGCGCAAGGGCGGCGGTGGCCTCGGCTTTGCGGATGGTGCGCTCGAACTTGAGCAGCTGCACCTCGGCCTGAAACAGGCTGGCGAAGCTCGCCCGGTCCACCTGGTACGCGGCGAGGGTGGCGTCCAGGGTCTTGTGGGCCTGGGGCTTCAAGGTCTCGCGGTAGGTGCGGGCCTCGCGGGCGGCCCGTTTCCAGCCGGCGACCACGCGTCCCATGGCGCCGCGGATGCGGTCGAGCTCGGCCTCTCGAGCCAGCTCGGCCTGTTTGGCCTGCTGCTCTGCCTCGCTCTTGATCGCGTCCCACTTCTGGTCCGACAGCACGGGCAGCGGCACGGCCACCCCGAGGGTGACGAAGTTGGTCCCCGGGTCCATGCCGGCCTCCACGCGGATGGTGTAGGCGAACCAGGCGCTGATGTCGGGGTAGCCCTCGCGGTCGGCCCGGCGGGCCATGGCGCGGCGGGCGGCGGCCCTGGCGATGTAGCGCTTGAGGGCGGGGCGGCTGTCCACCGCCTGCTTGACCAGGGCCTCGACGGTAACCCCGGGAGCGGGGGCCTCGATGCGGGCGGGGGTGCGGATCAAGACGTCCAGCTTGCGGTGCAGGGCGGCGTTGATGGCGGCGGTCAGCGCCTCCTCGTTCCGTTCGAAGTTGCCCAGGTCGTCGGTCAGCTTTCCGCGCAGCACCTGCAGGCGCAGCAAGTCATGCTGGCCCACCTTGCCCACCTCGTACTTGATGCGCACGGTGTCCATGAGCTGATCCAGCAGCTTGATGTGCTCGGAGGTCACGCGGCGCAGCTGCCGGGTCAGGGCCAGGCGGAAGTACGCGCGCTTGACCATGGCGCGCAGCTGCACCTTGCGCTCGGCCAGGGACTGGCGCTGCACGGCCACCATGGCGCGGGCAGCGTCCTGCCGCGCGCCGGTCTTGCCGGGCCAGGGGAAGCGCTGCTTCACCGCCAGCTGGATCCCGCTCATGGGCGATGCACCCGGGGCCCAGCGGTCCACCGGCATGTTCATGTACACCAGCGAGAGCATGGGATCCATCCATGCGCCGGCGCCCTGGACGCGGGCCTGCAGCGCCTTGATCCCGGCGTTGATGGCGGAGAGGCCCGGGTTGGACGCCACGGCCTGGTCGGCCAGGGTATCGGGCGGGTGGATGTCAGCGGCGGCGTCGGGCGCCGCGGCGGCGATCCGGGGCCCTGCCAGCAGGGCGACCAGGAGCACACAGCCGCGGGCGGCCCGTGCTGGACCTGTGGAGTGGCATGTGGTGGCGGTGGTCATCGGCCTGGTGCACATTGCACACCTGGTGCCAGGATTCGAAATTAGTTCATACTTTTGTTTTCAAGGGGTTGAGTGCCATTCCATGTGAAGCCCCTTCAGGGGTTTTCACAATAGTCACACCCGCGGTGGCGTCGATTTGAGAATATTGTCAATCAGGCCCGTGGCGGCTACGCGCCCCTGGAGTCGCTCGCCCCTTGCACCAGGAACTGACCCACGGCTCCCCACAGCGCCTCGAAGTCCGGACGCCTGAAGTGCGAGCCGCTGGAGAGCCAGTCGTAGTGCGGCGGGTCGTGATCCGGGTCGCGGAAGTGACCCACCACGTCCAGGTGGTCGGCCCAGGAGGCGTGGATCACCTCGCCCCGGATCTGGGACAGGGTCGGCACGATGCCATCGCTGTCGTCGGGGCCGGGCATGCCGCCGTAGGCCGCGCGCAACGCGGCGGATTGATCCGGGGTGGGAGGCGGCAGCTGGGCCTCGTCCACGCCGGCGCAGATCCGGCGCAGGG
The DNA here is from genome assembly GCA_964511535.1 of uncultured Myxococcales bacterium. GTDB lineage: Bacteria > Myxococcota_A > Polyangia > CAZCFB01 > CAZCFB01. The sequence goes on along the minus strand of CAZEFW010000147.1, from coordinate 19,751 downwards.
CGGTGAACATGGCGTGGGTCGCCTGGCCGTAGGGATCCAGCCCGACCCGGCGCACGGCGGCCAGACCCTGCCTGCGGGCCCGGGCCACCACGCAGCCGTGGCGCACCTCGTCCCGGTCCCGGGCCAGGGCGCCGAACAGATCCAGGCCCGCGGGGGAGAGCTGGGACAGCAGCGCCTGGTCGTCGTTGACCAGGTCCAGGTACTCGCGCAGGGATCCCTGGCGGTCGTCGGAGAACTCGCCCAGCAGCTGCTCGAACAGCTGATCCACCACCGTGTCTCGCAGGCCGACGACGTCGTCCAGGCGGGCGGACATGGCCCCCAGGCGCAGCAGGGCCGACAGGGGCAGGCTGCCGAAGGTGAGCACGTACACCGCCGCCAGCGAGAGCGCGCGCAGCAGCTGGCGGCCCATGAGCGAGTTGAAGAAGGCGGCGATGTGGGTGCCGTGGTGAGGCGTGGCGACGGTGACCACCGAGCGGACCCGGTCGGCGATGGGGTCGGGGTCGAGCCCGCCCGGGAGCTGCACGCCGGGCGCGATGAGCATGCGGGCGTCGAGCCCGCCCGTGGAGTGACCGATCAGGTGGATCGGCCCGTCTCCGGTGGCCGTGTCCTGGGCCACCTGAAGCAGGCGCGCCGCGCGAGAGGGGAGCGAGCCGGTGGGCGGCGGGTCCACCAGGTGCACGTCGATCCGCACCCCCAGGTCAGCGCAGGTCTGCTCCAGCACCCCCTCGACATGTGAGAAATAGGACAGCTCGCCGAAGCTGGCGAAGCCGAAGAAGCCGGGGATCAGGAACACATGCTGGGTCGCGGTCATGGGTGGGGAGGATCCTAGTGCACCGGGCTGGGGGAGGAAAGCTGAACTCTGCTCCGGCTCAAGGTCGGCAGTCCACAGTCGACAGTCCACAGTCGACAGCACGATCATTCTGGCATTTTGGCATTCTGGCACCCTGGCAATCTGGCATTCTTTGATAATGCCACCGCCGCCTGACAGCCCGCCGACTTCGCCTCCCTGGATGCGCCAGCTCGCCCAGGCGCTGCGGCGCTACCAGGTGCCGCTGCTTGAGGTGACCTGCGCCGACGGCGTCATGCGCATCGTGATGGGCGAGGCGGGCGAGGCCGCGCTGGAGGCGCGGCTCCTCCCGGGTGCGACAGGGCAGCGCGGCTGGGGCGCGGCGGGCGGCTTCACCCTCGGCTACCAGGGGCAGGGCGATCTGGGCCAGGCGCGCGAGGGCTGGATGCGCGCGGTGCAGCAGGTGGTGGAGCTGCTCGATCATGTGCTGCCGCCAGCGCTGGACGAGCCGGGGGCGCTGTTTCTGCGGAAGGTCTCTGCCGAGGAGCGGTTCCGCAAGAGCTTCCCCTTTTGCGAGGTGGAGCGCTCCGAAGTGGGGGGCGACCGGGTGGTGGAGCTGCTGCTGCGGAGCACCTCCCGCTGCAACCAGTCCTGCCCCTTCTGTTCGGCCGCGCCTCGTCGCGCGGCCTCCCCCGAGGCGGTGCGGGCCTGCCTGCGGCTGGCGGCGCGGGTCTACCCGGGCTGCCTGCTCTCGTTGACAGGAGGGGAGCCCACCCTGCGGCCCGGTTTCCTCGACGAGGTGCTGCTGGCGCTCGGCCTGCGCGGCATCGGCCAGGTGCAGGTGCAGACCAACGCGGTGGCCTTCGGGGAGAAGCTGGACCCGGCCGCCCTGCCGGCGCGGCCGGACCTGTCCTTCTTCGCCTCCATGCACAGCCTGGACGAGGGGATCTACGACGCGTGCACCAACACCACGGGCCAGTTCGCGGGCGCGGTGCGCGGGGTGCGGCGGCTGCTGCAGGCCGGGCACCGGGTGACCATCAACTGCGTGGTGCAGCGGCTCAACCTGGACCACCTGGAGCGGTACGTGGAGGCGTTGCCCGCGACCTTCCCCATAAGCGACCGCGCCGCGCTGCACTTCTCGGTGCTCATCTGCCCCGAGTACCGCCCCGGCGCGGCGGACTACCTCGTGCGCTACACCGAGCTGGCCCCGCGGCTGGAGGCCGCGGCCCGACGCGCCGCCGACCTCGGCGTGCGGGTGGACCCGCTGCGCTCATCCACCCACGCCTCCATCCCGGCCTGCCTCCTGGACCCGGCGGTGCGGGATCGGGACGCGCACCGCCCCGAGGTGCGCCCCGGCGAGACCGGGTACGAGGATCGCTCCTTGCCCTGGCTCAAGGCGGCGCGCTGCCGCGGGTGCGCCGAGGACCGCTGGTGCCTGGGGCTGCCGGCGGCCTACGCCGAGCGCTTCGGCCTCGACGAGCTGGCCCCCATCAGCCCGTCTTCCAGAACCCCCGACAGTGGTTGAAGTCGGGGCACCCCTCGCACTCGCTCCGCACCTCCTTGGCCTCCAGCAGCGCCTCGCGCCAGCCGTCGAACATCTCGGGGCAGTTGGACAAAAACGGCGTGGTGAAGTCGAACCGCGGGATGTATCGCTCCAGCCCGGGCAGCCAGCAGTAGGGCACGAACGCCATGGAGATGTGCAGCCCATCGGGGCAGGTCTCGATCACCCGGCGCAGGGCGGCGCGCATCCGCTCCGGGTCCGGCATCATCTCCCGGGCGCCGGGCGACGACGGGACCACATGTTGCAGGTGCAGCTCGGGCACGCCCTCGCCCGCGACGAACCGGGCCAGCTCTCCCAGGGAGCCCAGGTTGTGCCGGGTGACCACGGTGTTGACCTCCACGTCCACCGCGCCGGCGTGCTCCCGAACCAGGTGGCGCAGGCCGCGCATCAGCCGGTCGAAGCTGCCCTCGCGGGCCGTGTGCAGCTCGTGCACGCGCGCCTCGTGGCCGTGCAGGGAGAAGGCCACGCCGGTCAGGCCGCAGGCCACCAGCTCGTCGGTGTATGAGGCCGACGCCAGGCGCAGCCCGTTGGTCATGATCTTGATCTGGCGGTAGCCCATGTCCCGGGCGGTGGCCATGATGTCCGGAAGCGACTCGCCCATGGTGGGCTCGCCGCCGGAGATGTACAGCTCGTCGTAGCCGTGACGCTGGCCCTCTCCCAGGGCCGCGTCGATGCGCTCGCGGCCGAAGTCGAACCGCGGCTGCAGCGCCTCGAACAGGTCCTGATAGCAGAAGGGGCAGGAGATGTTGCAGTCGCAGCGCAGCATCAGGTCCACGCGGCCCAGGCCGCTCGGTCCGCCGGCGGGCGCGTCAGCCATCGGTGTCCTCCGTGGGGGCGAAGCCGAACAGCAGGCAGGCCCCGGGCGCGGCCTTGGGCAGGCGCGCTACCAGCCGGTCAGCCCGGGCCACCTGCAGCTCCTCGTCGGTGACCGTGAGCCGGTCCCCCGCCGCCAGCAGCCGCCCCAGGTCGGTCGCCAGCAGGCGCTGCAGGCGGCGGTTGTCCAGCGCGCCATGCTCGTTGAAAGAGAACGACTCGTACAGCAGGCTCCCGCCCGGGGCCAGGCGCCCCTGGAACAGCGCGAAGAAGGGGAGGCGCAAAAAGAGCACCGGCCGGCTCATGGCCCGGCGCGCCCGCGCCGCGTCGTCGGGAGCGTCCGCGGTCAGGTGGCGCTCCACCCGCCGTGCCCACCGCAGGGCGTGCTCGCAGCGCAGGCTGCACGGGTAGAAGGAGAGCAGCCCCAGGTCGGAGAAGAGGTTCATCTGGTACGGCAGCGCGAGGTCCCGATCCGGCGTGTTGGCCCACATGGAGCGCGTCACCGCCTCGTTGATCCCCTGGCCCGCCTCGTGAGCCGCCTCGGCGGCGCGCGCGAAGTGGTCGGCGCAGCAGGTCGGGTAGCCGAGCAGGTCCGCCGCCTGGCGCGCGCCGTCCCGCGGGGCCTCGCGGTCCAGGTCGCGCAGCTGCCGCCCCTCGTCGCCGGTCGAGGCGTAGATGGTCACCAGCCGCTCCTGCCCGGGGCCGGGGCGCTGATCCGTGGCCAGGTCATCACGGGTGTACGGCCTGGACAGCACCAGCGCATGGCGGTGGCCGTGCTGCTGACAAAACTCTCGAGCCTGCGCCTCGGGGATGTCCTCCAGCTTGACCACCGGCTTGAGCCCGTGGCGCAGCATGCACAGCTCGGCCGGCTTGAAGCCGCGCATGGAGAGCGCCTCCTCGGTGAAGCGCGGCGGCGTGGGGGCCCGCAGCTGCTCGGCCGACGGCATGTTGCCTGCCAGGCCCACCAGCTGGCGCAGGGCGCGGTGGGCGGCCGGCAGGTCATCACGAGCCATGGCGTCGGTGGCCGCCGCGTGCAGCTCGGCCTCACCGCGCTGGGCGTCGGGAGGCGGCGCCGGGGGAGCGGCGCTGGGCGGCGGCGCGGCCGACCCTCCTGCCCCGCCGTCCAGCGCGCGCCTCGCTGCCTGCACCTCGGCCCCGCCGTGGATCTTCAGATAGTCCGCGCGCACCCCGAGGCAGCTCTCCCGCAGGGGGCAGCCGTCGCAGCAGGGCAGGTAGCGCCGGCCGCTGACCCGCTGGCCGGAGACCTCGCGCATGTGGTGATCCATGATGCGCCGCCGGTGGCGGGGCACCATGCAGGGCGGCACCCCGTTGACCACCATGTTCAGCCCGTGGGCGGCGCCATGGTCCAGGCATCGCTCCAGCAGCGGGGCGAGCTCGGTGAAGGTCGGGATCATCTCCCGGTTCTCCTCCACCCGGCCGAGGCACTGCATCAGCTTTATCTCCAGCCCCTGCACCGACGGGTATTCGCGGCATACGAAGCGCACGAGGTCTGGCAGGTCGCGGTGGTTGTGGCTGCTGACCAGGTGCACCAGCCGCACCCGGGGCAGCGCGCCCAGGTCGGCCAGGTTGTCCAGGGCCTTGCGCTTGAGGGCGAAGGACCCCGGCACCCGCGAGAGCTCATCGTTGACCTCACGGCGGTGAGAGGGCAGGGCGAAGAAGAGCTGGTGGATGCCGGCGTCCACGCAGCGCCGGGCGTAGTCCGGGTAAGCCAGGCGCAGCCCGTTGGTCACCAGGGTCACGCGCTCGCAGCCGTGAGCCAGGGCGTGGCGCACGTAGCGGAACAGGTCCTCGTTCAGCGTCGGCTCGCCCCCCTGGAAGAACACCTCTCGCCGCCCCTCCAGATGGGCCAGCACCTCGGCGTCGTCCACGGGGCTGAGGCTGTAGCCGGCGCAGAATACGCACCGCTGGTTGCAGGTGGTGGCGATGTTGATGGTGTCCGGGCTGCGCTCCTCGTGGTCCTCCAGCCGGATCTCGCCGTCGTCCAGGGCCGCCTCCAGCCGGGCCACGGCGGCGTCCTCGTCCAGGGGCGCCCCATCATCGAACCCCCGGGCGATGCCGAGGCACAGCTCCAGCAGCCACAGCTGGCGGTCCTGGGACACCCGGGGCACGGCCCGCGCGAGCAGGTCATAAACCAGGCCGCAGCGCGGGTCCGAGAACCGCCAGGCATGCTCGGCCGAGTAGCCGGCGGCGGCGGCGTTGTCCTGGCCCGGCGGCGGCTCGTCGCCCGAATCCAGCAGCAGGCCGTCGCGCCGCGCGAGGTGGAACAGCGGCAGGTTCGGGTAGAGGCGCAGCTTGGTCAGCACCAGGTCGGCCGCCACCTGGTCCACCCGGTGCTCCCGCAGCAGGCGCAGGTTCTGCGCCAGGTCGTCCAGGGTGATCCACGGGTTGAACAGGATGAAGCTGGAGGTGCGGTGGCGCCCCAGGGGGAAGCTTCGGGGGTGCCGGGCCGCCAGCTCACGCGCCAGGGCCAGGGCGTCCACGCACTGCGCCACGGTCATGCCCTTGTTGTACAGGTCGAGCACGGGCTGGCTCAGGTTCTCCAGGCCGATGAGGTACAGCTCGACGCGGTGGCCGCCGGCGTCGGCCAGCTCCAGCGCGCGCTCCAGCTGCCGGCGGGAGCGCAGCACCATGTCCGCCCGGGCCGAGACCAGCAGGTCCAGCGGGCCCAGGCCGCGCGCGTCGGCGCCCCGCAGCAGTCCAGGCAGGTACCGCAGGCAGCTCTGGTCGCGCAGGATGAACTGCTGCACCGCCGGCTGCCGGGCGAGGATCTCGGCGATGTGATCCAGGGCCAGGTCCGCCGACTCGGAGGCCGGGCGCCCCTGGTAGTCTCCGCCCTGGTGGCAGAACGAGCACCCGCGGGCCGACACCCCCTCGCCGCGCAGGTCCACCCCGTGGAACCGCGGATTGTCAGCCGCGTTCGGGCCGTGAGGGCAACCGCAGTTGGGCGACAGGGTCTTGCGCAGCACCGGCGGGCGGAAGCGCTCGTTGAGCAGCAGGTGGTCCAGGTCGGGGCGGAAGGGGAGGGGATCGCCGGCGGGGCGCGGCTGCGCCGGCGCGGCGCCGCGCTCCAGCGATCCGTCGCGGCGGCTCCATGCGTTGGGGATGGCCGCGGTGTCGGCGCCCTCGGCCGCTGCGCGCGCCAGGGGCAGCAAGGCCAGCGGGTTGGTGGAGAAGTGCTCCAGCAGGTGATCCACATGGGCCGAGGGGCGAGCGAAGGGGTCGGTGTGGATCAGCGCAGCGTCGGTGACTTCCTTGATGCGGGCCAGGATGTCGGTGTCCCACACCTGGTCCACCGCCACCACGTCGTAGCGCTCCAGGCGCAGGTGCTCCAGCAGGCGCCGCAGCAGCGCCGCGGTGCGGTCCGGATCATCCCGGTGCAGGTAGAGCTGAACCACCCGGGAGTGGTGCCCCCCGGCGCGCAGCTGTCCGGAGCATTCCGAGAAGGGCATGTCCGAGAAGAAGTCGTCGCAGACATGGGGATGGAGGATGACGAATACGAAGCGAGACATTGGACGGGGCTCGTGCTCCCTTAGAATCTACCAGCAAGGGGAGCAAAGCGCTCCACAGGCTCCTACCGCGGCTCGAGGTTCGGGTGCTTGAACAGGTCCCGGGCCTCGCCGAACGAGGGCGCGTCGCCGCTCAGGCCGAAGTAGAACAGCGCCTCCCAGTGGGAGCGAGCCACCCGGCGATCCATGACCCACCTCGCCCTGGCGTGGCGGCGGGTGAGGACCTGGATGCAGCCGCGGCCCCTGGCGTCGCTGCCGTCCGCCACCAGGTCCACGTACCGCTCGCAGACGGCTTGCAGGTACCACTGCGCGCGCGCGTGGGTGCGCCAGAGCAGCTCCGGATCATGGCTGCGGTAATTCAGCAGCTTCACCGCGAAGCGGCGCGGGGCCAGGTACCGGTCGAAGATCGCCTCGGCGATGATCTTCTGCCCCGTGATGTTGGGGTGCACATGGTCCACCAGCAGGCGGCCGTCTCCCAGCGGATCTTCGTCGAGATACTTCGCGGCGACGGCGGGCACGTCGAGGTAGGCCACCATGTGGGTGGACTGCCCGAGGGCGCGCATGAAGTTGTCGTACTGTGGGGTGGTGCGGCGAGGGATCCGGTCCTCGGCCAGGGCGACGGCGAGCCGGAGCATGGCGCGGTCCTTGCGGCCGTCCTCCATGTCCAGCCGAGCCAGGGCGTGGTTGGCCACGGCGCTGCGCGGGTCCAGGGCCAGGACCTTCTGTGCCACCTGGCGCAACCGCTCAGGGGCCAGCTCTGCCCCGGCGCACAGCCGCCGCTCCAGCAACAACAGGTCGCGATCCGGGTGATCATCCAGCAGCGGCGACGGATCCCCGGCCCCACCGGGGCAGGCGGGGGGCGTCAGGCTGTTGACCAGCTGCCCCAGCATCAGCCCCCGCACCCCGTGGCGGCGGAGCTGGGCCGCCATGAAGGTCATGTTCCGCCTGAAGGTCGCGGACAGCTCGCGCCGGTTTTGGCGCGTCAGCGGCCTGCGCGCCTTGCACTGGTCGGCGGTGAAGCCGAGGGCGGGCCGGGAGGCGCGGGGGCCGAGGGTCACCGACGCCAGCTTCACCAGGGTGCTGCGTGACGCCGCCCACCAGGCCGCCTCGGTGATCGGTCTGCTCTCCTCATGTGACCTGGGGTCCAGGAAGAACCGGCTGTCGCACAGCTCGTTATGCCCGGTGTACACCACGGCCAGATCCGGGCGGTGGTGCAGGGTACGCGCCATGAGCCGCGCCACCCGCGAGGAGCCCATGCCGCCCACGCCGAAGTTCATCACCTCCACCCGGACCCCGGGCCGGGCGATGGCGCGCAGCATCAGGGAGAGAAAGTGGGCGTGGGAGCCCCAGTGCCCGAAGGGGCTGCCCGCTGTGCTGGACCCGCCGTAGAAGAAGATCCGCAGCACCTTGTCATGCTTCTTCTTGAGGATCCGTCGGCCGTCATGGGTCTTGCTCTCGCCGGTGTAGAGCATGGGGAACAGGGGGGCGTGCAGGAAGGTGACCCCACCCTCTTCCACGTCGGTGAAGATCACCGGCTCGTTGGTGTACAGGCTCTCGAGCTGGTAGTTGACCAGGCGCTCGGCCACCGATGGGTAGGCCAGCCTGGCTGCCCCCTCCATCAGCGCGAAGAAGAGGGCGGGCATGATGATCGCCGCGGCGATCTTCTTTCCGAGGGTGCCGGAGCGAGGTGGGTTGCTGGATGACATGGCTGGCGGTGATTGACCTGTGAGAATATCATTTTGCCAGCATGCCGCCCAAGGAACCCGAGCTGAACTGGATCGAGCTGGTGCTCGGCTTCGCCTGCAACTGCAGCTGCAAGCTCTGCCCCTCGGGGGCGCAGGGGGCAGGCGACGAGGCCCTCTCCTCGCGGGACATCGCACGCTGGCTGAAGCGGGGGCGGGAGCGCGGCGCCCGCGGGGTGTGGTTCGGCGGCGGTGAGCCCACGCTGCACCCGGACCTGGGGGCCGCGGTGGCGAGGGCCAGGGCGCTGGGCTACCGGCGGATCCGGGTGCAGACCAACGGGCTGCGGTTCGCCTACCCGGAGTACGCGGAGCGGCTCGTGCAGCGCGGGGTCAACGAGGTGTCGGTGCCCCTGTTCGCCGCTGACGCCGGGCGGCACGACGCGTTCACCCGCAAGGCGGGGTCCTTCGACCTGCTCTGCCGCGGGCTGGCCAACCTGGAGGCGCTCGGGGTGCGGCTGGAGGGTGATCTGCTGATGACGGCCCAAACCCTGGACCAGCTCGTGCCGGCCGTGCGCCGGTTCGCGTCCCTCGGCGTGGCGGGCTTCAACGCCTGGCTGGTGTCCACCCACGGGCTGGACGGCGACGCGCACGGCGAGCAGGTGCCACCCATGGCCGCGGCGGCGGAGGCGGTGGTGGGAGCCATGGAGGCGGCCGACGCCCTGGGGGTGGAGTCCGCCACCCTGCACACGCCGCCCTGCGTCCTCCCCCGTCGAATGCGAGATCGGTACCGCCACGCGGGTCAGTGGCGGCTGCTGGTGGTGACCCCGGGCGGCGCGGAGCCGTTCATGGCCGAGGCGTCTCCCATGGAGGGCGGGGTCTACCTCGACGGCTGCGCCCGCTGCTCATGGCGTGAGCGGTGCCTGGGGCTGCGGGCGGATTACCTCGCCCTGCATGGGCCGGATGGCCTGGACCCGATCACTTGAACCGGTACTCCCCGGGACAATCCAGGGCGTCGAGGCACTCTGCGCATCGCTCGGTGGGGCGGCGCCGGGCCGACAGGAACGACAGCAGGTTCTCCCCCTCGGCCCCAACGAACACCATGTCGCGGGCGGCCTTGCCCATGTCCGCGGCGGCCGCCTCCTCGTGGCCGGGGACCAGGCAGGGGGGGCAGTTGACCAGCTGGATCGCCACGCCGTCCGGCGGCGCCGACAGCAGCGAATCGAGGGTGAGCCCCAGCGGCTCCCGGGCCGGGAGGTCAGCCTCCTCGGCGCGGCCAAAGGGGGTCATCAGCTGCAGGTTCCAGCGGCGCACGCCCAGGGCGGCGAGCTGCTGGCCCAGGGCCTGGAGGTCGCGCAGGTTCTCGCCGGTCACGGTGGTGTTCACGGCGACCTGCTCCGGCGAGGGCATGGCCGCCAGCGCCTGGCGCAGGCCGGCGACGGTCTGGGCGTGGGCGCCGGGTACGCTGGTGAGGCGCGCGTTGAGCGCCTCGTCCGCGGCGTGCAGAGAGATCAACACCTCGGTCACGCCGGCGTTGACCAGCCCGTCGGTGAAGGCCGCGTACCCCAGGCGGCGGCCGTTGGTGATCAGGGCGACCCTTCGGTAGCCCATGGCGCGGGCCGCGCGGACCACCTTGAGCAGGTCTCGGTGCAGGGTGGGCTCCCCGCCGTCGATGTCCAGCAGCTCGACGCCCCGAGCCCGGTGACGGCGCAGCTGGCGGATGACCTCCCGGGCGTCAGCGTCCTCGGCGGGCCGGTCGCCCACGGCGCAGAAGGCGCACCGGTTGTTGCAGCGGTAGGTCAGGTTGACGATGACCTTGCTGGCCGCGGGGGCCGGGCCGGTGCGCCGCGCCAGGGCCCGGGCAGCGCGCCGCAGCAGCTGCGGATCGAACGCCTCGGTGGTGATGACGCTGCGTCCCTGGAAGGCGCTCGCAGGCGGTACCTGGTCCGGGCCGATCAGGCCTCGCTCCACGCACTGCCGGTGCAGCGCGGTGCCGGGCAGGGGCGTGGCGTTCTGCAGCAGGATGCGCGCGCCGTGGGCCTCGTTCAGGTGGGCGGCGAAGGAGAGGGTCTCGCGGATCTCCGCCCGGCCCTCGCCGGGCAGGCCCACCATGCAGTGGACCTGACAGAACCCCTCGGGCAGGCCGAGCTCGGCGCACCAGCGCGCCACGCGCTCCACCGCCGCGGGATCCAGATCCTTGCGCAGCAGGTCGCGCTGCACCCGGGGGCTGGCGCTCTCCAGTGAGACCTTCAGCGAGGAGCCGAGCCGGGCCACGCGCTCCACCTGGGACCGAGTCAGCCGGTCGGCGCGCAGGCCGTTGGGCAGCTCCAGCCGCAGGTCCTGGTCCTCGCACAGCGCGAGGATCCGGTCGAAGCGGCGCCGGTCCAGGTTGGCCACCTCGTCCAGCAGCACCAGGCGCTCCAGGCCGAGCTCCTCCACCCAGGCGCGCACCCATCGGGTCACCCTGCGCAGGGGGATGGCGCGCACACCCCGGCGGTCAGGCAGCCCCGGGTTGCTGGTGCAGAACACGCAGCCGAATGGGCAGCCGCGGGCGGTGACCAGCGGGAGGGTCCGCGCTGGCAGGGGCGGATAAGGGCCCGGTCGCCAGGGCGCGGACAGGGCCCGGGTCTGAAGCGCGAAGAGGGCCGGCGGATCCATCAGGTCCCAGGCAGGGGCGGGCAGGTCTTCCAGGGGGATCGGCTCGCGGTTCTCCCACACCCCGCCCGGCGCGGGATCGCCGGCGCGCAGCATCGCCGCCAGCCGGGCCAGGAGCGGCTCGCACTCGAAGCGCAGCAGCAGCGGATCACCGGCCAGGCGGGGCAGCCAGGAGGCCGGATCTCGGTCGAGGTGGTGCATGCCGCCCATGTACATCTCGGCCAGCACCAGCCGGGCCGCCCCGGCCTCGTGGATCCGCTCGGCCAACGCTTGGAGCCACTGCAGCCCTGGTGAGCAGAGCAGGAAGGGCGGCGTGTTGAGCAGCACCACCGCGCCGGAGAGATCCTCGAGGCGGGCGAGGAAGGTCTCCGCCGGCTGCCCCAGCCACGCCTCGTCCCCGCGCTCCTGGAGCGCCGCCCCTTCGCCGCACATGCCGTCCACCACCCGCGCCTGTACGCCGTGGGCGCGCAGCACGCCGGCTGCATGGGCCGCGGCCATCACCGTCAGGTGCGGATAATCAATGAAGTCCCGGGCCAGCCGAAGGGGCGGCTGGACCAGGACCACCGGGGGAGGCGCCGCCATCTCCACAGAGTAAATCCAAACCGCCCCGAGGTCCCCCTGGAAGCTTTGCTTTGCGGGAGGTGACGTCTCCGGCTTTGCAGGCTATGGTTTTTGCTCCATGAGTCAGCGTATCGCCATCTACGGAAAGGGAGGGATCGGCAAGTCGGTCATCGCCACCGCGCTGTCGGCGCACTACGCCGCGGCGGGCGGCAAGGTGCTGCACATCGGCTGCGATCCCAAGTGCGACTCGGCGCCGCGGCTGCTGGAGGGGGAGGGCACCATGCAGACGGTGCTCGACGTGCTGACCAGCAACCCGAACGCCGCCTCGGCCCACGGCGTGCTCGCCGAGGGGCGCCACGGCATCGTCTGCTGCGAGTCGGGCGGCCCGGAGCCGGGCCTCGGCTGCGGCGGGCGGGGCGTGGCCAAGACCCTGGAGTTCCTCGACGAGATGGAGGTCATCTCCGAGGGGGGCTACGACCATGTGGTGTTCGACGTGCTCGGCGACGTGGTGTGCGGCGGCTTCGCGGCCCCGCTGCGGCGCGGCTTCGCCAGGCAGGTGCTCATCGTGCTCTCCGAGGAGCCGATGGCCCTGTTCGCCGCCAACAACATCTCCAAAGCGGTGCGCACCTACCAGCGCAACGGCGTGTTCCTCGGCGGCTTCATCGCCAACCTCAAGAGCGAGGGCGCCGACCGGCAGATGCTGGAGGGCTTCGCCGAGGCGCTCAACTCCCGCATCGTGGCCTTCATCCCGCGGGACCCCGAGGTGCAGCGCGCCGAGCGGCGCCGCCTGACGGTGGTGGAGTCGGCCCCCGACTCGCCGGCCGCGGCCGCCCTGGCCCGGCTCGCAGCGGAGATCACGGCCACGGATCCGGACGACGCCCCCTTGCCGACGCCCCTGAGCGACGAGGCGTTCTTCTCGTTCATCAAGGAGTGAGCATGGCGTCCCCCGGCGCGGAGAGACCACGCGACGCCGCCACCTCGGTGGGCGGGCACATCGTCACCGCCGGCGAGAAGAGCCGCGAGGCCCTTGGCAAGCTGCTCGGAATCACGGCCCTCGGCGCCCCCTTCGCCGTCACCAGCGTGGCATGGATGGATCACGCCCTGGAGGTGGCCGTGGCCACGGGCGAAGCCGAGGCCGAGGACCTGGTGCTGCGCGTCGAGGCGCGGACCCCCGAGTCCCGCGGCCTGCTGCTCACCGAGCACCTGAACCTGTTCATCCGCGGCGAGGGCGCCCCCGAGCAGCTGGTGCGCGCCGTGGCCGAGGGCGGCGCGCGGCAGCTGGGCCGCTGGACCATGGAGCGCCTGGCCCGCCTCATCGAGGCTGACCCCGAGGCGGGCAAGCCCGGGCTGCCTATGCCGCCGTCCGTGGACGAGTCGAGCCGGCCCACCTCGCTGCTCGACACCTGGGGCGGCCGCGACAGCTACGCCGACTTCTTCGCCGGGGGCGAGCAGTCGCGCGGGCAGCTCGACTCGGTGGACTTCAGCCGGCTGTTCCGCTTCATCCAGCACAGCGATGCCGAGTGCACCCAGGTGAACCCGAGCGACGCGGCCCCCACCGTCTCGCTGTCCAACTTCCCCTGGGACGAGCGCCTGCGCCAGCCCCTGGGCGCCACCTCCCGCCGCCGCTTCGACGACGATCAGGGGGACGAGGCGGTGGACGGCATGCTCACCACCGACCTGAACGAGCGGGACGTGATCTTCGGCAACCCGGACAAGCTGCGCGACGTGCTGGACCACGCCCTGTCCCACGGGGGCAAGGAGCCGAAGCCGCTGTTCGTGAGCAACACCTGCGTGCCGGCGGTGACCGGCGAGGACGTGGAGTCGGTGGTCAAGGAGGCGCAGGAGCGCGCCGAGCAGGAGATCTGCTACCTCACCGTCAGCCGGCGCTCCATGACCAAGGTGTTTCAGGACCTGCTCGTGGACCGGCGCAAGGCCGCCGAGCAGCGCGCAGGCGCCGCGCCGCGCCGCACGGTCAACCTGGTGGGCTTCCCCAGCACCCCGGCGGTGCAGGAGCTGGAGCAGCTGCTGGGCGCCGCTGGGATCGGCGTCAACATTCGGTTCCTGCCCGACGTCTCGCCCGAGCTGGTGGACCGCCTGCCGGAGGCGGCGCTCAACGTGATGCTGCCCAACCGCACCTGGCAGCACTTCTTCGACCAGCTCACCTTCGAGAGCCGCACCGCCCACATCGCGCCCACGGCGCCCTACGGCCTGGCCGGCACCCGCGCCTGGCTGCTGGAGGTGGCCGACGCCCTGGAGGTCAGGGACCGGGCCGAGGAGGCGTGGGCTGCCCACGCGGCGACGCTGGAGCCGCGCTGGCGGACCCTCGGTGCGGCGGCCGCTGACCACCGGCTCGCGCTGGTGGTGCGCGACCAGGAGACCTACTACCTGACCACGCCCGGCACCACCTGGGGCGTCCCGCTGGTGGCCTTCGTCGAGGAGATGGGCTTCGGCCTGGACGTGCTGATGCACGTGAGCGACAGGGCCACCGCCGTGAAGAACGGGCGCGCCGTGCGGGAGATGTTCGCCGACCCGGGCCGCCACACCATCCGCGCCTTCGACAGCTTCCCGTTTCTGCGCCACCGGCTGCGCGAGAGCGACAGCGCCGCGGTGCTGACCTACCAGTTCTTCGACTGGCGGGTCACCGAGGCGGGCAAGGCGCCGTTCTCGATCCAGCACCTGGAGATGGGGGCGCCCGGGGCCGTGCGCTCGCTGGAGCGCCTGCTGCAGGTGTGCGGGACGTCGTTCTACCGCCGCTACGCCCGCCACCTGGCGCGCACCGCCGAGGGCCTGCGCGCGCCGCCCGAGGGGAGCTGAGCCATGGACGCGCCCAGGGACACCGCCCCCGACTACAGCCAGCGCGTGGCGCCCGGCTTCCTGATCGGGGTCTACCTCGCGGTCAACGCGCTGCGCGACCTGTACCTGCTGGTGGAGGGGCCCGACTGCGCCCACATGAAGACCCAGTATGTCCAGGGCAACCATGACTGGCTCTCCAACCTGACCAGCGTCTCGGGGTTCCACCGCGTGGCCAACACCGCGCTGCACCCGGACCAGGTCAGCGGCTCGCGCGAGCAGGCGCTGCGCGACGCCATGGGCAAGCTCTGCCACCACGAGGCGGTCAACGGCCTGGCCGTGACCTCCCTGCCCATGGCCTTCATCACCGGCGCCGACTACGACCGCCTGTGCGAGGAGGTGGCCGAGGCGTCGGGCAAGCCGGTGGTGCACGTGCCGGGCAAGTCCCTGTCGGGCGACTGGCTCGACGGGTACGCCGAGACGCTGCTCTCCTTCGCGTCGCAGCTCGACCTGTCGGGCGGCGACCCGCGGCCCGACCGGGTCGCCATCGTGGGCAACCTGTTCGACCGCAACGAGGGGGACCACACCGGCAACGTGCGCGAGCTGCGCCGCCTGGTGCAGGGCCTCGGCCTGGAGCTGACCAGCGTCTGGCTCGCGGGCCAGGACTTCGGCGAGCTCCCGGCGGTGCGAGACGCCGGCACGGTCATCTCGCTGCCCTACGGCCGCCGCGCGGCCAGGAAGATCTGCCGCCGAACCGGCGCCCGCCTGGTGGAGACGCCGCTGCCCCTGGGGTTACCCGCCACCGAGGCGTGGGTGCAGCAGGTGGCCGGCGCCCTGGGCCGCGAGGCGCAGGCCGCCGCGCTGCTCGACCAGGAGCTCTCCCGGGTGGTGCCGGCCCTGGAGTGGGTCATCCCGTTCGTCTTTCAGACCCGCAGCGTCGGCTACATCGGCGATCCTCACATGCTGCCCGGCCTCGCCTCGTACCTCGAGGTGCTGGGCGCCCGGCTCGGCTTCTCGGTGGTGATCGATCCCGAGCACCAGTGCCGGGAGCTGCCCGATTCGCTCACGGGTGAGGGCGCGCCGGAGCTGCTGATGCACCCGAAGATGAAGACCTTCACCCGCTTCATCTCGCGTCACCTCAACTCGGGCAATGTGGACGCGCTGGTGACAAACAGCGCCGGCTCTCAGGGGCACCCGGTGGCCACCCTGGAGCTCGGCTTCCCGTCGCTGTACCGGCACTGCCTTTACGAGCGGCCCTACCTCGGCTTCGGCGGCGCCCTGGCCCTGGCCGACTCCCTGGCCAACGCCATGCGCGCCCACGAGCTGCGCCTGAGCCACGACCCGCGCGGGGGACCTGGCGGCCCGCCGCCCGGGCAGGAGCCGAGCTAGATGTCCTCGGCTGAAGTAACAACCCGGTCTGGCCGGCCCCTGACGCCGATCTCTGCGTTGCTCCTCCTCGACGTACCCCTGGTACGCCTTCGTCGTCGCGCCTTGACCTCGTCGCCAGTTGCGAGCCCAGCCCATATCGTTATTTGCGCCGAGGACATCTAGATGTCCGACGGCCGCCGCGTTCACCTGAACATCGGCCCCGAGTGCAACAACAACTGCATCTTCTGCATGGAGGACGACCGCCAGCGGCGCCGGCGAGTCAACGGCGCCCTGGACGCCGCGCGCGTGCGGCAGATCCTGGAGCAGAACAGCGGCAGCCAGGAGGCGTGCTTCACCTCCGGGGAGCCGACCCTGGTGCCGGACCTGCCGCGCTACATCCGCTGGGCGTCCCGCCTCGGCTACGGCCGGGTCAGCGTGATGACCAACGGCCGGCGCCTGGCCTACCCCGACTACTGCGACCTGTTGGCCGACGCCGGGCTGGATCATGTCTACATCTCGATCCACGGCCACACGGCGAAGCTGCACGACGGCCTGGCGCGGACCCCCGGCGCATTCCACCAGACCCTGGCAGGCCTGGACAACGCCGCCCGCCTCGCGGGCCGCGGCGTCGGGCTGCACAGCTCGACGGTGGTGACCACCCGCAACCTCGCCCACCTGGCGGAGATCTACCGCTTCCTGCGGGCGCGCGGCGTGCAGCAGGTGGTGTTCAATGTGATGCAGGCCGAGGGCAGGGCGCACCGCCACTTCGAGCGCCTCTACCCGCGCTACCCGGACATCGCCGCCGCGTACGGCAGCTTCCTGGAGCAGCTCGACGAGCAGGAGCCGCCGGTCTTCCTGGTGGACATCCCGCGCTGCGCCACCGCCGCCATCCCGGCGTTCAACCGCGGCAGCCTGGAGCAGTACGTTCACTACGAGGTGGACGGCGGCGCCACCGTGGAGGTGCGCCGGACGGATCACGACCTGTGGCAGCGGGACAAGCGCGCCGCCTGCGCCCGGTGCCGCCACGACGCCGCCTGCCCCGGCGTGTGGAAGAACTACCTCGAGCGGTACGGCTGGGTGGGGCTGGAGCCCATGGCGTAGAGCGCCGAGCAGATAAGCGGACCGAGCATGGCGAGTCAGGCGACGGGAGTTTGGCTGTTCGGCGCTCCAGGCCCCCGCCGCCAGCCCTGCAAGAGGACCCGCGCCAGGGCCCGCGCGAGCTTCATCGGGCCGGGGCCCTCCTCGCCCCTGGGCAGCATCAGCGCGAAGGGGCCCGCGTTGACCAGCGCCTGCTGGTCCGCCCGCCGCCACGCCAGCAGCACCGTGGCCCGGTGGGCGCGATGCTTGACCACCACCGCCACGCGCTCGTGGTGCGCGAGGGTCGGGCCCTCCACGGAGATCTTCGTATCCGGTGAGGCCCCGAGGATCTCTTCCACCACGTCGAGCAGCCGGCGCGTGGCCGCGGGCACCACGCCGTCGCCGAGCCTGTGCTCCTGCCGGCGCTGGCGGATGAACATGTCGCAGCGGCGCTTCAGCTCCTCGAGCGGCAGGGGGTCGTGCCGCGCCTCCGCAGCCGTGGCCTCGCCATCGCCGTACTGCTCCAGGTATTCGGCCGCGAAGCCGCAGCAGCCGTCCTGTTCGCGGCAGCCCCCGCACGCCGGCGGGATCACGCCCTGGCGGTCGGCGCGGTGCCGCAGGTTCGGCAGGTCCGGCCCGTGGCGCCGGCGGATGCAGGCCGGCATGTTCACCAGGGTCAGCGTCAGGTGAGGCCGCTGGCGGGCCTCCGCCGCGACCACCTCCATCACCCCGCTCAGCGGCGGCAGGAACCAGGGCACCCGCTCCCCCATGGTGGGCTGCACCGGCTGCAGCGTGAAGGTGTCGAGCAGGTCGCCGTACAGGTCCAGTGCCGCGCCGAGGTGCTGGTAGTTGGCGCGCATGAGCAGCAGCACCGGGAAGACCTCCAGGCCGAGGTCGCGGCAGTTCTCGAAGGTGCGCCGCCGCGCCGCCAGCACGCCCTCGCCCTGGCACAGCAGGTCGGCGCTCTGCCGATCATGCTCGCACAGGGTCACCACCAGGCCGTCAGCGCCGGCATCGCGAAGCTCGCGGCAGTAGGCCGGATCCGCGGTGCGGATCCCGTTGGTGACCACGCGGCTCGGCGCCACGCCCCGGGCCCTGGCGTGGCGCAGCAGCCGGGGCAGCCCATCGAAGGTGGTGGGCTCGTGGTGAAAGATGCCCCACGACATGGCGCTCACTCCCTGCCGGGCCAGGCGATCCACCTCCGCCGTCAGCGCCGCCTCGTGGGCCGCCTCGTCAACCTCCCGCCGATCCAGCGCCAGGTTGCAAAACAGGCAGGCCAGGTTGCACGGCCCGCGCACGCACAGCTGCGTGCCCATGGGGCCGAGGTCCACCGAGAGCGGGTGGTCGCCGGCCGCGGGCGCCAGCCGCTGCTCCAGGGCGGCGAGCAGCGGCTCCAGGTCCTGCACCGCGGGCTCCTCTCGCGCGAGCTCCACCGCGTGCTCCATCACCTCCAGGGCGTCCGCCTGGCTGGTGCGTCCGATGCGCTCCTGCCAGCGGCGGACCGCGACGTAGAGCGCGTCGTCCCGCGGCAGCCCCGGGTCCCGGCCCAGCCGGCGCGAGAGCCGATAGAGCAGGGCCACCGGCCGGTGGCGGAACCGCCAGGGGAGCTCCCGGTCGTCCCAGTCGGTGATGCAGCCCGAGTCGAACAGGTGGTCATCGTCGAACCCCTCCCCGGTGAGGCCGTCCCGCTCGGCCAGGGCGGTGATGGGGCGCCCCCGAAGCAGCTGCAGCCGCGTGCGCAGGGCGAAGGCGACCTCCGGGAAGTGCAGCCGCAGCTGGCGCAGCCCGCGCAGGTTCTGCTCCAGGTCGTCCAGGGTGGTCCATGGGGTGAACAGGATGAAGGAGAAGCCGCCGTGCCGTGAGAAGGAGAACGCGTCGGGGTGCTCGCGCTCCCAGCGCGCCATGAGCGCGGCCGCCCGGATCACCACGTCCCCGTCGATCCCCTTGTTGAAGCGCTCGTTCTCCGCCGGAGAGAAGTTCTCCACGCCGATGCTGAAGATGTTCACCGAGTGTCCAGGCGCCGCCAGCCGCGGCAGGCGCGCCTCGACCTCCTCCGCGCGTCGCAGCAGGTCGTCGGCGCGGCAGTGGAAGAAGAACGCCGACGGCGGCAGGTCCTCTGCCAGCAGAGCGTCGAAGAAGCTCCCCGCGCGATGCCACAGCGCGCCGCCGTTGACCACGTACTCTCTGGAGCGGAGCGGCGCCGGCACCGTGCGCTCCGCGGCGCGCAGCTGTCGCATGGCCGCGCCCACCACGTCCCCGGGCGGGCGCTCATCACCGGGGAGCGCGCAAAAGGAGCAGGTGTCGCCCCGCGCGCAGTCCGCCAGGTCGACGCCCTCGAACCGCGGGTTGCGCGCCAGGGGGCGGCGGTACAGGCACAGCGGCCCGAGCATGAGCCAAACATGGGGCCGGATGGCGCGGGCCAGCGGGTTGACCGCCTCGCGCTCATGATCCGGGTCCAACTCGAGCTCCACGAGCCGGGGGCGGCGACCGGTGGCCCGCGCCAGCTCCGCGCCGCCGAGCCAGCCGGGCACCAGCGCGGTGACGCGCTCGACCCGGGCCTCGCCCGCGGCCTCGCGCAGGCCCTGCCAGGTCTCGTCATCCAAACGCTCGTTGAGCAGCACGCGGTCCGGCCCCAGCGCGCGCAGCCGCGCGAAGAGCAACTCCCGGTCCTCGGGAGAGAGGTGGAAGATGAACGGGTTGTCACGGGCCGCCTGGGCCGCCGCGTCCACTCCGACGCTGAGCCAGCGCACTGTCAGCCCGCGGCTCCGGGCGAGGGCCTGGATGAAGGGGTAGGACTGGGTCCGGTACACTTTGGTCCGGTTGGTGCTGAGGATGTCCACCAGGGCGAGGGTTTCGGCCGGCATGGAGGGGAGTATGGCACAGGGGGGGGGGGGGGGGGGGGGGGGGGGGGGGGGGGGGGGGGGGGGGGGGGG
>CAZEFW010000146.1:0-25175 GCA_964511535.1 uncultured Myxococcales bacterium | reverse complement strand
TTACGAAACCACTGCTCTTCCGGCCAAGGCAGTATGGCGTGCCGCTGGAATTAGCTCAGTCCTTTCGCGAAATTAGGTGGGGCTATACAGGAAGGTGCTGCACGTGGAGGCTGTTCCTTCCCTGCTTGGATTTAGAGATGACCCAAAGCCGGGCGTGCAGCCCCGTAAGCGAGAGCGGCGCTTTACCCTCCCAGGGCCTTCTTGCGCCGGTGTACGTCGTAGTAGCAGCGCACGGAGCTCAGCTTGTCTCCGGACCACTGCAGGATGTCCACGCCCTCGAGCTGCAACTCCACGCCGGTGCGGTGCTGGGCGTTGCTGCGCCACTCCACCACCACGCGGTCGTCCTCGATGGTCTGGGTGACGATCTCGAAGGCCACCGCCGGCCAGTCGCTCCAGACGGCGGCGGCGTTGTCCTTGATGCCCGCCTTGCCCGGCACGGCCCCGCCCGGCAGGTCCGGGTCGTAGTAGGTGCCGTCGTCGTGGAACATGGCGGCCAGCTGCTCCGGATCCTTGCTGTTCCAGGCGGCGTTCCAGGTTTCGGTGAGTTTGGTGATCTCTTCGCGGCGGCTCATGGGCTACAACCTCCTCGGGTTTTGTCGCTAGTAGTAGCAGCTTTGATCCTGGGGGATGCACTGTTTGTCGGTGCCTATCTTCAGCTTGATGGTCATGCACTTGTAGCCTGCCGGGCAAGCGGTCCCGTCGGCGCAGCCTCGACCGCAGTAGGTCTCGTGGCTGTTGGTCACCACGCAGACGGCCTTGGCCTCGGTGCACCCGGGCTTCAGCGGGTTGCAGGCGCTGCACAGCCCGCCGTGGCCAGCGGCGCAGGTCTTGCCCTTTGCGCCCGGCGGCAGCACACAGTCTGCCCGCTCGCAGCAGTCGTAGTTGGTGAAGAAGTGGTAGCAGGCGCACAGGGTGTCCGGCCTCAGGCCGCCTGCATTCTCCTTGCAGTCGAACACGGCCTTGCCGTTGATGGTCCGGGTGGCCCACTTGCCCGACGACAGGCAGCGCACGGTGCCCCAGCCGTCGTACTGCAGCCCGTCGCACCACATGGTGGCCCCGGGTGGGCACGGGCTGGTCACCCTGGGCATGGCGTCCGGATCCCAGGAGACCTCCTCGCACTGGGTGCCGGCCAGGGCGGCGCTCATGCCGCAGGCCCACTTGCCGCCCCCGGGGGGACGGTCCGCGGGGCTCACCGGGCGCCTGCACTGCCAGATCCCCTTGCCCACCTCATCCTTCTTCAC
Source organism: uncultured Myxococcales bacterium (assembly GCA_964511535.1). GTDB lineage: Bacteria > Myxococcota_A > Polyangia > CAZCFB01 > CAZCFB01. The sequence goes on along the minus strand of CAZEFW010000146.1, from coordinate 23,934 downwards.
GCAGGTGTAGCCAGCGCCACCGGGCGGCGCGCCACCGACGGCCTGGCCGTAGCAGTACCAGAACGCCACGCCGGCCTTCTTGGCCCGGTTGCAGCGCCACCCCTTGCCCCCGGCGGGCAGCCCGTGGGTGCCGTCCAGCCGCTGGCAGATCTTCCGGCCCGTGACGGTCTTGCAGCTCCAGTTGGGGTAGACCCCGGCGTCGTTGCCGCTGCTGCTCGTTCTGCAGACGAGCTTCTTTCGCACCTCGTCCACCGCGCAGCTCCAGCCGCTGCCCCAGGACGGCAGCGGGAACTTGATCAGCCGGCAGGTCCAGGCAGCCGCCGCCGCGTCAAAGGAGCAGAGCCACTGCTTGCCCGCATCGGGGATTTGCTCCTTGGCGCCGCTCCTGGAGCAGGAGTAGCTGGTGGGGCCGGCCCATGCGCAGACCCACTGCTCGCCGTCCGGGGGAGTGATGATGACGCCCTCGCAGCGGGTGGCCGAGGTCTTCTTGCACTGCCACTCGCAGACGCAGATCCCGGGGTGATCCGGGCTCGAACAGGACAGCTTGTAGCCCGCGGGGCAGTGGCCCATGTCCGGCGCCGCGGCGTCCGGGCCGGCGCCATCGCCCGCGATAGCGGCGGGGCCCCGGCCGCAACCGGCCAGGAGCACCAGAGGCACCATCATCCAGGTGAAGCGACTCATGTGCGGCATCCTTTGTGCGGATGGCGACCAGTATAAGGTGAGTCGCGGGGCGGCCTCAACGTGGCGCCGCCTTCGAAGGCCCTGCCCTCTGGTGCCGGCGCTTCAACCGGCGAGCCCCCAGTCAGGCCCTGGCCCCGATGAGCCCGCGTGATACCTGTCTATCAGGGGCAGCAATGCCCCCGGGCATCGTCAGGCCGCCTGGGACGCCGCTGCCGCCCGGCGGCGTCGCCCCCAGTACTGGTGCCGGAAGCCGAGCGCCCCCAGCACGAGCCAGCCACCCACGAAGCAGAGCAGCTTGGTCCCCGTCAGCAGCGCCGGGTTCCGGGCCAGCAGCTCGGGCGAGATCCCGAGCACAAAATAGGTCGCCCCGACCGCAACGCCCCACGCCCCCGAAAAGGAGGTGCAGATGATGATCATCAGCTTGTTGAACAACACGGTGAGCACGCCGCCCACCAGCCCCGCGGCGGCTGTCAGGAGCATGGCATCGCTGCCGTGGATGTTGAGCGCCATGGCGCAGACGCCACCTCCGAGCACCCCGGCGACTCCGCCGAGGATGAAGAGGCCGAGCCGGAAGATGCGCACCGTGAGGTAGGAGCCCAGCAGCGCCCCCAGCAGCCCCGCGGCTGCCACGACCCAGGTGGAGTGAACGAAGGATCCCGCGGCGCTCACCGCCAGCCCCCCGCCGATGAGCAGACCGAGCAGGCCGAGGACGAGCCGGAATATCCGGTAGCCGTGGAAGCAGCAGACGGCGCCGACAGCGATGTGACAGGCAGCGATTACCGGCCTGGCCTCGGAGCCGAGTTGCGAGAGTTGCGCCAGTGGATCAGCCATGGATTACCCCCTTCGGATTTGCGCACCTCTGCTCGATAGTCGCCACGGCCTCCCCCGCGTCTGACCGCTCCGTGACGAGGGCTCCCGGACGAAAGCCGCGCCGCGCGGGCCGCGCCCCTAGTCGTCCTCCCCCCGGTAGGTGCAGCCCGAGGTGCAGGTCTCGTGGATCCGCACCGCGCTCAGCCCCGGCAGGTCCGGCTTCAGCCGCTGCCAGATCCAGCGCGCCAGTACCTCGCTGGTGGGGTTGTCCAGCCCCTCTATCTCGTTGAGGTAGTAATGATCCAGGCGCCGCAGCAGCGGCTCGAAGGCCCGGCGCACGTCGGCGAAGTCCATCACCCAGCCGGCGTGGTCGTCCACCTCGCCGGAGACGAACAGCGTCACGCGGTAGGAGTGGCCATGCAGCCGTGCGCACTTGTGCCCCTGCGGCACGTTGGGCAGCAGGTGGGCGGCCTCGAAGGTGAACTCCTTGAAGATCTCCATGCTGTCACCTTACCGCGTCAGCGGACGCCCGGCACATAGGGCGCCGGGTCTTGCATGCCGTTTTCGGCGAAGCCGGCCAGGCGCAGCTTGCACGCCTCGCACCGCCCGCACGCCTCGCCGGCCGCCGATGGATCGTAGCAGGTGCTGGTCAGGCTGTAGTCCACGCCGAGCTCCAGCCCACGCCGGATGATGCCGCCCTTGGACAGCCGCATCAGCGGCGTATGGATCTCCAGCCGCTGCGTGCCCTCCACCCCCGCCCTGGTGGCCAGGTTCGCCATGACCTGGAACGCGGCGATGTACTCCGGCCTGCAGTCCGGGTAGCCGCTGTAGTCCACGGCGTTGACCCCGATGTAGATGTCGCTGCTCCCGAGCACCTCGGCCCAGGCCAGCGCGAAGGAGAGGAAGATGGTGTTGCGCGCCGGCACGTAGGTCACCGGGATGCCATCGCCCAGCTCCTCGGCGGCCCGGCCCTTGGGCACCTCGATGCCGGCGTCGGTCAGCGCGGAGCCGCCGAAGGTGGCCAGGTCGATCTGCGCCACCACATGGTCCGCGACCCCGACGGCGGCCGCGATGCGCCGGGCGGCCTTCAGCTCATGCTCGTGGCGCTGCCCGTAGCGGAAGGAGAGCGCGTACGGCTCGAAGCCCTCGTGTCGCGCAATGGCCAGGATGGTGGAGGAGTCGAGCCCCCCGCTGAGCAGCACCACCGCCTTGGGCTTGTCAGTCATGTCTGCGCCTCCTTCGCTACACGCCGCGCCTGTTCGGGTCCCAGATGACCTTGTGCAGCTGCAGCTGAAACCTCACCGGGAGCCGATCATCCAGGATCCACGCCACCACATCCTCGGGGTCCACCAGCCTGAAGGCGGCGGAGAGCAGCACTGTGCCGCAGCGCGAGGCCAGGTCATGCTCCCGGATGGTCCGCCGCGCGAACTCGTAGTCCTGCCGGCTGGCCAGCACGAACTTCACCTCGTCCTTCTGCTCGAGGCGCGCGAGGTTCTCCCAGCGCATCCGGTCCGTCATGCCCGAGCCGGGGCACTTGATGTCCATGATGACGTGCACCCGCGGATCCACCGGCGTGATGTCCTCCGCCCCGCCGGTCTCCAGCAGCACGGTGTTGCCCAGGTCGCACAGCCGCTCCAGCAGCGCCGGCATGGCCACCTGGGCCAGGGGCTCGCCCCCGGTGGCCTCCACGAGCGGCACGTCGAACGCCTCGACCGAGGCCACCACCTCGTCCACGGTCATGACGTCGCCCTCGGTGTACGCGTATTTCGTGTCGCACCAGGAGCAGCGCAGCGGACACCCGGTGGTCCTGACGAACACGCAAGGCAGCCCCGCGAAGGTCGACTCGCCCTGGATGCTGAGAAACAACTCGTTGATCTTGAGGTCCGCCATGGCCGCCCATTGATGACACAAGCGGTCTGGATGTCAAAGCAGGATCAGGACCTCCGATTGCTGTTTGCGGCGCCGCAAACATCCTGAGCGTTTCAGCCCATCACCGTTGATCTGTTGGAGGAGGCGGGCGTATCGTTTGTCTTCAGTCGAAGAATTGAGACTTCTGCAGAGATGTCACGGGGCCAATAATCGGCCAGGCGGCATATCGGGCAGACAAATGTGAACCGCGACCGAATGAGCGAAACCGGGGGGGCCAGGTGGACCATGCGTTGGAGATCCTGGGGCTGCAGCGGCCGACCGGAGCGTCCATCAAGGAGAAAATGACGATATTTCACAACCAAGCCAGGTTCACCACGCTGTCGGGGGCCCTCTGTCTGGGCCTGCTTCTATGTGGCGCCTCGGGGTGCAACCGCAGCCTCGACTTCACGGTCACGTTCAAGGAGTCCCGCGGCCTGAAGGTGGGCCAGAAATTGCTCTACAAGGGGGTGGACATCGGGGAGGTCACGTCCATCGACCTGCAGCCCGGAGCGGGGGTGAAGGTGGGCGTGAAGGTCTACCCCGAGCGTAAGGAGATGGTCTACCAGGAGGCCCGCTTCGAGGTGAGCAGCGCTGGCGGCCTGCTCAACGCCAGCGGGGAGAAGTTCCTGGAGATGTCCGACGACGGCGACAAGAAGACGCCCATCAAGCCGGGAGACATCATCAAGGGATCCGACTCCATGCTGGACGGGATGATGGACAAGGTCGCCTCCTTTGCTCGCAAGACCCTGAGCGTGGCGAAGAAGGCCAAACAGCAAGTGGGCGCCCTGGGCAAGGAGTTCCTCGACTCCGACGAGGGCAAGGAGCTGCTCGAGCTGCTGGACAAGATGGAGGAGCGGGGCGGCGAGGAGTACGAGAAGTTCAAGAAGGACCACTTGCCGGTGATCAAGAAGCGGCTGGGCGAGATCAAAAAGAAGATGGAGGAGAAGGGCACCCTGGACAAGGCAAAGGGCGTGCTCGACGACCTGCACGAGGCGTTGACGGAGCAGTGAGCCGGGAAACGGGGACGACCATGAGCAAGGCGGAGAAGCTGAAGGAGTTGGAGGGCCAGTTCCTCGACGAGGACACCGACACCTGGATCCGTGGGTCCAACGCCATCGGTGAGCTGGGCAGCGCCGCGCTCGGGTTCATCAAGAAACACCTGGTCAACCGGAAGAACTTCCACGCCCGGCGGCACGCCTGGTGCGCCCTGGCGGCGTATGTTGGCACCACGAAACCGGAGGACGCTGCCGAGGCCATCCCCTTGCTTCTGGGAGACAACGACGGCCTGTACGAAGCAGAATTGGCCCCGCACCAGGCCATCGAACATGCGCTCACCTGGGCCCTGATCGATGGCCTGAAGCAAACCGACACCCCGCTGTCAGAGCTGGAGGGGTTGCCCACCTTCACCGCTTTTCGGGACGAGGTCATCCGCAACCTGGAGCGTCGAAACGCCGGGATGGCTGACCGCCTGGAGCAGGCGCCCACCGAGCAAGAGCGCCAGGGCATTCCCGCGAACATCAAGAGGAACGAGGCGACCATCGCCACCTGGCAGGACGGGGCCACGACCCTCGCCCAGCTCTCCGCTCTCAAAGACAGCGGCTTCAAGCTCCCCAGGAGGAATCCGCTGCCCGAGGTCTGGGCCTTCGGCTGCATGCTGGCCGGGCTGCGCCGCGAGACAATACAGCAGCTTGGCATCTCTGAGCGCCTGCTGGCCGCCGGCCTCGCGGGCAAGGCCGCCACGGGCGGCAACAACATCGCCTACGTGGCCCAGTACCCCAGGATCTACCTCCACGACGGTCCATCCAGTGAAGCGGCCGAGGACACGAAAGAGGTCAGCCAGGTGCTCCAGTTTCTCTCAGGAGAGATGCCCGAACCGCTCAAGGGCATCGACCACTGGGTTTCCTACTTCCAGTTGCTGCAGGACGTGGCCGGCCAGTGGGGAATCACCATCACGCTGCCCGAGGGAAGAGGACTGGAGCAGGTTGAACCTGCCAGCATCCGCCAGCTGCTCCAGGCGTGGCAGGAGCAGAAAGGGGAGGCGCAGGCCATGCCGCTGCTGCGCGCCTGCGAGCAGAGCTTCTGCGACGAGCTCCTCTGGAAAGAGCTGCCCGATGAGAAGAGAATCACCCTCGGCATTTTCCACCTGGTGATGACCTCCCGCGTCAAGGGCAGCAAGAAGGCGCGCAAGAAGGGGATGGACCACCGGCTCGCCTACCTCCGTGAGGTCATCGCCCGGTGGCAGGACTGCAACCTCGACATCCTCGCCGCGCTGGTTCGCTCGTGGAAGATCCTCCTCAACCGTGAGCTGCAGCAAGCGCGCGCGTCGGGCTCCGCCAGGGAGGTCTGCATGCGCCACGTGCAGTGGCTCGAACCCCTGGTGGCCCAGTGGAACCTGCGCAGCATCATCCACAAGGACCTGGCAACCATAGCGTCCAGAGCGTTGTGCGAGAGCTTCCGGCTGTGTGGCGCCAAGCCCTCGCCGGACTTCGCAGACTTCTTCGAGCTGCTCTACCGCCTGCTTCACGCCCTGCCCGAGCTGCAGATGATCAGAGAGATGTCCTTCTTCTCGGCACCGGAGCCCCAGGTCGCCGAGCTCCTCTGGCTGCTCAAAGAACCTCTCGAAGAGCGTGATCCTGCCCAGCAGGCGGTGCGGTATGGTGCCTACCTCAAGAAGCTGAACGCGTTGCCAGTGCTCAACTGCGGCCCGGAGGACGATCAGGCCACCGGCACAGATATTCAAGAGCTGGTCATGGTGCTCAGCGCGCCATCCCGGTCCCGCGATGCCGTGTTGGACGACGAGGTCGACTGGAGGCAGGGGCTGCGCTGGCTGGTTGGCCTACACGAGCGAAGCAAGCTGCGCGCCATGTCGCGACAGTCCAACCTTCACACCCATGTCTACCGTGAAGAGCTGAAGGCGCAGGCAGAGAGCGCGGTCCAGGCAGTGGTTAGCGAATTCGACCGGCTCGTAAAGGAGGTGGCCCGGCAAGAGGCCAGCCTCGACAAGCCGGGGGCCCGCGTCGACGAGGTAGGGACCCTGCACCAGTTGCTACAAAACCTGGGCACCCTGCAGGAGCTCGTGAGAAGCCACATGCCGGTTGTGGAGCGGAGGGTGGTGCTGGCAGCCCTGGCTGTGGTGCACGAAGGTCACGAGCGGCGCTACCTGTTCCTCTGCTCCATCATCGAGTGCGAAAACGAGGGGAAGGCCCTGACCGCGCTGGGCCTGCGCGACCCGGACTGGAGCGAGCATCAACCGGACAAGACGAGCTACAAGGTACACCGGCTGGATCGGGAGCTGCTGGTGCGCTGGTTCACCGGCCGCCACATGCTCAGGGAGCTGTCAGCCAACTCGAGGTCTTTGAGGTTGCTCACCAGCCCCTGGGCGGTGCTGTGCTGGATCGGCCTCCCCTTCCTCGCCTGCATCTTGCTCCGGACCCTGCGCGCCGTTGGGGTTCTCCCCGGCTATATGAAGGACTTCGAGGGCATCCCCTTCGTGCTGGCGCCGGTGCTGGGCCTCGGCCTCGTCATGATCTATCTATTGAGCAGGGATGAGTATTTCGCGGCTCGAGACCGGGCCTCCATGTTGATCCCGCACATGGTGGGGGCGCTGTTCCTGGGCATCATGGAGCGCTTCGCGGCCGATGAGAACTGGGCTCTGGCCTTCATGAACAACCCCCTGTTCCGCCTCGCCAATATCCTGATCTTCCTGCTCGCCTCCATATACTTCGTCCGCTTCGTGCTGCTGCGCAACCAGAGGCCTCAGCCACGGAAATCCGCGGCCTCACAGCAGGGCGTCTCGGCACCGGCGGTCCTGTGGCGACGAACGACCTCCCTGCTGGCAATGGGCTTCTGGCTCTCCTTCCTCTTCATCAGCCTCTACTCCCTGCTCATGGGCCCTGTCATGTCAGCAAAGGGGCGCGCGGATCTGGATCCCACGCAACTGCCAGCCATGGCCAGAGACCTGGAGCTCGCGCTGCCCAACCGCCTCGACGTGATGCTGATCCCGGGCTACCTGGAGGTGCCCGTCTTCCCCTGGGCCATCATCACCTGGACGGTGCAGCTGTTCTTCTTCAGCGCCATCTTCGAGCGCATCATGAACCGCGACAGCTGAGAGACGCGCCTACTCCTGCGCCGCTGCCGGCAGGCGCACGGTGAAGCGCGTGCCCTGGCCCACCTCGCTGCTCACCTCCAGGGTGCCGCCGTGGTCCTGGATGATCTGGTGCGAGATGGAGAGCCCGAGCCCGGTGCCCTCTTCGCGGCCCTTGCTGGTGAAGAAGGGCTCGAAGATCTGGTCCTTGATCTCCGCCGGGATGCCCGCGCCGTTATCCTCCACGGTGATGGCCACGGCGGCGCCGTCGTCCACCGGCCGCGCCATCAGGCGGATCATGGAGTCATCCTTGTCCGCGGCCTGCCCCGCGTTGATCACCAGGTTGATCAGCACCTGCTCCAGCTTGCCCGGGTTGACGCGCACCCGGGGCAGCGGCCCCTGCACCTCGGTCTCGAAGCACCGCACCTGCTTGCGCACCTGCTTGCCGATGAGCGCCATGACCTGGTCGATGATCGGCTCGAGCGGCTCTCGCTTCATCTCGGCGTCCTCGCCGCTGCGGATGTAGGTCTTCAGGTCGGAGACGATGGCGGTGATGCGCTCCGAGCCGTGCTCCATGTTCTCGAGCAAACCGAAGACGTCCTGCAGGAACTGCTCGTACGGCATGTTCAGCAGGGTCAGGTCCGGCTCCTCCGCCAGCGCCCGCTCCAGCAGCGGCCGCATGGCCTCGATGTAACGCCGCAGGATCGGCAGGTTGAAGTAGATGAAGTTGTTCGGGTTGTTGATCTCGTGGGCCACGCCCGCGATGATCTGGCCCAGGGCGGCCATCTTGTCGGCCCGGATCATCTGCTGCTGGGCCCGCTTGAGCTCGGTCAGGTCCTGGAACGACGCCACCCGAAGCTGCGTCCCGGGCACCACCTGGATGTTGACGATGCCGTCGTGCACGGTGCCGGCGCGGTCCACCAGTTGGGCCTCGTACGCTCGCGGCGCGGCGGCCGGGTCCTTGCTGCGCAGCTCATGGTACTCGCGCATCTTGGTCAGGGACTCCTCGGTGAAGAGCTGCTGCCAGGTGAGCTCCCCCACGGTCTCGTCGATGCTGTAGCCGGTGAGCTTGGTCCACTCCTCGTTGGCCAGGGTGATGACGCTGTCCTCGCCGAAGCTGATCATGCCGGTGCCGGCGGTGTCGAAGATGGTGCGGTAGCGCTCCTGGGCTCGCTTGTGGCCGGTGATGTCGAAGGTTGTGGTCATGTAGGCCGGCGAGCCGTCCAGCTCCATGATGGTCACGGTGGTCTGGAACCACGTCCCCTCCATGTCCTCGTACTCGAAGGTGAAGTGGTTTTCGCCCCGGGCCATGGCCGCCTCGTAGGCCGGGTCTGCCGCCTCCAGGGCGCCGGGCCCGACGGCCCCCATCATCAGGTCCTCGGGGGAGATGAGCTGCAGCTCCTCCAGGTCGTCCATGCCCTGGTAGTCGAGGAAGGACCGGTTGGCGTAGATGTAGCGGTCTCCGCAGATGATGGTGATGTGCGCCGCCGAGGTCTCGGCCAGGCCGCGGAAGCGCCGCTCGCTCTCCTCCATGGCCTCCAGGGCCTTCTTGCGGTCGGTGATGTCGAAGCTGGTCCAGATGGTGGCGTCCTTGCCCTCCAGCTCGATGCTGCTGGCGCTGACCTCGTACCACGCGCCGTCCGGGTCGAGGAACTCGAAGCTCCACTGGTCCGCCCCCTCGCCCATGGCCTCCATCAGGGCCTGGTGGCCCGCCTCGTGGGCAGGCTGCGAGAGCATGTCGTGCGGCGACATGGCGCTCAGCTCCTCCCAGCTCATGCCGGACCGCTCCATCACGGCCTTGTTGGCGTAGGTGAAGCGGTCGCCCTGGGTGATGGCGATGCCCGCCGGGGTGCCGTCGGCCAGGGCGCGGAACTTGCGCTCGCTCTCCTGCAGCGCCTCCTGGGCCAGCCTGCGGTCGGTGACGTCGAAGCTCACCGTCACCTTGGCCAGGCCCTGCTCGGTGTTCACCAACGCCACGGTGGTCTCGTACCAGCGCGCCTCGCCGGACTTTGTGATGAACTGCAGCTCCATGGTGGACGGCACCTCGCCCCCGCGCATGAAGGCCTCCCGCGCGGCCAGCACCTGCTCCAGGCTTTCGGGCGCCAGCAGCTTCGGCGGCGTGGCGTCCTTCAGCTCCTCCATGGAGTAGCCGAGCCCGTCGATGGCCGCCGGGTTGGCGTAGATCACGCCCGGGTCCTGGATGCCGACGATGAAGACCATGGCCCCGATGGACTCGGTCAGCCCGCGGAACATGCGCTCGCTCGCCTCGATCCGCGTGGTGCGCTCGGCCACCCGGCGCTCCAGGTCGTCGTTGGCCCGCTGCAGCGCCTCCTCGGCCGCCTTGCGCTCGGTGACGTCCCGGGCGATGCCGACATACACCATGGAGCCGTCCGGCGCGTCCAGCAGCGCGGCGTTGCTGGTGTGGCAGCGATATTCGCCGTCCTTGTGCTTCACCCGGTACTCGATGGGCCCCTGGCGCTCGCCGCTCTCGAACACGCTCTTCAGAAACGCCAAGCAGCGGTCCAGGTCGTCGGTGTGCACGAAGGGCGTGAAGCTGCTGCCCACCACCTCGTCGGTGTCGTGGCCGAGGATCTCGGTCCAGTTGGGCGAGACATAGGTCAGCACCCCCTCGGGCGAGATGGTGTAGATGATGTCGTTGGCGTGCTCCACCATCTCCCGATAGAGGTGGTCCTCGCCCTCGCAGCGATGCCCGCCGTGGTGGCGCTCCAGCCGGGCCACCTGCTCCCGCAGCTGCTCGAGCTCCTCGATGAGTTGCGCCTTGGTCTTTCGCTCGTCCTTCATCTCCCCTCCAGGTGCAGTCATGTTACCCACGGAGATCACCCCCGTGGCAAGGGGACGCCCCTCACGCGCCCACCGCGCGGCGCAGGCGCAGGCGGGCCAGGTCCCGGCGCAGCCGCTCCACCACCTGCGCGATGCGGCGGGACGCCAGGTCGGCGCCGGCGTCCACCACCTCCAGGCTGGAGGCCATGCCCGCGCGGTACCGCCGGGTCACCATCTCGTAGGCCTGGCGCGCCAGCTCGGCCTGGCGCGCGCTCAGGGCGAGGTTGCGCTCCGCCTTGCGCAGCTGGAGCTGCTGCCGCCTTATCTCGTGCCGGACGGCCAGGGCCCGGGCGCGCACGGCGTTTTGCGCCACGCGCTCCTTGGACGCCCCCTGGGACAGCGCGGTGATCCGCCGCCCCCCCTCGAGCAGAGACCAGCGCGCGCCGAAGATCAGCTGCCAGGTGTCGTTCTTCCCGGTGAAGCCGCCGGCGGTGTCGTACCGCCAGTTGTAGGTCACGCCCAGCACCGGCGCCCAGCCGAGCCAGGTGACCAGCTTGCTGCGCCGGGCCATCTCCCGCGACAGGCGCAGCGACCGGAGATCGTCGCGGTCACGCAGCGCCCGCCGGGTCAGGGCGTTCAGGTCCTCGGCGGGACCTTCCACCGCGGGCGGCGCGGCCAGGGTGAAGGCGTCCCCCCGGAGGCCGAGCAGGCGGGCCAGGGCGGCCCGCGCCAGCTTCACCCCGTCCTCGGCGTCATCCAGGGCCTTGCGAGCGGCGAGCATCCGCAGGCGCGCCCGGTGGGTGTCGAGGCTGGTGGCGGAGCCCACCTTGCGCAGGGCCGCGGCGTCCTGCTCGAAGCGGCGGGCGGTGGCCAGGTCCTCCCGCGCCATGCGCGCCAGCTGGCCGGCGGCGTGCACCTGGTAGTAGGCGCTCGACACGGACAGCAGCAGCCCCGCGCGTCGGTGGGCGCTGTCCAGGCGGGTCGCCTCCCGGTTGTCGTAGGCGTTCTTGATCAGCGGTACGGCGCTGGCGTTGAGCAGGTCGGCGCTGGCGGTGATGCCGAAGCGCTTGTTCCACGACTCCTGGATTGTCAGCGTAACCGGCGGCCCGGCCCCGGCGGGCAGGTCGAAGGAGACCTCGTCGCTGTTGCGCGTGATGGCGGCGGTGGCCGTCACGTTGGGCAGCAGCACCGTCCAGGCCCGGTTGATGAGCAGGTCGGCCTGGCGCACGCGCTCGGCCAGCGTCTCGAGGTCGGGGTTCTTCGCCCGCGCCAGGCGATGCGCCCCGGCCAGGTCGATGTGTCGGGAGGCCGCCGCCGCCTCTGTGGTGGGCGTTGGCGATGCCGCCACGGGCCGCGGCGACCACACCGCGCATGCCAGCAGGCAGCCGGCGAAGATCGATACTGTAGCTCTGGTCTGCCTCATGATTCGTGCCTCCTCTTTGGCCGCGGCCCGAGCCGCCGGGCCAGGGCATGCGCCCTGTCCACCACCCAGTCCTTGCCGCGCTCCTGCGCCAGGTACATCACCGGCACCAGCACCAGGGTCAGAATGGTGGCGAAGACCAGGCCGAAGCTCACGGCCCGGGCCATGGGCCCCCACATCTCCATGGAGGGGGCGCCGGTGTCCACCGACAGCGTGCGGAAGTCGACGCTGATCCCCAGGGCCATGGGCAGCAGCCCCAGCACGGTGGTGATGGCCGTGAGCATCACCGGCCGGAAGCGCACCACCCCGGCGCGCTGCAGCGCCTCGCGCAGGCCGAGGCCGCCTCGCTCCCGCAGCCGCGTGGCGTAGTCGATGAGCACGATGGAGTTGTTGACCACCACCCCGGCCAGGGAGATGGCCCCCAGGCCGGTCATGATGACGCCGAACTTGCCCCCGGTGGCCAGCAGCCCCAGCAGCACCCCCACCAGGGACATGACCACCGACGAGAGGATGATGGCCGGCCGCAGCACCGAGTTGAACTGCGTGACCAGGATCATCATCATGATCATCAGCCCCACCATGAAGGCCCGGCCGAGGAACGCCTGGGCCGCCTCCTGCTCCTCGGACTCGCCCGAGAAGTGGAACCGGTAGCCCGCCGGCAGCGAGGTCTCCCGGGCCAGCCGCGCCCGCACGTCGGCCATCACCTCCGACGAGCTGCGCCCGCTGACGTCGGAGCTGACCAGGATGGTGCGCCGCTGGTCGATGTGGTTGATGCTGCCCAGCCCGGCGGCGGTCTCCACCCGGGCCACGTCGCGCAGGGGCACCTGCACGTCGTCCTTGCCGAGCACCCGCAGGTCGAGCAGGTCCCGGATGGAGCGGCGGAAGTCTGCGTCGAGGCGCACCACGATGTCGTGCTCCTCGTCGCCGTCGCGCAGCACCGCGGCCGTGGTGCCGTTGACCGCGGTGCGCACGGCCAGGGCCACCGTGGCGGTGTCGAGCTTGCGCAGCATCGCCCGGTCCCGGTCCACCCGCACCCGCACCTCCGGCTTGGCGCCGTCGAAGTCGTCCTTCAGGTCCACCACCCCCGGCACCTGGCGCAGCACTGTCTTGACCTCCCCTGCCAGGCGCTGCAGCACGCCGAAGTCGTCGCCGGAGATCTCCACCGACACTGGCGCGCCCGTGGGCGGCCCGCCCTTCTCCACGTCCACCCTGTACTCGGCGCCCGGCAGCGCGCGCAGCTTCTCGCGCAGGGCGGCCACCGTGTCCCAGGTGGAGCCGCTGCGCTGGTGGCGGTCCTTGAACTCCACGTCCGCCACCGCCAGGTGGGGCGACCCGCCGCCGCCCAGGGCCATGGGGCCGCCGCCGAAGCCGACGTTGGCCACCACGTCCTCGGTGTTGGCCTCTGCGCGGGCGACCCCCTCCACCCTGCGCATCAGCGCGTCCGTGCGGGCCAGGGCGGTGCCCTGGGGCGCCCTGATCTTCACCTGGGCGCGCTCGGGGGTCATCTCCGGGAAGAACTCCACGCCGCTGCCCTTGGCCCCGTACAGCGCGCCCACCCCCACCAGCACCCCCAGCGACAGGGCGAGCAGCGTCTTCGGGTGAGCCAGGCTCCAGTCGAGCAGCCGCGCGTAGCGTCGCATCACCGGCCCCCGGGGCTTGCCCGCCGCGTCCAGCGGCGCCTGCCCGCGGGCCTTGAGGAAGGCCGCCGCCAGCACCGGGTTGATCACCAGCGCCACGAACAGCGACGAGGCGAGCACCACGATCACCGTCATCGGCAGGTACTTCATGAACTCGCCCATGATCCCTGGCCAGAACAGCAGCGGCAGGAACACCGCCACGGTGGTGCCGGTGGAGGCGATGATCGGCCAGGCCACCTCGCGCGTGGCCGTCAGCGCGGCCCGGGCCCGCGGCTCCCCCTCCGAGACATGGCGGTAGATGTTCTCCACCACCACGATGGAGTTGTCCACCAGCATGCCGAGGGCCAGGATCAGCGAGAAGAGCACCACCATGTTCAGCGTGATGCCCAGGGCCTGCAGCACGATGAAGCTGATGAGCATGGACATGGGGATGGCCACCGCCACGAAGGACGCGTTGCGGGTGCCCATGGCGAACAGCAGCACCGCCAGCACCAGGATCAGGCCGGTGATGATGCTGTTCTCCAGGTCGGCCACCATGTCCTTGACGAACTCGCTGTTGTCCTGGCGCACGGTGTATGTGGTGCCGGCGGGCAGCGTGGGCAGCGCCTCGGCCAGCACCGCGCGCACCTCGCGCGAGATGCGCACGATGTTCTCGCCCGCGCGCTTCTTGACCCGCAGGGTGACGCACGCCGTGCCGTTGATGCGCGAGATGGTCTCGCGCTCCTTGAACCCGTCCACCACCCTGCCCAGGTCGGCCAGCCGCACCGGCTCCCCCGCCGGGGACTTGATCACCACGCGCTCCATGCGCCGCATGTCGCGGAACTCCCCCGGGATGCGCACCGCGTACTTGCTGCCGCCGAGCTGGAGGTTGCCGGCCGGCGTGGTCAGGTGCTCCTGCTGGACCCTGCGGATCACCTGGCCCAGGCCCACGGCGTGGTGCTCCAGCTTGCGCGGGTCGAGCAGCACCTGCACCTCGCGGTCGAGGCCGCCGGTGAGGTCCACGCCGAGCACCCCCTTGACCTGCTCGATCTTCTCCTCGAGGGACTCGGCCACCTGCTTGAGCTTCGCCTGCCCGTACTCCCCCGAGACGTTGACCAGCATCATGGGGAACTCGGAGAGGTTGATCTCGATGAGCGCCGGCTCCTCGGCGTCGGCGGGCAGCTTCGCCTTCGCCTTGTCCACCTGGTCGCGCATTTTCTGGTAGGCGTTGTCCAGGTCGACCCCCGACTCGAACTCCACGGTGATCAGCGAGACCGACTCGGCGCTGGAGGAGGTCATCTTCTTGACGTCCTGCAGGTCCTTGAGCTCCCGCTCCAGCGCGTCGGTCACCAGCCGCTCCATGTCCGCCGGGGCGACCCCGGGGTAGAGCGTGTGCACCAGGATGATCGGGATCTCCACCTCCGGCTCCGCCTCCAGCGGCAGGGAGCGGTAGGCGGTCACGCCGCCGACCAAAAGGAAGACCACCAGGACATAGACAGAGGTCCTGAACCGCAGCGCCAGCTCGGTGACCTTCATCGGCGCACCACCTTGAGCGGCTGGCCCGGCGACAGCGTCCGGTGCCCCAGCACCACGAGCCGCTCGCCCGGCTGGATCCCGCTGCGCAGCACCACCCGGTCGGCGTCGGTGGGGCCGAGGGTGACCATCCGACGCACGGCCACGTCGCCCGTACCCACCAGGTACACCGCGCGCCCCTCCGGCTCCTCGAGCACCACGTCCTGGGGCACCATCACGACGCCCTCATGGGACTTGACGGCCACCTTCACCGTCGCCGCCATGCCCACCAGGATCCGGTGGCCCGGGTTGGGCAGGCGCAGCCGGAAGCGGAAGGTCCGGCTCACCGGCGCCGCCACCGGCAGCACCGCGGCCACCTCGCCCGGCACGGTCAACCCCAGGGCGCGCACCTCGACCTGCGCGGCGGCGCCAGGGCGCACGGCAGCCACCCGGGACTCGGGCAGCTGCCCCTCGACGACGACGCGGTCCAGGTTGACCACCTGGACCACCGGCGCGCCAGGCGCCACGTACTCGCCGCTCTCCACGAACTTGTGGGTCACCACCCCCGAGCGCCGGGCGCGGATGACCGCCTTGTCCAGGTTGGCCCGGGCGATCTTCAGCTCCGCCCGGGCCGCCGCCAGGGAAGCCACGGCCCGGTCGAGGCCGTCCTGGGCCACCACGTCTCCCTCGCGCAGGGCCACCAGGCGGCCGTGGGTCTTGCGCTGCAGCTCGTGGCGCGCCCGGGCAGCCTCGGCCCTCGCGCTCAGCGAGCGGTAGTCGATGCGCGCCAGCACCTGCCCCCGGCGCACGCGCTGGCCCAGCCGCAGGCGCAAAGACTCCACCGTGCCTGGCACCTCCGCGGAGTAGGTCAGATCGCTGTCAGCCGCTGTGTGGCCCTGCACGGTGATGGTCTCGACAAACGGCCGCGCCCTGGCCGTGGCCACCTCGACGCTGGCGGTGGGGACCACCAGCTCGGCCGCCGGCGCGCTCCCGCCAGCGGCGGCGGGCGGCGGCTCGGCGTGGGAGGTGGAGCACGCAGGCCCCGCCGCCACGCAGAGGGCCACGCCCACCAGGGGCCGCCATGGAAACCGCGCCTTGCTGCCCGTCATCTCACACCTCCCGCGACGGCGAGCGACTGCGCGCCGCCCTCGCTCATCATCTCGGTCAGGGCGGCCACAAGCTGGCCCGGCGCGCGCCGGGCTGGCAATGACCGCAGCAGCCGGTGAATGCGCGCCAGCTCGTCCATGGCCTCGGGGTGCACCGCGGGCGCCGGCGCCTCACAGGCCTGGCAGTCGAGCATGTAGGTCCGAATCCGGATGCGCGCGCGGGACAGGCGCTTGCGGAACGTGGCCGGCCGCACGCCGAGCACCCGGGCCGCCTCCGTGCCGTCGAGCTCCAGCAGCTCGCCCAGCACGTAGGCCATGCGGTGGTCCCGATCCAGGCCGCCAAGCAGCCCCTGCAGGTATCGCTGCCGCAGCTCGCGCATCAGCACCGCCCGCTCGCTCCGCGGCGGGACGGCCTGACCCTCCAGCGCCCCGGGGTGCCGCTCCTGCAGCTGCTCCAGCGAGGTCCAGCGCCGGCCGTTGCCCCGGGTGCGCAGGGTGCGCAGGTGATTGGCCGCCACCGTGTGGACCCAGGTCGTCAGGCGGCTGTCGCCGCGGAAGGACCGCAGCCCGCGCAGCACCTTGATCAGGATCTCCTGGGTGGCGTCCTCGGCCTCTGACGGCTCGGCCAGCATGCGCAGCGCAAGCCGGCGGACCGGCGGCTGGATCGCCCGCACCAGCGCCTCCTGCGCGGCCCTGTCGCCGCGGGTGGCGCGTCGGGCGAGCTCCTCCGGAGTCGGGTGCTCCTGTGTTGCAGCCTGAATCATCATGGCGTCCTCCTCCCCTGCTCGGCGACCTCGTCGCCGGCGCGTCACGGTCGGTTCCAGATGGCCGCTTCCAGCTGTTCGAGGTTGAACGGCTTGCGCAGCACCGGGATGCCGCTGGCCTGCGCCATCTGCGTTTCATGGTCGGCCAGCAGCCCGGTGATGAGCAGCACCCGCAGGGCGGGCTGCAATCCCCTCGCCCGCTCGATGAGCTCCACCCCTGAAAGGCCGGGCATGGTCTGATCCGTCACCATCAGCTCGAACGGTCTCGCGGCGACCTGCCGCAGCTGCGCCAGCGCCTCTTCACCTGCGGCGGCGCTGTGGCACTCGTATCCCAGCAAGGTCAGCCCCCGACAGAGGCTCTCCCGCTGAACTTTTTCGTCGTCAACGACCAGGATCTTCAACATGCCCCCGGGACATTGCGACGGGCATGCCAGAACAGGGCAGCGAGAAATTATCGTTTTGTCACAAGAGGTTAGCGGCGTTTGCCGCCTTGCCGGCCGCGGGCCGCGACCTTACCAATTTGGCGCACATTCGCCCCAACCGGTCAAAACAAAACACTTTATCGGGATCGTGCCGTTTTGAGATACGCCACAATGGCGCAGGCGCTCGAGGCGCTACTTCACGCCGTACGCCTTGAGCTTGCGATGTACGGTCTGCAGGCCGATTCCCAGCACCCGGGCGGCCTGGCTCTTGTTGCGGCCCACGGCCTCGTACACCGCGATGATGTGGCGCCGCTCCACATCGGCCAGGGGTTCGAGCTGCCCCACCCGGGCGGGGGGCCCGCCTGGCGCCAGCGGCCTGGCCGCGGGCAGGTTCAGGTGCTCCGGCTTGATCGGGCCGCCCACGGCGAGGTTGGCCGCGGCCTCCATGACCCCGCGCAGCTCGCGCACGTTGCCGGGCCAGCCGTGAGCCTCCAGGGCCGCCTCGGCTTCCCCGGACAGCGTGACCCCGGACCGCCCGGCGGCCTGCAGGAAGTGCGCGGCCAGCAGCGGCACGTCGCCCGGCCGCCGACTCAGGGCCGGCAGGCGCAGGTGGGCAAACTGCAGCCGGTAGAACAGGTCCCGGCGGAACTTGCCCTTCCCCACCAGCGCCGGCAGGTCCTGGTTGGTGGCCGCCACGAAGCGTACGTCGGCCCGCTCCGAGCGGGTGCGCCCCACCGGCACATACTCGCCTTCCTGCAGCACCCGCAGCAGCTTGCCCTGGATCTCCAGGGACAGGTCGCCGATCTCGTCCAGGAACAGCGTGCCGCCGCGGGCCTGGGCCAGGAAGCCGGCGCGCTCCCGGTCCGCGCCGGTGAACGCGCCCCTGGCGTGGCCGAAGAACTCCGACTCGAACAGGGTGGGCGACAGGGCGAGCATGTTGACCGGCACGAAGGGGCCGCCGGCGCGCCGGCTGGCGCGGTGGATGGCGCTGGCCAGCAGCTCCTTGCCGGTGCCTGTGTCGCCGGTGACCAGGATCGGGATGTTGGAGCCCGCGTGCAGCTCCGCCTCGCGCAGCAGGCGCAGCATGCGCGGGTGGCCGGTGAGGATCTCGCCGAACGCCTCCGGGTTGTCGAGGGTCCGGTCCAGGGCCATGGCCGACTTGAGCGCCAGAGCCTCCACCAGCCGCCGCCGCTCCAGCGCGCGCTCCAGCGCGTGGGTCAGCTGGTCCGGGGTGATCGGCTTGACCAGGTAATCGTAGGCCCCCGCCTTGATGGAGCGGATCACCAGGTCGATGCCCTCGTGGGCCGTGACCATGATGCACTCGGTCTGCGGGCTGCGCTCCTTGATGACGCCCAGCAGCTCCAGGCCGTCCATGCCGGGCATGGTGATGTCCAGCAGCGCCACGTCGAACCCGCGCGTCGCCAGCATCTCCGGCACGGCGGTGGGATCGTCCACCGCCTTCACGTCGTCGTACCCCTCGAGGCGCAGGGCGCGCACCACGCTGTCAAGGAAGGAGCGCTCGTCATCCACCACCAGCACCGAAGGGTTCATGCCGGGTCCTCCGGCGCGGGCCCACCCGGCGCGCCCGTGATCCCGTGCGGCGCCAACGGCACCACCACCGTCACCTCGGTGCCCTGCCCGGGCTCGCTGGTGATGGCGATCTCACCCCCGTGGGCGGTGATGATGTTGTAGCAGGTGGCCAGGCCGAGCCCGGCGCCGACGCCCACGCCGCGGGTGGTAAACCCCGGGTCGAACACCCGCTGGAGGTCCGCGGCCGGGATCCCGGCGCCGTCGTCGGCCACCACCACCGTCACCGCGCCGTCGCCCGGCGCCGCGCTGATGCGGATCTGCCCCTCGCGCTCCATGGCCTGCCGCGCGTTGAGCAGCAGGTTGTAGAACACCTGGTTCAGCTGCCTCGGGTTGCACAGCACCGGCGGCAGGTCCGCGAGCTCGGTGATGACCCCGATGTCGGCGGACAGCTCGTGGCTCAGCAACGAGAGCGACGCCTCGATCCCCTCGCGCAGGTCCATGGGCTTGAGCTCGGCCTCGTCCAGCCGGGCGAAGGCGCGCAGGCGGTCGACGATGTCAGCCACCCGCTTGCTGCCCGAGGAGATGACCTGGTTCGCCTCCCGCATGGCCGCCAGGGCGGTGCGCAGGCGGCGGTTGGTCTCGCAGGCGCCGGGGAAGTCCTGCTCCAGGGCATCGCTCAGCTTGCGCAGCGCGCGGTCCAGGGTCTGGCCTGAGCTGCACACCGCGCCCAGGGGGTTGTTGATCTCGTGGGCGATGCCCGCCACCAGCTGCCCCATGGCCGCCATCTTCTCGGACTGCACCAGCCGGGTCTGGGCCTGCTGCAGCTCCCGGTGGGCCTGCTCCAGCCGCAGCAGCACCTCCTCGCGCGCCCGCGCCTCCAGCAGCAGCCGCTCCCGGTTGGCCTCCTCGGCCGCCTGCAGCTCCCGCTCCAGCTGCTCCTGCCGGTCCCTGGCCTTCAGCAGCTGCCCATGCTCCAGCGCCCGGCGCAGCGCGTGATCCAGCTGCTCGGGTGTGACCGGCTTGACCAGGTAGTCGTAGGCCCCCACCTTCATGGCGCGGATCACCAGCGGCACGCTCTCGTGGGCGGTGATCATGATGCACTCGGTGCGGGGGCTGCGCTCCTTGATGATCCCAAGCAGCTCCAGGCCGTCCATGCCGGGCATGGTGACGTCCAGCAGGGCCAGGTCGAAGCTCCGCGCCTCCAGCATGGGCGGCACGGCCGTGGGGTCGGCCTCGGTGGTGAAGTTCGAAAATCCTTCGATGCGCAGCATGCGGGCCACGCTGTCGAGGAAGGCCTGCTCGTCGTCCACGACGAGGATCGACGCTGCGGCGATGTCCTCCGGTTCAGCTGGCATTCGCGGGCCCCTGGTGCGGTTACGGCGGCCCCTACTCTAACAACTCCGGGGTCACCACCACAACCGCCCAGCGCCGGGGCTCAGCGCAAGTGCTTGGGGCAGATCGGGTCGTCGTTGCCATGGATCGCCAGGTAGAGGAAGCCGGGGTCCGCCGGGGAGACCACCACCTCGCCGAAGCCGGGGTACGGGTGGTTCTTCCAGGTCAGCACGTCGTGCGACGCCTCGTAGCGGTACAGGTTGGTGCCGTAGCGGCTGGCGCAGGTGCCATAGGTGAAGTAGAGGGTGTTGTCGTCAGACGGGTGCGGGATCATGTGCAGCCCGTTGGTCAGGATCACGTCCTTGTGCTGCTGGTGGGTGACCACCGGGGTGAAGCTGAGCCCGCCATCAGCCGAGTAGTAGATATGCCGCCCCATGCTGGCGCCGGAGGCGGAGAGGTCGAGGGCGCTGGCCCACACCACGTTGCCGTTCTTGCGGGAGAAGACGGCGTTGAAGCCGTTGACCTTTCCCCCGCTGGCCGACAGCCCGGTGGACGCCTTCCAGGTCTTGCCCCCGTCGGTGGTCACCGAAAGCCCGCGATGCGAAAAGCCGACCGCGACATGATCCAGATCGCCCGGGTCGAAGGCCACGAAGTAGGTCGAGCCGCTGCCCTGGGCGCCCGCGCTCAGCTTCTTCCAGCTCTTGCCGCGGTCGTTGGACTCGTAGATCGCCCCGCCCTTGCCCCCCACGCGCACGAGGCCCCCCCGGGCGCGGTGCCCCATCAACCCCATGATGTTGCTCACCGGGGGCGTCAACCTGGTCACCGACGATCCTTCCACGCGGTACAGGAAGCCGTCGTTGCGGCGCCAGGCCCAGGCCAGGTCGCCCGCGCCCGGGGTGAGGGTCAGGCCGCGCTCCTCGACTGTGCCCACCTTGCTCCAGGTGCAGCCGGCGTCCTCGGAGCGCAGCAGCTGCAGCTCGTGCAGGGCCAGCAGGGTGTCGGGGCGGCCCAGGGCGGCCATGCCGGTGGTGAAGGTCTGGCCCTTGGGGAACGGCACCTTGGATGCCTGCACGACGTTGCCGTGGTTGCGACCGAAGCCCACGCCGGCGAAGCCGCTGATGGCGCTGCAGCTCGGGACCTTCCACTGCGCGCCTGGGCCATCGGCGCTGGCGCCGTCGGCAGCGCTGCCTCCGTCGGCGGGGGTGGCGGCGTCGGCGATACCCGCGTCAGGGCCGGGCCCAGGGGCTGCCGTGCTGTCATCGCTGCAGGCGAGCAGCGTCAGGGACGCCAGCGCCACGACGGTCAAGATGGTGGTCTGTCTCATGGTCGATACCCTCCTGCTGGTTGGTATCTGTTTGGACCGCGGCGCCCGCGAAAGTGTGACCACCGCGCCGCCCATCGGATGGTATCCTCGGCGCCATGTCGCTCTTCAAGCTGCTCGCCCCGTTGATGCTGCTCGCCGCCGCCTGCTCCGACGACGCGGGCCCACCGCCGGCGGACATCGGCCCCGACGTGGCAACCACGGCCTACTGCGCCGAGCTGGACAAGAAGTGCAAGGCCGGCGACGCCAAGGCGTGCGCCGAGGCCAAGGCCTCTTGCCCGTTTACCAGCCAGTACGACCAGGGCCAGGGCGGCTAAGGGGGCAAAGCCGCGCTGGAGCGCCAGTGATTCGCTGCTAGGCTTTGAGTCCAATCCAAGCCCAGGAGCGATGATGAGCAAGACGGTCCAGATGACCCAGTCCTTCGACGTGCCGCCGAAGGTCCTCTACAACCTGTACATGAAGGCCGACCAGCACGCCGCCGCCACCGGTTGGAAGGTGAAGATCAGCAAGAAGGTGGGCGATCGGTTCACCTCGGGAGACGGCTGGATTCGCGGCAAGACCCTGCACCTGGTGCCGTTCAAGATGATCGTGCAGACCTGGCGCGGCAAGGACTGGGACAAGGCCATCCCCGACTCGGTG
Organism: uncultured Myxococcales bacterium; assembly: GCA_964511535.1. Lineage (GTDB taxonomy): Bacteria > Myxococcota_A > Polyangia > CAZCFB01 > CAZCFB01. The sequence continues at coordinate 2,008 of CAZEFW010000146.1, read as the reverse complement.
CTGACCATCCGTTTCGACGCAGACGGCGACGGCACGAAGGTGACCCTGGTGCACGCGCTGGTGCCGGAGGACTCGGCCAAGTCGATCCGTGAGGGCTGGCGCAACTACTACTTCAAGCGCTGGCGCGCCTACCTCAAGGCCCAGGGCTAGAGCTTCCGCCAACAGGGCGACGCAGCGACAAAAACCTCCGGCAATGTATTGCCCGAAGCGGCGACTATTACTGAAGTTTCGCCCCTTCCAGGGTTGATTTTTCTGCCCACTCTGATACACTTAACCATCCGAAACAAATAACAAAACAGGCAAGATATGGACCTCGAAAACACCCTCGAGAGCGCGCCCGATCTGTCCCGAGATTCCACCGACGTGCTGGCCGACAAGATCGCTATTCTGTCGGCTCACATCCAGGCGGCCACCTGCCGGCTGCTGCTGCTCATCGCCGAGATGGACCGGCGCGGCGGGTGGGCCGGGATGGGCTTCGTCTCCTGCGCGCACTGGCTGTCCCATCGCACCGGAGAGAGACTGCCCACCGCGCGGGAGAAGGTGCGGGTGGCTCGCAAGCTGGTGGAGTGCCCATTGGTGGTGGAGGCGTTTTCACAGGGGCGCATCTCATACTCGAAGGTGCGAGCCATCAGCCGCATCGTCACCCCGGAGAACGAGGCGACGCTGCTGGAGTACGCCCTGGACGGCACCACCTCCCAGCTCGAGCGCGTGGTGCGCCTGTACCGCCAGGCCGCGCCCGTGGAGCAGGAGCTGGCAAAGCAACAGCATGACGAGCGTTACCTGAGCTATCACTTCGACGAGTGAGCCGTTCATCCCGCAAGGGCCGCGAAGCGGGCCGAGGACAGGCGAACAACATGCTGGTGCTCAAGGGGCGGCTGCCGCCCGAGGCGGGTGCGCTGCTGGTCAAGGCGCTGCGAGTGGCTTCCGAGGAGCTATGCGATGACGACGGCGCCGAGCCTGACCAGCGGCTGGCCGATGCCATGGAGCAGGTGGCGGGTGCAGCGCTGGACGAGGGGCTGGCAGCGCGGGCGGGCAAGGCGCGGCCGAAGAACTACCAGGTGATGGTCCATGTGGATGAAGAAGTGCTGCGAGAGCCGGACGAGCCAGGCCGCTGTGAGGTGGAAGGGGGCGTCGGCGTTTCAGCTGAAACGTCCAGGCGACTCTGCTGCGACGGTCCTGTATTGCAGACTACAAATTCAAATGGCGATTCAACGCTTCAGCTGAAACGTTCCAGGCGTCGAGCGAGCGCTGAGCTGGAACGGGCGGTGAAGGTGCGTGATGAGGGCGCCTGTCAGTTCCCGGGCTGTGAAAGCAGGCGCTTCTTACACATGCACCATGTCAAACACTGGGCAGACGGCGGCCCGACAGACCTGGACAACCTGGTTCTACTCTGCAGTACACACCACAAGGCGGTTCACGAAGGCGGATTCGAGCTGAAACAGGTTGAAAAGGGCGAACTGCGCTTCAGGTCGCCCGACGGAGACGTGCTTGAGCCGCTTCCACCGCCTGTCAGCCTGCCTCCTCACCCGGTGCGTGGCTTGAAGCTGATGAACAAGGAGCTGAAGTTGTCGATTCATGCAGAGACGGGCACTCCGACTTGGGATGGCATGGTGCCGGTGGACTATGAGGTTGCGGTGGAGGGGTTGCTGGAGTTGAAGTCTTCGGCTTAGCAGAGGGGCTGTGGACATGACGCGGCCTGCGGCCGCTTGGACAAAGCTTCGCTTTGCCCACATGCCCACAGCCTCTGCGGTTGTTTCTTTGTTTTTTTGATCTGATTTGGCGTCGCTCGTGGCAGGTCGGTGCTGGCTTGTTCCGCTGTGCCCGTTCGCTGTTGGTTTGTGCACAGCCGCCCCGCTTCGCGTTGCGCCTGAGCACAAGCCCAACAGGCCCGGGTGCAACGGCTCGATCAAGCACGGCCCATCAAGCACACGCCCAGCGCCCCAACCACACCCCCATATCAGCCCCCGTGCACAGCGATGAAACGGGCACCAACCGGAAGCACAGCACC
>CAZEFW010000145.1:21799-25481 GCA_964511535.1 uncultured Myxococcales bacterium | reverse complement strand
CGTAGTCCTTCTTGACCACCTCGATGCCCTCGCCCACCTCCCAGCGCACGAAGCGGCGGATCTTGCAGTTCTCGCCGATCTTGGCGATGAGCTCGTTGAGCAGGGTCTTGATGTTGGTCTTCGGCTCCTTGACGTACGGCTGCTCCAGCAGGCACACCTCGGTGTACCACTTGCGGATCTGACCCTCGACGATCTTGGGGATGATCTTCTCCGGCTTGCCGGTCTCGAGGTTCGCCGCGGCGCGGATCTCCTTCTCCTTCTCGAGGTCCGCCGCGGGGATGTCCTCGGGCGTGAGCCACTGGGGGTTCATGGCCGCGATCTGCAGGCCCATCTCGTGCACGAAGTTGATGAAGTCGTCGGTCTTTGCCACGAAGTCGGTCTCGCAGTTGACCTCGATCAGCACGCCGATCTTGCCGCCGGCGTGGATGTAGGAGTGGACCAGCCCTGCGGCGGCGGTGCGCCCGGACTTCTTGGCCGCGGTGACGAGGCCCTTCTTGCGCAGGAACTCGGTCGCCTTGTCCATGTCCCCGTCGCACTCCACGAGCGCCTTCTTGCAATCGGCGAACCCGGCCAGGGTGCGCTCACGCAGCTCTTTGACCATCTTTGCGTTGATGTCAGCCATCTTCAATTCTCCGAATAAGCGAATAATCGCTGGTTTTATTTGAAAAGGATTTTACTCTTCGCGCTCGGGAGTGGCCGCAGCCTCGGGCGCAGGGCGCGGGCCGCTGCGACGGGAGACCACCTCCACCTTGGGGCCGTCGCCGCCGGAGTGGACGCGGATCGGCTCGGGGGCCGCCTCCACGCCGGAGGTGGCGCGATCGCGGGCCACTGCCGCCGCGCGCTCCTGCCCAAGACGCTTGCCCAGCAGCACCGCGTCGGCGATGCGCGAGGTGAACAGGCGGATTGAGCGGATGGCGTCGTCATTGCCCGGGATGATGAAGTTGACCACGTCGGGGTCGCAGTTGGTGTCGGTGACCGCCACCAGCTGAAGGTCCAGCTTGCGCCCCTCGGCCACGGCGATGCGCTCCTTGCGCGGGTCGATGATGAAGATGATGCCCGGCAGGCGGTCCATGTTCTTGATGCCGCCCAGGTTGCGCTCCAGCTTCATGCGCTGGCGCTCCAGGGAGAGGACCTCCTTCTTGGTCAGCTTCTCGAAGGTGCCGTCCTCGGCCATCTGCTCGATACGCTTGAGACGATCGATGGAGGTGCGCACGGTGCGCCAGTTGGTCAGGGTGCCGCCCAGCCAACGGTTGGTGACGTAGTACATCCCGCACCGGTCGGCCTCCTCGCGGACAACGTCCTGCGCCTGCTTCTTGGTGCCCACGAACAGCACCGAGTGCCCCTGGGCCACGGTGCGGACGACGAAGTTGTACGCCTCCATGAACTTGGGCTGGGTCAGCTGCAGATCGATGATGTGGATCCCGTTGCGGCTGCCGTAGATGTACGGCCGCATCTTGGGATTCCAGCGCGTGGTCTGGTGGCCAAAGTGCACGCCCGCCTCGAGCATGCCGCGGATGGTGATCACGGGCTCGTCGTCTGCGCGAGGCGCGGGCTGTGCCGGCGCGGGAGCAGGCGCAGGAGCCGGCTCGGGCTCGGGCTCGGGAGCAGCCTCGGGCTCGGGAGCAGCCTCGGCCGCGGGAGCAGGGGCAGCCTCGGGAGCAGGGGCAGCCTCGGGAGCAGGGGCGGCCTCGGCCTCGGGGGCAGGGGCAGCCTCGGCCTCGGGGGCAGGGGCAGCCTCGGCCTCGGGGGCGGGGGCAGTTTCGGCGGCCGGAGCCGACTCGGGAGCCGGGGCCTCGGCCTCGGGCTGGACGGTCTTGTCCTCAGTATTGTCGCTCATTTCTTCTCCTCGGCGTTGCGGGACGGTTTATAGGCACCGCCCGCGTCCTCCGCCCGGGGCGCCTGATCCGCAACCACCCTCTCAAAGGAGGGCACGCCGTGCGGGGCTGGCCGGGCGTGTGAATTCGATCAGGCTGGACAAACCCAGCCCAATTCGGCGCGATCTGATACCACGCCCCACCCCCACATGCAAGGCAACCGCACGCAATTCACCATCTCCACGCAGCCAACAACAAAATGTCATATAGGGGGGTCTGACCCCTACACTTGACATTTTATCGGGTGGGGAAATCTCGCAACGGGAAAGTGTCAAGTAGGGGGGTCTGACCCCTACGCTTGACATTTTATCGGCGTGTAGAAGCTCTTGCTCTTTGTTTGCTTCAATGTCAGTTAGCCCTCAGCGATTGTCTGCCGGAGAGGTTCTCCATGTCCGAATCCATCAAGCCATTGCTGCAGCCCCGCTCCATCGCCGTCATCGGCGCCTCGCGCAAGCGTCGCACGGTGGGCGGCGAGATGTTCTACAACCTGCTGCGGCACTCGTTCAACGGGCCGGTCTACCCGGTCAACCCGACGTCCCAGGTGATCCAGTCGGTGCGCGCCTACCCTTCCGTGGAGGACACGCCCGAGGATGTGGATCTGGCCATCTGCGTGGTGCCAGCGCCCCTGGCGAAGGCCACCCTGGAGCAGTGCGCCCGGCGCGGGGTCAAGGCGGCGGTGATCATCTCCGCCGGTTTCAAGGAGATCGGCGGCGACGGGATCGAGCGCGAGGCGGAGCTGCTGCGCGTGGCCAAGGACAACGGCATCCGCCTGCTGGGCCCCAACTGCCTCGGCGTGATGAACACCGACCCGGAGGTGCGGCTCAACGCCACCTTCGCCGGCACCTTCCCCAAGCCGGGGTCGGTGGGGTTTTTGTCCCAGAGCGGCGCCCTGGGCGCGGTGGTCGTGGACCTGGCCACCCAGCGCAACATCGGCCTGTCATCCTTCGTCAGCGTGGGCAACAAGTGCGACATCTCTGCCAACGACGTGCTGGAGTACTGGGAGCATGACCCGCGCACCCGGGTGATCCTGCTCTACCTCGAGTCGTTCGGTAACCCGCGCAAGTTCGTGCAGATCGCCCGGCGCGTGGGCCGCGACAAGCCCATCGTGGCGGTCAAGAGCGGGCGCACCCTGGCCGGGTCTCGCGCCGCGGCATCGCACACCGGCGCCATGGCTGGCGGCGACGTGGCCGTGGCCGCGCTGTTCCGCCAGGCCGGCGTCATCCGCGTGGACACCACCGAGGAGCTGTTCGACACCGCCATGCTGCTGGCGACCCAGCCGGTGCCGGCGGGCCGGCGCGTCGCGATCCTGACCAACGCCGGCGGCCCGGGCATCCTGGCAGCCGACGCCTGTGAGAGCCGCGGGCTGGAGGTGCCGGCGCTCGCCGACGAGACCCAGCAGGAGCTGAGCGAGTTCCTGCCCGCCGAGGCGAGCCTGCGCAACCCGGTGGACATGATCGCGTCGGCCAACGCCGAGCACTACGGCAAGGCCGTGGCCGCGGCGCTGCGCGACCCGAACATCGACGCGCTGCTGGTGATCTTCGTGCCGCCGCTGATGATCGAGACCCGGGACGTGGCCCGGGCCATCTCCCAGGCCGCGGCCGGCGCCGAAAAGCCCGTGGCCACCTGCTTCATGGGCGCCCACGGATTTTTGGAGGACGCCGACGAGGAGAGCACCGCCCTGCCCTCTTACCGCTTCCCCGAGGCCGCGGCGCGGGCGCTGTCCCGGGGCGCCGGCCCCCGGGCGTGGCGCGCCCACGCCCCCCCCCCGGGGGCCGACGGGGCTATGGACCACAACCTGGGGGGGCCGC
>CAZEFW010000145.1:0-21789 GCA_964511535.1 uncultured Myxococcales bacterium | reverse complement strand
CCCGCCGCCGCGCCCCCCCCCCCCCCCCCCCCCCCCCCGGCCCCGGGGGGGGGGGGGGGGGGGGGGCCCGGGCCCCCCCCCCACGGCGAGTGGCTCGCCATCGCCGACAGCCCGGTGCCCTACGTGGATATGGACAACAAGCTGGTGGGCCAGACCGTCGAAGCGTGCCGCGACGCCGTGTCCCAGGAGGAGGAGCCGGTGTGGCTCGACGCCTCGGACGTTCCGCGTGTGCTGGGCGCCTTCGGCATCGACACCCCCGAGAGCGCCCTGGCCACCACCGCGGACCAGGCGGTGGAGGTGGCACGGGAGCTGGGTTACCCGGTGGCGCTCAAGGTGGTCTCTGATCGGGTGACCCACAAGACCGACGTGGGCGGCGTCATCCTCGACCGCCGCGACGACGAGGAGGTGCGCCGCGGCTTCGACACCATCCTGGCCAAGGCGTGGAAGGCCGACCTGGCCGACAGCGTGCAGGGCGTGCAGGTGCAGCGCTACGTCAAAGAGGGGATCGAGGCCGTCGTGGGCGTGACCCACGACCCGCTGTTCGGTCCGCTGATCATGTTCGGTCTCGGCGGCGCCTACGTGGAGCTGGTGCGTGACGTGGTGTTCCGGCTCCACCCGCTGACCGAGTACGAGGTGGAGAGCATGATCAACAGCGTGCGCAGCGCAGACCTGCTGCGCGGCTACCGCGGCGGGCCAGGCGGCGACGAGGCGGCCATCAAGGACCTGCTGCACCGGGTGAGCAAGCTGGTGGAGGAGATCCCCGAGCTGCTGGAGATGGACCTGAACCCGGTGAAGATCCTGCCCCCCGGCCAGGGCTGCGTGGTGGTGGACGCCCGCATCCGCCTGGCCAGCCCCAGCACCTGGCAGAACCTGCGCTGATCCCGCGCAGCGGCGTGAACAAAACCGGCCTGCGCGGCCACTAATTCGGTGTTACCCTGCTCACCATTCAACGCCCTATTTCTCAAGGTGAACCATGAAAGATAAGGAAAAGTACGAGCTCGCCGCGCAACAGTTCTGGGCCGAATACAAGTGGGACGAGACCATGCGCGCCCTGCGCGAGTACTGGATCGAGTTCCGCCGCTACGACCTGCTCCTGGAGCACTTTCGCCCCCTGGACGGCCCGATGATGGACGTGGGCTGCGGCCCCACCTCCGTGATGAACCTGCTGGTCTCGGACCTGCCCGAAAACCAGCTGGTGGGCCTGGATCCGCTGGTGGACGAGTACGCCAAGCTCTGCCCCCGCGAGCCGGGCATCCATTGGGCCAACGCGCTGTGCGAGGAGATCCCGTTCAACGATGGCCACTTCGCCGGCATCGTCTCGTCCAACGCCATGGATCACGTGGAGAACATCGACGGCGCCTTCGACGAGCTGGCCCGGGTCACGCGCAAGGGCGGCAAGCTGTTCATGCTGGTGCATGTGTTCGGCGACCACACCGGCTTCCGCAACGTGGGCCACCCCTTCTCCCCCACCCCCCACGGCCTGGGCAACCTGCTCGGCCGCGTGGGCTTCGAGCTCAAGGCCTACGAGCTGATCCAGGACACCCCCGGCGGGCTGGAGCAGTGGACCGAGTGGCGCCTGCGCAAGAACCTGCCCGCCTGGGCCATCAAGAACACCCGCGGCATGCGTAACCGCGCCCGCAACACCGCCAAGCAGCTGATGAACAAGGGCCACCTTGGGGATGGGCTGTTCATCTGCGAGCGGGTTTAAAGGCTTATCAACGTAGACGTAGACGTAATCGTAGACGAAGACGAGCAGAGCTGACCGTCCACGTCTACGTTCAGGTTAGAAGCTAGTTACTCACCGCGATATACCCTTCCTTCTCCAGGTACAACAGCACCCGGTTCGCCGACTCCTGCGGTGACAGCTCGCTGGTGTCCAGGTACAGCTCCGGCTTCTCGGGCGCCTCGTAGGGGTCGTCGATGCCGGTGAAGCCCTTGATGATGCCGGCGCGCGCCTTGGCGTACATCCCCTTGCGGTCGCGCTGCTCGCACACGTCCAGCGGCGTGGCCACGTGCACCAGGATGAACCCACCGCCCTCGCTGACCTCCTGGCGCACTTCCTTGCGCGTCTGGCGATACGGCGCGATGGGCGCGCAGATGGCGATGCCGCCGTTCTTGGTGATCTCCGAGGCCACGAAGCCGATGCGGCGGATGTTGATGTCGCGGTGCTCCTTGGAGAAGTTCAGCTCGCTCGACAGGTTCTTGCGCACGATGTCGCCGTCGAGCAGCGTCACCGGCCGGCCCCCCATCTCCAGCAGGCGCACGCGCACCACGTTGGCCACGGTGGACTTGCCCGCGCCCGACAGCCCGGTGAAGAACAGCGTGAACCCCTGGCGGTGCCGCGGCGGGTAGGAGCGCGCCAGCTCCTTCATCACCTCGGGGTAGGTGAACCAGTCGGGCGGCGGCTTGCCCTCGGCCAGGCGGCGGCGAAAGTCGGTGCCGGTGAACCGCGCGCCGGTGAGCCCCGACGGCACCTCGTCCGCAGGCATCAGCTCCTTGAGAGCCGGCACATGCACCAGCTCGCGGATCGGCACGACCTCGATGCCGAGCTCCTCCTTGTGCGCCACGCACAGCTCCTGGGCGTCGTAGCGCTGGTAGTACAGCTCGCCGTTGGCGTCGGGCCCCGGCGACCCTTGCCCCGGCCCCACGATGAAGTGCGTGCAGCCGTAGTTGCGCCGGATGATGCAGTGGAGCAGCGCCTCACGCGGCCCGGCCATGCGCATGGACAGCGGCAGCAGCGACACGGTGGTGGTGGGCCGCTGGAACCGGTCGCGCATGGCGTTGTAGCAACGCACCCGCGTGTAGTGGTCCACGTCCCCCGGCATGGTGGTGCCCACCACCGGGTGGATCAGCAGGTTCGCCTCGTGATCCCGGGCCGCCTCGGTGCTGAGGCGCACCTGAGGCCGGTGGATCGGGTTGCGCGTCTGGAACCCCATCACCCTGCTCCACCCGCGCCGGACGAACACCTGGCGCAGCTCGGCCGGCGTGTGGCGCAGCGGGCGGAAGTCGAAGTGGATCGGGGCCTGCATGCCGCGCAGGTTGCCGCCCACGTAGCGCACCTCGCCCGCGGCGAGCAGGGCGTCCACGCCGGGGTGGTCCCGGTCGGTGGTGCCGTAGACTCGCTGCGCCTCCAGCTCCAGGTCCGGCGTCCACACCTCGCTCACCTCCAGCGCCGCCAGCATCACCCCCTCCAGGTCGCGCAGGGCCACCTGCTGCCCGGGCTCGAGAGCGTCCGCTGCCTCGGGGGACAGGGCGAGGGTTATGGGCAGGGGCCACAGGGTGCCGTCAGCCAGCCGCATCTCATCCAGTACGCCCTGGTAGTCGGCCTTGCCCATGAAGCCCGTCAGGGGTGAAAAGGCCCCGCACATCAACAGCTCGAGGTCATAGATCTGGCGGGAGGTCAGGTCCCAGGATGGCCACTCCTGGCTCTCCTGTTTCAGCGCCTCCTGCTCATCGGCCCCCACCATCAGATTCACCAGGCTCCCGCCGTAAGGTGCGATCAGGTGTGATGTCATCTCCTCTCTCCTCTCTCCGCAATCCGTGTGACCGAGTTAATGCACGCTGCCTCAACCATCGCGGCCCTCCACCAGGTCCGCCGCCCGCAGCCGCAGGTAGTATGCGCCGAAACTTGCCGCATGGCCCATGCCATCGAGCAGCGCCGGCCAGAGCAGCGCCTGACCCGGGCGCCGGCCGATGCTGGACCAGCGCAGCCCGGCGGCCGTGGGCACCAGCGCCCGCGCCAGCGCCCGCGCCAGCGGCGGCGGCCGCAGCGCCTGGATATGAGGCGCCAGGCGCTCACGCAGCTGCGGCGCCGCCTCGGCCAACAACGCGAACGTGAGCCACAGCGGCCGGCCACAGCGCCAGCGCACGGCCCGCTCCGCCGCGAGGCCCAGCTCGGCCCCGGCCCTGACTATGAGGTGCTCGGCGTCTCGCAGGCCTCGCGCCGGCGCCTCGAAGCGATCGGTCATCAGGTGCATCGCCGCGTGCAGCAGGTGATCCTCGGGCCGCAGCCGCAGGCAGGGCGCGCCCTCGAGGGTGGCGGGCTCGGCCCTGGCCCAGAGCGCGGCGTAGTCCACCGGCGCGCGCTGGGGCTGCACGAAGTACCGGTGCACCTCCACCATCACCCGCCGCCCGCCGCCCAGGTCTCGCCGGTAGCCGGCCTCGTAGAACTCCGCCTCGGTGCGGCGACGGTCGCGCAGCTCCCGCCGGCAGTACCCCAGCGCCTCGAGCACCTCCCCGGCGACGTCGAAATGTTCGGGGGGCACCAGCACGTCCACGTCGCACATCCCACCCCGGTCCTCGCCGGCGGGGTAGACGCCGGTGATCAGGTGCGCCCCCTTGAGCGGCGCCACGTGGACGCCAGCCGCCGCCGCCGCGTCCAAAAAAACGCGCAGCTGGTGCAGCAGCAAGATGTGCTGGGGATTGGGCAGCATCCGCGGCTCAGCCCGGGATATGGTCCTCGAGCCCCACCTCCCGCAGGTGCCTGGCCCAGCGCTTGTTGTGCGGTTGGTACGGCCCGTGGGGCGGGTGGATGCCTGACAGATCCAGCTCCGGCGTCGGCTCCCCGAGCGCCGCGTACACCTGCCCCACCGCCGCGGCGGGGTCGTTGCAGAAATCGTCGAAGCCGATGGAGAGGAACCGCTCGCCGAAGTGGCGCGGCCCGTCAGCCTCCAGGCGCCGCTGGTTCACCGACCAGTAGGCCAGGATGCGCGCCACCGCGGGCCAGTCGTAGACCGCCTCCGGGTCGAACCCCGCCTCGCGCAGGCGCACGCCGAACAGCCCGCCCGGGCCATCGCCCACGATGGACTCGAACATGCGGTAGCCGGTCTTGCGGTGCCAGAAGGTCTGCCGGTCCAGCGCCCGGCGCACCGACGAGCGCGCCATACGGTAGCGCCGCCGCATCGGGTCCTTGATCCAGCTCAGGCGCGTGCCCGAGTAGACCATGTGGCTGGTGGCCACGCTGGCCGGGCTGCGCCACAGGTTCACCACCAGCGCGTCGGGCGCGACGCGCGCCAGGGCCTCCACCTTGAAGTGGCAGCGGGTGGTGTCCAGCGCCACATGCTCGTTGGTGTCCAGCAGGTAGCCCAGGTACGCCACCTGGTGATCGCTCAGGCCGGTCTGCAGCTCCTCCAGGCCGGGGATGGACCGGTAGGTCTCCCAGAACCGCTGCGGCTCGCGGCGGCTCAGCTCGACGTACTCCTCGTACACGCCGATGCTCTTCCACGCGGGCGAGACGATGCGCCGGATCTCCGGGTTGAACGGCTCGTTGTAGCAGCGGAACCGCGGGTCCTGCCGGAACACCTGCCAGAACGGCGTGGTGCCGGAGTGCCGCAGCCCCAGGACGAAGATCTTCATCGGGTCCCTCCGTCGGCGCCCTGCTCGGGCGCGTCCCCGCGCGCGGCCCGGGCGGCGCTCATCTCGTCGTCGAACGCGTCGATCCCCTGGAGCAGCTCGCCGAACACGAGCTGGCCGATCTTGCGCGCCCCCAGGGAGTAGGGGAGCGTCAGCAGCAGCACCAGCAGGTCCATGCGCGCGTCGGCGTGCTCCACGTAGCGCACGTCGAGCTCGTAGTTCTGGGCGTTGTTCATCTCCCGGCCGTCCACCACCTGGGTGAAGCCGGTGATGCCGGGAAGCACCTGCACGCGGATGCGCTCGCGCTCGCTGTAGCGCGGATACTCCCAGGTCAGGTCGGGCCGCGGCCCGATGATGCACATCTCCCCTTTGACCACGTTGATCAGCTGGGGCAGCTCGTCGAAGCCGAGGCGCAGCACCTTGCCCACCGGGGTGATGCGCGGGTCGTCCTCCACGGTGATCACCTGGCCGTCGTCGGCCAGGATCGGCTCGGCGTCGGTGCGCATGGAGCGGAACTTGTACAGCCTGAAGCTCTGGCCGTCCTTGCCCAGGCGCTCGCTGACGTAGAACACCGGCCCCTTGCTAGTGAGCTTGATCAGCGCCGAGATGCCGGCCAGCAGCGGCGCAAGGGTCACGAGCCCGGCGGCCCCCGCCGCTCGCTCGAGGGTGTACTTGAGCCCCCAGTTGCGGTTCTTCCGGTTTGCCATCAGGTCACCCATTGTAGCCGAGGGCTCGCTGCGCGCCGCCGGCCAGCAGGTCGAAGGTGGCGCGCTGGGCCGCGGTCAGGTCCTGGCGCCAGCGCTCGTCCAGGCGGATCTCCCGCTCGTCCGAAAAGCGCATCGGGTTGCCGCCCACCTGGTGCTGCACACGGGAGCGGAACTGCAGCATGCGCTCGTCGAAGTCCACGCCCACCGCCTCGCACAGCCGCACCACGGCGGCCCGCGGGTCGGCGCACAGCTCCTCGTAGTTCAGCCGGGTGGTCCGCCCAGCGCCCACCCGCGCCACCGCGCTGGCCACCTGCGCGTTTCGCGCGCGCCAGGCCAGCGCGCCCCGGGCTGCGGACTGGCCGCGCTTCATGTACGAGCGCATCACGCCGAGGCCGTTGCGGGTCACCTGCACCACGCGCAGGTCCACCTCCCGGTCCACGCCGGCGCGCACCAGCCAGTCGAGCCGGTGCGGGTGCTTGGAGCTGTCCACCAGCACCTGCCGCCCGCTCACCGCGGCGGCCGCCCGCAGCAGCTCCAGCGTGAACCCGCGGTAGGCCGAGACGCTGTGCGGCCGCGAGGGGAGCACCAGCTTGAGCCGGCCCGTGATGGGGCCGCCGTAGGCGAACTCCGTCGGGTACGGCGTCAGCCTCGCCTCGCCGTGGTGCCAGGCGCTGGTGCGGGGCAGCACCGCGCTCCAGAACGGGCACCCCGGCACCGCCTCACCGCACATGCAGGTGCGCGCGTTGCGGTGGTACTCCTCTATCTCGAACACCTGGCCCAGGCTCTCCACCGCCGGGTGGCAGCCGAGGATGGAGCTGAGCAGGGTGGTGCCCGAGTAGTTGGTCCCCGCGATGAAGATCAGCTTCAGGTTCGGCGCCATGGTGCGCTCTCCAAATCTTCAGCGGCGCGAGGCCGCGCAGATGTCACCCACGGCGGCCACCACCCGGTCCACCTCGGCGTCGCTCATGGCAGAGAAGATCGGCAGCGACAGCGACCGCTCGTAGCAGTCCAGAGCCACCGGGAAGTCCTCCGCCTCGTGGCCGTAGGTCTCGCGGTAGTAGGGGTGCAGGTGCAGCGGGATGAAGTGCACCGACGCGCCGATGCCCCGCGCCTTGAGCTGCTCTATGAACTCGGCGCGGCCGATGGACAGCGCGCCGTCGCGCAGCCGGATCACGAACAGGTGCCAGGCGTGCTCGTCGAAGTCCCGCACGTCGAGCACCTCGAGCGCCTGCTCATCGGCGAAGGCGGCGGCGTAGCGGCGGGCGATATCCCGCCGCCGCTGCAACATCTCGTCGGCGCGGCGCAGCTGCACCAGCCCCATGGCGGCGGCGATGTCGGTCATGTTGTACTTGAACCCTGGCGCCACGATCTCGTAGTACCAGGATCCCTCGGCGGTGTAGCGCTTCCAGGCGTCCTTGGAGATGCCGTGCAGGGACATCACCCGCATGCGCTCGGCCCACCCCTCGTCGTCAGTGGTGGCCATCCCCCCCTCGCCGGTGGTGATGGTCTTGGTGGCGTAGAACGAGAAGCAGGTGATGTCGCCGATGCTGCCCACCGCCTTGCCCTGCAGCGCCGCCGGGAAGGCGTGGGCCGCGTCCTCGACCACCTTGATGTCCCGGGCCCGCGCCAGCTGCAGCAGCCGCTCCATGTCGCAGGCCTGCCCGCCGAAGTGCACCGGGATGATCACCTTCGTGCGCCCGGTGATGGCCCGCTCCACCGCCGCGGGGTCCATGTTCTGGTCCCCGGCGCGCACGTCCACCAGCACCGGCCGCGCGCCCATGTAGCGCACCACCTCCGCCGTGGCGGCGAAGGTCAGCGTCGGCACGATCACCTCGTCATCGGGTCCCACCCCCAGCGCCTCGAGCGCCAGGTGCATGGCCGCGGTGCAGGAGTTGACTGCCACGCCGTGGGTCGCGCCCACCTCCCCGGCGAAGGCGCCCTCGAAGGCGCGGGTCTTGGCCGCGGTGGTTATCCAGCCCGACTCCAGGGTCTCGAGCACCTCGGCCTTCTCGGCGTCGGAGATGTCGGGGCGGGCGAAGGGGATGAAAGGAAGCTCGCTCAACGTCTCACCTCCCGGCGCCGGAGCGGATGACGGCCAGGGAGTCCGGGCCGCAGTTGAACAGCAGATCGATGGCCCCCATGTAGGGCAAGAACTGCTTGCCGAGCTGGGGGTACGTGGGGTGCTCGTAGCTCTGGAAGGTGATGTCGATCCCCTTGTCGGCGAACTGGTCGAGCTGCAGGAACTCCTGCGCCGCCGCGCCGTCGTACAGCAGGGTCGCCCCGGCGCGCTCGCACAGGTTGACCACCTTCTCGGTCTTGCCCAGATCCGAGTCGTCCGTACCGGCCAGGATCTCGCTGGAGCGCCGCACAGTGGTCTCGATGCCGAAGGCGTCGATGAGGAACTCGATGAGCGACAGCGTCAGGTCCACCAGCCTCTCCGGCTTGCGCTCCAGCACCTCCACCAGGCCGTCGTAGTAGCGCGCGAAGTGCGGCGCTTTCTGGTATCCGAGCTTGATGGTCTTGAGGTGCTTGCGCACCCAGGGCTGCCGCTGATCCACGCGCTTGTCCCTGATCGCCACGTCCTGCTTTCCGTCGCTGAGCACCGGGATGGTGAGCATCACCTCGCCGTGAGGCGCCTTGACCCGGTTGCGCTGCTGCCAGCTCTTGGACGCGTACTGCACATGGTCGAACACCACGTACTGCTCTGTGGCGTCGAGCATCTCGAAGTAGCCGATCCACGGCAGGTAGGTCGGTTGCAAGATGGTCGTCTTCATATGCTCTCTCCCTCCAGCAGCTCGACGAGCATCACGCCAGCTCCTGCAGCATTCGGTGGTATCGGCGCAGCACCGCATCGCGCGCGTAGGCCTGCTCCATGCGGGCGCGGGCGCCCCGGCCCAGGTCCTGCCTCAGCTCGTGGTCGTCGGCCAGGCGCAGCACGCCGTCGGCCAGGGCCCGCGGATCCGCTGGCGGCACCACCAGCCCCACGCCGTTTTCCCCCACCTCGCGGCCGGTGTCCGAGTCGGCGTCCACGCTGGCCAGCACCGGCCGCCCGGCCGCCATGTACCCGAGCACCTTGCTCGGCACGCTGGTGCGCCCGCGCCCCGGCGACAGGGTGACCAGGCCCACGTCGGCGGTGGCCTGCACCTCGGGCAGCCGCTCGCGCGGCTGGAACGGCATGAAGCGCATGTTCGACAGCCCGAGCGCCGCCGCCCGCTGCTCCACCTCGGGCCGCACGCCGCCCTCGCCGTTGAACACGAACAGGATGTCCTCGCGCTCCCGCAGCATGTCGGCGGCCTCGGCCACGATGGTCGCGCCGCTCACCAGGCCGATGGTGCCGGCGTAGAGCACCACGAACTTGTCGAGCGGGATCCCCTGCTCCCGGCGCCAGGCGTTGTCCCGGTCCATGGGGCTGATCTCGTCCGGGTCGAGCCACACCGGGATCACCTCCAGCCGCTCGTCGGGCACGCCCTTGTCCAGCATGGAGCGGCGGAACCCCTCCGAGAGCACCACCGTGCGATGGGCCGCCACATGCTGCAGCTGCTCGGCCAGGCGCGCCGCGCCGATGATCGCCGGGTTGGTCAGGTGGCCGGTCTCCACCGCGATGTCAGGGTAGATGTCGAAGATGACGTTGACGAAGCGCGCCCGGTGGAACCGCGACACCAGGGCTGCGCAGGTGGGCCCCAGCAGCGGCGGCCCGTAGACGATGACGATGTCCGGGCGCTGCACGGTCAGCGCCCCCACCAGGTTGCCCAGGGCCTGGCTCAGCAGCACCGTGGCCCGGGTGGCGATGTCCTTGCGCGGCGAGGTGATGTGCCAGGTGCGGAGCACCTCGCCGTCGTGGTCGGGGTCCCTGAGGTAGAGGCTCTTTTTGTACCCCGGGTAGACCCGCCCGTGGGGGTGGTGCGGAAACCCGGTCACCACCTGCACCGACTCGCCCTGGGCGCGCAAAAAATCGCACAGCTCATCCACCATCACGCCGGCGGGAGCGTACTCGGGAGGGAAAACCTGGGTCAGGATCAATATGCGCATTGCGTTCCGGGTAATGTTTGAAACAAAAAATGAAGAACAAGGAACTGGAAATGAAAAATGCTCCGGAATTCTCCACCATTTTTCATTCTGAGCTTCTTGTTTCTTGTTTTTTGTTCAGTCGTCCCTGGCTAATTCAGCAGCCCCTCGTACTCCGCCATCACCTTCCCCGCCACGTTGTCTATTGAAAACTCCTCCCGCGCCCTGCGCCGGTTCCCCTCCGCGTCCCACCCCTCCAGCAGCCGCTCCAGCTCGTCTCCTTCCAGCAGCTGCTGCCAGCGCGCTTGCTCCAGCGGCAGCACCAGGCCGGCGCGGTTCTCCTCCACCCAGTGGCGCAGCCCCACCTCTTCGCTGATGACCGGGGGTGTTCCCTGGGCCAGGGCTTCCACCACCACGTTGCCGAAGTTCTCCTCGAACGACGGCACCAGCAGCGCGTCCAGGCCCGCGTAGGCGTCGGCCAGGTCCTGGCCGGACAGCCGGCCCACCAGGGTCACCTGCTCCTGCAGGCCGTGCTGCTGTATCAGACCCCGCACCGTGCGGCCGTAGTCGGCCTCGTCCGGCCCGATGACCGCCAGCCGCACGGGCCGCGCCAGCCGCGCCGCGCCCATGGCGGGCAGCAGCACCGAGAACCCCTTCTTCTCGTTGACCCGCCCCACCATGCCGAGCAGCAGCTCGCCCGGCTGCACGCCCAGCCGCTCCCTGAAGCGCGAGCCCACGCCGTCGTGGGGAACCTCCACCGGGTTGGGCACGATGACCGGGGTCACCCCGCGCAGCCAGCCCGGCGCCGTCTGCAGCTCCTGGCGCGTGGTGTAGAGCACCGCCCGCGCCGCCAGCAGGTTCGGCCGCGCCACCAGCCGCAGGTACGCCGCCTTCTTGCCCCGCTTCTGCCCCAGGGAGTAGCTCTCCAGGTTGCCCCGGGGACAGAACACATAGGGCACGCCCATGCCGCGGCAGAGGCCGAACACCAGCGGGTGTCCCGCGCTCCACAGCCCCTCCACATGGACCAGGTCAGCTCCACGAACGGCCCTGGCCAGCGCCGGGCCCAGGCCCGGACAGAAGGCGAACCGGTTGGCCAGCGCCCAGCGCCCCTCGGCGAGCACCGGCGCCGCCACGATGCGCACCCCCTGCTCCACCCGCTGCCGCGGCACATCCACCACCCCGCGCTGCCGCGCGTTGGTGGTCACCACCGTCACCTCGGCGCCCAGCTTCGCCAGCCCCCGGGCCAGGTTCCAGCTCGAGCGCACCGGGCCGCCCCAGTCCCAGGCCGGCTGAAAGCGGGTGGTGTACAGCGCGATGCGCATCTCACCTCCCCCCGTTGGGCACCGGGCTGCTGCCTCCCGCCGCGCCGGGGCCCCCGGGCGCCTCGCGCCGCCGGCCCTTGACTCGCTGAAAACCGAGGGAGAAGAACCAAATAATCCAGCAGACCAGCGCGATGCCGAGGAACCGCTGCAGCACGCCCCCCAGCAGCCCCACCAGGTCCACGATGGTGCGCAGCTCGGCGAACAGGGTGATGGCGATGGACAGCCCGGCCCAGCTCGCCAGGTCGAAGGCTCGGGCGTACCCGCCCACGAGCAGGCCGGACAGCAGCGCCACGACGCACACGCCGAGCCAGCCGAAGCTCCAGTACCCGTCGCTGATGAGCGGGTAGACCGCGGTGGAGCCCTCGACGAAGCGGGCGTCCTGGATGCCGAAGGTGATGCTGTAGTGCTCCTTGGTCAGCGGCGTGAAGTTCGGCTTGTCGGGATAGATGAACCGCGGGATCGGCGCGACGGGCAGCAGGCTCCAGGTGCGCCAGCCGATGTGCGGGATCAGGTTGGGCACCATGTCGAACACCAGCGAGATGGACGACAGGTTGTTCAGCCGCGTGGCGATGTTGCGCTGGTTGCTCTCGTAGTCGGTCTCCCCGGTCCAGGTCTGGCTGATGGCCTCGGTCCAGCGCGAGATCGTGAGCTCCACGTCCGCCGAGTGTCGCACGGCGTCCTGCTTCCAGGCGATGGCCCGGTAGGCGTGCTTGGCCGGCTGCAGGATGATGAACAGCAGCAGGATGATGCCCACGTAGCGCCACGGGATATGGCGCTTGATCAGCAGGAACAGGATGCCCGAGATGAGCAGCGGCAGCAGCACGAACCGCATGCGCCCCGAGAAGAGCCCGGCCAGGGAGATGGTGGCCACTGCCAGGGGAAAGATCCAGGGCTGCGCCCGGTCCCTCAGGGCCCGCAGGGCGGTGAACACCAGCAACGGCGTGAAGCTGGAGAAGACGCTGAAGGTGTGCCGGATGCTGGCCGGCACGCGGGCGGCGATCCCGGCGTTGCCCGCCAGCACCACCAGCAGCCAGGGCCAGAACATCAGGTCCATGGCCTTGCCCGGCGGGCCGGGCAGCAGCCTGCGCAGGTAAGGCCTGATCAGCTCGCCCAGCTTGGCGCCCAGCGGGTAGGTCACGGCGAAGATGCCGCAGAAGAGCATGATGGCGGACAGCGCCAGGGTCAGCCCGTAATCGCTCACCGGCAGGCGCGTGCCCACGTCGGGGTTGATGGTGCCCGAGCCCCAGAACACGTAGAACTGGGCCATGGCGTACTCGAAGAACGGGAGCCTGTCGAACTTGGCCTGGGTCACGTAGGTGCCCCACGCGTAGATCGCCATGGCCCCGGGCGCCGCGCCCATGAGCCGCTGCCACCAGGGCACCGGCCCGTTGATCAGCACGTGCAGCACCATCAGGCACAGCGCCAGCAGCACGGGCACCGTGTCCCGGTGCAGGCCCAGCCCTGGCGGCCGGCGCATGGCCGGGTGGTTGCGGATGTATGGGGTCGCGGGGCGCACGCCGGTTACCCTTGCCCCACGGCCCACGCGCCGGCCGGCCTGACGGTGGGGGCGAGGCCCTGTGACAGGCGGGTGTACTCCACCACCAGGTCGCGGGCGTACTCCTCCCAGCCGCGGTGGCCCACCATGGAGCGGCGAGCCGCGGCCTTCATGCGCGCCAGCAGATCAGGGTCTTCGCGCAGCTGGGTCAGGCGCTCCGCGATGAGGTCGGGCCGCCGGGGCGGCACGATGAACCCGGTCTCGCCGGGGCGCACCACGTCCTCGCCGCCGCTGTTGGTGGTGCAGATCACCGGCAGCCCGCAGGCCAGCGCCTGGGGGATCACCATGGCCAGGCCCTCCTGCATCGAGGCCATGACGAACACGTCGCACTGTACGTAGTTGCGACGCAGCTCCGCCTGATCCACGTGGCCGAACAGCCGACAGGTCTGCTCGTACTTGCGCAGAAACGGCTGCAGCTCCTGGTGCACGCCGCCGAACAGCCACACCTCGACCCCGGCGTCGTGGGCGCCCTGCAGCAGATAGTGCACCCCCTTCTGGATCGTCAGCGCGCCGGCGAACACCGCGCGGAAGGTGTGGTCCGTGCGCTCTCCCTCGGCGGGGCGGAACTCATCGAGGTCCACCCCGTACGGCACGTGAATCAGCTTGTGCTCGGGCACGCCGCAGGCGATGAAGCTGCGCTTGACCCAGTGGGTCGGCACCGCGATGGCGTCGGCCTCCTCGTACTCGCGCTCCGCCTTCTCCACGGCCCACGGGTCCCGGCCAGGTGAGCGCGTCATGCCCCAGCGCGCGAACTCCTCGTCCAGCAGCTCCTGCTGAAAGCGCATGTGGGTCGCGCCCCGCTCCAGCACGGTCCTGGCCCCCAGCTGGCGCGCCCGCCGCAGGGTGTGCAGCCCGGTCTGGTACCAGGCCACCATCACGTCGGTGGGCCGCAGCCGCCGCGCCACCGCCCGGTCATGGGCGTCGAAGGTCAGGTACATGAAGTGCGGCATCCGGTGATGCAGCTGCAGCCGCCGCCCCGCGCGCTGGGCCGCCTCCCAGCCGGGGATAACGCGCACCTTGTCGTCCGGCACGCCCCACCGCGCCGTTCGAAACCGCGGCTGCGACGAGTAGAGCCGGTCCAGGTGCCCGAGCTTCGCCAGCTCGCAAGCCAAGTTGAACCCGTGGGCCCGGCCCATGAGGCTCACGGAGACCGAAGGTCTCCTCGACGTGGACGTGGACGCAAACGTGGACATGGACGAATCGTCCACGCCAACGTCCAGCCCAACGCCCACGTCGTTCGCCATTACATCTCCCTCCGATCCTTGAGCACCTTGGCCGGCACGCCCCCCGCCACATGCCAGGCCGGCACGTCCTTGGTGATCACGGCGCCCGCCGCGATGACCGCGTGGTCGCCCACGGTGATGCCCGGGATCAAGATGGCGCCAGCGCCGATCCACACGTCGTCCCCCACCTTCACGGGCGCGTAGCGCGTGCCCTGCTCCAGGATCTCGCCGTGGGGCGCCAGGTCGAAGCGGTTGGTCTGGCTGTAGATCACCACGTGGGCCGCGATGGCGCAGCGCGCGCCGATCTCCAGGCCCCCCTGGCCGTAGAGCACGGACCCACGATCCACGTGGGTCACCTCGCCGATGCTGATGCGCCCTTGATCGCCCGTGGCCGACAGGAACACGCCCCCGGCCAGAGACACCTTGTCGCCCAGGCGCACGTTCTCGGGCCCGTCGATGGTCACCCCCCGGCCGAGGCGCAGCCCCCGGGCGCCGAACCGCGGCCCGGCCAGGATGCCCCGCAGCCGGTTCTCCGCGCCCTGGCTGCGCTGGGGATACATCCGCGCCGCCGCGCCGCCGCCCAGCCGCGCCACAACCTCGGCGGCCAGCTCCGGCGTCGCCGGCAGCGCCGCCAGCAGCTCCTCCAGCGACCGCCCCGCCTGGCCCAGCCCGCCCATCAGGCGCCCACCTCGGCCAGGGCCTCGCGCACCTGCTGCGCGATGAACGCCACCTCCGCCTGGCCCAGGTCAGGCGTGGTGGGCAGGTTGAAGCCGCGGGCCGCGGCCTGCTCGGTGCCAGGCAGGGCGTCCCCGTCGACCCCCACCCGCCGGCAGTCGGCGTAGGGCGGCATCTCGTGCGCCGGAACGAAGTAGGGCCGCGTATCCACGCCCCGCTGCTTCAGCGCGTCGAGCAGCGCGTCGCGCCGCGACGCCAGCTCCGGGGCCAGCACGCCGCACACGATCCAGTTGACCGGCTCGGCCCACGGCATGCTCGGGTTCAGCTCCAGCCCGTCCACGTCGGCCAGCGCCTCGCGGTACATCTGCAGCAGCCGCGCCCGCCTGGCCAACAGCTCGTCCATGCGCTCGAGCTGGGCGCAGCCCAGGGCCGCCTGCATGTTGGTCATGCGGCAGTTGAAGCCCGCCTCCGGGTGGTAGTAGCGGCGCTCCTTGTCCATGGCGTGGTCCTTGATGAACCGCACCCGCGCCGCCAGGGCCTCGTCGTCGGTGGTGATCACGCCGCCCTCGCCGGTGGTGATCACCTTGTTGCCGTAGAACGAAAAGCAGCCGGCCACGCCCATGGTGCCTACGGTGCGGCCGCGGTACCTGGCCCCGTGGGCCTCGGCGCAGTCCTCCACCAGCGCCACGCCGCGCCCGGCGCACAGCTCGAGCAGCGGGTCCATGTCCACCGGGTGACCGTACAGGTGAACCGCCACCACCGCCCTGGTCCGGTCGGTGAAGGCCCGCTCCACCGCCGCCGGGTGGATGCCGCAGTAGGCGGGATCCACGTCCGCCAGCACCGGCGTGGCGCCGGCGTGCAGCACCACCGCGGGCACCGCCACGAAGGTCAGCCCCGGCACGATGACCTCGTCCCCGGGGCCCACGCCCAGCGCCTTGAGCGCCAGAAAGATCGCGTCGGTGCCATTGGACACCGCCACGCCATGACGCGAGCCGCAGAACTCCGCGAACCCCGCCTCGAACCGGTCCACGAACTCCCCGATGGACGAGACCCACCCGGACCGCACCGCCTGCGACACGAACTTCTCTTCCAACTCGCCAATATCCGGACTCGAAACTGGATAGAACCTGTCAGCCATGATCACTCACCCAACGGCGTAGACGTCAACGCAGACGTAGACGCGAAGTAACAGCAGCCGAGGCCGCAGCCGCAGCCGATCATCCCTTCTTCCCCCTCAACTTCCGCACTACCGCCCGCACCAGCCCGACGAAGTACCCCCGCTCCTCCCGGTCCAGCGCGTAAAACCAGAACAGGGGCACCGCCGCCAGGCAGACCCCCACGGTGGCCCCCACCAGCCGCGCCATGCCGCCCGGCAGGGGGCGCGTGACCAGGTAGGAGACCGTCATCAGCACCGCCGTGTTGACCACGTACGGCACATACACGTTGCGCAGGTGATCCAGCACGCTGGGCACCCCCACCTCGCGCATGCACCAGCGCGGCACCGACAGCGTGAACAGGATGAAGTTGAACCCTGCCAGCGCCGCGCCCGCTGTCCACAGCCCCACCGGCTTGAGCGCGACGAACACCGTGGCCAGGGTGCACACCGAATGCATCAGCCGGCGCAGCGACACCTGCCATACCCACTGGGTCTTGTTGGTGGAGTAGATCACCGCCACCGACACGATGACCGGCGCCGCCCCCCACACGTCCGCCAGCAGCAGCCGCATCAGGCCCTCGTCCATGGTGGCGTGACCGCGGATCCACACCGCGTACAGGTCCTTGCCGGCGAAGAACAGGATCGCCACCGCGACGTAGGAGGTGGCGAAGATCACCTTGAGCAGCAGGCTGTAGGTGAACGGCATGCGCTCCGGCTTGCCCGCCTCGATGCGCGTGATCTCCGGGTACATGCTGGTCTCGATGAACGCCATTCCCTGGCGCACGATGTTGGCCAGCACCCGGCTGGTGGAGAAGGTCACCACCGCCCGCGGGCCCAGCTGCCAGCGGATGACGATGATGATCCCCTGGAACACCAGCGCCGCGGCGAACGCGTCGAAGAAGAACAGCAGGCTCGGCCCGAGGAAGCTCACCGCCTTGCTCAGCGATGCCCCGCGCAGGTGCAGCCCCACCCGCGGGTCCCGCCGCCGGGTGTCGTAGATCACCCCCAGCATCAGCAGGAACACGGCCGCAGCCTCGCTCACCGCCAGGGTGACGGGCCCCAGCCCCATGAGCAGCACCACGAACACCGCCGCCAGGATGGCCGCCCGCTGCATGAAGTGCGCGAACTTGGCGTAGTCCGCCAGCCCCTGCACCCGGTAGAAGCCGCCGAACAGGTTGGTCAGGATGGAGAAGATCACCCGCGCGCCGAGCATCAGCGTCACCAGCCGCCCGGTGTGCGCTGTCTTCGCGTCGGGGAACAGGCTGTCCACCGGCGCCAGCATCACCACGGCGCCCAGGGCCACCAACGCCAGCGCGGCGGCCATCAGGAACATAAGCGAGGCCGAGGCCACCTCGCCGCGCAGCTCGTCCCACATGCCCTTGACGTAGTGCTGGGTCAGCAGGTTGACCACGTAGGACTGCATGCCGAGGTTGGCCAGCATCAGGTACGCAACCAGCGAGGCGATGGTGAGCCAGTCGCCGTAGGTGTCCTGCCCCCATACGCGCAGGAAGAGCGGCACCGTGGCCACCTGATACAGGATGGTGACCACCTGCTCGGACACCCCCCACACGCCGGTGAGGAGGACTCGCTTGGCGCGGCTCATTTATCCGGGACCTGGTGTGAGAAGCGGCGCGCAGGGTCGGCATTGCCCCTACCCTGGCGCCTCCTCTTCTCCGTCCTTGATTGAGGAGTAGGCCTGGTACCTGGAGCCGTAGCGGTAGTAACCGTAGCGCGAGTAGCGGTAGTAACCGTACGAGCGCTTCTCCAGGTCGAAGTCGTTGAGGATGCAGCCGAGCACCTTGCTGCCCACGTCCAGCAGGTGGCGGGTGGCCTCGGTCAGCGCCACGCGGCTGGTGGAGCCGCTGCGCACCACGATGAGCGCGCCGTCCACCAGCGTGCTGAGCACCACCGCGTCGGTGACCAGCATGATGGGCGGCGAGTCCATGATCACCCGGTCGTACCGGTCGCCCAGGTCGTCGAGCAGCTTCTTGAACTTCTCGCTCTGGCACAGCTCCGCCGGGTTGGGAGGCGTGATGCCGCTGGGCAGCAGGAACAGGTTCGGCACCTCGGTGTCCTTGACCACGTCCTCGATGGCCGCGTCGCCGGCGAGGATGGTGGTCACGCCGGTCTGGTTGGCCACGCCGAAGATGCGGTGCAGGCGCGGGCGGCGCATGTCGGTGTCCACCAGCAACACCCGGCTGCCTGCCTGGGCCATGGTGATGGCCAGGCTCGCCGCGGTGGTGGTCTTGCCCTCGCGCGGCCCGGCGCTGGAGACCAGCAGCCTCGACATGGCGCTGTCCGGCGAGGCGAACAGCAGGTTGGTGCGGATGGAGCGGCACTGCTCTGCCACGGTGGAGCCCGGGTTTCGGTGCACGATGAGGTCCACCTCCGGGTTGGACGCCGGCCGGCGCTTGCCCTCCTTGAGCTTCTGGCTGCCCGGGATCTTGGGAACCATGCCGAGGTAAGGCAGGCCCGGGATCAGGTCGATCTCTTCCTGGGTCTTGACCGTGCGGTCCATGGTCTCAACCACGAAGGCCAGCGCGATGCCGAGCAGCAGCCCGAGCAGGCCGCCGAGCAGCATGTTGACCGTCACGCGCGGGCGCACCGCCGCGGTGTTGATCACCGCCCGGTCCAGGGGCCGCACGTTGGTGAACGGCAGCTGGGACGACAGGTTGCTCTCCTTCCAGCGCGACAGCACCACCCCGTACAGCTGGGCGGTGTTCTCCTGCTCTCGCTTGAGCCGATGGTAGTCCACCTCCTGCTTGTTGATGGCGTGGGCCTCGCGCTTGGCCCGCTCCATCTCGGCGGCCAGCTTCTTCTCGTTGTCGCGCACCTCCTGGAACTGGGCCTTGACCGACAGCAGCACCGCCTTGACCTCGCGCTCCAGGTCCTTGAGCGACAGGTCCACCTTGACCACCTGCTCCTGCACGCTCGGGTGCTTGTCGCCGTAGGAGGTGGTCAACGCCGCCAGCGCCCGCTGCTCCTTGATGTACGAGTCCTTGAGCGTCTGAATGGTGGCGTTCTCCAGCACCGGCGGGAAGGAGATCTCCATCGGGTTCTGGGTCTGGGCCACCTTCAGCTGGTTCAGCCGCGCCTCCACTGCCAGCCGCTTGATGCGGGTGTCGTTGAACGCGTCATAGATCCGCTTCATGCGGCTGTTGATCAGGGTCTGGCGATCCTCGAGAGAGACCGAGATGATGTCGTTCTTCTTCTTGTAGGCGTACAGCGCATCCTCGGCCGCGGTGAGCTTCTTCTTCAGGTCGTCCAGCTGGGTGTGCAGCCACTTGGCCGCCTTGGTGGTGTAGCTCGCTTTGCGGTCCAGGCCCTCGTTGAGATACTGGGCCGCCACGGCGTTGGCCAGCTTGGCCGCCATGGAGGGGCGCGGGTGCTCCACCGCGATCTCGAGGATGTTGGAGTCGCGCACCGTCTTGGCGCTGATGAGCTTGCGCAGGCGCGCCGCGGCGCCTTCCAGGGTGCGCTCCTCCTGCTGCAGCTGGGCGCTCTTGGCCTTGTTGGTCCTGGACCAGAACTTGATGTTGTTCACCAGGAGCTTCTTTTCAGCCACCTTGCGCGCCAGGCGCTCGGAGGTGATCACCGCCTCCTGGGTCTTCATGTACTCCTTGTTGCTCCAGTACGAGCCAGTGGACAGCTCAACCACTTCGCCCACGTCCTTGCCCAGGACCTGGGGTGCGCGGCGGTCCACGATCACGGTCGCCACCGAGCGGTAGATCTTCGTCTGCATGTAGGTCCAGAGGGTGACCCCCCCCAGCACCAGAAAAAACACAATGAAGATTAGAAGCTTACGCTTGAGCAGCACCGCGAGGTACTGCTGGATTATCGGCTCGCCATCTCCGGTCTGGTCGAAACCCTGACCCTCCGGGAGCCCATTTTGCTCGCTGGACATCGCTTAAACCCCTGCAATTGCCGGACTACGGTGGGACCCCGTACTCCCAATCGGAGCAGGACTCCCCACTACAGCGTAGAGGGTTATATCCACCTGGCCCACTCTGTCAATCTTCGGATCCTTCCGATGATAATTTAATTCCATCACAAATACCGGCCTTTTCCGATCACTTGGTTAGTGTTCGGAGGTGCTCGCAGCGTTCATGATTTGCTCGGGAGTAGGGGTCGGACACCGGGGCCAGGGCGCACCACCGCCAGGCTGTCGTGGCGCAGAAATGGATCCTCCGCGCCCGAAACAAGCTGGTTTTTGTTGCCTTTATTCCGCCATTTCGGGTTGATTTTCCCGGCCTTCGAGCTATACTTAACCATCCGAAATAAATCATAAAAAGTCCGATAATGACCCTCGAAAAATCAGTCGAGAGCGCGCCCGATCTGTCTCGAGATTCAAACGACGAGCTGGGCGACAATATCGCTGTTTTGTCCGCCCATATTCAGGCTGCCACCTGCCGGTTGCTGCTGCTCATCGCGGAGATGGACCGGCGTGAGGCGTGGGCCGACCTGGGCTTCGTCTCGTGTGCCAACTGGCTCGCCTGGCGCACGAACGAGCAACCGGGCACGGCCCGAGAGAAAGTTCGTGTGGCCCGCAAGCTGGTGGAGTGCCCGCTCGTTCAGGAGGCGTTCTCCCAGGGGCGCCTTTCGTATTCGAAAGTCAGGGCGATCACGCGCATCGTCACTCCGGACAACGAGAGCACCCTGCTGGAGTGGGCGCTGGATGGTACGGCCTCGCAGCTCGAGCGCATTGTGCGTACCTACCGTAGAGCCAGGCCGGCCGAGCAGGAGCTGGCGCAGCGGCAGACCGAAGGGCGGTACCTCAGCTATCACTATGACGATGACAACATGTTGGTGCTAAATGGCCGGCTTCCGCCCGAGGTGGGGGCGATGCTGGTCAAGGCGCTGCAGGTGGCATCCGAGGAGCGTTGCGAAGACAGCGACGCCGAGCCGGACCAGCGGCTGGCCGACGCCATGGGCGAGGTCGCCGGCGCGGCCCTGGACAGGGGATTGGCCGACCGGGCAGGCAAGGCGCGGCCGAAGAACTACCAGGTGATGGTGCATGTGGACCAGCAAGTGCTGCAGGAGTCGGACAGCCAAGGCCGCTGTGAAGTGGAAGGGGGCGTTGGCATCTCGCCGGAGACGGCAAGGCGCCTGTGCTGTGACAATCCCGTTCTGGAAATGCCAGTGGAAAAGTTCACCGGCGCGTTTCCGCTGGAACGTTCCCGCCGTCGAGCGAGCGCTCCGCTGGAACGGGCAGTGAAGGTACGGGACGAGGGGGTTTGCCAGTTTCCAGGGTGCGAGAGTCGGCGCTTCTTGCACATGCACCATGTCAAACACTGGGCGCATGGTGGTCCCACTGATCTGGATAACCTCGCGCTGCTGTGCAGCACCCACCACAGGGCTGTTCATGAGGGTGGTTTCAGCTTCAAGAAGACAGAAGAAGGCGAGTTGCGCTTCCGTTCACCCGATGGACAGCGCCTCGAGGCAACGCCACCGCCTGTTGTGCTGCCGCCGCGCCCTGTTGAGGCGCTGCTCGACCAGAATGACGCTCTAAATATCGATGCTGATACGGGAACGCCGACGTGGGATGGGATGGTGCCGGTGGATTACGCTGGTGCAGTGGGTTGGTTGCTGGAGCTCGACGTGAGGTCGTAGGGCTGTGGACATGACGCGCCGGCGCCCCGCTTCATCGCGGAGCCTCCGCAGGAGGCGAGCACGGGGCGCCCCGCCGGAGGCGCATTGCACGTGCACAAACGGCCGCTTCGCGCTTGCCCACATGACCACATGAATCGTGGCGGGTACTCCGGAGAGCTCTTTGCGTGAGTCAGGCGGCCTTCTC
>CAZEFW010000144.1:0-25504 GCA_964511535.1 uncultured Myxococcales bacterium | reverse complement strand
CCCCCCCCCCCCCCCCCCCCCCCCCCCCCCCCCCCCCCCCCCCCCCCGCCGCCGGCCAGTGAAGACCGGCTGCCGACGGCCGGCGGTCCCCCCGCCGACCGTCGACCGGCCTTCCTTACAGCGCGTCGATGATCTTGTTGAACGTGGCGCTGGGCCGCATCAGCCTGGAGCAGTTCTCGTCAGACGGCATGAAGTAGCCGCCCAGGTCCATGGGCTCACCCTGGGCGTCCAGCAGCTCGGCGGTGATGGCCTCCTCGGCCTGCTCCAGCTGCGCTGCCACGGCGGTGAACTTGTCCTTCAGGCCGGCGTCCTTGTCCTGGGCCGCCAGAGCCTGGGCCCAGTAGAGCGCCAGGTAGAAGGTGGAGCCGCGGTTGTCGATCTCATTGACCTTGCGCGACGGGTAGCGGCCGTTCATCAGGTACTGGCCAACGGCGGCGTCGAGGGTCTCGGCCATCAGGGCCGCGGTCTCGTTGCCGGTGTTGCGGGCGATGAGCTCCAGCGAGGGCACCAGGGCGCAGTACTCGCCCAGGCTGTCCCAGCGCAGGTGGCCCTCCTTCTCGAACTGCTGCACATGCTTGGGGGCCGAGCCGCCGGCGCCGGTCTCGAACAGGCCGCCGCCCTCCATCAGGGGCACGATGGAGAGCATGCGCGCCGAGGTGCCGAGCTCCAGGATCGGGAACAGGTCGGTGAGGTAATCCCTGAGCACGTTGCCCGTGGCGGCGATGGTGTCCTCGCCGCGGCGCACCCGCTCCAGGCTGAAGCGCATGGCGTCGTCCGGCTTCATCACGTGATGCTCCACGTCGGACAGGTCATGCTCCTTCAGGAACTTCTCCAGCTTGGCCAGGATCTGGGTGTCGTGGCCGCGCTCCGGGTTGAGCCAGAACACCACCGGCGAACCGGAGGCCTTGGCGCGGTTGACCGCCAGCTTGACCCAGTCGCGGATGGCGTCGTCCTTGGTCTGGCAGGCGCGGTAGACGTCGCCGGTCTCGACCTTCTGCTCCAGCAGCACGTTGCCGGCGCTGCCCACGATGCGGATGGTGCCGTCGCCCGGGGCCTCGAAGGTCTTGTCGTGGCTGCCGTACTCCTCGGCCTTCTTGGCCATCAGGCCCACGTTGGCCACGCTGCCCATGGTGCCCGGGTCGAACTGGCCCTTCTCCTTGGCGTCCTCGAGGATCACGCCGTACATGGTGGCGTAACAGCGGTCCGGCACCATGGCGATGCAGTCCTGCAGGGCGTCGTCCCAGTTCCACATCCTGCCGCCGTCGCGCACCACGTTGGGCATGGACGCGTCGACGATGACGTTGTTCGGCACGTGCAGGTTGGTGATCCCCTTGCGTGAGTCGACCATGGCCAGCGAGGGCTGGGTCTTGTAGCACGCCTCGATGTCGGCCTGGACCTCGGCGGCCTTGTCCGGGGAGAGGCGATCGAGCTTGTCGTAGACATCCTGCAGGCCGTTGTTCAGGTTGACGCCCACGGCCTCCAGGTCGGCCCAGTGCTTGTCCAGGGCCTCGGCGTAGTACACCGCCACGGCGTGGCCGAACATGATCGGGTCGCTGACCTTCATCATGGTAGCCTTGAGGTGCAGCGACAGCAGCACCTCATCCTTCTTGGCCTCCTCGATCTGCTCGGCGAAGAACTTGCGCAGTGACGCCACGTTCATGCGGGAGCTGTCGAGCACCTCGCCCTCCAGCAGCGCCAGGCCCTCCTTGAGCAGGGTGACGTTGCCGTCGGCGTCCACGAACTCGAACTTGACGGTGTCGTCATTGGCCATGGTCACGGAGTTCTCGGACTCGAAGAAGTCGCCGCCCGACATGTGGGTCACTCGCGCCTTGGAGCCGCTCTCGGGCCAGGGCTTCATCATCTTGTGCGGGTTTTTCTGGGCGAACTTCTTCACCGCGGCGGCCGGCCGACGGTCGGAGTTGCCCATGCGGAGGACCGGGTTGACGGCGGAGCCGAGCACCGCGGCGAAGCGATCCTGCAAGGCCTTCTCCTCGTCAGTCTTGGGCTCCTCGGGGAACTCGGGGATGTCGTAGCCCTTGTCGCGCAGCTCCTTGATGGTGGCCTGCAGCTGCGGGATGGAGGCGCTGATGTTGGGCAGCTTGATGATGTTCGCGTCAGGGGTGACCACCAGCTCGCCCATGCGGGCCAGGTAATCCGGGATCTTCTGCTCCTCGGTGAGGTTGTCCGGGAAGTTGGCGATGACGCGGCCCGCCAGGGAGATGTCCCAGGTCTCCACGTCGATGCCCGAGCCGTCCAGGTACTTCTGGACGATGGGGAGCAGCGTGTAGGTGGCCAGGGCGGGGGCCTCGTCGATCTTGGTCCAGACTATCTTCGAATTTGCCATTTCATCTCCTCGTTTCGTCAAAAAATCCCGATGATTCTGGGTGAAGGAACCGGATTCGTCCGCGCCCCTCTTTACTATTTAAGGCGTGGCGAATCAACCCGTTTCCGGGGCCGGCGGGCGCCGGGGCTGCAGGTGGCGCCAGGCGGGCGTTCAGGCGGCGCCGGGGGCGCCGTCCAGCGGGGGCCAGGTCAGCTTGAAGGTGGTCCCCTTCCCCACCTCGGTGTCCACGGCGATGGTCCCGCCCATGTTTGTCACGATGTCATGGCTGATTGAGAGCCCCAGGCCGGTCCCCTTGCCCACATCCTTTGTGGTGAAGAACGGGTCGAAGATGCGGGGCAGGACCTCCGGCGGGATGCCGGCGCCGGTGTCAGCGATGCTCGCCATGGCGCCGCCGCCAGCGGTGCGGGCGCAGGTCACGATGATCTCGTTCTGGTCGGCCTTCCCCGCGGGCATGGCGTGCGCGGCGTTGATGAGCATGTTGACGAACACCTGGGTCAACCTGGCCTGCCCACCCATCACGTGAGCTGCAGAGTGGTAATTTTTGGTCAGCACCGCGTGGTGCTTGATCTCGTTGCCGGTCATGCGGATGGCGTGATCGAGCACCTCCCTCAGGTCGAGGCGCGTGCGCTCCTCAACGTCCTGACGAGAGAAGGTGCGCAGGTCCTCGACGATCCGCTTGATGCG
Organism: uncultured Myxococcales bacterium; assembly: GCA_964511535.1. Lineage (GTDB taxonomy): Bacteria > Myxococcota_A > Polyangia > CAZCFB01 > CAZCFB01. The sequence continues at coordinate 22,476 of CAZEFW010000144.1, read as the reverse complement.
ACCGGCGCCCTCCGCGCACTCATCCAGGGCCGCGGAGATCTCCGCGAAGTCGTCGCCGTCGAGCTGCTCTTTCATGTTGCCCATCAGCTCGGACAGGTAGGAGACGTTCCCGACGATGAAGGTCAGCGGGTTGTTGATCTCATGGCCTACGCCGGCAGCCAGCATGCCGAGGGAGGCCACGCGCTCCGACAGCGCGAGCTGGGCCTGCAGTGAACGCTCCAGCGTGATGTCGCGGGCCAGGACCAGGTTGGCCTGGCCAGCCCTGTAGTTGACCTGTTTGATGGGCCGACAGTACAGGGTGCTCGTGGCCCCGTCCGGGCGTGAGAACCGGATCTCCTGGGTCTCGGGAGCGACGCCGGTCTGCTCCAGGCTGCGGATCCCTGCACCAATCAGCTCCCGGTCTTCAGGGTGAACGAGCTCCGTCACCACCTGCCCCTCCAGCTCGGCGGGCTGGTCATGGCCCAGCGCATCTGCCCAGGCGCTGTTCACGTAGACATAGCGGCCGTCCCTGACGAGAGCGACCCCGTCGGGCGACTTGTCGAGGATCTGCTTGAAGTCCTCTTCCCGCTCGCCCAGGCGCCGAACGAGGCGGATGACAGGATAGGAGATCGCCAGCGACGTAAACGCTCCCACCACCAGGTAGTCCGGCATGATGCGCCCGTGAAAGAAGAAGCTGAAGCCGATGACGATGACCAGCGACCCGATGACGGAGAGGAGAGAGAAGTGCCAGATCTCCAGCCCGCTCAGCAGCTGAACTATGGAGAAGCTGTGCTCGCTCCGTGGGCTCTCTTCCGGGGACGCCATGGCGCCTTGCATAGCACTCCCTGATGAATGTGGTCATCCCAAAAAATGCCGCCACCAGAGGGCGGGCCTGGCGGAGGACCATGCGAGAGACGACGATTTGTGACATCCTCTCCCCATGAGAGCCATCGTTGCCGTCGTCGCGGTCCTGGCCCTGATGGGGCCAGGCTTCCAGAGGAGCGCCCTCGCGAGGGAGGGGACCGATCTCACGCCGCCCAGGCACCGCGTCACTTACAGCAACATGCTCGCTGGCCGGTACAACTCCCTCGGGCTGAGCGACATGTACACCCTCGGCTACCAGCTGCGGCTGTGGGACCGGCCGGGGGTGCTGTTCAAGGACACCTACCTGTGGATCGGCACCGCAGGGACCATCACCCCTGCCTTCGGCCTGGTGGGCGGGAAGCTGGAGGTCAAGCCGCTGGCCGTGCTCCAGCTCTGGGCCCAGGTCCAGTACTTCGGCAACTTCGACACCTTCGGCATCGTGCAATCATTCCCCTCCCCCGCCGACGAGCACTCGGACACCCGCCTGGATGAAAACGACGAAAAGGGCCTCTCATACACCACAAGCGGATGGGAGGCGCAGCTCGGCGCGCGGGCCCAGGCCAAGGTGTGGAACATCGCCGTGCGTGACACCCTCAAGGTGACCTACGCCGATCTGGACCTACGCCCCGGCGACACCGTGTACTACCACCAGACCGTGGACACCCTGGTGCCCGACGACGGCTGGCACCTGAGCAACGACCTGGACCTGCTCTACCTGTTCGACTTCGGCCTGGTGCTGGGCCTGCGCTACACCCTCGTGCACGCCTTCTACGGGGGGCCGCACGAAAACCCCAATACGCCGCACCACGCCGTGGGGCCGCTGGCCGTGTTCACCTTCTTCAAGGACCCGGGGGCCATGTGGGACTCGCCCTCGCTCATCCTGCTGGTGCAGTGGTGGACTGCTCACCGCTACCGCACCGGCGCGGACACCCACGGCGCCATACCGCAGCTGGCGCTGGCGTTCTACTTCAGGGGCGACCTGCTGCCCTGGTGAGGCGGCGGCTGAACGCTGGACTGCCCCCCGAGCACTTGCCGGTCGATCTCCCCGCGCAGCCAGGCCAGCAGCTGACTCACGGTGATGCCCCGCTCGCGGGATCGTTTGCGCGCCCAGCGCAGCAGCCGCCACATGGTAAACAGCCCGATGCCTCTACTGGAGATCGCGAGGGTCGTGCCGCAGGAGCAGTTGGCCAGGGCCATGGTGCCCTCCTCGTCTGGCGGCTTCCAATCCCCCTGGTCGGCGTCGTATGAGACGGGTTCGCCGCAGTGAGTGGTGCTCCTGACCCAGCCGGCCAGCGAGGCGAATTCGGTGCCGCAGTTGGAGCACCGACGCGGGAACTGGTGTTCCAGGTGCGCCCTGACGATCTGTATAACCTGCTGGTCGGCTAGCATCCCACTATTCTCATAATGCCAACTATACAGATAAACCGGCTGTTGTATCAAGATGCCCCGCCTGGGGTACACTGAGGTAGCCGGGCCGCGGTGGGCCTCCGGGGGTATTCATGACCAAAAGAATCGCGCTGCTGCTTGGCCTGGCCGTGGCCAGCGTTCACAGCGCCGAGCTGCATGCGGAGACACACAAGCGACACCGGTCCAGCGAGCTCGGCTTCGCGGTGACGCTGCCCAGGGATGTCCGGACGACCGAGCACAAGGCCGAGGACGGCTGGCGCGGCATGCAGGGGACCGGCAAGTCCGGGCGATTCTTCGCCCTCGCCCTGCCCGGCAAGAAGCTGCCCGCCGCGCTGATCCGGGAGAAAGCCGAGGCGCTGTCCGGGCTGAAGCGGGAGCGCTGGAAGGTGCTGCGCACCGTCAAGGGCAAGCGCGGCTGGGTCTGGTACTGCACCGCCCGTGCGCGACAGGGCAAGCAGGCCGCCTTCGCCGTCTATGGCATCGGGCCGCGTGGGGCCTACCTGTTCGTGCGAATCGCCGGAAGCAAGAAGGGTACTGGAAAAAGAAACGCAGCGTGGGCCCGTAAGATCATCCTGGAGGGATCATGATGCGAGCCGCCAGAAGCCTGCTGCTCACCCTGGTCTTTATTACCCCCTTGCTGGCGCCCGCCGGGGCGAGCGCGCGCCCGAGCGCTGCCTATTACAAGCGACTGGCCAAAAAGTGCAACGGATTGCTGGGCGGAAAGGGATGCTGCCTGAGCTCTGTGCGCTCCATGAAGGCCAACGGCTTCCGCGAGTATGACCCAAAGGATGGCGTCAAGTGCCTGCGCGTTACCATGAGATGCCGCGGCGCGTACGCCTGGTGCAAGCCGGTCCAGCCGGTAACGGGAGGCTACAGCGAAGGGGCTCAGGTACCCGCCGCATACAAGAAGTTCGATGCAGCGGCAGACAGGCGAGCCAAGAACTGGCTCGTGGGCCACTGGGGCGTCGACGTCGAGGCCACGGTGAAAGCGGCGGAGCCGACGCGGCGCCACCTCGCCCTGTTGCAGGCGGTGATGATGGCCCACCAGACCTGGAGCTTCCTCGGCGATGGAGTGTTCACCCGCGAGGGGCGGTCCGTTCGTTTCTCCGTGGGCGCGGGCAAGACACCGCAGGCCGCGCCCCCTTTGGTGGAGGAGCTGGACACCCGGGCGCGCTGGAGCATGCACAGGGCGCAGAGGAACAGCTTCAAGGTCTTGCTGGTGGACGAGGGCAAGGTGTCGGACACCCTCCAGCTCACCATGACCGGCCCTGACACGGGCACCATCATGGTGGACGACAAACAGCAACCGATCCGGCGCAGGTGAGGCCAGGCGCCCTCTCCCCGCCGCGCGAGCAAGAACCGATGAAGACCCTGCGATACCTCGAAGCACCCGAAAAGCTGGTCCCGCTGTCGGACCGCGACCCGCCGGCCGGGTTCGCCCGACTCATCGCCGAGCATGGCCCGGGAATCCGGCGGCTGATTCACCAGGCAAAGCAGCGGCACCGTCGGCTGGGCGACTATGGCCTGAGGATGGGGATGGTCTTCCCCCCCAACGCCATCCTCTCCGAGGAGATCCGCCGGCTCTGCGCCATCCCGTTCCGTCACAGCGACGGCGGGGTCTACGGCTGTGAGGGCACCCTGGAGGGCTGGAAGGGGTGCCCGCCGAGCTCTCCCACGGTGAGCGACACGGTGGCGCTGCTGGACGACGCGCGGGCCATGCTCCTGCTGCAGTTCGACGGCATCCGGGACCACCACCAGCAGAAATACATCAACCAGTTCACCCGCAAGCTGCGCAAGCGAATGCCTGAGATCGGCCTGCACAGCCCGGGGAGCTTCGGCAGCGGCCCGTGCACCATGTGCGCCGAGGGGTGCGACCCACACCAGGAGTGCCGTCTCCCGGACGAACATATCCACGCGCTGGAGTCGTGCGGGTTCTGGGTGACGCACCTCTGCCGCCTGGCCGCCGACCACCCCCTGGGTGAGGACCCGCCCCGGGACATCCAGTGGCTCACGGACTGGAACCTCCCCGGACAGACGCCCGATACCTTCATGTCCGTCACCGGGGTGCTCATCAGGTAGCAGCGGCTCAGCTGATAAACTCCACAGAGTTGCTCCCTCCCCCGGAGGGTCAGAGAGGTGCACTTTGAGCGACACATTCGACGAGCCATACGATGTTGGCGGCCTGACGCTGAACTTCAGAGCCGAGTGCGTACAGCGCGAGGTCATGGATCACGACGGCTCGCTGCTGGACCTGGAGGGCTTCAAGGAGGCCCTGGTCTCCTCCATGAAGAAGCCCATCGTCGTCAGCAGCCTGGAGGAGTACGAGCGGCTGGACAGGGAAGGCAAGCTGACCCAGCCGATCCTGACGCAGGTCCTGGTCCACGTGTCCCTCGACGGGGACGAACCGGTTCGCGCCAGCCTGCGCACTTCAAAGCTGGATCCGGAGCTGGAGATCGTGACCTATGTCTGCAAGCGGGACAGGGACGCGGTGCGCCTGGTGGGCGAGCCGGACCTGGGCCCCGGGCACCAGCGCCGGCTGTTCATCTCCCTGGCCGAAGACGTGGCCGCCGCGCGGATCTTCGACGACGAGAGCCCGGTGGTGGCCAGCGCCCTGAGGGGAATGCTGGATCGTCGCTGAAGCTGAGCCTCGCCGGTGCCCTGCAGCGCGGCCGCATGACCCGGGGGCTCGCAGAGGGCGCTACAGGGGGCAGCCCGCGAGCCAGCCGCGGCCGTAGAGCGGCGCCTTCTTGAAGGCCTTCTTGTTGAACTTGAGGTCTGGCCCCTTCTTGAAGGTCATCTTGATCAGGTGCTCGTCGGCGAGCAGGCGCACACCCTTTGCGTCGCCCTGCTTCTCGCACGGGGCGCCAGCGATCTTGCCCTCGGCGTCAGCCTCGAAGAAGAACTCCCGGGCGATCTCGCCGTCCTGGGTCAGGGTGCAGCGGTACTCGCCGGGGTTCTTCTTGATGAAGTCCAGGCCGGTGCCGTCGCCCACGGTGCCGGTCCACCAGTACCAGAGCCCCCAGGTGGTCACGCTGTGCTTCTTCCTCGAGGGCCAGTGGTCGAAGGAGATCTCGGTGCGGCGGGTGGGGCTCTTGTAGAAGGCCAGCTTCTTGTCGCCGATGAAGCAGCGCAGGCGGCCGCCGTTGACCTTGCTTCCGCCGTGGCGGTCGTACTTGAACCAGGACCAGATCTGGAGCTGTCCGTCGCCCTTTTGATAGAGCCACGCCTCGCCCAAGCGGAAGTCGTGATCCGCGTAGAAGTTCTTGATCGGGGGGCGCTTGCCGGGCCAGACCCGGTTGAACTGTTTGATGGTGTAGGTGTAGCGGCCCAGGTCCTCGTGGACCTTGCCCAGGCCGGTCTGCTTGTAGCTCACCTTCACCGAGAAGGTGCCGGTCCTGGAGATGGCGAGCTTCTCGTCCATCAGGCAGTTGAACGGCACCAGGGAGTAGCCCAGCTTCTTGCCGCCCGGTCCGCGCCGGGGGATCAGGGTGGAGGGGGCGCACTTGAGCTGAGGACCCCACTTCTTCTTCCCCTTGAAGTGCTGGAGCAGGACCCGATCGTCGCTCTCCGGAGAGACCACCCGGAAGATGAGCTCGACCCGCGGCACCCACTTGACCTTCTTGCCCTTGGGCGGCGAAGGGTTCGGCATGTAGGGCTTGATGTTGACGTGGTAGCGGCCCCACTTGTCCAGGGCCACCGGCGGGGTATCCGCCAGGGCCACGCCCTGCAGCGCGAGGCTGAAGGTCACCACACAAAACAAGGTTCGGATCATTCGGTTCTCCTGCGGGAAGGTGATTGAGGGTAAGTTAGCAGAATTGAGCAGGGGCCGTTACGCAAGCGCCCCGGGTCCGGAAGCCGGCGCCAGGTGCGGCGCTGGCGGGAGGCTTTTGGCCAAGGAGGCCCGACAGATGCCATTGAATCCCCCCACGGCTGAGCGCGAAAAGTTCAACTTCTCCACGGAGGTGCGCGTCCGCCTCCCCGAGACCGACGCCTTCGGCATCGTCTTCCACGCCAACTTCTTCGTCTACTTCGACGTGGCGCGCGTGGACTACCTGAGGAACCTGGACGTGCTGCAGTACATCTCGGTGGCCAACGAGCGGAACAACGCGCTGGTCCACGCCGACGCCGACTTCCACTCCCCTGCACGGTTCGACGACGAGCTGGTGGTCCGCGCCCGAATCTCGGAGCTGGGGAGGTCCTCGTTCACCTTCGAGTTCCTGGCCACCAACAAGAAAGAGAACCGCCCCGTCGCCTCGGGGCGTACCACCCTGGTGGTGCTCGACGAGGAGTGGAACCCTGCCCCGATGCCCGAGCAGTTTCGTGAGGCTGTGCTGCGTTACGAGGGAAAAAACGCTCGCGATCGGACCGCGTGAAGCGGCGAGACGCCGCTTCTACCTCGTGAGGCTGTGCTGCGTTACGAGGGCAAAAACGCTCGAGATCGGACCGCGTGAAGCGGCGAGACGCCGCTTCTTCCCCGTCCATGAGCCGGACCGGGAATCGAGGCCTGCGCCCACCGGAGGCTCGCTGGATTGATTGCGGGCTCAGGCCTCGAAGGCGCTCTTGAACGCGCTGCGCTGCTCCGGCGAGCCGATGGCCAGCAGGCTGGCGCCCTGGACCAGCTCCGTGTCCGCCCCGGGGTTGACCAGGACCTCGCCGTGCCGGATCCCGATGACGTTGAGCCCGGTGCGCGCGCCGATTCCGGCGGTGAGCAGGGTCGAGCCCACCAGCGAGCCGGGGATCGGGAGGACGAACAGCTCCGCGTCCCCGCCGAGGAAGACGAACTCTCGCTGTTGCACCTCGGCGAGCACCGACTCCACACCGAGAGATGAATAGCTCAGGGCGAAATCAGCCCCTGCCCGATGGATGGACTCGAGGTTCCGTTCGTGGGTGATGCGCGCGATGATCCGCACCGCGGGGTTGAGCTTGCGGAAGTAGATGCTGAGGTAAATGTTGGTGGCGTCGTCGTTGGTGGACAGCACCACCGAGGGAGCCTCCCGAACGCCTGCTTGGCTCAGGGTGGCGAGATCGGCGCTCTCGCCGCACAGGACCCTGGTCACGTTGCCTTCGAGTTTTTTGGCCACCGCCGGGTCGCGCTCCACCACATGGACCTTCACCCCCTTCTCCTCCAGCGCCTGCGCCGTGGCGTTGCCCACCTTGCCCCCGCCCACCACGATGACCGGGTGAGTGTTGGTGAGCGCGTCGTTGCGCACGAGGGAGTCCAGGGCGGCCAGCTGATCCTTGGTACCCACGACAACCAGCACCGACCACTCCTCGAGCACCGTGGTGGCCTGGGCCGTGCGCAGCCGGCCGCGCTCCCACACGCCGACCACGTTGACGCCGGTGTCCCGCCGCAGCCCCGACCCCGCCAGGGTTTGGCCCATGTAAGGCGTGTTGTGCACCGGGAACTCGCCGATGACGAGCCTCTCGAACGTTCCGATAATGTGCACGCTGCAGTTGGCCACCTCCACCCGGTTGGCCAGCTGCTCCCCCAGGTCCTGCTTGAGCAGGAGCACCCGGGAGGCGCCGGCCAGGCCGAGCAGGTCCTCGGACTCCTCGTTTTCGGCCAGGGAGATGATGGACACGTCGGCGCAAATCTCCCGCGCGGTGAGGATGACCGAGGTGTTGGTGGCGTCGTCCTGGTTGACGAACAGCGCCCTGGCCTGACGGAGGCGCGCGGCCTCGAATGTGCCGCACTCGTCCAGCTCCCCGCACACCACGGGCACGCCCTCCACCTTGAGCTCGGTGGCGCGGACCGGATCTGGCACGATGACGTGGTAGGTGACGCCCGTCAGGTCGAAGCGCCGGCCCAGCCCCTGTGAGATGGGCCCCCAGCTGGTGAACAGTACATGCCCCTCCTCGTCAGGGGGGACCTTCCGCGGCGCCTGCGCGCGCACCTGCGCCTCAAGCCACGGGGCGTAGAAGAACCGGATGAAGGTGAAGGGGAGCACGATGAGCAGCATGATGATCCCCACCAGCAGCACCAGGAGGCTGAACATCCGGCCGAGGTCGCTCTCGAAGGTGATGTCGCCGAACCCGAGGGTCGACATCACGGTGAGCGTCCAGTAGAAGCCAGTGACCCAGGAGTACTCCTTGCCCTCGTAGAGCATGATCATGTGGAAGGCCACCGCGAACAGGACGATGACCCCGGCGAGGGCGGCCATGTAACGGCCCAGGGCTTTCAGGTTGCGCCGGGACTGGCGCTTCTCCAGCAGGTAGCTGAGTTGGCTTCCGAGGAACTTCACGATTGGCCTCGCTGTGTCGAGCTGCCGCCGCAGCCGCAGGGCGGGGGATCATGCGGCGCTCTGCCGAGTGCGCCGACCGCCTGGTTGTAGGAAGTCAATGTGTGCCCGGCTCCTTACCAGGGGCCACATGCGGTGTCCAGTGATACCGAGTTGCCTGTCTCGTGGCAGCCGATTTTGTGGTTGGCCGCCGGCAGTTCTAAGTTATGGTCCCCGGGCATGGAGATCGGACCAAGGCCCAAGCTGGAGGTCACCTTCTGGCAGGCCCTACATATCCTGGCGCCATTCGCCTGGGAGAAGATCCGGGAGCAGCTCATCACCGTCGTCCCGGTCTGCGCCTACCTGGTCCTGTTCCAGCTCGTGGTGATGCAGCACGGACTCTCCAGGATCCCCTGGATCGTGGGCGGCTCCGCGGCGGTGATCATCGGGCTGGCCTTCTTCCTCGAGGGCGTGCGAATCAGCCTGGCCCCCGTGGGGGAGATCATCGGCGACACCCTGCCCCGCCGCTCCTCGGTGGCGGTGCTGCTGCTCTTCTCCTTCTCGCTCGGGCTCGTGGGCGCCTTCGGCGAACCGGTGATCGGCAGCCTGCAGATCGCGGGTCAGGGCGTGGATCCGCAGAAAGCCCCGCTGCTCTTCAGCCTGCTGGTGGACAGGCCGCTCTACCTGTCCTTGATCATCTCTCTGGGGGTGGGGCTGGCCGTGACGCTGAGCACCCTGCGCACCCTGTACGGCTGGAGCCTCAAGCCGCTGATCATCCCCATCGTGGGCGCCTGCGTCGGCGCGACCCTGCTCGCCTCACGCGACGAGCAGCTCGCCACGGCCATCGGTCTGGCCTGGGACTGCGGCGCGGTGATCGTGGGGCCGGTCCTGTGCCCGCTGGTCCTGGCCCTGGGGTTGGGCATCTTCCGCGCCACGGGCAAGTCGGACTCCAGCATGGCCGGGTTCGGCATCGCCGGGCTGATCTCCGTGATGCCGATCATCATGGTCATCACCCTGACGTTGGCCTTCTCCCTGTTGGGCGTCGCCCCGCTCGAGAGCAAGGCCACCGCCACGGCCGCGGCGGCGTCCACCCCCCTGGCCATGGCCGCCGACGCGGGCCTGATGGCCCTGCGCGCCATCGCGCCGGTGTTCATCTTCCTCTGGCTCTTCATGCGCCTGTACCTGAAGGAGGAGGTGATGCCGCTGCTGCACTACGTGGTAGGCGGGCTCTGCGCCATCGGCGGCCTGTTCCTGTTCAACTTCGGCGTGGCGGTGGGCCTCGCCGAGCTGGGCAACCAGGTCGGCCACCAGCTCCCCCACGCGTTCCACCCGCCCGGTGACTCCCTCTTCCCCGCGGGGGTTGGTGAGGTCGTCGTGGTGGCCTTCGGGGTCGCGCTCGGCTACGGCGCGACGCTGGCCGAGCCAGCCTTCAACATCCTCGGTCAGCAGGTGGAGGACGTCACCCAGGGCGCGTTCAAGAAATGGATCTTCTCCCAGGCCGTGGCCATCGGGGTGGGAGTGGGCGCTGGCCTGGGCATCGTCTCCGTCGTGTACCACGTGGACCTGATTCACCTCCTGCTCCCCCCCTACGCGGTGCTGTTCGTGCTCACGCTGCTGGGCGACGAGAAGTACGTTTGCATCGCATGGGACGGCGGGTCCGTAACGACCGGGCCGGTGACCGTGCCGCTCAAGATCGCCATCGGCATCGCGCTGAGTCACGCCACCGGCGTCGCCGAGGGGTTCGGAATCATCGCCCTCGCCTCGGCCTACCCGGTGATGAACATCCTCCTGCTGGGCATGTACGCGGGCTACGTGGAAAAAAGAAGGGCAAGAGCTAGAAAGGAGAACCGCTGATGAGCTCCGACGGTGAGGCAACCTCCAGTTCGGTCTACCAGATCACCTGCATCATCCAGAGAGGCAAGGGAGACCGCATCACCAAGGCCGCGATAAATGCCGGGGCTGGCGGCGGGACCGTCTTCTTCGCCCGCGGCACCGGCACCCGGGACACCCTCGGGCTCCTCGGCCTGGCCATCGTGCCCGAAAAAGAGGTGGTCCAGGTGATCTGCCGGGAGGAGAAGAAGGACCAGATCTTCCAGGCAATCATCAAGGCGGGCAAGCTGGACATCCCCGGCATGGGCATCGCCTTCGTCAAGCGCCTCGACGAGGTGGTCGGCGGCAATTTCTGACCAGGGCCGCGGGCCGGGCGCCCTGGAGGTGTTGCCCATGTCCCCGGTTCGGACCGCCTCAGCCCCAGCGCCGGCATCAGCCTCGGCATCAGCCGCAACCTCAGCGCCAGCCTCGGCACACAACAAGCGTGGGCGTCGTAACTTCACGTTTGTCGATGGACAGTACCGAGAAAAGCTGAGCCCCACGCGCTCGCGCTCAGTGGGGCACAACCGCCGAGAACACGCCCCCGGGAATCGAAGCCTGCGATCATCCTGTAATTGCAATTAGTTACAAGGAATATCGTTTCCCAATCTCAATTCAAGCAATTGGAACCACAGAGACTTTTTTGGGAAACGGTATTTTGATCTCAAGGTCACAATTGAACGAGGCTACATGACCGACAAGGAGGGGAGGCTGCTCTCCAGGAACAGGATGAAGTTCAGGCCGAACTGGTCACCTCCGATGAAGTCCTTGTCCCGCCTGGTGTAGCGGCCGTAGCCGGGTGGGATGGGGGAAGACAGGGAGGCGCCGCTGATGCTCGTCTCGAGCCCCAGGGTGAATACAGTCTGCTTCCCACGCCGGGCGCTGCTCCTGGCCAGGAAGTTCCAGGCCAACGAGGCGCTGACACCGCCGCTGATGTTCGACTCCTCGGCGGCCATGTTCCCGCCAATCCAGGCGTTGACATCCAGCACAAGGCGCCGGGCCAGGGACCGCTGCAGGTAGTGCAGGCGCAGGAAGCTGTTCACATGGGTGTCTGACCAGTTGGACTTCACGAAGAAGAACATGGGCGCCACATCCACCGACAGGACCAGGCGCTGATCCAACCATCCACGTGTGTGCCCGTTGGCCAGGATGTTCCAGGCCAGACCCAGGCGCACGGGCTCCACCATCATGAAGACGAACTCGCTCTCATAGCTCACCAACACCAAGTCTAGCCGAAACCCAAGCCATGAGCCGCCCAGGCACTTGGGGTCCAGGGGTTGGAACCAGGGGTACGGGATCTCGGTCTCCCCTGCCTCCGTGTCTGCCGGACGGCGGCAGAGGAGCAGGCCATCGTCCATGGAGAGCATCCTTACCCCGAATGACCAGCCCTCGTCGTGAAAATCGAACGCTCCTTTGAGGAAGTCCAGGTTTCCGCCGGGAGCATTCAACGCCGCCGCTGAAAACCCGGCCAATATACCGGGGTGGTTGCCGCCGCCCAGCCACAGTCGACCCACCCTGATGCCGTCGAGCACCTCGCTTCGGGCCTCTGCGCTGTTGGCGTCCAGGGGCCCGCAGCCAGAGGCATCAGGGGCGGTTGCCGTGCCCTTGCCCCGGTCAGCGTACAGGTGCGGCGTGTCCACCCGCGGCCCCAGATCGTCGATGAGGTGTTCCCTGATCCGTTCGTTGATCCAGGGGAAATCGGTTGCTGATACCCAAGGGCGAGAGGTCTCCGGATGGTCGAAGGTGGGCATGGCCTTTGAGTCCACAAAGATACGCATCTCGTACAGGTCCGAGAGGACCAGCCCCGTGGGGCCCTTGACCGGAATCTTGAGCGTGTGGGGCTTCTCCCTGCGGTGCTTGCACCCGGGAGAGAGGGGAGCTGGGACCAGCCACCCCTGCACGTCCTGACTGGAGCGGAGGATGTTTCGCCTTGGCACCGCCCGAATATCGGGTAGGCGCCGGGTCCGGTCCCACCAAACCCCTTCGACTGCGTCCAGGTTGGCGCGAGTCTGGGTGGGCGGAAGGGCTCCGAGGAAGCGCAGCCTCTTGGCTAGCAACATGTCCACCGCCGAGTCGTAATCCCCGCCGGAGCGCAGGGCTTCGGCACCGATGAACGTCCCCAGCGCGTTGGAGTAGATGTCCTCGGGCGAGTAGGCCGAGACCCGCTCTGAGACCAGCGGTACAGAGCGAAAATCGTACCAGGTCACGATTTCGTGCCACACGCTCATCTCCCAGGCGATGGTCTGGGCCAGTAGGATGGCCAGCTCCCGCTTTTCAGACACGCTCAGGTGCTTCGGCGGGGCCCTGAGCAGCACCTCCCTGCGAGCCCCCTCGTAAGGCAAACGCACCAGAACGGGAGAACCGAGGACCGGCATGATCAGCCCGAACAGGTGGGCGGTCATGTCCGCGTAATCCCTTATGTGGGCAACATCCACCACGCCAGCCTTGCAGGTGTAAACCAGGCCGTTGAGTTCAATCTCCACCGAGCGTTTGCGATACGAGTGGCGGCCAAGGTGGCGGGGAGAAACCACGTTATCCACCCTGGCACCCATCGGGGCCGTGCCAACCTTCAACCGCAGATCATATCCCAGGGCACAGCACGGCCTGAGCTTTGGCGGCTCGAGGAAAGAAGCGCCCATGGGTGAACAATCCGTTCCATCAGCGGTTGCCTTGCTGCCCGGGATTTTCTGTCGGGTTAGCCACGGCTCGTCAGGGCTTCCCGGTCCTGTTGGCTCCTGAGCCACGGCACCATTTGGCGTGGAGAGCGCCAGCGCCAGGGCAACCAACCATGCGCTTGCCAAGGCCCTGCAAAACGGTACCGATTTCAACATCAGTTGAATCTAACAGCCGCCGTGCCCGCGCGGAACCAACAAGCTCTTTTCGCTCAAAGCGGCGAGACGCCGCTTCTACCGCCGACAAGTAGGGAATCGAACATATGTGAAGAAGTGCCACCCGGCTTCATCGGGTGCACTTCTTCACGTTTGTCGATGGACGGCGCCGAAAAAAATGGGGCCCCCAGAAGGGGCCCCATTTTTGGAGGCGCCGGGAATCGAACCCGGGTCCGGAAGCGCTCAGCCAAGGCGTCTACAGACATAGCCGTTGATTTGTTTCACCCCGATGCTCGCCCAGCGGCAGGCTCTCACCAGGGTTATCCGGTCTTTTGTTTCGCGGGCTACCCGACCGTCATGGCAGCGCGCTAGCCAGTTCTTTGGCGTCCAGACCGGCTGTCACTGGCGGGAGGGCCGGAAGGACGCTGGCCGACTAAGCAGCCAGAGCGTAGACGTTGTCGTTGGCGTCTAATAGTTTCCGCCGGATTCAAGAGGGGACAGAAACCCTCCGTCTGCAACCTTGACCTCGTTCACCCCCGTCGAAACCATGTCGCCCCCGAATTGAGGCACCGACCAATGTAACCATTTTTTTTGTGCTGTCAATTTGACAAGTGAACAGCCGTTCAGTATCACTGAACTCATGTTCACCCCTCACGCTCCTCTCGAAGACCTCCAGGCCGTCTTCACCGATTGCCAGGCCACGGGCGCCTCGCCGCGCAAGGGGCACCTGCTTGAGCTCGGCTGGTGGGTGACCGGACAGGACGCTGTTCACGCCCACTTCGTGGCGCTGCCCGACGGCGAACAGATCCCTCCGCAGGTATCCAGAATTACAGGCATCCGCGACTACCACCTGGAGCACGCGCTGCCCGCGCTGGAGACATGGCGCCAGTTCTGCGCTGCCCTGCCCTCCCAACAGGGCCCGGTGCCGGTGGTGGCCCACTTCGCCCGCTACGAGCGCGCCTTCCTGGACGACCTCGGCGCCCGCTTCGCCGCCGCAGGAGCGCCCACGCTGTCCTTCCTGTGCACCCACGAGATCGCCCGCCGCCTGGAGCCGAACTTGCCCCGGCGCGGGCTGCGCGCCTTGGCGGGCTACCACGGCTACCACCTGGGCGAGCAGAAGCGCGCGGCCCCTCACGTGGAGGCGACCCGGGTGATCTGGCGCGAGCAGGTGGCCCGCCTGGCCGACGAGGGGGTCCGGACCCTGTCTGACCTGGAGCAGTGGCTGACCCAGAAGCCTGGCGCCCGCTCCGGTCCCTGGACCTTCCCCATGCCGCGCAAGGAGCGCCTCGCCCTGCCCGACCGCCCGGGCGTCTACCGAATGAAGGGCAAGGGGGACGAGCTGCTCTACATCGGCAAGGCCACCTCCCTGCGGCGACGGGTCAACAGCTACTTCCAGAAGCGCCGGCACACCACCCGGGACACCCTGGACCTGCTGACCCAGGTCTTCTCAATCGACCACACCGTCACCGCCTCTGCCGCGGAGGCGGCGCTGCTGGAGGCCGACGAGATCAAGCGCCTGGCGCCCCCCTACAACTCGGCGCTGCGGGAGCGAACCCCGGGCGCCACCCCCTGGTATGTCTCGCAAGGCCTGGACGCCATGAGCCCGTGCCGGGACGATGTCTGCGCCCTGGGCCCCTTGCCGGGCGAGGACCACGCCCGCCAGCTGCTGCTGTTGGGTCGCCTGCTGACCCTCGGTCTGTCACCGGCCGACAATCAGCGCAGGCTGCTCGGCCTGCCCCTGGAGGCCGACTCCCTCCCCCGGGAAATCCTGGAAGCCGGGACGCGGCTGTTTCGGGGGCGCCATGGTCTGGCGGCCGGGGAGCCGAAGCCCGCCGCCCGGCTGCTGCGGCTGGGCGCCAGCCTGGTGCGCGCCCGCGAAGCAGAGCCCGATCCGCCCGACGGCAAGGACGACGCGCCGGCAGACAGACAGTGGGACGACGAGCGCGTCGCGCGCCACCTGGAGGGCGCGTGCATGACCTCGGCGCGGCTGCTGCGGCGCGGCCGCTGGCTCAGGGACCTGAGCCACTGCGATGTGACCTGGCCCCCGGCCGGCGGCCATCAGCTCAGGCGCCTCATCCTGCGCGCCGGCAAGATCACCCACCGCGCGACGTTCGCGCCAGGCGAACGCGCCCCCGCGCTGCAAGACGGCGCGTGGCCGGCGGGGGGAGACCTCGACCTGGCCACCCATGACCGCCTGCGGGTCCTGTCCACCGAGATCCGCCGCCTGCTAGGCGCACGCCGCTGTCCAACCATTCACCTGAAAGGAGGCACGCCCCTTGAGCCCCAGAGCATCGCACGCCGACTCCGCTGGATCTGACCGCCACGCCCCCCTGCGCGTCCTGCTGCTGGGCGACACTCACGTGGGCTACGACCTGCCGCGCAGGCCGCGCATCGCTCGCCGTCGACGGGGCGCAGACTTCATGCGCAACTTCCGCCTCGCCCTGCTCCCGGCGCTCAGCGGCGAGGTGGACCTCGTGGTGCACGGCGGCGACCTGTTCCACCGGCCCAACGCGGATCCGGGGCTGGTGCAGATGGCGCTGGAGCCCTTGCTCGAGGCGGCCGAGGCGGGCGCCCACGTGGCGCTTGTACCAGGCAACCACGAGCGCGGCCGCATCCCCTGCCCCCTGCTGAGCCGGCACCCGCGGCTGCACCTGTTCCACGCGCCCGGCCTGGCGCGGCTGCAGATCCGCGGCATGCAGGTGCAGGTGGCCGGCTTCCCCTTTGTGCGGCGCGTCGGTGAGGCAGACGCCTTCGGGCGGGCCGTGGCTGCCACGGGCTTGCACCACAGCGGCGCCGCCGACGTTCGGCTGCTGGCCATGCACCAGACCGTGGAGGGCGCCCGGGTGGGGCCGCGGAGCTACACCTTCCGCCCGGGGCGGGACGTGATCCGCGGCGATGAGCTGCTCCATGGTCTGGCCGCCGCGCTCAGCGGCCACATCCACCGGCGCCAGGTGCTGACCCATGATCTCGCCGGCGCGATGCTGCCAGCGCCGGTGGTCTACGCCGGGTCCGTGGAGCGCACCGCCTTCGCCGAACGCAACGAGCCCAAGGGGTACTGCATGCTGGAGTTCACCCCCGACGCCCACGGCGGCGCCTTGACGCGGCACCGCTTCGTCCGCCTCCCCGCCCGGCCCATGGTGCTGCTGGAGCTCGACGCCCGGAGCCGGTACGGCGAGGGGGAGCTGCGCCGCAAGCTGTCCTGCCTGCCGCCTGACTCGGTGGTGCGGGTCAACATCCGCGGCCAGAACCCCATGCGCCCCTCCCCGTTCACCGCAGCGCGCCTGCGCCAGCTCTGCCCGCCGTCCATGAACGTGGACCTGCGCGTTCCGGGCCAGCAGCGTTCAGCCCTGGCCAGCTAGCCACTTTCCTATATCCTGTCCACATGACGGCCGAACGCAGGGGGCGACAGGTTTTTGTGCCAGCCCTGCTGCTGGCGGGCGCCCTCTGTGGTGGGTGCCACCTCCTATTCCCTTACGAGGACCGCCCCCTGGCCCCCGCGCCCGATACGCGGCCGCCCCGCGACGCGGGCAAGGATCGTGACCTGCCTGGCCCACCACAGGACGCGCTCCCGCCCCCGCCCGACTTCCCTGCGCCCCCCACGGACGGCCCGCCCTCGCCGCCGCCGGACGGCCCGCCCCCTCCGCCGGACCAGTCCCCTCCGACGCCCGACAAGGGCAATAACCCGGTCTGGTGGACCATGACGTCAGGCACCACGGTGGACCTGTACGCGGTGTGGGCCCTGGGCCCCAAGGACGTGTACGCTGCCGGCGACAAGGGCACTCTGCTGCACTACAACGGCAACAGCCAGCTCACCTGGACCGCCATCCCCACCCAGGCTGCCCAGGGCACGGTCAGGGACCTTCGCGCCATGCACGGACTCTCCTCCAGCAAGGTGTTGGTGATGGGCAGGAACAACGCGGACCTGGCGTGCGACAAGACCGGCTGCACCAAGTCGCCGTTCCGCAACCTGCTCTACTACACCAAGAGCTGGAACGGGGTCTGGTGCACGCCCGGGTCCCTGTGCTTCGTGGGCGGCACCTCCAGCAACAAGAGCAAGGGTTACCTGATGAAGATGACCGGCAGCATCTGGTGGGAGCTGTGCTCCAAGCCGGGCAGCATGCTGTCGGACCAGGTGCTGGCCGTCACCGGCGTGCCGGGCGCCACCCAGGCCACCGTGTACGCGGTGGGGCTCAAGGGCACGGTGGCCAGGTACAAAACCCTCGGCGGGTGCACCTCGCTCTCCACCACCGGGGTGACCCACCGCCTCAACGGCGTGTGGACCACCGCCGGCGCGCCGCTCTACGTGGTGGGCGATTCGGGGACGCTGCTGAGCTACGACGGCAGCAACTGGGCCGCCGCCACCGTCTCGTTCAAGTACAACCTGTACGCCGTGTGGGGCAACTCGGCCAAGGACGTGTGGGTCGCCGGGTACGGCGGGTACATCGCCCACTTCACCGGCTCCAAGTGGAGCACGCCGAACCTGCCGCAAACCAAGGACCTGCACGCCATCCACGGCACCTCGCCCCAGGACATCTACATCGTGGGCAAGGGCGGCACCATCCTGCGCTTCAATTGATGTCGGCCAGCGGCTGACCGTCGTCGCCCAGGCAGGGCACGGGCACTCCCTGGCGATCCGCGCAGGCGGCGCTGGAGCAGGGGTAGAGCCCCTTTCGAGGGGGCTGCTTCTCGTAGAGCATCGGGTTGATGAGCCACCCCGCGCCCTTGCCGTGCAGGGCGCGACACATCAGCTCGGGGTAGCCCCGGTCGAACACCAGCCGCAGCCCGGTGGCATCACGCAGCATGGATATGTCGGTGGTGGCGTCGCCGGCGACGAAGGCCGCCGGGCGGCCGATCACCTTCTTGATCCAGCAGCGCTTGCCCTCGACGTAGGTCAGCAGCCGGTTGTCGCCGTCCTGCACCTCGCCGCACCCCTGCAGCGCGTGGGTGATGCGGCCCGCGTCGTCGAGCACGGAGCGGATGCCGATGACCCGGTCCCGCGGCACGCCCACCTCACGAGCGAAGGCCTCCACCACGTACTGCGGCGAGGCCGACACGACCCAGACGTCGAAGCCGCGCTGACGCAGCTGCTGAACAAGCTGCTTCATCGCCCGGTGCAGGCGCAGGTACCCTTCCACCTTCAGCCCGGCCACGTCCCCCGCGGCGCCCACGGGCGAGGCGCAGAGGCGCGCGATGGTCTGGCGCGCGAACCCGCGGATCTCGTCCGGCGTGTAGCCGGCCTGGAGCTGAACCTGCCAGGAGGTGGTGGGGCGGTACGCGCGGTGATTGAACGGGCGGAACGGCGCCTTGTTGCCAGGCAGCGCGCCGTCGCGGTAGAGCCCGGCCAGGGCCACGGCGCACGCCCGGTTCTCCCTGGAGGGCAACAGCGCACCATCACCCGCGCAGGCTGCCGCGAGCTGCGCCCGCGCCCGGTTGGTCAGATCGCCGAAGTCCTCCCAGCGCGCCGGGCGCTTGACGAGCCCCTCGCGGACCATGTGGTACACCGTGGCCGCGCCCACGTCGTTTTTGATCACGGTGTTGTCCCAGTCGAACACCGCCACCGGCTTGCTGGCCGGGTCCGCCGACGCGATGAACCTGTCCAGCGCAGCCTTCACGTCGGGCTGGAAGTCGTCGCCGCCGGCCGTGCAGAGGGGGGCTACCTCCAGCTTCGCCCCCACCGGAGGAGCCGCCGGGCAACCACATAGACCACACAACAGAACCAACATCAAAGAGCGCATTTTACCCTCAAACCTCAGGTCCCAAGTCCCAAGTCCCAAGTCCCAAGCCAGGGCCGCAAAGCGGCCCTCCTACTTCACATTGATCTGCTTCATCTCCGAGCCGCCCGGGTACCCGTACGACCCCACGCTGTAATACCCGTAGACCATGATCCCCACCGGCTCCTTGGCCTTCACGCGGTGCACGCCGTCCTTCACAGGGCAGAGCAGCGCCTTGTAGAACTTCTTGTTCACGGTGCCGATGCTGCTCATCTTGCACGGCCCGCCGAACTCCTTTTGCACCTTCACCCCGTCCAGGGTCACGTCCGCGCCGCTGGGCGCCGCGATGACCACGTAGTCCTCGGTGAAGGTGGTGGGCGTCAGGAAGATGTAGTCCTTACGGTACTGCTCCACCGGCGGAAAGATCACGAACTCCGGGTCGCCGCCCGACGTGCCGAGGCTGTCGAGGAACCCCTTGGCCACCGCGTACTGGGCCACCATCACCGGCTTGTCCGCCTCGATGGTCAGGTTGCCCCTGGACCAGAGGTCCTTCCACTTGCCAGCGTCGAGGGTGAACGAGGGGAAGTTGCTGTCCGACGTGACCACCTTGGTCCCCTTCTCGCTGGCCAGCACCCGGTACAGGTCTGGTTCGTAGGGCGCCGACTTGGAGCGCGGCGGCGTGCGCGTGATGGCGAAGTTCTTGCCCAGGGACGACACCGGGAACATCTGCTGCTCGAAGTGCTCGGTGCAGCACACGTCATACTTGCCGCTCGGCTCCGGCACCTTGGGGCTGTACATTTTCAGGTTCGACGGCACCGAGGCGCGCTCCACCGCCGAGAAGACCACCACCTCCTTGCTGGCCTTGATCTTCGAACCGGTGAAGTCGCCGATGTTGCCCACCAGCGTTGAGATGGAGTTGAGGTTCAACACGTCGAAGGGCCCGAGGGTGACCTTGATGGTCTCGCCCTTCTTGGCCGCCTTGACCTTGCCGTCCTTGCTGGCCTGGGTCGGGTGGGTGACGGTCACCTCCACGTCGGTCTTCTCCTTGACCCCCACCACCGTGAGGCTGGCGTAGTCTGGCACCCCCTCGATGAACCCGATGGGCATCTTGACCGGGTTGGTCACGGTCCAGCCCATGGCGAGGTACTCCTTGTCCAGCCCGCGCTTCGGAATCAACAGCGATGCCCCGTTGGAGAACTGGTTGATCAGCGGGTTGAACTGGTACGCCACCACCGGGTAGGTGGACGTGACGCGGTACGCGGTGGACGACAGGCAGGTCTGGCTGTCGTTCTTGCGCCGCAGCTTGCCCGTGGTGTCCTTGGCCCAGGTGGTGCAATCCACCTCTCGCTGGGGCAGCTTGAACGTGGTGAGGGACTCCCGCTCCACGTAGGCCGCCTGCACCAGCTTCAGCTTGGGCGTCTCCCCCGGCTTGGCCTCGTTGATCTCCACCTTCACCTTCACCCGGTGGCTCGACGTGTTGGCCACGGCCACGGCGAACTGCTGGCACGCCGCGCAGCCGTAGGTGACGCAGGTCTTCCCCTGATCCATGGACATGCAGTAGTACTCGTTGGGCAGGTCCACGGCCCAGAACTCGCAGCCCACGTTGGAGCGCGTGTTCTGGGGCAGGTCGCACATGCTCATGCAGCGGCCGAGCACGCACTGCTGGTCGTCAGGGCACTTGGCCACGAGCTTGGACGCGGTGCCGTCGGCGTTGCACTCGTAGGCCGCCTGGCCCACGCAGTACCCGCTCTTGGGCTGGCACTTGCGGCACCCCACGAATGGGATGCACACACCATTGAGGCAGTCCTCGGTGTGCCAGCGGCCGGCCTTGCACGAGGTGTACTTGTTGCCGCCGCACACCGGCTGCGCGTTCGGATCGCAGCCGCCGTCCGTCGGGTCGGTGGTCAGCTCGTCCGCGCAGCCACCCCACATCAGCAGGGCGGCGCAGGCCACGACCACCACTCCTCCCCCGCTCTTCAGGGGGCTCCATCGTCTTTCCTGATCAGCCATGGGGCCATCATACCCCAACCGCCAGGCGCCATCCCATACCCCACCGGGGCGTCCGCGCCCCACCCGCCGCATAAGTTTCGCGGACCTGCGCCAGGCACGGCGCTGGCACCTCTCCGGGGTCAACAACAGCCCAGGAGGCGCTCATGATGAAGATCAGCTACAGCGGGCGGACCCACACTGGCCGCCGCGCCAATAACGAGGACGCGCTGCTGGCCCGGCCCGAGCTTGGCCTGTTCGCAGTGGCCGACGGCATGGGCGGCTACGAGGGAGGCGAAGTGGCCAGCCGCGCCGCGGTGGACGCCATGGACGGGTTCTTCAGCCGCTCCGCCGGCGACCCTGACCTGACCTGGCCCTTCGGCCTGGACCGGGCGCTCACGTTCGCCGAGAACCTGCTGCGGGTGGCGGTGTACCTGGCCAACAAGGCGGTGTTCGCGCGCAAGGAGCAGCCCACCCGCCGCATGGGCTCCACCGTGGCTGCCCTGTTGCTGCGCGACGGCGACGCGGTGGTGGCCCACGTGGGTGACAGCCGGGTGTACCGGCTGCGCGACGGCAACCTGGACCAGCTGACCCGGGACCACTCGCTGTACGAGGAGGTGGCCAAAGCGGCGGACGGCGATCCCCCGCCGCGCTCCGAGTACCCCTACGCCAACGTCATCACCCGCGCCCTGGGCACACCCTGCCCGGAGCCTGACCTGCGCCACGTGCCCCTGCGTCCCGGGGACCTGTTCCTGATCTGCAGCGACGGGCTGACCGAGAAGCTGGAGCGCGCCGACCTGCTCGCCCTGCTGGCCGAACCGAGCCTCGACCGGGCTTCATCCGCCCTCGTGGAGCATGCCCTTGCAGCAGGCGCCAAGGACAACGTCACCGTGGTCCTGGCCAGGGTGGAGGAGGTGTAACAACCACTGGATTTCAGGTGCTTTTCCCCCTTCCAACGCTTGACTTTTTCGCCCCAAGAACTATACTTAAGCTTCCGAAATAAATCACAAAAAGGCCCATTCATGACCCTCGAAAAACCCATCGAGAGCGCGCCCGATCTGTCCCACGACTCGACCGACAACCTGGCCGACGAGATCGCCATTCTGTCCGCCCACATCCAGGCCGCCACCTGCCGCCTGCTGCTGCTGATAGCGGAGATGGACCGGCGCGAGGGGTGGGCCGACCTGGGCTTCGTGTCGTGCGCCCACTGGCTCTCCTACCGCACCGGAGACCGCCTGGACACGGCCCGTGAGAAGGTGCGCGTGGCTCGCAAGCTGGTGGACTGCCCCCTGGTGCTGGAGGCGTTCTCACAGGCACGCATCTCGTACTCGAAGGTGCGGGCCATTACGCGCATCGTCACGCCAGAGAACGAGGCCACGCTGCTGGAGTACGCCCTGGACGGCTCCACGTCCCAGCTCGAACGCATCATCCGTTCCTACCGCAAGGCTGCTCCGGCAGACCAAGAGCACGCCCAGCGCCAGCATGACGAGCGGTATCTGAGCTACCACACCGACGAGGACAACATGTTGGTGCTCAAGGGGAGGTTGCCGCCCGAGGTGGGCGCGCTTCTGGTCAAGGCGCTGCAGGTGGCGTCCGAGGAGCAGTGCGAGGACA
>CAZEFW010000143.1:0-25541 GCA_964511535.1 uncultured Myxococcales bacterium | reverse complement strand
ATAGGTGATCAAGAAGACCTGGACAGGGAGCTGGAGGCTGAGGCTGAGGCTGTGGCTGAGGCTGAGGCTGAGGCTGTGGCTGAGGCTGAGGCTGAGGCTGAGGCTGAGGCTGAGGCTGTGGCTGTGGCTGTGGCTGAGTCCGCCCGACCGTCGCGCACGTTCATCGCCCCTCCGGGGGAGCCCGCCGTGCGCCGACCCTTCGGGTCGTTACGCGATGAAGCGGCGGGCTAATATCCGAAGTGGGAGTTGATGAAGCTGGAGATTGCGGTCTTGCTGTAGCCGCACTTGGCGTAGACGATCTTCATGGTGGTCAGGTCCACGGCCATGTTCATGGGCAGGGAGGAGCAGCCGAACACCTTGCGCAGCTTGCGATCCCCGTCGGAGATCTGAGGGAACTCCAGCCCCAGGTTCAGGGCGTTGTCCCAGAGCCAGTCGGCGGTGGGCTTCTGGTACTTCTGCTTGGTCTCCATTTCGGCGTTGATGAACAGCACCCGGCTGTCCCAACTGGAGCTGTTTGAGGCGATGGCCTTCAGCTCCGAGTTGCAGCTACCTCACCAGCCTGTGGTGACCGCGATCCAGGCCAGCTGGACCGGCTTGTTGGAGCACCACTTGCTCCCACGGTACAGGTCGCCCATGGTCAGCGTCCGCGTGCCCTTGCTGTCGGCCAGGCGATGCTCGCTGGTCTTCTTGCACAGCATGGCCGGGTCGTAGATGGCCAGGTCGAACTTGTGATCCTCGATGACGGATCCCACCGAGGTGCCGTACGGGCCCGCCGGGTAGCTCAGCGCCTGCTCGGTATCATCCGGGAGTTGGGAGGGATCTGGTGTGTAGGTCCCCTCGCCGCCGCATGCCACCAGCATGGTCACCAGGGCTGCGAGTGCCAATAATTTCAACGGATTATAGGTTCGATTTCCAGGCAATGGTCATTCCTCCCGCGCGGTTACCAAACTAGAATACCTTACTTCCATTAATAATGTGGAGTCAGGGCCACTACAAAAGACACAAAAAAGATGGCGAATCAGGGGTGCGCGATGACCAGCAGCGCCGGCGCCCGGGCGATGACGCAGCGCATGGCCTGGCCCAGGCTCTCGGGATCCAGGGCGGCGAAGCTCTCGTCCAGCACCACCAGATCCGCGTCCTGAAGCAGGGCCCGGGCCATGAACAGCCGGCTCTGCTCGCCGTGGGACAGGCGCCAGCCGGTGTCCCCCACCACCTGGTTCATGCCCGCCGGCATGCGGTCGAGCAGGTCACCCAGCCCGAGCTCGCGGCACAGGTCCTCGGCGCGCTCCAGGTCATCGGCGGTGGGCGGCCACCGCCGGCCCATGAGCAGGTTGAACGACAGGGTGCCGGTGAAGACATGGTTCTCGTGGAACTGGGGGGCAGACACCACCCGACGTCGCCAGGTGCCCACGCCCACGCTCTGGCGGTCGAGGCCGTTGAGCAGCAGCAGCCCCTCCTGGTGCCGGCGCAGCCCGGTGATGACCGCCGCCAGGGTCGACTTGCCCCCGCCGGAGGGGCCCTCGAGCAGCACCCGGTCGCCGCGGTTGATGGTCAGGTCGCAGCCGTCGAGCACGTCCCTGGCCCCCGGCCGGTAGCGGAAAGTGAGCCGCTGGGCCTCCAGGACTCTCCGGGCCGGCCCGTCGTCGTCGGCCGCGGGTTCGCGCTCCGGCGCGGGCTCGCGTTCGCCGGCCAGCGCGGTGGTGGCGCCGCGCTCCTCCGCTCTGCCAGCGGCGTGGTACAGCTCGCGCACCTGGCGCCACGCCAACAACGTGGCGCTCACCGACGTGAGGCTCTCCTCCACCTTGGCCAGCGCGCCGGACGCCAGCAGCACCCCCCCGAGGGCCACGGCCACGGCCGCCGTGGACGCGCCGCCCGCCACGAAGGACGGCGCGAGCCCGGCCAGGGCCAGCAGCAGCCAGCCGCGCTGGGGGACGCCGGCCAGCACCAGCCCCGCGCCGTCGAGCCGGCGCGACAGCTCCGTGTAGCGCTCCAGCGCCTCGTCCTCGCCGTCGTGCCAGTGGGCGCGCTCCTGCTGGGCCAGGCGAGTGCGGTGGCCCACCATGCGCTCCACCAGCTCATGGGTCAGGCCGAGCCTGGCGCCGGTCCAGCTGCTGGCGCGCCGGTGGTAACGCCAGGCGAGGGCGCCCGTGATGATCGTCCACGCCAGCAGCAGCGGCACCAGGTACGCGCCCGACGCGCCCATCGCCAGCACCGCGGCCGCGAGGCCGAGCTCCAGCAGGGCCACCACTCCCTGGAACCCGGCGCCCAGCGCCAGGGACTCCACCGCGTCAGACTCCATGACCCGCCCCAGCAGCTGGCCCGCCCCCTGGCTGCGGATCTCGTCGGGCTCCAGCCGCATGGCGCCGTGCAGCAGCCGCCGCTTGAGCAGGCCCCCGACGCCGAGGGCCACGCGCCCCTGGGTCCAGCGTACCAGCAACGCCAGCGGCACCATGGTGACCAGCAGCAGGGCCCAGGCCCAGAGCCACCCCCGGTCGAGGGCCCCTTGCAGCGCCCCCCGACCCACCAGCCACCAGGCCCCCAGCAGCATCACGTACTGGGCCAGATGGGCCGCGAGGAAGATCATCACCCCGCGGGGCAGGCGGGCCTGCCGCAGCTGAGCGGCGAAGGCGTGACCCGGCGGCAGCCGCACCAGCCAGATCTCGCCCAGCCGCTCCCGGGCCAGCCGGTCGGCCAGCAGGACGCTCCGGGCCCTGGCCTGGCGGCGGCGCGGCACGCCGGCCCGGTCGAGCAGGGCGTCGACCTGTTCCCCCTGGGGATCCTCGAGGTCGCTGCAGATGGCCCGGCGCACCGCCTCCCGCGGGACCCGCCGGAGGCCCAGGTCAGGCGTGAGCAGCTCCACCTTCGCCCCGCGGGCGCCGGCCAGCACCAGGAACCGCCGGGGCTCCTCGCCAGCGCCGGGCAAGCGCACCAGCGCGGGGGCGCCGCTGCGCAACAGCGCGGGCAGGTCGGCGTAGCCCAGCTCCAGCTCCTCGGCCTCCAGGCCCAGGTGGTCGCAGGTGGCCTCCACCCAGCGGCCGAGGGCAGCGCCTCGCAGGTCCCGGTCCGGGGCGGGCGCGGTGAGGGCGGCCTCGGGCGCGCCCGCCACGGCCAGGTCGCTCCGGCGGCGACACAGGGCCTCCACCGCGTGGGCCAGGCGCGAGACCGGCCAGGCGAGCCGCCGAAGCTCTCCAGGGGCCGTCACGACGGCACCTCCTCGCCCAGGCGACCATCCTTCAACCGCAGCCGGCGCCACGCGGCGCCCTGCCACAGCCCGTCCCGCACCAGCTGCTCCTCGCGCAGCAGCGCGCCGTAGCGGGAGGTCTCGAGCCGCGCCAGCTCCGCCGGGGCGCCGTCCTCCACCACCTGGCCGCCGTCCACCACCAGCACCCGGTCGAACTCGAGGGTCTCGCCCACGTCATGCGTGATGCACAGGATGGTGGCCTGGCTCCACCAGGACAGGGCGCCGGCCAGGAGCGCGCGCCGCTTGCCGCGATCGAGGCCCCGGAACGGCTCGTCCAGCACCACCAGGCGAGCGTCCCGGCGCAGCAGCCCGCGGCCCAGGCGAACCCGCTGCCCCTCGCCGCCGGAGACCAGCGCGCCCCCCTCGCCCAGGCGCGTCTGCAGCCCGTCGGGCAGCCCCTCGAGCACGCCCTGCAGGTCTGCCGCCTCCATGGCCCGGCCGAGGGAGCGGTCCCCCTCCACCAGGGTGCCAGGCGCCGCGGACTCGTTGCCGTAGCACAGGTTGTCCAGCAAGGTGCGGTTCCACAGGTGCACCGCCGGATCGACCCAGGCCGTCTCCTGCCTCAGGGCCTCCAGACCGGCGGCGTCCAGGTCAGCGCCGTCCACGCGCACGCTGCCCCGGGACGGGCCGTGCCAGCCGAGCAGCAAACCCGCCAGGGTCGACTTGCCGGCTCCCGAGGGGCCCACCACCGCCAGCCGCTCGCCCGGCGCCACCCGCAGCTGGACCCCCTCGAGCACCATGTGTCCGGCCAGGCACACGCTCACGTCGTCGAGCTCCAGCTCCACGCCGCGCTGCCCCGCGTCGCCCTGCGAGCGCCCGGGTGACGGCGCCTCATCACCCGCCTCCTCCGGGGCGCCGAGGGGCTCCATCAGCCGCAGGGTCACGTTGCGCAGGGCAGGGTACTGGCGCGCGGCGGCGGCCACGGCCTGGCCCAGCGCCGGGATGCGCAGGGCCCAGTACACCAACAGCAGGATCCCCTCGGGCCCGCCGGCGGCCGCCCCTCCCATCACGCCGAGGTAGCTGAACAGCAGCCACGCGGCCATGCAGATCCCGGCCAGGGAGAGCACCCCCTCCACCGCCACCGTGGCCCGCAGCAGGCCGAGCGAGGCCCGGGCCCACTCCGTGAGCAGGCTCTCGTGCTCCCGCCTCACCGCGCGCTCCGCGCCGTGGGTTCGGATCGGCACCAGCCCCAGCAGCGCGTCGAGGTAGAAGCGGCTCAGGGCGCCGCCGTGGGTGCGCACCCTCAGGTCGCGCTCGGCCAGGGCGGGCTGGGCCAGCAGCGGCAGCGCCACCGAGAGCCCTGCAACCGTGGCCGCGGCGAGGGCGCCGGGCGGGTTGAGCCAGGCCAGCGCGGCGGTGGTCAGGCCGAGGGAGAACACCCCGTCCAGCAGCTGGGCGCCCAGGCCGGGCAGCGTGCGCACGGCGTGGATGCTGTGGCCGCGCTCGGCCATGTCCGACGTCAGCCGGCTGTGAAAGTAGCGGTCGCCGAGGCGCGGGATCTTGGCCAGAAACGCGGCCCGCATCCGGGTCTCCAGGCGCCGGCCCATGCGCAGCAGCACCGAGGCGATGGGCAGCTCCAGCGCCAGCATGGCGCCCATGAACAACAGCACCAGCCCCACGGCGCCCAGTCGCTGGGCGGTGAGCCCGAGCTCGCGGCCCAGGTCCATTACGCCGCGCAGCACCAGCGCCTCGAGCACCACCCCGGCGGACGAGAGCAGCAGGGCGCACATCAGCAGGGACGGCACCAGCAGCCCGTCGGCGCGCAGCATGCGCCAGAGGTCCTTGCCCGGGCGGCTGGGCGGCTCGGTCAGGGCGGCCACCAGCTCGGGGGAGAGGCCCTCGTCGGACGGCGCCTGCGCGTCGTCGGCGGGCGCCCCCGGCGCGGCGGCGGACGCAGCCTTGACCGGGGTCGCCCCCGTGACCCGCACCAGCACCGCGCCCCGGAGCATCACCTGCTCCTCGTCCAGCGGAGCCGCAGACCAGTAGGACGACGGCACCAGGGTGTCCAGCTCCTCGGGGTGCTCGCCGGCGCGCTCCAATGTGGCCGACAGGAAGCGCGCGCAGTCACGCCCGCGCCGCAGCCCCCCGCCGCAGGCCAGGGCCTCCACCATGCGCGCGCCCGCGTCCAGCAGGCCGAGGGGCGTCGCCCCGGCGGCCCCGGCGGCGCGCTGGATCAGCGCCTCCGCGCGCCGCGGCGTGAGGCCCAGGTTCGCCAGGCGTCGGGCCAGCGGCGCGGTGAAGTCGTCGGTGGTGGCCCACTGCCGCCACTCCCCGGCGTCCACCGGCATCTGGTGCAGGTACAGCTCGGACAGCAGCGCCGTGGCTGCCGGCCATCGGCGGCCCGTGCCGGGATCCATCACCTGCACCAGCGGCCCGGCCGTGCCCCAGAGCACCACGAAGTGGGTCAGGCCGCTGGGCAGGGTGACCACCGCGAGCGAGGGCAGGCAGCGCGCCTCGGGCAGCAGCACATGATCCGTCGGGACCATCACCTGCTCCGCCTCCAGGCCGAGCTGGGTCGCCACCTCCTCCAGAGTGTCGATGGAGGTGCCGTCCACGTCGGTCTGGCACGCCTCGCGCAACCGGCCGTAGCTCACCGGGATGCCGTGGCCCTCCAGCAGGCAGCGCAGCGAGGCCGGCCCGCAGTCCATGGCCGAGCTCTGAACCACCTCGGGCGCGCGGACGCGGCGCCTGCCCGGGCGGGGCGACAGGAGCCTCATGGTTCAGCCGTGGCCGCGGACCCCGCCCCCTGATCCCCCACGAGCCCGCCGGCGCCGCGCAGCAGGAGCAGGGCAGGGGAGACCCGGTCGGTCTCCACCTCCACCAGCCCGGGCAGGCCGTGCTGCAGCTTCATGCGAGGAGCCGACGCGGGCCTCGGATCCAGCTCCACCTCCAGGGCGCCGCCCGCCAGCTCACCCGCCACGCGGCTGACCGTGGCCTCGAGGCTGCCGTACTGGGCCCACGGGAAGCTGTCCAGCTTGACCCGGGCGCGCTGCCCTGGCCGCACCCGGCCCATGGCCCGGGCCGGAAACTGGCTCACCACCTTGAGCGCCCCGGGGGGCACCACCCGGCAGACCCGCGCGCCCTGCTCCAGGTAGCTGCCCACCCGCAGCCGCGCCAGCTGCGCGATGCGCCCCGAGACCGGCGCCAGGATCCGGCGGCGCCGCGCCTCGTGCTCCAGCAGCTTGACGCTGGCGTCCACCGCGGCCAGGTCGCCCTTGACCGTCACCAGCTCCTGGCTCAGGCGCACCACCCATGCCTTGCGGTCGCTGGCCGTGGCCTTGCGCGCGCGCCGCAGCCGGCCCACCGAGACCTTCATGCGCTGGGCCGCGGCCTCGTCGGTGGCGGCCTCGCTGCGCGCCTTGAGGAAGTCGAGCTCCGCCAGGTGGCCGCCCTTGTGCAGCCGCGTGAGCCGGCTGGCCTTCTCCTGGCTGTGCTGGGCGCGCAGCAGCCCCTCGCGGCGCCTGGCCTCCGCCTCCTTCACCGCCACCGAGGCCTCGGAGAGCACCACCTTCATGGCCTTCTCCTCGGCGGCAATGACCCGCGCCAGCGCGCTGGCCCGTTCACCCAGCGCCTTGCCCCGGGCGCGCCGCTCCTCCAGCTTCA
This sequence comes from uncultured Myxococcales bacterium, assembly GCA_964511535.1. GTDB lineage: Bacteria > Myxococcota_A > Polyangia > CAZCFB01 > CAZCFB01. Next base: position 18,697 of record CAZEFW010000143.1, on the reverse strand, counting down.
GCTTCACGTCGGCGCTGTCCAGGGCCACCAGCAGGTCTCCGGCCTTCACCCGGGCCCCGAGCACCAGCTTGCTCTGCACCACACGCCCGGCCACCGGGGCCTGCACCACGTGGGCCTCGCGGGAGACCGCCAGGTTCGCCTTGACGCTCACCTCGGTCACCGTGACCCGCGCCATGACCATCCAGCAGGCCCACAGGCCTGCCAGCAACCCCACGCCCAGCAGCACCAGCCTGGAGCGCCGGTAGGAGTCGGCATGCAGGGCGGCCATGGTGCGGGTGAAGGTCGAGGGCATGAGCGGAGGGGGCTGTGGCGCGCTGATTACCGGCTGCGCACGCAGCGGAAGCCGTGCAGCTTGAAGCGGTCCCACGGCTGGGTGTAGTTCCAGCGGCTGGCCGACCGGATGAACTTGGCGCTCACCTCAACCGAGCCGCCGCGCGTCATGCGCCCGATGTCCCCGGTGGCCGGGCCCGTGGGGTCGGTGACCGCCGCGCTCCCCAGGTCGGCCTGGTAGAAGTCGTAGACCCACTCCCAGACCGAGCCCGACATGTCCTTGATGCCCCAGGCGTTGGCCGCCTTGGCGCCCGAGAGGTGCAGGGTCTTGCCCGAGTTGCTGGCGTACCAGGCGATCTTGTTGGCGTTGGCGTCGGCGTAGTTGCACGAGGCAAGCTCGCCGCCGTTGTACAGGGCCGCCGTGTTGCCGGCGCGGCACGCATACTCCCACTCAGCCTCGGTGGGCAGCCGGTAGCCCTTGCAGTTGTAGTACGACTTGCCGCGGTAAGCGGCGCTCACCTTGCACACCAGCTTGCCCGACGCGCGGGAGCAGGAGAAGCACTCCGGCAGCCCCGCCCCGCGGGAGATGGCGTTGCAGAACTCGGCCGCGTCGTACCAGCTGACCTTGTCCACCGGGCAGTCGATCCCGCAGTTGTAGTACCCCGACGGGTTGTACCCCATGACGTCCTCGTACTGCCCCTGGGTCACCTCGGTGACCGGGATCTCGAAGGCGTGGGTCAGGGTGACCTTGTGCTGGGTCTCCTTGAACCGGCCCGGCTCGCGGCAATACTCGGTGCCCGGCGAGCCCATCAGGAAGCTGCCCGCCTCCACCTTGACCCACTCGGCCGGGTGGTAGACCGGGCGGCGATCGCAAGCGCCGACCGCCAACCCCAGGACCAATAACGTCACCAACCTCGATATGTTAATCATGTCCATCCCTCCGCGCTGATTATCTCCCCTGGCGCGTTTTCGGGTCAAATGCCGTGGTGCTGCAGGAATTTTACATCCACTTCAGGCACACGCCGTCGCTGTCGTCCTTGAGGTAGCCGTACCAGCGGGCCATCCAGTAGGTGAGCAGGTAGTCGCTGCCCGGGAAGACCAGCTTGCCGTCGGCCGTGATCTTCAGCTTGAACGGCTCGCGCTGCCAGATGAAGTCCTCCACCAGGCGGTCCTTGACGTCCACCGCCACCGAGGACTGCCCCTTGCACTTGGTGCTGGCGGGGTACTTCTTGGTCAGGTCCCGCGTGATCTCCGCCTTGGGCGGCGCGGGGAACTGCTTGAGCTGGGTCGTGGCCGCGGCGATGGGGGCCGTCATGTTGGAGCTCTTGGGCCCCATGCTGGTGTAGATGTAGCTGAAGAAGACGTTCTTGTGGTTCTTGACCACCGGCCAGAACTTGGCCTCCAGCACGTCCTTGGCCAGGCTGGCCCGCAGCTTCGGGTCGGTCTCCAGGCGGATCAGGTTGTACAGGGGCATGTGATCGATGTTGTGGCCGAAGTACCCCTTCCAGCACTGCAGCGACGACGACGAGAAGTACCCCTTCATGACGGTGAGCCAGGCGTTGATGTTCTTGTTGTAGTACGCCTTGAACGCCGCGTGCTGGGCCGCGTGGGAGGTGACACCCTTGGTGGTCTGCATGCCGATGCGCATGATGTTGGCCAGCATGATGGCCGAGCCGGCGCGCGGCAGCTTGGGCACCAGCAGGCCGATGATCGGGATCTGCTTGACCAGGTAGGAGAAGTCGGGGAAGAACTCGCGGAAACCACGCATCTGGGTCTCCTCGTAGGCGGTGGGCTTGGCCTTGGTGCCGATCTGCACGAATGGGCCGCCGCTCTGCCACTCCGTCGGGTTCATCACCACGTGGGTCAGCTTCACCGGCACCGTGAGCTTCTGCCACTTGCCCAGGGCGTAGAAGCTCACGGTGATCTTGACCGCCTTGTGCTCCTTCATCATCGCCTGGGCCAGGGCCACCATGTCCTGGCGGATCATCGCCTTGTGGCTGGCCGAGGTGAGGACATCGTAAGCCAGGGAGTAGCCCAGCAGCACGCCCTGGTACTGGTCGCGGCTGGTGTTCCCGCTCCAGAACCAGGAGGCGCCCTTGTAGGTCACCTTGTGGTCGTCCACGTTGGTCGGGTCGTAGTGGGCGTCCAGCTTCTTGTCCTTGCCGTATGGAGCGCAGAACCGGGCCAGGTAGCCGGCGTGGCCGTGGACCTTGAACAGCAGGTGCACCGCCTCCACCAGCTTGCGCACGTTGGCCCGGGCGTCCGGCGCGCCGGTCACCTTGAGCCGGATCGCCTCGGCGGCCAGGTAGGCGCCGGTCCAGATGGCCGAGTCGCCGGTGCCGTGCCAGGAGGAGATGGTCTTGTAGGTCTTGTCGGTGAAGCGGGTGTTGGCCAGGTAGCCGTTGGGCAGGTGGACCTTGCGGATCCACTTGTCGTGCAGCCGGGCGCGGTCGTGCAGCCCGCTGGTGACCGGCACTGACTTTTTCTGGCTCAGGCTGTACAGCTTGCAGGTCTGGGTCTTGCCGCCCTGGGTCCGGGTGTCGTCCAGGCTGCACTCGTCTTGGCACTTGGAGGCGGACATGTCGGGTGCGGGGGCCTTCTTGTCCAGGGCCGGGCCCTTGCCGTCCTTCTTGCCCGGCCCGTCCGCGGGCGGTCCCTTGTCCTTCTTCGCGGCCGGCCCGTCACCGCCGGCCTCGGCCCCCGGGGCCTTGCCGTCCAGAGGGGGCTTGCCGCTGTCCACCCCCGGCGTCGTCTCCTCCTGGCAACCAGCCATCATCAACAAACACAGACCAACCACCCCCGAGATGCATGCACGCATGGGCTCCGCTCCGTTACCTTGAGACAGAACCCGAGGATCCACCGACCGGGCCGCCCGGGGCAAGGGCTGCATCGCCAACATGCAGATTTACCGTTGCCCGAAGGGGCGGATCGCTGGTAGATGGGGTCAGGAGCGGATGGATATGGAAAAGCGGGTGATACGGGGCGGAATCATCGGAGCCGCGGTGGCCGTGGCGTTGCTCTGCGCCGCCGGCGCGACGGGGTGCGGGGATCTGGATCTGGGCGACGCGCCCTTTCGGTGCAACGAGGGCAAGCCCAAGTGCCCTGAAGGCTACGAGTGCAAAAACGGCGTGTGCGTGCGTGAGGGGCCGTGCCCCTGGCCGGCCGTGCCCTCCTGTCCGGCGCCGCCTCCCAAGGCAAAGTTCTGCCACAACCTGGCCCTGAGCAGCGGCACCAAGGTGACCCTGGAGCTGCGCATCGGCAGCGTGCCCCTGATCGCAAGCACCTCCAACTGCTCGGGGTGCAAGAACATCCCGGCGGGCGACCAGAAAGTCGCCCTGCACATCAAGGGCAACAAGACGCCGGAGACCACCACCCAGCTGTACGTCAAGGGCGGCGTGCAGTATCTGCACGTGGCCAACGTGGACGCCCAGAAGAAGGTGAGCGTCCAGCGCGTGGTCATCCCCTCGGGCGTGACCTGCGAAGAGGCCAAGCCCGCCTGGTAAGCCCTGCCATGGCCAGGCTGCTGCGCACCACCTGCAACCGGGACTGCCCCGACTCCTGCGGCGTGCTGGCCACCGTGGAGGGCGGGCGCGTGGTCAAGCACCGCGGCGATCCTGACCACGGCGTGACCCGGGGCTTCCTCTGTCTGCGGGGCAACCGCTACCTTGAGCGTTTCTACAGCGACCAGCGCGTGCTGCACCCGATGCGCCGCACCCGCGGCGGCGCCTGGGAGCGGCTGAGCTGGGACGACGCGCTGGACCTGTGCGTCCGGCGGCTGAGGGGCTGCCTGGAGCAGCACGGCGCTCCCGCCCTGGCGGTTGTGAGCTACAGCGGCATCAAGGGCCTGGTGGCGCGTTTGATGCACCGGGCGTTCTGGGCGCACGTGGGCCCGGTGACCCAGGTGGAGGGCGGCACCAGCATCGAGGCGGCGGTGGAGGCCCAGGGGCTGGACTTCGGCAGCGCCGGGGCCCACGCGGCCGAGGACCTGGCCAACAGCCAGGCGATTGTGGCCTGGGGCAGAAATATCGACGTCACCAGGCCCCACACCATGCGCTTCGTCACCGACGCCAGGCGCCAGCGCGGAGCCACGCTGCATGTCATCGACCCGGTGCGCACCGCCACCGCGCGCAAGGCTGACCGGCACTACCAGCTGCGCCCTGGCAGCGACGGTTGGCTCGCCCTGGGGCTGGGCCGGCTGCTGCTGGAGCGGGGGGCGTGGGACGTGGCGTTCGTGGAGCGGCACGCGGAGGGAGCCGAGGCGTACCGCGAGCTGGTGCGCGGGGTGGACATGGCCCGGGTGGCCGAGGCGACCGATTTGGCGCCCCGGCAGCTGGAGGCGCTGGCAGACCTGTACGCCGGGACCCGGCCGCTGGCCACCCTGATCGGGCTCGGGCCGGGCTACTGGGAAGGGGCCGGCGAGATGGTGCGCCTCATCGATGCGTTGGCGGTGGTGACAGGCAACGTCGGGGTGCCCGGGGCAGGGGCCCAGACCGACACCTCGGCGGGGTACACGGGCATGGACTTCTCCCCGCCCGAGGGCACGCCGCGGGCGAAGGGTCGGCGGGTGTTGATGCCCCGGCTGGGGCAGCAGCTGTTGGACGCGGAGCCGCCGGCGCGCATGGGGTGGATCACCGGGGCCAACCCGGCCGCCACCTGCCCCGACACGGCGGCGGTGGATCGGGCCCTGCGTGGCCTCGACTTCCTGGTGGTGGTGGACCAGTTCATCACCGCCTCCTGCGCCCGCGCCGACCTGTTTTTACCCTGCGCCACCTACCTGGAGCACGAGGACCTGGTGGTGGCCTACGGGCACAACTGGGTGGGCGCCAACCAGCGGGTGGTGGAGCCGCTGGGCGAGGTGCGCAGCGACGTGGAGATCTACCAGGGGCTGGCCCGGCGGCTCGGCTTCGGCGATGCGCTGGCCGGGGCGCCGGCCCTGTGGGCCGACCGGATCCTGGGGCCGCTGGCCAGGGACCACGGCGTCACCTTCGAGCGGCTGAAGCAGGGGGCGGTGGAGAACCCGCTGACGCGTCGGGTGCCCTTCGAGGGCGGGCGGTTCGAGACGCCGTCGGGCAAGGCGCAGCTCATCGGCGAGCTGGCGCGGCCGCCGCAGGCGCCGCCGTCGCTGGAGGGGGGCCGGCTTCACCTGGTGGCCACCAAGACACTCAAGATGGTCAACGCCCAGATCAACCCCGGCGATGTGCCGGATGAGCCGGTGGTGGGGCTGCACCCGGAGGCTGCCGCGGCGCGCGGCCTGGGCCATGGGGACCGTGCGCAGGTGCGCAGCGAGGTGGGCCGGGTGACCGCGCGGGTCCGCCATGACGACACCCTGCGCGCCGACATGTTGCTGTTCAACCCGGCGGCCTGGAGCGGCGATCTCCAGGGCGTCAATCAGCTGCGGAGGGCGCTGCTGACCGACATGGGCAAGGCGGCGGCCATGCACGGTACGATGGTGACGGTCCACCGCGCCTGAGCGTCGCGAGGAGGGGGAGATGCGTGAAGCTGTGGTCCTGGTCATGGCGCTGCTGTTGAGCGGTTGTTCGGAGGCCGAAAGGCCGGCGCCGAAAGACCTCGGCGTGGATCTGGACGCGTCGTCGAAATGGGACGCAGGCGGCGACCTGGCGGATTTGGCTCAGGCCAAATGCGGGGCGCATCGGGTGTTCGCGTCCGGGTGCGCCGCGGGCTGCCCGTCGCCGTGCAGCTGCGAGCTGCTGGTGTTCGACACCGTGGGCAGCAAGTTCAACCGGTACGCCTGCGCGCGGCCGTGCAAGGAGGCCTGGGACTGTCCAGGGGCCGAGCGATGCGGCTACCTGCTGTCCCACCCGAAAGGGGGGAAGGCGGCGCAGGCGGTGTGCTTGCCCGGGAGCTACGCGACGCCCAAGTCAAGTACCGGGGCCAGCATCGACTGCGTGTTCTTCCCCTGGTTCGGCCGGCTGGCCTGCCGGGGCAAACACCTGGTGCAGTACCAGGCCGCCTTCCTGACCGGCGGCTACTCGGGGTGCGTCACCGTGTCGGTGGTTCAGGCCCGGTGCGCCGCGGCGTGCGTGGCGCCGGACGCTGGCGCGGCCCGGTGCGCGGGGCCCGACCTGGGCGTGGTCCCGCTGCCGGACCTGGGGGCAAAGCCCGGGTGCTGCCCCGCCAGCTCGTACTCGCCGATCTACAGATGTGCTGCCCTGGGCGGGGCCAAGGTGCCGGGCAACCCGTGCCGGATCAAGTGCTGCGACGCCGGCCCGTGCAAGGGGGCCGTCAAGGGGACTGATGATCTCGGGTGCGCCGTGATTCGCTACCCCCCCGGGGACGCCGGGCCAGGGTAGGGGCGCCGCCGCAGGCGGCGAATGCCAGAATGCCAGGATGCCAGGATGCCAGAATGCCAGGATGAATGGTCTGTTGCGCCTGGCTGGCTGTTCTCCGCGTCAGGGCGTGACCAGCACTCCGTAGATGTCCCGGCCCTTGCTGTTGCGCTGGTCGTTCCACACCAGCAAGGATGAGCCGCTGCCGCGGGCCAGGGCTGGCAGGTCCTGCAGGCCGGTGGCCGACGCCAGCGTCAGGCCGGTCAGGTCCACCAGGGCCCCGCCCGTCGAGACCCTCGCGCCTTTGATCAGCTGCGAGGCGCCCGCGCCTGCCACCGACCCGTTGTCCCAGGCGACCCAGAACTGGCTGCCCGTGTACGCCACCACCGGGTTGCCCTGGCGCCCGGTGCCCTTGTGGATGGCGAACCCCGATCCGTCCATCACCTTGCCCGCTTTGTTCACCCGGTTGCCGTAGATGTCCCAGTCGCTCGACGCGTTGCGCCGGTCCCGCCACACCACCAGGTGGTACCCTCCGCCGTAGGCCAGCTCCGAATACCCGGTGCCATTGTTGTGCGTGCAGATGTTGATCGCCTTGGTGTCCACCGGCTTGCCCTTCTTGCTGATCCGCCCTCCACGCACATGGGCGTTTTTGGCGGCCACGGATCCCTCGTCCCACACCACCAGGTAGTTGGTGCCGTCCCAGGCGATGCGCGTACGGTGGCGATGCACCCCGCTCTGGGCGACCTGCACGCCCCCCGTGTTGAGCACCGCGCCTCCAGCGCTCACCGCGGTGCCGTAGATCCCCTTGTAGCTCCCGCCCCGCAGGTCGGTCCAGACCACGAAGAAGTTGGTGCCGTCGTGGGCCACCGCGCTGCCTCGCTGGTTCGACGAGGCAGTGCTGATGGCGATGCCCTTGGGGTCCAGCACCGAGCCGCTGTCCGCGACCCGTGCGCCGTAGATGTCGTAGTAGGTCCCCCCCCGACGGTCGTCCCAGGTGACCAGGAAGCCCCCGGGCGAAGCGGCCACGGCGGGCGAGAACATGTATTCGGTGTGAGCGGCGATGATGAACCCCTGCTTGTCCATCAGGTTGCCCGCGGCGTCCAGCCGCGCGCCGTAGATGTTGGCCATCGGCCCGCCGCGCCTGTCAGACCAGACCACCAGGTACCGCTTGCCGCTCCAGGCGATGCGCGGCGCCGACTGGTCCTGGCTGGCCACGGAGATGGGCAGGTGCCCGCTGGGCGACAGCTTCACGCAGCCGCCCATGAGCAGCTTGCACTTGGCGCACTGCAGGCTCCCCGCGTTGTAGCCGTAGCTCTTGCAGGTCTTGCCGCCAAGGTCCTTGCCGTCACACTGCTCGCCCGGCTCGATCTTGCCGTTGCCGCACTTGGGCGGGGGAAGGTCGGCCGGCGGGCTCGCCTTGTCCTTTGTCGGCTTGTCCTTTGTCGGCGGCTGCTTGTCAGCCGGCCCCGTACCCGCATCCACCGCCGCCCCATCAGCCGTCGGCTTGCCATCCCTGGGCAGGCCGCCATCTGCGGGAGGCGCCGCCCGATCACCGGAGGTCGCGCCATCCTTCAGCGCTCCGTCTGGCCAGCCCTGCTTCAAGTCATAGGAACAGCCGCCCAGAAGTGCGAAGATCAGGGCAAATGAGAAATGGGCCCGGCGTGTGACCGGAATCAACATTCTGACACTCACGAGATCCAATCCTATGCTCCAAACAAAGGAGATGCCATGGACAGAACGAGGATAGTGAGGACCCTGGGACTCGGCCTCCTGCTGGGGCTGTACGCATGCGGGTCGGCCGACCCGAGCGATTCGGACACCCGGCTCGGCGAGCAAGGAAAGGTCAAGTTCACCGGCGGCGGCGGCTGCAACGGCTCCACAACCCTGGCCGCGGGCAGCAAGGCGGAGCTCACCCTGGAGCCGCAGGCGGGAGTGACCTTGCCGGCGAGCCTGGCGGTCTCTTCCACCGACGCCAAGGTGCTGACCGCCACCAGCGCCGGCAGCAAGAAGGACCGGGTGATCCTGCAGGCCGTGGCCAACGGCTCCGCCGCGGTGGAGCTCAAGGACAACGGCAGCCTGTTCGACCGGCTCGGCTTCTCCGTCGCCCCGGCGGGCAAGGTGGACCTGGAGAAGAAGACCGACTACGCCTTCGCCGGCGCCACCCACGCGGTGAAGCTGGGCGAGATCTACGGCGCCTGCGGCACCAAGGAGTGCGCCCTCATCGGCGGCGGCTTCCTCAAGTGGACCGCCACGCCCGCCGCGGGCCTGACCCTGCTGGCCGACGCGGGCCGCACCGCCACCTTCACCTCCGGCAAGACCGCCGGCGCGGTCACCCTCAAGGGCGCCGAGCCCACCTCGGGCAAGGTCCTCGTGGAGCAGGCCGTGACGCTGGTGGACGCCAAGTCCCTGGACAAGGTCACCGCCGAGGCCATCGTGGCGCCGCCCAAGAAGAACGGCGAGGATCAGAAGGTGCTCGATCCCGCGCCCATGCCCCTGAGCGTGAAGAAGGGCAGCCTGCTGATGATCCGCCTGGCCGGCACCACCACCGACGGCAAGAAGGTCTCCATCTGGGGCGGGGACGTGGCCTGGACCATCGGCGGCGACAAGGGCGCCGTGGCGCTGTTCGGCACCGACGGCCAGTCCTCCCCGGCCGAGGGGCCCATCTTCTCTGCCAAGGCCGCGGGCAAGGCGAAGCTGGAGGGCAAGCTGGCGACCCTGGGCAAGACCATCACGGTGGACGTGACGGTCACGGACTGAGCTGAAGTAGACGCAGCCTCGAGGCCGCGTGGAGCGGCGAGACGCCGCCCCTACACCGGCCGGCCCGAGCGGAGCACCCGGTAGCGCGCCAGCCGCCGCAGGATCAGCGGCAGCGCGTCCCGGGGCGCCGCCTCCACCACGGGCACCCCCAAGCGCTCGATCTTTCCCACCAGCCCGCGCCGCCTGCGCCGCGCCCGCGCCGAGAAGATGGACGCCACGCGGCGCGCGTGAGCGCTGGGCGCCTCGGGGAAGAAGTGGGGCGCGAAGGGGGCCACCACCGCCACGCCGTGACCGCGCCGGCGGGCCAGCTGCAACGCGTCGAGCACCATCTGGTCCTCGTTGATCTCCTCGAGATCGGAGATGAGCACGATGAACTGCGACCGGCGAGACGCGCCGGCCCGTTGCAGGGCCTCGGCCATGCCGCGCTCCTTGGAGATCAGCGGCGAGTGCCGCCGGTACGGGATCTCCAGCCCGCTCAGCCGGCAGAACTGCCGCGCCTCCCGGGACAGCTCGGTGGAGCCGTTGATGGTCTGGCGCCACGCCCTGGGCGCCGCGCCCTGCCGCTCCTCGATCCCCTTGCGCACCTGCCGCAGCATGGCCTCGGCGTTGAACAGCTGCCCGGCCGGCCCCTCCACCACCCCCGCCTCCCGCGCCGCGACGCCGCCCGGCAGCTTGCCCCGGATGCTCACCGTGGTCCCCTCCTGGTAGGCCAGGTACTCGGCCACGGCGGCCAGCAGCTCCGGCTCGGTCAGGTCGGTGAGGTCCTCGTCCACCACGTTGTTCAGCTCGATGAGCCGCTCCACCAGCCGGTAGAGCTGGGCGTGCCCGTCGCCCGGGGGCACCTGGCTGTAGATCCGGTGGTCGAAGGTCATAAGCCCCACCCGGTCCCCGGCGTCCAGGCCCGCCCGGGCCAGCGCGGCGCAAAGCCCGAGGCCGTAGTCGAGCTTGGCCCGGCCCGGTCGCTGGGAGCGCATGGTGGAGGAGATGTCCAGCAGCAGCCAGTGGGTCACCAGGATCTCGCTCTCCAGCTCCCGCACCATCAACTTGCGCGTGCGCGCGGTGGCCTTCCAGGCGATGCGCTTGAACGGGTCCCCCGGGATGTGGTCCCGGATCTCGCGCAGGTCCGACCCGAGCCCGCGCTGCCGCAGCAGGCGCGTGCCCACTCGCTCGTGGGACGCGCCGGTGCGCGGCGAGAACGGGATCGGCTCCCGCACCAGGGCCAGCGGCGGGAACACCTTGATGCCGAGCAGGCTCGGGTAATACAGCTGCAGCCCGAACACGCCGAAACGATCGGTCACCTGCACCACCACGCCCTGGAAGAACCAGTACCCCGACGACCGCGGGGTGGCCTTCAGCTTCAGCCGCACCTCGCGCCGCCCCGGCACCAGTGCCCGCAGCTCGGCCTGCTCCAGGGTGATGGTGCTGGAGGCCACCACCTCCATGCTCCGCACCTCCAGGCGGAAGGGCGAGCGGTTGCGCAGCATGATGTTCAGGTCGAGGGGGCGGTCGGGCATCAGGGCCCCGCCGTGGGCTTCGCCTGCGGGCACCCACCAGGCGAGCTCCAGGTTCCGGCGGCGCAGCATGGCGCTGGCCGGCACGAACACCACGTACAGGAAGAGCAGCAGCGAGATCTGCGCGAACCCCAGCGCCAGCAGCGGCCAGGCGGCGAGCAGGGCGCCGGCCAGCACGAAGGCCGAGCCGGTGGCAACCACCAGCAGGCCGGTTGGGGTCAGCGCCGGGGTCATCGCCGCTGCTGGTAGCGCACCTTCTCCAGCGCCTCGTGCACCACCTCGGAGGGGCGCACCCCCTCGAGCTCGGCCTCCGGCGCCAGCAGGATCCGGTGGGCGAACACCGACGGACAGAGCAGCTTGATGTCGTCGGGCAGCACGTAGGCGCGCCCGTGCACCAGGCTGCGCGCCTTGGCCACGTGCAGCAACATCAGCGAGGCGCGCGGCGACACGCCCAGGTAGACCCGGCGGTGCTGCCGGGTGAAGCGGGACAGGGCGATGACATAGTCCATCAGCTCCTCGTCCACGTGCACCGACTCGGCCAGGCGCTGCAGCTCCAGGATCCGCTCCGGGGCCAGCACGGTGCTCACCTCGCCGGGGGAGCGGTTGTAGGTGCGCAGGATCCGCTTCTCCTCCTCGGCCTCCGGGTAGCGGATCAGCAGCTTGAGCATGAAGCGATCCACCTGCGCCTCAGGCAGCGGGTAGGTCCCCTCCTGCTCGATGGGGTTCTGGGTGGCGAGCACCATGAACGGGGCGGCCAGGGGTCGGGTGTTGCCCTCGATGGTGACCTGGGCCTCCTGCATCGCCTCCAGCAGCGCGCTCTGGGTCTTGGCCGGCGCGCGGTTGATCTCGTCGGCCAGGATCACGTTGGCGAACACCGGCCCCTCGCGCAGCACGAAGGTGTTGTCGCGCATGTCGAGGATGTAGGTTCCGGTGATGTCCGACGGCAGCAGATCCGGCGTGAACTGGATGCGCCGGAAGTTGCAGCCGAGGGTGCAGGAGAACGACTTGACCAGCGTGGTCTTGGCCACCCCCGGCACCCCCTCCAGCAGCACATGCCCCCGGGCGATGAGCGCGGTGAGCAGCATCTCCGGCACCTCGGCCGGGCCGATGTAGGCGTGGGAGATCTCCTCCACCAGGGCGGCGCACTCTCGAGCCACCCGCCTCAGGTTCCGTTCATCAATGTTCGTCGACATGGTGCCCTCTCGCGCTCGCGCTCGGTTCGGTCTTCAGCAGTGGCGGGTCGACGCCCATGGCGTCGAAAAGCTGGTCGCTCAGCCGGCAGAGCTCCCGCAGCTCTCTTGGGCTGATGCCGGTCAGGCGAGGCCGCTCCGCCTCGAGGCCGGCGTGGGGCACCTTGCGCAGGGCGGTCAGCAGCCTGGTGCATCGCCGGGCCGCCTCGTCGCCGTGGAGCCGCGCCACGCGTCCCACGATCCAGCGCGGGTGCACCGTGGACAGCGGCCCCGGCGCCTCCAGGTGGAGGCCCAGCTGCTCCTCCACCTCCTCGCGCAGGATGGCCGCGGGGTAGGCCGCGCCGCCGCCGCGCCAGCGACGGCCGAACCGCACCACGTCCTCCTCGAGGCCGGTGGGATCGGAGCCGGCGGCCCGGGCCCAGTGCCCGTCCATGTCCCGCCGCGGCATGGGCAGCAGCATGAGCAGGCCCATCAGGCCGAGGCACCCCAGCACCAGCGCCGCGGCGCGCAGCCCGGCCTCCACCAGGGCCCAGCTGTTCAGCTCCCCGAGGAAGACGTTGAACTCGCCGAGGAACGCGGCGGCGCTGCTGGTGGGCGCCGTGGTCGCGGGGGGCACGGTGCCCCTGAACCGGAACGATCCGGTCACCATGTACAGCGGGCCGCCGCTGCCGGCGAGCCGCTGCACCAGGTTGCGCGCCAGGGCGCGGTTGCCACGGAACTGCATCATGGTGTTGATCAGCGCCGACGGGTCGGACAGCACCATCAGCTCCCCCTTGCCCACGGCCTTGCTCACCAGCAGCTGCTGGCCGCGGTGGCCGAACTCCAGCAGCGAGGGGAGCCGCGAGCGCAGGTAGGCCGGGTGGTTGGTCACCACGCGCCGCACGCCCCGGGTCAGCGGGTGGGTCCGCCCCCCGCCCAGGGCCACGGGCAGGTTCGGGTTGTCCTGATGGAAGGAGCGCACGCCGCCCGGCGCCGACTCCACCCGCCAGATGTCCAATCGGGTGAGCAGCGGCGCGCTGGCCCCGAAGTCGTCGGCCAGGAGCATCCGCCCGCCCCGCCGCAGGAAGGCGATGACCTGGTCGGCGGGCAACGCCACCTGGGGGTGGGCCACCACCAGGGCGGCGTCGCCGGGCAGGCTGCTCCAGTCGAGCTGCTGCACCAGCTCCAGGCTCGTGCCCTGGGCGCCGGCCATGGCGGCCAGGACGCTGTAGCCGTTCCAGCTGACGTTGGTGGGCAGGAAGTCGGTCTCGCCGGCGCGGGCCGTCGCCGGCGCACCGGCGGCCAGCAGCGCCAGCAGCGTGGCCGCCCACGCGGCCTGGCGGGCCACCCGCCTCACATCTCCTGCCGGAGCTGCTCGACAGTCCCCAGGCTCATCTCCATGGCCATGCTCAGGTTCACCCCGGGGGCCATGGAGAGCACCATCAGGTACTCCGCGGTCACGCGGCTGATGACATAGGTCTGGCGCTGAAAGCTGAGCACCAGCTGCTTCGGATCGCCCCCGTCCGTGCGCTGCAGGGCCGTGCGAAACAGGAAGTAGATGATGCCCCAGTGGGCCCCTATGAGCCGGATCGGCGTCTCCCGCTCGGTGCCGTCGAACTTGTCCACCGCCTCCCCCTCCCAGTCCACGAAGATGGCGCCGTTGGCGCCCGGCAGGTCGCGCACCAGCTGGGCCAGGATCGGGTTGAAGGCGCTCGGGATCATGGGCGGAGGCCTCCGTCACTTGGCCCCGGCCTCGGCGTCTTCCTTGCCGAGGGTGGCCTGGAGCACCTCCAGGGTCACCGAGATCGGGACCTCCTTGGCCAGCCGGTTGGCCCACCGGCTGAAGGCGGCGCCGCGGGTGGCCTTGAAGATCTGCTGCCGGATCTTGCCCTCCACCTGCTCGAAGCGCTCATTGCGCGGGGGGATGCGCCTGATCAGCCGGATCACGTGGTAGCCGTACATCGACCGGGTCACCGGGCTGATCTGGCCCTCCCGGGACAGCTTGAAGGCGGCGTCTGCGAACTCCCGCACCGTGCGGCCGCGCTGGTCTGTGGTGAGGCTCTCGGCCTTGCCCTTGACGCCGGAGTCGCCCAGGTCCACCTGCTCCAGCAGCGCCCGGAACGCCTCGTCGGTCATGGGCCGGGCGGTGGCCTGCTTGTGGAGCTGCTGCGCGAACGCCTTCGCCGCGGCCCGGTGCTTCGGCTTGGCCCCTGCGTCCGCCAGGAAGATGACATGGCTCACCCTGACCAGCTCGGGGTGGACATAACGCGGCAGGTACCGCTTGTACGCCATGTGCACCATGTCCTTCGGGATCGTCTCCGGTGAATAGCCGTCGGAGAAGCCGACCTTCACCATGCGCTCGGCCATGGCCTTGCGGCGGGCTTTCATCGCGCCAGGCTCCCGGTCCAGGCCCCGGCGCCGCGCCTCGTCCACCAGGACCTCCAGCTGGATCAGCTCCTGCAGCGCCTGCTTGCGTGGCTTGCCGCCCTTCATCTGGTGGCGCAGGTCGCTGGCCAGGATCGGGCGGCCGTTGACCTCCGCCACCACGCTGTCCCCCGCGGAGATGACCGGGTCGAGCTGTCCCGCGCCGGTGGGCGTTCCCTCGTCGGAGCGCGAGGAGCCGCACCCCGCCACGGGCCCGACGCCAACCAGGGCGCACAGCAACAGGGCCGCGGCGTTCCTCATCGTTCGCGCTCCACCAGGGCCAGCCGCGCCAGCTCGGAGCCAACCCGGATCACGGCGAAGCCGATGAACATCAGGATGATGGCGGCGACATAGTCCCTGCGTCCCAGGTAGCGGATACACTGGTAGAAGAAGACCAGGCTGCTGCCGATGAGGCCAAACGAGAGGACCTCGAAGAAGTACTTGCGGAGCTTCATGAGTGCCAGGGATGCAGTATATCCAAATCCCTGAAACGTTGTACTGAAACAGCCTCCCCCTTTACCCCCTGAGGATTAGCAGCAGCACCATCAGCCCGAGCGCGGCCCCCACCAGCATGTAGAACGGCAGGCCAGGGCGGGCCCCCCTCGCGGCCTCCCGGCGCAGCCGCCGGACGTCCCGTCGCACCCTCGGGTCGCCGCGCACATGAGCCCGCAGCGGCACCAGGAAGTAGGCGTAGAAGATGGACGCCCACAGGGCCAGGGTCAGCACCCCCACCAGGGCCCGGGCGGCTCCCGCCCGGCGCGGGTAGTTCAGCTGCAGGTCCTGCTGCAGGCCGGGGTGGAGGAAGGCGGTGGCCAGCAGCACCGCGGGGAAGAACACCGCCAGCGCGGCCATCCAACGGTGGATCCGGAGCCTGCGCCGCCAGCGCGAGCCGAGGTGCACAGGGGCCAGGTCGCGCCCCTCGGTGGGCACCGGCGGCGCGTCCATCAGCCCGGTGAGGTACAGGGTCACAAGCTGGTAGGCCATGAAGCTGGCGCCCATCAGCGTGAAGGTGAACGGCGAGTAGACCCCGGCGCTCACCAGCTTCGGGACGGCCAGGGTGGCCAGCAGCAGCAGGGCAGGGTAGAGGCCCATGAGCAGACCGCGCCGGCGCAGGAGGATGCCGCCCGCGAGGCCTGCCAGGGGCAGCGCCACCATGAACCAGGCCAGCGGCCCCGGCCCCGGCCGCTCCATGTGCAGCGCGGGCAGCAGCAGGAACGCGACCCAGAGGTTCACCCCGAGGGCGGCGATGGCCACCTCCCAGGAGCTGCGCGTGCGCGGCACACGGGTCAGGCTGGCCAGGCGAGACAGCACCGCTAGCGCTGCTCCTTCAGCGCGGCGCGGAGCCTGGTCACCAGCGCCTCCTCGCCCAGGGGCGCGCCCAGGGTGGCCACGGTGTTCAGCGCCGACTCCAGCCGCAGCTGGTCCAGGGCGCCGTGGGCCCGGGCGATGGCCGCCGCCAGCGGGTCCTCGTCGCCGCGCTCCGCCACCTGCTGGCGCGGCACCACCTCGGCGGCGGGGTCCCCGTCGGGCATGATCGCGGCCTGCCCGTCATAGTCCAGGGCGGCCACCAGGTAGCTGCCGTCCTTGCGACGGAGCAGCCTGATCTCGCCCACGAAGGGGCGGGGATCCGGCACAAGGGAGACCCGCGGGGGCCGCTCCCTCCGTACACGGTCGGCCTCGTCGCCGTAGTTCATCTCGGTGGCCATGGGCAGGGCTCCTATCTTGCCTGAATTCCCTTACGAAACCATCAAGGATATACTTCCCGGCCATGACGAGCCAGACAGAGTCACGCAGCCCGGTGGTGGCCATCGACGGGCCCGCCGGTTCGGGCAAGTCCACCGCGGCGAAGCTGGTGGCCGCCCGGCTGGGCTACACCTTGTTGGACAGCGGGGCCATCTACCGCAGCCTGGCCCTGGCGGCGCAGGAGCAGGGGATCTCCTGGGAGGACGGGGCGGCCCTGGCCGGGCTGGCCGGGCGGCTGGACCTGCGCTTCGAGCTGCAGGAGGGCGACAACCGGGTGCTGCTGGGGGACCGGGATGTCAGCGGCGTAATCCGCACCCCCGAGGTCTCCGCCGGGGCGTCTCGCATCAGCGCCATCGGCGAGGTGCGAGATGCGCTGCTGGACCTGCAGCGCCGGTTCGCCGAGCGCGGGCCGGTGGTGGCCGAGGGGCGGGACATGGGCACCGTGGTGTTCCCCCGGGCGAAGCTCAAGGTGTTCCTGGACGCCTCTGCCGAGGAGCGCGCCAGGCGACGCCACGCAGAGCTGGTGGAGATGGGCCACGAGATCCCGTTTCAGGAGGTGCTGGACCAGCAGGTGGCCAGGGACCGCGCGGACAGCGAACGAGATGTGGCCCCGCTCAAGCCGGCCGCTGACGCGGTGGCGCTGGACACCACGGGCATGACCCTGGAGCAGGTGGTCCAGCGCATCGTGGAGCTGGCCGGCTGACTCGCTGGCCAGCGCACCTGGCCTTATTTGATGAGGGTGAACAGCAGCTGCATCAGCTGCTGCAGCGCCGCGTCCTGCGGGGGGGCCTTGTCCAGCGGCAGGGTCACCGCGGTACTGGCTGCCCAGCGCATCCCGCCGCCGATGATGCCCACCTTGCAGCTCATGCCGCCGCCGACCGTCTCCAGGCTGCGCGCGGCCACGCCGGACCTGAGCTCGGTGTCGGCGCGCCGCAGCAGCCCTGGCAGGGCCGGGATGGAGATGACGGGCATCACCTTGCGGCCTCTCCGGATGGACGAGAGCTGCTCACCGGCGCTGGCTCCGAAGTCGAGGGGAGCGCCGCTGAAGTAGGTCACCTCCGCGTCGTGGCCCACGGTGCTGCCGGTGCAGTACAGCTTGAACCAGAAGATCCGATTGGTGCCGGGGTGGCGGCCGCTGAACAGGATCGCCCACGCTTCGGCGGGCATGGTCAGCACGTTGGTCTCCAGGGCCTGAAGTTCAGCGCTGATGCCGTCCTGACCGAACCGGCGCTTCAGCTCCTTGCGCGCCCAGTCAACCCTGCCCTCCTGCATCTGGAACAGGTAGTTGTGCAGCAGCATCACCACCACCACCACGATGCCCGCGGCGATGACCAGCTGCAGCGCGCTGACCGTGAAATTGAACGCGCCGGAGCGGGTGGACTCCAGCAGCTGGTGTCCCCAGGCCGCCACCAGGGTGAACCCCGCCGCCGCGAGCAGGATGGCGGCCAGGCCCGGCAGGGCGCGGTCCAGCGGTCCGAGCCAGGCGTCTCGCTCCAGCTCGTCGGTGGTGATTGTTTTTGGCTCGCTTCGTGACTCTCCAGGGGCCTGAAGATCTACCTGGCTGTCGAGGGTCGAGGTGTGGCTGCTTTGCATTCTCTTGTCTCCCTTCGGCTGAGATTCGACTAGAGAGCTGAGCAGCAGTCCTCCCGTCGCCAGACTCGTTCTTGAAATCACTGGCTTTGTTGCTCGTCGGTTGCTTGCCTCCAGCAAGCGCCCTCCTCGCGCCTTGCCAGTGATTCCAATACCTTCGCCTGGCTCGGTCCGGACTATTGATCAGCTCTCTGGGCAGAGAAAAGCAACAGCCATGCCACCAGGCGAGGGCCGGCTCAAGGATTTGGAATTAGAGCGTTATTGAGTTGATCCCGATGGAGGGCTTCAGGTCAGCAGGGGTGGCTCTGTCTCGGAGTGTTACAGGTCGGCGACTCGGCGGGAGACAGATCCAGGGGGGATGGATCCGATCCTTCTGTCCGTTGATGGTGTTGAGCTCAGCAGCTCCTGCGGCGGCGCCTGGCCAGCGCTGCCAGCCCCAGCGCCAGCAGCCAGAGCGGGCCGTTGCCGGGCGCGTCGCCCACCTGGCAGTCGCACCCGGAGCCGCCGAAGTTCAGTTTGTCATCGCCGGCGTCCAGCGGGTTCATCTTGTTTTTCACCTCGGTGCCGTCATCCACGCCGCCCCCGTCGGTGTCCTTCTTGGTGGGGTCGGTCTCCTCGGGATCCTTGACGCCGTTGCCGTTCTTGTCCTCCTTGCCGTCGTCCAGGCCGTCGCCGTCGGTGTCCTTCTTGGTGGGATCAGTGGGGTTGGCGTTGGCGATGGACTTGCCGTTGGGGTCCACGCCCAGCTCGGTGCCGTCGTCCAGGCCGTCGCCGTCGGTGTCCTTCTTGGTGGGGTCGGTCTCGCCGGGGCCCACCTTGCCGTCGCCGTCCTTGTCCTCCTCGCCGTCCTCCAGCCCGTCGCCGTCGCTGTCCGGGTCGAGCGGGTCGGTCTCGCCGGCGTCCACGGTGCCGTGCGTGTTGGGGTCCTCCGCCCCGTAGTCCAGGC
>CAZEFW010000142.1:0-25668 GCA_964511535.1 uncultured Myxococcales bacterium | reverse complement strand
GACAAGGTGAAGAACGGGGCGGAGACGGACGTGGACTGCGGCGGCGGGACCTGCGCCAAATGCCTGGACGGCAAGGGGTGCGTCAAGGACGTGGACTGCGCCTCCGGCGTCTGCCTGTCCGGCTTCTGCGCCGCGTCGCCCACGGGCAGCGTCACCCTCAAGCTGGCCATGACGCCGGCCTCGGGCACCGCTGGCGGCACCGGCCTGAAGGTGGACGCCTCGAGCGGCTTCTCCGTCGGCATGCGCGTGCTCGTGCACCAGACCCAGGGCTCGCTGGCCGGCACCTACGAGGAGGCCGAGGTGGCGGCGGTGCCCTCGGCCACCGCGCTGACCCTCAAGGCGGCGCTGAAGAACACCTACAGCACCGGCACCGGCACCAACCGCGCCCAGGTCATCGCCTTCGCCAGCTACAGCAGCCTGGTGGTCAAGAGCGGCGCCTCCCTGCGCGCGCCCATGTGGGACGGCAAGGTGGGCGGCATCTTGCCGCTGTGGGTCACCGGCACCCTGCGCGTGGACAAGGGCGGCACCCTGGCCATGGTGGGCAGCGGCTTCCGCGGGTACTCGCACAAGGGGGTCTATCGAAACCAGCACGGATGGCAGGGGGAGTCGGAGGCGGGACCGGGCGCCAAGAAGACGGTGCCCAACGGCGGGGGCGGCTCGGGCGGCTACCAGATCCAGGGCAAGAACGGCTCGGGCGGCGGCGGCGGCGGCCACGGCGCTGCTGGCGGGAACTCCAAGGCGAACCAATATAGCGTCAAGGGTGTGGCGGGCGGCAAGGCGGTGGGTGACGCCGCGCTGGCCAAGATCTTCGTGGGCGCGGCCGGCGGCGAGGGCTCCGCCGACGAGGACGGCTACACGTCAGGCGCCGGCGGCAAGGGCGGCGGGGTGATCTACATCCGGGCGGCGGCGGCGGTGATCAACGGCAAGCTGATCGTGGACGGCGGCAGCGGCGGCCACGGCGTGCAGAAGTGCAGCGGCTGCGGCGGCGCGGGCATGGCCGGCGGCGGGGGCGGCGGGGGCGGCGCCATCTTCCTCCATGCGCCAACCCTCACCATGGCCATCAACACCCTGAGCTCCAGGGGCGGCGGCGGGGGAAAGGGCACGGAGTCCAACCCCGGCGGCGCCGGCGCGGTGGGCCGCATCCGCGTGGACTACACCACGCTCAACGGCGCCGGCAACGGATCGACCACCGCGATCAAGGCGCTCAAGGACGCCTCCTTCCCGGACGCGTACGGCGGCAAGATCTGACCCGACTGTCGTGATGGGAGCCAGGCAGCCCTTTTGGCGAACATCCGGGCTGTTGATGTATCCTGTCTGCTCAATCCAATAACTTGACCAAGGAGACCCCCATGCGAGTCCTCGCCACTACCATTGCAGCGCTGTTCCTGTTCGTCGCAGCGGGCTGCTCGGACGACGACACCACGCCCCCCAACTGGGACAGGGGCGGAACCCAGAAAGATATGGGCCCCAAGAAGGACGGCGCGCCTGCCGCGGACAAGGGCAAGACCGCCGACAAGGGCAAGACCGCTGACAAGGGGCAGACCGCGGACAAGGGCAAGACCGCGGACAAGGGCAAGACCGCTGACAAGGGCGGCGGCACGCCGGACCAGGGCCCCACGCCGTCGACATTCAAGGTGGTGATCACCGAGATCATGAGCGACGCCAAGGCGGTCTCGGACGCCAACGGCGAGTACTTCGAGCTGTACAACGCCGGCACCGCCGCCGTGGACCTCAAGGGGTGGACCATCAAGGACGCCGGCTCGGACAAGCACGTGATCAAGACCTCGGTGAAGATCCCGGCCGGCAGCTACGCGGTGCTGGGTCACATCTCGGACAAGACCAAAAACGGCGGCGTCACCATCGCCTACGCCTACGGCGCCAGCTGGTACCTCTCCTCGGCGGACGAGGTGATCCTGCTCGACGCCGCGGGCGGCCTGGTGGACCAGGTGTATTACGACAAGAAGAAGAACTGGCCGGTGGGCAGCGGCGGCGCGTCCATGTCCTTCAAGACCCCCACCGACACCACCAAGGACAACAATATCGCCACCAGCTGGTGCGCCGAGACCGCCAAGTGGACCGGCTCGGCTGGTGACAAGGGCAGCCCCGGCGCGGCGCCCAGCTGCAAGTAGAAGCGGCGTCCCGCCGCTTCAGGCAAACCCCAAAACGCGGCAGGATGCCGCGTCTACGTCCAAAACGCGGCAAGATGGCGCGTCTACATGTAGAAGCGGCGTCCCGCCGCTTCAGGCAAACCCCAAAACGCGGCAGGATGCCGCGTCTACCGCGCAGCCTTACCCTTCAGCCTTTCCTGAAAACGACGCCAGGGTGCTCGATTCGAGCAGCGCCTCTATTTGATCCCGGATCTTGCAAATATCATGGTGCATGGCGCACGGTTTGCCGTGCTCGCCGTCGAACTCGGGCCCGAAGGGGCAGCACTCGATGCGGGAGCGGTAGCCGATGGCGTCGGCGATCTCCACGAGGTGGATCGCGGAGGGCGGGCGCGCCAGGGTGAAGCCGCCGTTGCGTCCGGGCTTGCCAGTGACCAGACCCCCCTGGGACAGGGCGGTGAGCAGCTTGGCCAGAAACGGCTTGAGCAGCTGTCGGTCGGCGGCGATCTGCTCGGCGGTCAGCGTGGTGAGGCCGCCGTCGTATGACCTTGCCAGGCAGGCCATGGCGCTGAACGCTGATTCGAGAGACTTCGTGAACATCTGCAATATATTACCTTGATTCTGCGGGTGCAGGGCTACTGCTTGCCGATCTTCATCTGCCCGTTGAGCACCGGCAGCGCCACCTTGATCGCCGCGGTGTAGATCAGCAGCCCGAAGGCCCAGATGCCTGCGGAGACCTTCCACTCCACCAGGCTCGGGGTGTATTCCACGATCTCGTGCAGGGCGCTCGGGATGAAGCCGGGGACGATGAGGCCCATCCCCTTTTCGATCCACACGCCGATGAAGGTCATGACGCACACGCCAAGCAGCAGGCCGCGCCGCTCCACGGTGCCGGGCCAGAACAGCAGCAGGCAAGAGATGACGTTGAGGCTCACCGAGGTCCAGATCCAGGGCACCAGCGCGTTGTGCCCCTCGAGGCCGAGGAACAGGTAGCGCGCCGAGGCGGTGTGGCCGCCGCCGCTGTAGAACTCGGTGAACAGCTCGCTGCCGAGCATGAACAGGTTGGCCACCACCGTGACCTTCAGGATGCGCACCAGCGTCCGGATCGGGCCGTCGGAGATGCGGTAGTCGCTCACCTTGCCCACCACGGTCAGGGCGATGACCAGGAACGCCGGCCCGGAGACGAAGGCCGAGACCAAAAAGCGGGGCGCCAGCAGGGCGGAGTTCCACAGCGGCCTGCCGCCGAGCCCGGAGTAGAGGAAAGCGGTGACCGTGTGGATGGAGATGGCCCAGATGATGCTCAGGAAGACGAACGGAACGTACCAGCGCGGGTTCGGCTTGCGGCCGAGGAACTTCTGGTACAGCAGGTAGCCGCAGATGTGCAGGTTGATCAGCAGGTAGCCGTTGAGCACCAGCACGTCCCAGGCGAGCATGGACAGCGGCCAGTTGAACTGGCCCCAGCCCGGCACCAGGTGCCAGAACCGGTCGGGCCGGCCGAGGTCCACCATGACGAAGGCCATGGCCATGAAGATGGCGGCGATGGCGAGCATCTCGCCGAAGATCACCACCTCGTGCATCTCCTCGTCGCGGTACAGGTAGGCCGGGATCACCATCATCACGCCGCCGGCGGCGACGCCCACCATGAAGGTGAAGTTGGCGATGTACAGCCCCCACGAGACATGGTCGGTCATGTTGGTCAGCGCCATGCCGCCGCTGACTTGCTGGGCCCACGCGTTGGCCCCCACCAGGGCGATGGCGGTGAGCAACACCATCCATGCGTAGAACAGGAAGCTCCCGTCGGTGGCCTGGGAGATGGCCCGCATCAAGAACCGCGGGTAGGCCAGGCGGTGGGAGAGGGTCGAGGCCGAGTTGCTATCCGGTGTCGCCATGGTCATAGAGCTCCTTGCCTCACTCCGCGAAGAAATAGAAGAAGCGCGGCACCGTGCCCTGCTCCTCCTTGAGCACGAACACGCGCTTTTCGGCCAGCACCGAACGCACCGGCGAGTGCGGGTCCGCCAGGTTGCCGAACACGCGGGCGCCGGCGGGGCACGCCTCGAGGCAGGCTGGCAGCTTGCCCGCCCGGGTGCGGTGCAGGCAGAAGGTGCACTTCTCCATCACGCTCTGGGGCCGGATCCGGTTGGAGAGGTAGCCCTGGTCCGGGTTCACCTCGTCGGCGGGGATCTCGGGGCGGTGCCAGTTGAAGCGGCGCGCGTGGTACGGGCAGGCGGCCTCGCAGTAGCGGCAGCCGATGCACCAGTTGTGGTCGATGACCACCGGGCCGTCGGCTTCCTTCCACGTGGCCTTGACCGGGCAGACGTTGACGCACTGGGGCTTCTTGCACTGGTGGCACTGCACCGGCATGTAGAACTTGCCCTCCGCCGGGACCGGGTGGTCGTAGCGGGTGGTGCCCGAGGCCAGATCCAGGCTGCCCTGGTCCATCTCGAACACGCGGATGTAGCTGTTGCGGCTGCGCCGGTCGTGGTTGTTCTCTTTGTGGCAGGCGTCCGCGCACTGGCGGCAGCCGAGGCAGTTGGTCAGGTTCAGCGCGTAGGCCATCTCCACGCCGTCCTGGGGCTGCGCGTCGGAGATCTTGACCCGGGCGCCGTAGTCCCGCAGCGCGCGCTGCTCGAGCAGCTTGAAGATGCGGGCCTTGTCCTCGTCGGTCAGCTCCTTGTAGTGCTGCTGCAGCAGGCGCTCCTTGTCCAGGGTGCTGGAGAACGCGCTGAGCGGCGAGAGGGCGCGGGCGAAGGCCACGCCGCAGGCGGCCACGCCGGCCGCCTTGAGCAGGGTGCGGCGGTTGACGCCGCCAGCCTCGTTGTCGTGCTTGTCAGCCATGGCGTCTCCTTATTTCCCGTCGAGGAAGCGGTACCGCGGGCGCGGCGCCGGCCTGACCCTGGGGATGGCCGGGCGGTGAGGGTCGTGGCAATCCACGCAGTGGTTCCGATCGCGCGGGCCGCGGTTCAGGTCCCAGTGGCCAGCCATGCCCCCGTGGATCCCCTTGCGGAAGTCGGCCAGCTGGCCGCTGTGGCACTGGCCGCACAGCTCCATCAGCCGGGGGTAGGGCAGGGTCTTGCCCCCGCTGAGGCGGAAGCTCTCGAAGTCGGGCGGCGCGTGGCAGGTGCGGCAGTTGTGGTCCTTGCCGTGGGCCAGCTTGACGCCGAGGTGGAACTTCTTCGGCGGGCTGGCCTCGCCATCGGCCCTGGCCTCCGGCAGCAGCTTGTGACAGGTGGAGCAGCGGATCCGTTGCGGCTTGCCGTCGATGCCCCGATTGTTCGTGGTCACCCCTGGAAACTCGCCGAGGGAGTGGACCCGCTCGCTGTACTTGTAGGTCGGCGCCGGACCCTTGGCCTTGGTCCACTTCTCTCGCTCGCCGTGGCCTCCTCCCTGACCGCAGGAGGCGAACAGGATCACCAACGGCAGCGCAACCATCGCGTTCTTGATTTCCATGAATTCGATTCATACACTGTCTTGCATCCTCAATCCAGATAAAAAGATATTTTTATCTTGATTTCGTTCCGGGCTGGTGGGACATTGAAGCCCACGATGTCTACCGGAGATGTTTGAAATGGCCATTTGTGGGCTTGTGATCACCCTCAGTCAGCAGCCGGATGAGCGCGAGCTCGCCCTCGCCGCGCTGGCCGAGGCCGAGGACGTCACCCTCGGCGAAGCCAACGGCGCGCGCCTCCCTGCGGTGCTCGAGACCGCCGGCGGCAAGGCCGACTACCGCGGACGGTGGGAGGAGCTGGAGCGCCTGCCCGGCGTGACCCACCTGGACCTGACCTATGTCAACTTCGAGGAGTAGAGGCGAATCCATGAGCAACGGCATCCACCGGCGTGATTTCATCAAGCGATCGGCCATGGCCAGCGCGGCGGCAGCGTGCGCGGGTCCGGTCATGGCCGCGGGCGAGGCAGAGGCCTCCTCGGCAGGCGGACCAGTGCACGGCAAGACCGACGGCCGCGGCGTCAAGTGGGCCAAGGCGCCCTGCCGTTTCTGCGGCACCGGCTGTCATGTCCTGGTGGGCACCAAGGGCGGCAAGGTCGTTGGCATCGCCGGCGACCCCGAGGCCGGGGTCAACCGCGGCCTGCTCTGCGTCAAGGGCTACCATGTGGGCCTGGCGCTGTACGGCAACGACCGGCTCACCACGCCCCTGCTGCGCAAGGGCGACCGACAGGTGCCCATCTCCTGGGATGAGGCGCTGACCATCATCGCCAGGCGCATCAAGGCCGACCCCAAGCGCTTCGCCATCTACGGCTCGGGCCAGTGGACCATCCCGGAGGGGTACGCCGCGCAGAAGCTGATCAAGGGCGGCCTGTCCAACAACCACATCGACCCCAACGCGCGGCTCTGCATGGCCTCGGCGGTCACCGGGTTCATCGCCACCTACGGCGTGGACGAGCCGGCCGGCAGCTACGACGACCTCGACGAGTGCGACGTGCTGATCATGTGGGGTAACAACCCGGCGGAGATGCACCCGGTGCTGTTCTCCCGGGTCATCGACCGCCGCGCCCGCGGGGAGAAGGTGACGCTGATCGACATCGGCACCCGGCGCACGCGCACCACGACCCACTGCCAGCACTACCTCAACTTCAGGCCCCAGACCGACCTGGCCATCGCCAACGGGATCATGCACCTGCTGATCAAGAACGGCACCTACGACAAGACGTTCGTGGAGAAGCACTGCGCCTTCCGCGCCGATCCGGGCAAGCCGACGCTCAAGGGCAAGGCCATCACCTTCGACGAGTTCAAGAAGGGCCTCGAACAGTTCACGCCCGAGTACGTGGAGCAGCTCTCGGGCGTGCCGGCGCGGGAGATCCGGCGCCTGGCCGAGCTGTTCGGCAACCGCAAGCTGAAGATCACCTCGCTCTGGTGCATGGGCGTCAACCAGCACACCCGCGGTACGGCCATGAACACCCTGATCCACGGGCTGCACCTGCTGTCGGGGCACTTCGGCACCCCGGGCGACTCGCCCACCAGCCTCACCGGGCAGCCCTCGGCGTGCGGCACTGCGCGCGAGGTGGGCACCCTGGCCCACGCCCTGCCCGGCGGCCGCCTGATCAAGGTGGGCAAGCACCGGGCCTCGGCCGAGAAGCTGTGGAACCTGCCGGCCGGGCGCATCAACCCCAAGCCCGGCTACCACACCGTCAAGATGTGGGAGCAGTTCTGCACGCCCACCGACAAGGGCGGAGACGTGACCACCATCTGGGTCCAGGTGACCAACCCGGGCCAGTCCCTGCCCAACGTGAAGAAGCTGTTCGATGCGAAGGAGGGGCTGGCTGACAAGTTCCTCATCGTCTCCGACGTGTACCCCACGGTGACCACGCGCATGGCCGACCTGGTGCTGCCGTCGTCCATGTGGGTCGAGAAGAACGGCATCTTCGGCAACTCGGAGCGGCGCACCCAGCAGTGGTTCCGCCAGGTGATGCCGCCCGGCCAGGCGCGGGACGACTGCTGGCAGTACATCGCCGTGGCCCGGAAGCTGTACGACATGGGCTTCCCCGGCATGAAGGACAAGGACGGCAACTTCCTGTTCGACGTCAAGGACGACAAGGGCAAGCGGGTGCCGGTGTGGGACTTCAACCGCTACTACGACGTCAACGTGGACCGGTTCCTGTTCGAGGAGTATCGGCCGTTCACCACCATGAAGCACAAGGACCTGGCGCCCTACGAGGAGTACGTCAAGGCCCATGGCCTGCGCTGGCCAGTGGTCAAGCAGAAGGACGGCACCTGGCGCGAGACCCGCTTCCGCTTCAGCGAGTTCGACGACCCGTACGTCAAGAAGGGCGCGGGCATCGAGTTCTACCACTCGACGTCCAAGGACGGCCGGGCGCAGATCTGGTCGCGGCCCTTTGACGATCACCCCGAGATCCCGGACAAGGAGTTCCCGTTCTGGCTCTGCACCGGCCGCGTGGTGGAGCACTGGCACACGGGCACCATGACGGGGAGGGTGGGGCCGCTGCGCAAGGCCATGCCCGGGGCGTATGTGGAGGTGAACCGCCACGACGCCACGCGCCTCGGGCTGGAGACCGGCCAGAAAATCACGGTTGAGACCCGGCGCGCCAAGCTGACCCTGCATGTCTGGGTCGACGGCCGCGGGGCGCCGCCGCCCGGCTCGCTGTTCATCCCGTTCTTCGACGAGACGCTGCTGGCGAACCAGCTCACGCTGGACGCCATCGATCCCATCTCCAAGGAGCCCGACTACAAGAAATGCGCCGCCCGGCTGGTGCCGGTCAAGGGGTGATGGCCATGGCCGAGCAGGAGAAGATCGGGACCACCAGGGTCGCTGCAGTGATCCTGGCCATCGTCCTGGGTGTCAGCCTGGTGGGGTTCGCCGTGGGCATCCGGCCCGCGGCCGGTCCCGCGGGCACGCCCGAGGCCCGCGCCGCCGCCGCCGCCGACAATGAGGTGGTGGCGAGCCGCCCGTATCGTTCGCTGCGCGAGGTCGGCCGCTTCGGCGCCGGAGAGCGCGTCACCAGCGATCTGACCAGGCTGCGCGGGAAGATCCCGGGGCTCACCGACAAGGTGCAGCGCTCCGAAGAGGCGACGTCAGCAGCCCTGGCAGCCCGGGGCAAGACCCGCGCCTACGACGGCGCGCCGCCCACCATCCCGCACCCCATCGATCACAGCAGCACCGGGGCGGCCTGCCTGTCGTGCCACGCCACCGGCGTCCAGATCGAGGGCAAGACAGCGCCGGTGATGAGTCACCAGCTGCTGGCCAGCTGCACCCAGTGCCACGTGAGCACCGCGCCGGACCTTCGCGGAGGCGTGGTGGCCGTGGCCAACAGCTTCGTCGGGATCGGCTCGTCAGGTCCGGGCAAGCGAGCCTGGCCCGGCGCGCCCCCGCGGGTCCCGCACGACATCAATATGCGCGGCGAGTGCAGTTCATGTCATGGCGTGACCGGCAAGCCCGGCCTGCGCACGACGCACCCCGAGCGCGGCAACTGTACCCAGTGTCACGTGGCCAGCGGCGGCGCGCTGCCGTGGAATTGATGGAGGAGGGGTGGGGGGGCGAGCCCAGCCCCGGGCCCCCCCCAAGGAAAAAAAAATTTTGGAAAGCCGTAAGGGGCGCCCGGGGGGCCAGGGGGGGGGGGGTGCGGTGTAATTGATGGCGGTGGGGGGGGGGTCAGTGCACTCGCACTGACCCCCTGAAGGTAAAATCAGTTGTAGAACAGCGTAATGGTCAGGCAGTGGAACGCAGAGTCCGAACTCTGGGTGACCACGTAATCCACCACCTCGACCGGGTGGTCCGCGAGCCAATCGTTGACCTTGTCACCGAGGGCATCACGATCCTTGAACTTGGTCGCGCTGAAGACCTTCACTCCCGTGTATTGTCCATTCATCTCACACCTCCCAATTGCAATGTTGCACGTATACTGAAATTCGCAAGAGGAAAATTGCAGCATTTCTGAACGCCACGGAACCGGCCGGTGCGGGCTGTTTTTCAAGGCTTCCAAAGAATTCCGGCGAGATACCACCGCGAGGGTTTATGCTGATTCCATGAGCGGCGGTGGATCATTCGATGTGGTGGTGATCGGCGCGGGGATCTCCGGTCTGACCGCGGCGGCGCTGCTCGCTCGCAGAGATCTGAGCGTCTGCATTCTGGAGGAGCAGCCCAGGGCCGGAGGGTACCTGCAGGGGTTTTCTCGCGGCGGCTTCCACTTCGATCCGGCCGTGCAGTGGCTCAATGGAATGGGCCCCCGGGGCATGGCGGGGAGGCTGCTGGAGCATATCGGCGCGGACCGCCCCGAGTGCCCTGAACTGGAAGCGTTTCAGCGCTACCGGGGCGAGAGCTTCGACTACCTGCTCGACAGCGATCCAGACCGGATGCGTGATGCCATGGTCGCGGATTTTCCGGCCGAGCGCGATGGCATCAACCGCCTGTTCGACGACGCGCGGGAGCTGGGCCGGCGCATGGAGCTGCTCCACAACCGCGCCCGGGCCATGGAGTCCATGTCACCCTGGACCAAGATGGTGCGGGGGCTGGGCATGCTCGGCTGGTACCTCGGCGTGCGCCGCCACCTGCGGCCTGGGCTGGAGGAGGGGCTGGCGCGCTACGTGGCGGACCCGGCCTTCGCGCGGATCTATATCGCGGAGGAGAAGCTGGCCTCGGCCATGATGCCCGTGGCCTGGGCCTATGCCGGCGACCTGTACGGGGCGCCCCGCGGGGGCAGCGTGGCGCTGGTCAACTGGCTGATCGACCACGCCAGGGCGTGCGGCGCGGAGCTCCACCTCGGCGAGCCGGTGGAGCAGCTGCTGCTCGACGGGCAGAGGGTGACCGGGGCGCGCTGCGCCTCCGGTCTGAGCGTGGCGGCGCGGCATGTGATCTACGCCGCGGACGTGTGGCGGCTCTACACCGAGCTGCTGCCGCCCGAGGCGTCCAGCGACAAGCTCCGGGCGAAGCTGCAGGCGGCAGACCTGTCGTACTCCAACCTGACCCTGTTCCTCGGGCTCGACTGTGACCCGGCCACCCTGGGGCTCGGCACCGAGCAGGTGCTGCTCACCCGCGACGACGTGCCTCGAGCCGAGCAGATGGCCAGCGGCCCCGACCGGGCGGCCCTGACGGTGTGCGCGCCGTCGCTGCGGGACGATTCGTTGGCGCCCGCTGGCAAGGGCACCGTGGTGATCCACTGTCCGGCGTGGCTCGAGGATCATGAGCGCTGGGGCGCCGGGGAGGGTCTGGCCCGGGGGCGGGCGTACCGCCAGGTCAAGCAGGAGCAGGCGCAGGTGGTCCTCGACCGGGTGGAGCAGGGGCTCTGCCCCGGGCTCGCGGCGCACGTGGAGCTGATGGAGATCGCCACGCCGCTGACCTACCAGCGCTACACGCGCAACCGCGGCGGCGCCGTCATCGCCGCCCGCGCCACCGACGCCAACATCAAGGCGCGGCTGGCCCACTACGAGACGCCGGTCAAGGGCCTGCTGCTGGCGGGCCACTGGGCCGAGTACAGCGGCGGCGTGCCCATGGCCATCAAGGCGGCGGCCAACACCAGCCTGCTGCTGCTGCGCGAGGCGAAGCGCGAGGCGTTCGGTGAGCTGTGTGAGCTGATGGACGCCTGAGCGGGGCGGGGGAGGTTCGCCAGGCTTCGTGAAGGGAGAGGAGTCGAAGCTCTGGCCGTGCAGGTATCGGGCGGGGAGGTCGCGCTGACCGCGGTGGCTGCGGCCACCTGGGGGCGTCTAGAAGGAGAAGGCCATGCCGGCGGTCAGGCGGACCTCGGCCCAGGAGATGTCGAGCTTCGCCTTGGCGTCGCGCAGGACCTGGCGGGTCTTCTTCACCAGGAGCTTCTCGTAGGTCTTGCCGTTGTAAGTGACCTGGTGGTAGCTCCAGCCGGCCTCGACGAACATGCCCACGTTGCGGATGAAGTTGACCTGGACGCCGCCCATGGGGTTGACGTTCCAGCCGATGGCGGGGCTGTAGCCGTTATCCAGCATGTCCTTTTCCAGGCCGAGGGAGAGGCCGCCGGTGGCGCCGGCGTAGAGCTCGACCACGTTGAAGTTGCCCATGTTGGCCAGGGGCAGGATGGCCTTGATGGCCAGGTTGCAGTCGAGGACCGGCGAGAGGTTGTCTGCGTCCGAGCCAACGAAGGTGCTGCCGAAGGCGGCGCCGAGGGCCAGGTAAGGGATCGGCTTGCCCAGCAGCTCGATCTGGAAGCCGGTGGCCATGCCGGCGCTGCGGCCGCTCTTGCTGAACCCGCCGTCATCGCTCTTGACCGTGTTGGTGGTCTGCATGTCGGTCTTGAACCCGTAAAAGCCCTTGAGCAGGATGCTGGTGCCGGGGTGAACGCCACTGGACTTTTTGGCCAGCTGGACACCTTGAGGCCTGGCGGCGGGGGTGTAGGTCATGGGGCTGGTCGCCGGATGCACGGCCACGGGCTTTGGGGCCAGCTGGGCAACCTGAGGACTGGCGGTGGGGCTGTGGGCCATGGCGCCGGCGCCCGGATATGCGACCGTGGGCTTGTTGTCCAGCGGGACACCCTGAGCGTTGGCGGCGGGGATGTAGGCGATGGTGCTGATGATCATGAAGACAGTGATGAGCAGGAAGGCGGCGATGAAAGGGGCAACTGCGTGGGCAAAGTTCTTGATACGCTTCATGGGGCACCTCCTGGTTGATGTTGACTGTGCTTTGTTGGCCCCTGAAATTGCAGCCCCCGTGCCAGGTCTCCTTTTTTATTGATTACAAGCGTTTACGGGAAATTCGCGCTCTGCTCGCGAGGCAATGGCGCGCCTGGCGCAAATATTTCGCGCCACGACCTGGCGTTTCGCGCGGCCACCCATCCTGGTCGCGATTCAGCTCATGTCGGCGGAGAAAGAGGATATAGGTAAAGCAACTACCCCCTGGCCGGCGGGTTGACACCTTGGGCCGCGGAGCTCGCCGGTCACCTCCTCATGTGACCTCTATATTCATCCATGCATGGTTTCACACGACGAGGCTTCCAGAGCGGCGGCGTGGCCGGAGCCTCGTGAATGCGAGACTTTCGCGCCACGCATGCGAAGCATTGGCGAGGTGGCGTCCCGGCAAGGGTGAAATGCACGTGGCCGCTGCCGATGGATTCATGCCGTTTCGATGCAACGTGTCGTAATGAAGGGGATTATTGCGCATCCGATCTTCTGGCACACCTCCTGCTTTATCCAGGGCAAATGAACGAAGCGAACAGCAACCAGGCAAAGCATCAACAGCCCTGCAACTCACAGGAGGCTCCCATGTCCAGAACCATCATCATCATCGCCATCGCCGCTGCTGCCCTGTCCACCCTCGGCGCCTGCGGGCCCGTCTTCGACGACGTCACGCTCTACACCGCCCCCACCAGCCAGCAGGGGCTGATCTGCACCAACACCTGCAGCACCACCCGCAATTACTGCGAGATGAACCGGGCCCAGCAGGTCGATGCCTGCACCCAGCGGGTCAACGATCACAACGCCACCCTCGAGGCCAAGCACAACCTGTGCACGGCCAACGCCCGGGCTCGCTGCGGCTGCGACGGCGAGTCATGCCTGCCCGGCTCGCTGAATTGTGTCTGGAAGGCCTGCGGCGTCGTGGCTCGGGGCCTGTTGACCAACCGGTGCGAGCAGCGCGCCATGAACTGCGCCACCGCCTACAACACCTGCCACATGAGCTGCGGTGGCTCCGTCAGGACCGAGCGCCGCTGCGTCAACCGCTGCGAAAAGCTCCAGAACGCCAGCTAGCGCACGCGCCGGTCAGCCCACACCCATGAAGGCTCTCGCTCTCCCCCCACCGCGCAGGCCTCACCTGCTCCGGCCTCCACGCAGCGCCCGCCAGACCCACAGCCACCGATCATGTCTCACCTTGCTTGTCAGGCCGGCGTCCAGAATGGAGAATGTCAGGACCGCCATGAGCCAGGAAAGCCCAACACCGCCGCGAGGCGACGGCCCCGGCGCAGATCCTCTGCCCGAGTTCGAGGCCGGTGAGATGCTCGACCACTTCAGGATCATCCGCCAACTGGGCGCCGGGGGCATGGGGGAGGTGTACCTGGCGCGGGACACCAAGCTCGGGCGGAAGGTGGCCATCAAGGTCATCCGGCGGCGCTTCTTGGAGGACGAGGAGACCCTGGAGCGCTTCCTGTTCGAGGCGAAGGCCACCGCGCGCTTCAACCACCCCCACATCGTGACCATCTACGCGGTGGACGAGTACGAGGGGTGCCCCTACCTGGCGCTGGAATATCTGGAAGGGCAGAACCTGCGGCAACGAATGAAGGAGGGGCCGCTGGGGGTCAAGGAGTCGCTGCGCATCGCCCTGGCTGTGACGTCGGCGCTGCAGGAAGCGCACGCGCGAAACATCCTGCATCGCGACCTGAAGCCCGAGAACATCTTCATCCCGCGTGATGGCCGGCTGCGAGTTCTCGACTTCGGCATCGCCAAGGTGCTGCACGACCAGGAGCTGCTGTCCGCCGAGACCTTCGCCGGGGGGCTCGTCGCCGAGCTCGAGGATACCGGTATCCTCGAGCCGTTCGTCACCGACAACAACGCCTTCAAGGGATCGCCAGGGTACATGGCGCCCGAGCAGTGGGACGGCTTCGACGTCACCAAGACCACCGATATTTGGGCCCTGGGCGTGATCCTCTACGAGATGGTCACCGGGGCGCCGCCGTTCACTGGCGCCTCCATCAAGGAGATGGCGCTCAATACCTGCGGTCGCGCTCCCGTCCCGCCACGGGAGCTCTGCCCGGAGATGCCGCCCGAGCTGTCGAAGCTGATCCTGGACTGCCTGGAGAAGGCAGCCAGGGACCGCCCCCAGGCCGCAGAGGTCTCGAGCCAGATCGAGCCGCTGCTGTCCGGTGACCGCAAAAAGGGCGTCCCGGAAGACGAGAGCCCCTTCCCCGGGCTGCTGCCGTTCACGGAGCGCAGCGCCGGAGCCTTCTTCGGCCGCTCCGCAGAGGTCTCTGCCTTTGTGGAGCGCCTCAGGGAGGAGCCCGTGTTGCCGGTGGTCGGCCCTTCCGGCGCCGGAAAGAGCTCCTTCGTCATGGCCGGTGTGGTGCCGCGCCTGCGGGAACAGGGCGAATGGCGCGTGATCAAGATGCGCCCCGGGGCGGAGCCGTTTCTCGCGCTGGCTGCAGCGCTGGTGGGGCAGGGGACCGATTCCATCTGGGAGAGCAGCCTCTCGTTTTGGCGAACCGAAGCCGGGCTGGACGATACGCTCGCCGACTCCGGCTCCGGTAAGGACGCGTCAGCTCGAGGGCGACATGAGGCCAGGGCCTTCCTGGCCGAACAACTGGGCAACGCGCCGGGCAAGCTCGCGCTCTTCCTGCAGCACCTGGCTGACGAGGAGCAGGCCCGGGTCTTGCTGTTCGTCGACCAGCTGGAGGAGGTCTATAGCCTGGCGCAACAGGAGGAGACCAGGCGCCGGTTCACCGACGCGATCTGCGCCGCCGCGGACGATCCCACCAGCCCTGTGCGGGTGATCTTCACCCTGCGGGACGACTTCCTCGGGCGCATGGCCGAGGGGCCCATCGCGCGCAACGCTCTTAGCCGGGTCACCGTGCTGCGGAGCCCCGAGAAGCAGGCGCTGGAGGAGATCCTGACCGAGCCGGTCAAGGCTGCCGGGTACTCCTACGAGGACCCCTTCATGGTCCAGGAGATGATCGCCGAGGTGCAGGGAGAGGCAGCGTGCCTGCCGATGCTCCAGGTGGCCACCCGGATGCTGTGGGAGGAGCGCAACACCATCGAGAAGTTGTTGATGCGCGCCACCTACGAGGCCATGGGGGCGTCACTGGAGCGCTCGCGCGACACGCAGATTCGGTGCTCCAGGGGCTCTCCTCGGCGGAGATACGCCAGGCGCGGGACCTTCTGCTGCGGCTGGTGACGCCCGAGGGGACCCGCCGGGTGGTTCCGCGCACCCAGCTCCTGGAGGGGCTGCCAGCCCAGGGCGAGGCGATCTTGCAGCGCCTGGTGAGCGCCAAGATGGTCCTGGTGAGCAAGTCCCGTGGCGGCGAGGACGAGGGTGAAGTGGAGTTGGTCCACGACTCGCTCATCTCCGGCTGGGAGCAGCTCGCGCGCTGGATCGACGAGTCCCGCGGGGATCTGGCGTTCCTCACAGAGGTGGGGCAGACCGCCGAGCTGTGGATCAAGCGCGGGTGTCGCGAGGAGGAGGTCTGGTACGGCGAGGCCCTGGCGGATGCGCTGCGCTCCTTCGAGCGTTGTTCGACCGAGGCGCCCGAGCATGTTCGGCGCTTCCTGGAGGCCGGCAGGGCGAAGGAGCAGGGGCGCCTGAGGCGGCGCAAGCGCCGGCTCGTGGCGTTCATGGCGTCCACCTCGGCCGCGGCCATTATCGCGGTGGTGGCAGCGCTGGTCATCGCCGGGCAGAACCGGGAGGTGAGCCGGCAGAAGGACCGCGCCGAGCAGCAGGGCGCCGAGGCGCGCCGTCGGCTCGCCGAGGCGCAGCGGGAGGGCGCGCGCGCCGCCCACTCCCGGGGCGAGCTGCTGGAGGCGCGGGCGAAGCTGCGCAGTTCGCTGGAGATCGAGGTGACCCCCTCGTCCAGGGCCCTGTGGTGGCGGCTGAGCCGATCGCCCCTGTTCTGGAAGGCGTCCATGGGCGCGCGGGTGCAGGCGGTGGCGCTCTCGCCGGACGGCAAGACGGCGGCGGCGGCCTGCCAGGACCGCACGGTGCGCCTGTTCGACGTGGACACGAGGGCCTTGCAGGTGCTGCGCGGCCACAAGGATCAGGTCTTCTCCGTGGCCTACTCGCCGGACGGGGCGCGCCTCGCGTCGGCAGACATCGGCGGCCAGGTGCGGCTCTGGGAGCCGTCGCGCGGCACGTCCGTGGAGCTGGTGGGGCACCGC
Organism: uncultured Myxococcales bacterium; assembly: GCA_964511535.1. GTDB lineage: Bacteria > Myxococcota_A > Polyangia > CAZCFB01 > CAZCFB01. The sequence goes on along the minus strand of CAZEFW010000142.1, from coordinate 9,276 downwards.
GGCCCGGTGCTCGCGCTGAGCTTCAGCGTCGACGGCAAGGTGCTCGCTTCGGGCAGCGTGGACCGCTCTATCCGTCTCTGGAGGGTCGCCACTGGCGCGCCGGTACGTGCGCTCGAGGGCCACAAGGCGGGGGTTCGCAGCGTCGCGTTCGGGCCGCGTGGGATCATCGCCTCGGGCAGCATGTCTGGCGCGGTGCGGCTCTGGGACAGCGGCGCTGGCGCGCTCACGCGGCGGATCGTTGCCCACAAGGGCCCGGTGGCTGCCATGGCCTTCAGCGACGACGGCGGCACCCTCGCCACGGGCGGTCACGATGGCACCATCAAGCTCTGGACCGTGGCAACGGGGGCCCGGGCGAGGATGCTCGCCGGGCACCGTGGCCGGGTGACGGCTGTGGCGTTTCGGCCAGGTCGACAGGAGCTGGCGTCAGCGAGCTGGGACAGGACCATCCGCACCTGGCGCCTGGACAGCGGCGCGCAGCTGACGACCCTGCGCGGCCACGAGGGTTCCGTGACCGGCCTCTCGTATGGCAGCGCGGGGGCAATTATCGCCTCCAGCAGCTGGGACGGGACGGTCCGCCTGTGGCACGCCGAGGGCAGGCAGCAGGCGGAGGGCGCAGGCGGGCACTCCGCGGGCGTCAACGCTGTGCGCATCAGCCCGAACGGCAAGGCTGTCGCCTCGGCCAGTGAGGACAAGACGGTCAGGATCTGGGACCTGGCCAGCGGGCGCGCCGTCCGGGCCCTCGAGGGCCACACCGACGCCGTGATGACCGTGGCCTTCTCGCCGGACGGGGCGCTGATGGCCTCGGGCGGGCAGGACGGCACGATCCGGCTCTGGGACCCGCGGTCCGGAGAAGGGCGAGGGGTGATGACAGGACACGCCGGGGCTGTCTTCCACCTCGCCTTCACAGCGGGCGGCAGCGCCGTCGTCTCAGGCGGAAAGGACCGCACCGTGCGGCTGTGGGATCTCGCCAGCCGCAAGGAGCGCGCCCGCCTCGAGGGACACACTGCGCCGGTGCTGGTGGTGGCGACGAGCCCGGATGGGCGGACCGCGGCGTCCGGGGGGGCGGACAAGACCATCCGGCTATGGAACACGCGGACAGGCAGGGGGCGGGCCCTGTCCGGCGGCCACGCGGGCTATGTCTACGGGTTGTCTTTCAGCGGGGATGGCCGGCGGCTGGTGTCAGGCGCCTGGGACGGTGCCGTGCTCTCCTGGGACCTCGCATCGGGCAAGAGCGAGGTGCTGAGCAAGGGCAAGTCGCGAGTTTACCGGGTGGCACATGCGCCGGTCGGGATGGAGGTCGGAGCGGCCGGAGCGGCCCAGGTGGGCCGGCTCCTGTCCCCCAAGAGCGACAAGGTGGTGGCGCTGCGCGGGCACCGATCGGAGGTCAACGACATCGCCTTTGGACCCCGGGGGGAGCTGGTGGTAACTGCGGGTGACGACGGGACCGTCCGGACCTGGCGAGCTCGGGATGGCCGTCCACACTGGCGCACCGCCGCGCTGACCACGGCCCCGGCCCGCTGGTTGACCCACCGCGGCTGGCGGAAGATCGGCGGGGGCGGGGTCTCGGGGCTCAAGCCATGGCAGAAATCCGCGGCTCAGCACGCGCTGCAAGTCGCCACCTCGCCCGACGGCGCGACCGTGTGCATCCGGACCCTGAGCGGGGCCGTGGAGCTCTGGGACGGAGACGGCGCGCGCGCCAGGGCCCGCGAGGTGGTGCCCGGGCTCGAAGGAGTGCTCGGCCTGCCCGGCGCGTGCCTGGCGCTAACCCGCCGCGCTGTCGGGCTGCTCGACGGTGCGGGCGCCTACCGCGACCTGCTGTTGGGGGCCACCGCCATGGCGCGCGCTGCCGACGGCGCCCTGGTGGCCGCGGGCGGGAAGGTCATTTCTCTGGACCGCCAGGCCAGGCAGCGCGCCTCGGTTGAGGTGGGCAAGGACGTCCGGGCGCTGCTGGCTGCGGGGCGCTGGTTCGCCCTGGGCTACGCAGAGGGGACCATCGCTTTGGTCCCCACGCGTAAAGGCGGCCCGAGACCTGCTTTCGCGTTCGACTCAACCCCTTCCAGCCCGGTCGTCAGGCTGACCGAGGGGCCGGCCGGCACCCTGGTGGCCGGCTTCGCCAACGGGGTGGTGGGCATCTGGGACCTGTCCAATGGCTCGCTGCTCAAGCAATCGAGGTTGCACGGATCCGTCGAGTACCTGGTGATGAAGGAGGACCGGCTGGTGGCCGCCACGGACCTGGGAGACAGCATCGACCTTGACCTGTCCCTGTTCAACACGCCGGCGTGCGACCTGCTCGCATCGGTCTGGCGCCAGGTCCCGGTGGTGTGGGAGGGGGGCTTGCCCGTGCGCCGGGGGCCGCCTGCAAGCCATCGCTGCAACAAGAAGTGACGCGAAGAGGGGAGATTATTGAGATGAACAAAGTTGTGAACCATGCTCGGGCCTGGTCCCTGCTGGCGCCTGCGCTCCTGCTGGCCGCCGCGGCCTCGGGGTGCAACGGCGAGGAGACTCTGGTCTCCTGCCCCGAGGGGTACGGCCACGTGATGGCAGACGGCAGCTGCGCCGGACTGCTCTCGACCTCACGTCGGTGTGAAGGCAGCTATTGTGGTGACAAGTCGGTCTCTTGCAAGAAGAGCTATCACGTGTCCGCGGTCGCCACGACGGGCTCCGGCACCGCCGCGTCCCCCTTCGGCGCTCTGGGCGAGGCGGCCAAGATTGCGGGCCCGGGGGACTGCATCCTGCTGGGTGAAGGGACGCACAAGGTGGCCGCGACCACCGTGGTCTCCGGCGGGGTTCATGTTCTGGGGGTGGGACCCACTGGCACCACCCTGACCCCGGCTGCCGGGGCCGGCTGGGCGCTCCTGTTCAAGGACGGCAGCGGCGGATCAGTGCGCGGGCTCGGCATGACCGGGACCGGCATCGGCCTGGCCATCAACGGCACCAGCGGGCTGACTGTGGAGGGCGTGTCCATCTCCGCGGCCACCGGCGTGGGCATCTTCGCCAGCGCCGCCACGAAGCTGACCATCAGGCGGACCACGGTGCGCAAGACCCTGGCCGGCAAGGTGGGCGGGGCCTCCACGTCCTCGGCCATGGGCGTGGTCCTGGCCAAGGGCAGCGGCGCCAGGCTGGAGCGGGTGCTGCTGCAGCACAACCCGCAGATCGGCCTGTTTGCCTCCGACTCCACCGTGGACCTGGCCTCGTGCGCCATGCTGGACAACGGCGACAAGGCGGCCAAGTTCGCCTACGGCGCGCTGCTGGCCTGCTCCAACGTGGCCGCGTGCAAGGCGCTGGGCCCCAGCGTGGTCACCGGCGTGGAGGTGGCCCGCAACTTTGGCGTGGGCGTGGCCCTGGTGGGGACCCGCGCCACCCTGGCGAAGGTGGCGGTTTCAGGCGGCAAGCTCGTGGCGGGCGTGGCCCGGGGCATCCAGGTCCAGGCGTTCTCCGCCAAGAATCCGCCGTATGCCCCCGGTGATTTTCACCCGGCCGCGCTGACCATGAGCGCCAGCTCCGTCACCGGCGTCGCGGGCCAGGGCATGGTCCTGGATACATCAAGCGCCACCCTGACCGGCAACACCATCTCGAGCAACGCCGAGCGCGGGGTTTGGCTGCAGCGGGTCAGCGCCGCCGCCGGGCTGAAGGTCTCGCTGGACAAGAACACCCTGGACGCCAACGGCCTCATCGGCCTGGGCGGAACGGGCGCCGAGGCGGTGAGCGTCAAGGGCGGAGCCATCTCCAATACGGTCTCGGGACTCATGGCTGTGGGCGGCAAGAAGGTGACCATGGGCGACGGGGTGCAGGTGCTCAAGGGGTCGAAGTTCACCGTGGACGGCGTTGACCTGGCGCGCAACGGCCGGGCCACGGTGGTGGTGGACGCGTCGGAGGGGAGCATCAGCAACTGCACCGTGGACCGCAAGGATCCCAAGGCGGACAAGGGCATCTACGCCCAGAGCGGCGCCAAGGTCACGGGCACCGGCAACAAGGACAAGGGCGGCGCGGCCCTGGCGCCGGTGAATGTCTCGGCCGCAGACGCGCTGAGCATCAACCCGGACCCGATCTGGATGCCCGCAGCACCCACGAAGATGTAGCCATGGCCGGATGTGGAGGCGGCGGAGCAGTGGCGGCGGTCGTGGCGGCGCTGGCGTGGACGCGAAAAAGTGGCGCGCCGGTGGCGCAGTTGCGGCGGGGCGATGGCAAGAGGAGTGTTTAAGACTCCGTAAGTAAAGAACAAATCCAGGTGGCTGCTTCTGGCCCGAGCCCTGCAATGGGTAGGGGGAAACCACGGAGGCCACCATGAAGAACCTGCGCATCACCGCGAACCTGCTCACCCGCATTGCCGTCCTGCTCGCCAGCCTCGCCCTGCCCGCTGCTGCCGCGGCGGCGCCCACCTCGGCGCTGGCGCCGGTCCTCGGCGACGACAGCAACAGCGCGCTCAGGGCGGTCCCCAAGGTTCGCCCCGAGCTGCGCGCCGCCCGGCCCATCCCCATGCCCGCCCGCACCGCGCCCCCCACGGCGACCCTGGCCGATCCCCGCCCTGTGGACGCCACCCATACCGCCCCGGCGCAGGGCATGACCGCCAGCGGCGCGGTGGCCCCGCCCATGGACCTGTACGCGTTCAGCCCGCTGGCCAAGGTGACCAGCCCCACCTCGGGTCGATGGGCCCAGACGGTGAAGATCTTCATGACCAAGAAGTCCGGCATGATCGGCGTCTGCTCCGGCGCCCTGGTGGGCCACTCGCTGGTGGTCACCGCCGGACACTGCGTCTACGACCACAAGGCAGGCGAGCCCAAGAAGATCGAGGTGGTCCCCGGATATCACTACGGCAGCATGCCCTTCGGCAAGGCGGCCGCGGTGGGCAAGATCCACATGCCGGGCTGGATCAACAAGAAGAACTACGACGATGACTTCGCCATCCTCACCCTGGACCGCCCCATCGGCGCCCTGGTGGGCTGGTTCGGCTACGGCCACGACCCCGACGGCAAGTTCTACACAGGCAACAGCTTCGCGCGCACCGGCTACCCGGCCGCCAAGCCGTACAACGGCCAGCAGCTGTACAGCCAGTCAGGCACCTTCGACTCGGTCAACGGCGGCATCCTGTACAACAAGGTCAACAGCTACGGCGGCATGAGCGGAGGCGGCGTCAACTCTCCGGCGGGGCATGTCTACGGAGTCCACTCTCACACCTACCTCTCGGCGCCCTACGGCTCCGGCGTAACCCGGATCAACAAGGACAAGTTCGACAGAATCTCCGCCGCGCGCACCGGCATGAACCCGCCCTCCGCGGACCTGGTGCCCATGAGGGTCAAGGCGGCCAGCACCGCCAGCGCAGGGAGCAAGATCGCCGGCGCCTCCGTGCTGGTGTTCAACCGCTCCGATAAGGCCTACTCCGGCAACCTCGTGGCCAAGCTGTACCTCTCCACCGACAAGACCATCTCCAGCGCCGACACCCTCGTCGGCTCTTACAACTTCCCCGCCTCCAAGATCGCCGGACACACTGCCAGCCAGCTGGTGCTCCCCTCCAGCCTGTCCAGCGCCCTGGCCGCGGATCTGCCCACCGGCACCTACCACCTCGGCGTCATCATCCAGGCTGCGGACTACGCCAAGGCCAACAACACCACCGGCGCCCAGGACGTGGCGGCCGTGGCCATCAACGGCAGCGCGGATCTGGCCCTGTCGATGAGCAGCACGGTGTCAGGTCTCATGCGCGCCGGCGACAAGATCGACGTCAGCTTCACGATCACCAACCTGGGGGGCGCCAGCGCTGGCGGCTTCGACGTGGACTGCTACGCCTCGCTCAACACCGACATCACCTACAGCGACCACCTCATCGGCGGCGCCACCTACAGCAGCCTGTCAGCGGGCGACTCCTCGCTGTACACCGTCAACGGCATACTGCCCGCCGGCATGGCCGACGGCACCTACTACATCGGCTGCCTGGCCGACAGCGGCGCCTCGGTGCCCGAGCCTGCGGAGAGTAACAACCAGGGCCTGGCCGTGGGCAGCGTCACCGTGGACAACACCGCGCCGAAGAACCCCGCGGCGGCCACGGACGCCAACGGCGCGACCAGCGGCGTGGCCACCGCCATCACCGACTGTGACTTCACCTGGGACGCGGGCAGCGATGCCAGCGGCATCAAGAGCTACCTGGTCTACTGGGGCCCCTTCGCCGACGGCACGAGCGCTCTCGAGACCATCACCTCCGCCTACGACGTGCCCGAGGTGCTCAACGGCCAGACTCACTACTTGCGAGTGCGCGCCCGGGACAACGCCGGCAACCTGGCCAGCGACTGGGTCACCCTGTTCGTGCTCACCGCCCGGGACGAGCAGCCGTCTCCGGCCGTGCCGACCCAGCCCGAGCCGACCAATCCGGGCCAGCCCACCGAGCCGGAGCCCACCACCGGCGGTTGCTCGCTGACCGGCGCGGGCGCCGCCGACCCGGCCGCCGCCGGCATCATGATGGTGCTGATGGTCCTGGGCCTGGCCGCCCGTCGTCGTCGCTGACATTCGCTTCATCCCTGCCGCACCCTCCTCCCTGGCGGCCCCTCTCCCTGCTGAATTATGATGGTCCCATGCTCTCCCCCCGCACGCTGATGCTCTGGGCCGCCGCGGCTCTGTCCGCAGCCTGCTCTGACGCTCCGGGCGACACCAGCGACGCCGGCGTCCCCGCGCCAGACGCTGGCGTCTGCGGGGCCGGGCTCAGGGCCATGGGCCCGGCCTGCGTGCCGGTGATGGACACCTGCAAGGCCAACGAGGTGCCTGTGCCCGGGGGCGGGTGCAAGGCCGTGGGCCCGCCCACCCAGTGCAGCAAAGGCTGGAAGCTGACCGCCGACGGCTGGTGCGAGCCGCTGCTGCCATCCGGCAAGTGCACCGGCGCCACCATGGCCGTGCCAGGCAAAGCCACCTGCCAGCCGGTGGGCGATTGTGGCAGCGGGACCTACGGCAGGCTCAAGACCGCCGCCGACACCATCCATGTGGATCAGGCCGCGGCCACCGGCGGCGACGGCAGCGCTGCCAGCCCGTACCGCACCATCAACGCCGCGCTGACCAAGGGCAAGGCCGGCGCGCCCATCGCGGTGGCCGCGGGGACCTACGACGAGCAGGTGGAGCTGTTCCGCAAGGTGACCCTGGAGGGCCGCTGCGCGGCCAAGGTGATCATCACCGGCGGCGGCAAGGACCCCGCGGTCCGGGCGCACAAGTGGGCCTCCGGATCCGTGATGCGCGGCGTGACGGTCACGAGCAAGGGCAAGGGGATCGAGGTGCAGGGCGTGGACCTGACCCTGGAACGGATCATCGTGAGCAAGAGCCTGAACCAGGGTATCTACATGTCCACGGGCAAGCTCACCCTCCGGGACAGCCTGGTGGATTCGAGCCAGGGGGTGGGCGTGGCACTGCACGCCTCCACGGCAACGCTGGAGCGGGTGGTGGTGCGGCGCACCGGGACGAGCGCCGGCGGCCTGGGGGTGGGGGTGCTCTCGTCCATCCTGATGCAGTCGGCCACGCCGTCCCGGGTGTCCCTGAGCGACTGCCTGCTGGACGGCAACGGCAAGTGGGGCCTCGCGGTTTTGGACTCGGAGGCGAAGCTGACGCGCACGGTGGTGCGCGACACCCTGGACCCGGGCGGCTCCGGCGCGGGGCTGTACGCGTTGCATGGCGAGGCGAGCCGTCAGCGGCCCAGGCTCGAGCTGGATGGATGCGTGATCCTCGGCAACCGGCGCGTCGGCATCGAGGCGTATAGTGCGGACGTCCTGATCAAGCGGTCCATCATCCGGGACACCTTGTCGACTGCGACGAGCCAGGCGTACGGCCTGGGGCTGATGGTGGCCATGGCCAAGGGCTTCAAGATGCCGAAGGTGACCATCAGCGACAGCCTGGTCCTGCGCAACCAGACCGCTGGCCTGTTCCTGAGCGATGCCGTGGGGACCGTCTCGCGGACAGTGATCAGGGACAACTATCCGAGCAAGGACATGAGCGGCGGCGAGGGGATCCGGAGCTGGGTCTCCTCGCTCCGGACCGGCGCAGACCTGCAGCTGACCGATAGCGTGGTGACCGGCAACCACGCCTTCGGCGTCGCGCTGAACAACTCCGCCACCACCATCGAGCGGTCGGTCATCTCGGACACCAGGGCGCTCCCCACAACCAAAAAGCTGGGCATCGGCATCTACGCCTTCCCGCCTTCGAAGACCCCCGGGCAGAAGGTCAACCTGAAGCTGGTGGATAGCCAGGTGGCGGGCAACCGGATGGTGGGCGTGGCCATGGAGGACGCCTCGGGCGAGCTCCAGCGCGTGGTGATCAGCGGGACGAAGCTGACAGCCGCGGGGACCCTGGGCATGGGACTGCACGTGAACAAGAGGGCCGGCGCCGCGCCGAGCCTGGCGCTGTCCGTGACCGATAGCCTGGTCCAGGGGGGCCACTCCGCCGGCGTGTCCGTGTTCGGGCGCTCCGTCTCGCTGAGGCGCACCGCTGTTGCCGGCGTCAAGGCGGACGCGTCGGGCACCTTCGGCGACGGCCTCCTGGCGGCGGCCTCTGCGCAGGTGACGCTGGCCGGCTGTCAGTTCTCGGGCAGCGCGCGCGCCGGCCTGCTCTACGACGCGGCTGGCGGCTCGGTTGGCGGAACCGTCATCCGGGACAATGACCTCGCCGTCGTCCTGGAAAACGGCGCGTCACCCACCCTGGGTGAGGGCAACGTCCTGTCGGGCAACAAGAGCAACAAGGTCTCCCACGGCCTGGGCCTGAAGTCGCTGAGCGTGCCCGACGTGCCCGACCCGTTCGGCAAAAAATAGGGATCTGGTCAGGGGCGGAAGTGGGCCGGTCGGATGCGGTACTTGCGCGCCCGGCGGTACAGCTGGCTGACGCTGATGCCCAGGGTGTCGGCAGCGGCCGCTACATCGCCCTGCGCCTCGGCCAGCACCTGCCGGAGCTCGGCGGCCTCGGGGGGATCATCCTCGGCGGGGGCCGGCGCCCGCCCCCGCGCCGCGGCGGGGGGGGGGGGGGGTTGGCGGGGGTGCCCGGGGGGGGGGCTCACCCGCCCCGCCCCCCACGCCGACGATGCCACGTCCTCGCGTATCGCGCAGGCAGAACTACTTACCATCCAGAGCTTGATCGGCGTCACCCAAGCGCCGACGCTCAGCCCTCGGAGGTGGCCCAGTAGTCGAGGCAATCGGGGTCGCTCAGATCGATCGCGCCGTCCCCGTCGTTGTCGGTCCAGTCACCGCAGGCGCAGCCCCCGTACTCCCAGCCGTCGCAGCTCTGATCGTAGGAGCCGTACTCGCCGTCGCAGTAGTCCTC
>CAZEFW010000141.1:0-25813 GCA_964511535.1 uncultured Myxococcales bacterium | reverse complement strand
TGCAGAGGAAGTCGGGGATCATGTAGATGCCGCGCTCCTCGATGAGCTTGTCGGCCGCCGGGGTTGTGGGTCCGTTGGCGCCCTCGGCGATGATCTTGACGGAGTCCTTGATGCGGGGCACCAGCTCGTCGGTGACCTGGTTTTCCAGGGCGCCCGGGATCAGGACGTCCACTTCCTGCTCGATCCACGCCTCGGCGGGCAGCTTCTCGTAGCCCAGGTCAGCCGCCTTGTCCTGCTTGATGGTGCCGTACTTGTCGCTGATCCCCATCAGCTCGTCCACGTCGATGCCGCCGGCGCGGGCGTAGGTGTACGGCTTCTTGTCGATGTTGTCCCAGCACGACACGGCCAGCACCTGGCCGCCCAGCTCGATGAACAGCTTGGCCGCGTACTGCGACACGTTGCCGAAGCCCTGGCACGAGGCGGTGGCGCCCTTGATCTCCATGCCCTTGCGCTTCATGGCCTCGCGCACGCAGTAGATGGTGCCGTAGCCGGTGGCCTCGGTGCGCCCCAGGGATCCGCCCACGCCCACCGGCTTGCCGGTGATCACGCCCGGGAAGCGGCCGCCGTGGATCTTCTCGTACTCGTCCATCATCCAGAGCATGTGCTGCGGGTTGGTCATCACGTCCGGGGCGGGCACGTCCTTGACCGGCCCCACCAGCCGCGCCACCTGGCGCATGAAGGCGCGGCACAGCTGCTCCTGCTCCCGCTCGGACAGCAGGCGCGGGTTGCAGATCACGCCGCCCTTGCCGCCGCCCAGGGGGATGTCCACCACCGCCGTCTTCCAGGTCATCCAGGTGGCCAGGGCCCGCACCGTGTCCACGGTCTCGTCGGGGTGGAACCGGATGCCGCCCTTGCAGGGGCCGCGGGCGTCGTTGTGCTGGACCCGGAACCCGTGGAACACCTCCACGGTCCCGTTGTCGCGCTTGAGGGGGATGGTGAAATGAAGCTCCCGACGGGGCCACCGCAGGAATTCCCGCGTCCCATGATCCAACCCAAGCATCTCCGCTGCCTCGTCGAACTGCTTCTGGGCCATCTTGAATGCGTTGAAGTCGCGAGCCATTTGATCCTCCTGATTCTGCGCCGTTTGAGTCGGCGTCATCGCCAACGGCATTAACGCCTGGCGGCAGCGAAAACAAGGATTTTTGCGCCTGATCCGACCTCCCTTGCTTCCACCCCCCGGCTGGGCTGAAAATCAATGAACTGGAGCCGACCATGCCTGCCGAGCCACAACAGCAGCAGCCCCCCGACCTGGTGGTGGTAAGCGACCTGCACCTGGGAGAGGGCAAGATCAACGAGCAGGGCCGCTACTCGCCCATGGAGGAGTTCTTCTTCGACGACGAGTTCACCCGCTTCCTCGGCTTTCTGCGCCAGCTCTACTCCGACGATCCGGACCGCCTGGCCCTGGTGCTAAACGGCGATGTCTTCGACTTCCTCACCGTGGTGAAGGTCCCTGGAGAGGAGGAGTCCAGGGACTTCAAGGTCTCCGCAGCCGAGCACCGCTTCGGGCTCAACCCCACCGCGGGCAAGTCGGTCTACAAGCTGCAGCAGATCGCCGCCGGGCACAGGACCTTCTTCCGCGCCCTGGCCTTCTTCATCGCGGCGGGCCACCGGGTGATCATCATCCGCGGCAATCATGATCTGGAGCTCTACTTCGACGAGGTCCGCCAGGAGCTGCTGAACCAGCTGAGCTCCGTGGAGGGGGGGCCCACCCCGGCGCAGGTGGCCGAGCAGGTGGAGTTTCACCAGTGGTTCTACCTGGAGCAGGGGCGGGTGTTCATCGAGCACGGCCATGAGTACGAGGCGTCCAACTCCATCCGCTACCCCCTGCGGCCGCTGCTGCCGGACCGGCTGAGTCGCCGTGAGGACGAGCCGGTGCTCGACTACCCCCTCGGCTCGCTGTTCGTGCGCTACTTCTACAACGGCGTCAGCCGCATCGAGCCGTACCTGCCCAAGAAGGCGTCCTTCGAGGAGTGGGCCGGCGACCTGGCGGCCTACAACCTGCTCGACCTGCTGCACATCGTACGCAACCGCTACCCCTTCTTCATCCAGGCCCTGCGCAACGAGGCCACGGGCGGGACCTCCGGGCCCACCACCGAGGGCGAGGACCACCAGCGCGAGGACCTGGCCGCCGTGCGCCAGCGGGTGGATCCACCCGAGCTGCCCGCGCTGCTGGGGAGCCTCAAGGTGCTGCCGATGAAGGCCTCCAAGCTGCGCTTCGTCAAGGAGCTGCTCAGGCCGCTCATCAAGCGGCTGCTCTCCTTCCTCGGTATCGCGCTGGTGTCGCTCTACATCTGGCTGCTGCTGTTCAACACCATCCAGCTGGCCGAGAGCGTCTTCTCCAAGGCGATCCTGCTGGTGCTGTTCACGCTGGTCTCCATGGGAGGCATGCTGTGGCTGGTGAGCGCCTGGCGTCAGCGGGTGCGGCGGCAGGTGGACCGGACCCTGGACGTGCTGGAGGATCGGGCCGGAAAGATCGCGGACCTCACCGGGGTCAAGATGGTGCTCATGGGCCACACCCACGTGGTGGATGTACGCCAGCTCGAGGAGCAGGGCGCCACCTACGCCAACTCGGGCACCTGGACCTCGGTGGACAACCCGTGGGACCGCCTGCATCCGGACGCGCGCCGATTCACCTACCTGTTCGTCAAGGGCGACGAGGTGCAGGTGCGCCGCTGGAACGACAGCGCCGGGCGGCCCGAGTCGGTGCCGCTGTTCATGCTGGCGGCCCGGCCTCAGCCGCCGCCCCCCGGCCCTGCCATGGACAGCAGGCGCGTGCGCTCGCCGCGAGAGCCGCGCAGGTAGGAGCCTGGCGCGCGCTGCTACCCGCGGTCGGTGTAGCGGATGTGAAACTCGGGGGAGCCGGTGACGCCCCAGAGCACGATGAAGTGGTGCACCAGATCCGAGACCACCAGCCCCACGCCCACCGCCACCAGCATGTTGCGCCAGGCGCCCGGCCCCGGCAGCACCGCGCCGAGCAGCAGCAGCGCGCCGATGTAGCCGTGGTGGATCCGGTAGCCGAAGGTGAAGCGCGCGAGCCACGCGGTGTCACGGGTGGACTGCAGGCCGAGCCCGAAGCGGAACAGGCAAGTGACCGCCTCGATGAGCGCCGCCAGCGCCAGCCCGAGCAGCAGCGCCTGCCACACCGGGCGCTGGTCGAGGGATGTCCAGAGCTTGAGCAACATCAGGTGTGACGAGTTTACCTCAGATGTCGTCCCGGGTCCGGGTCCGAGGCCGGCGCGTGATAGAATCGGCTGTTCCGCCACAACCAGGCCAGGCGTTGGCACAGGAGGGGGCCCTTGCCCGTCGACTCACCCGATCCAGGCATCCTGCGTTATCCGTACCCCATCGCCTATACCTACAATCGGATCTGGTCCAGGCAGGAGGACGAGCGGTTCAAGTGGGGCTTCCGCATCCGTGACCTGATCAAGTGCTACTCCACCACGCTCAAGTACCTGGGCGTCATGACGCTGAACGATTACCTGGGACGCGCCGAAGCCCAGCGCTCTGACGCCATCGACCACCTGCTGATCCAGCACCTGGACAAGCCGTCCCTCGGTCACTGGATGCAGTTCTTCAGGGAGATCGCCACCCACCTGGGTGAGGACCTGTTCGCCCCGGAGGCCGCCGAGCTGTTCCGGGGCAAGGCCAGGAAGAACAAGGCCAAGGCGGACTGGCTGGCTGCCGGTGGGCTCATCGAGGAGCGCAACCTGCTGGTGCACCCTGACATCTGGTGCGAGGAGCCCGAGGCGCGCGCCAAGTTCGAGAAGTGGTCGGTGGTGCTGGAGAAGATGCTGCGCCGGGTGAGCTTCGTTCAGGAGGCGAACCTCGTGGGGCAGCTCCACGGCGACCTGCTGCGCTGCCACGGCCCGTCGTCCGAGGACTTCGAGCCGGCAGCGGGGACGCCCGGCAAGCCGCCGGCGGAGGGCAGGTTCTGCATCGTCAGGGGAGAGCAGCAGCTGCCCCTGTCCATCTTCCTCTGGCTGGTGCGCATCCAGCAGGACGACGAGGACCTGCTGCTGTTCGAGAGCAAGAAGTCGAAGAAGATCCTTTACCTGCTCGGTGACATCTACCGCTTCGAGCAGGAGAACCTGGACGACTACCGCGCCATCATCCGCAGCCTCGGGAGCCAGCAGGCAGACAGGCGCCGGCACGCCGAGGAGCAGCAGCGCAAGAGCAACCAGCAAAACCCCAGCCTGGAGGGGCTGTGGGCCAGGACCCGCGTGGTCACCGAGGGGCTCGTGGGCCAGAACATCCAGGCCCGCAAGTACCACCCCCGGATGTACGCCGAGCGGGCGGGCGTCAGCGAGGAGGTGAAGCGGTTTCTGCAGGGGGACCGGGCGCTGGCGGTCATCGCCGGGCCATCGGGGTGCGGCAAGACCAATTTCATCTGTGACCTGTGCGTCAAGCTGCTGGGCGACCTCACGCCCCCCGAGGAGCTGGAGGCGCTGGCCCTGGGCAAGCGCAAGGTGACCCGGAGCCAGCTGGAGCAGAGCCCGCACCTGGTGCTCCAGATCACCTGCCGGGAGCTGGAGCACCCCGACGCCGCGGCCGCCGTGGCTGACGAACTGCTGGTGGACCCGGAGTGGCTCGACGGCTACCTGTCAGGGCTGCAGCGTCTGCGCGATGAAGCTGGCCTGGACCTGCGGCTGCTGGTCATCTTCGACGCGCCCAACGAGCACGCCAGGGGCGCGGAGCTCCTGAGCTCCATCCATGAGTTCTGCACCGAGCGTCAGCGTGACTTCGCCTGGCTCAAGACCATCGTCTGCGTGCGCACGCTGTTCTGGCAGCGCATGGAGGGCAAGCTCGCGCTCGATCCGGCTGCGTGCTGGACCACCACCGGGCAGGACGGGGAGCAGCGCTCGTACATCCGCCTGGGCAAGTTCTCTCCGGACGAGCTGAAGAGCGCCTACCGCCTGTACCTGGAGAACCCGGGGCTGTTCGGCACCCCGGAGCTGCGGCTCAAGAAGCCGCTTGAGGAGATCGAGGACCAGGGCCTGAAGAAGCTGCTGGAGGACCCGCTGATCCTCAGGTACTTCGCCAGGACCTACGAGGCGCCGCCCGCCGGCCTGGCCACTGAGCGCATCCTGATGGACCGCTTCGCGGCGGTGGGACGACGGTGGCGCCCGCTGCTCATGCGGCTGGTGGCCGAGATGTGGCAGCGCCGGTCCGACATGCTGCCCTTCAGCGTCATCGAGGCGAAGGCTGCCAGCGGCCACAGGAGCGCCCTGGTGCAGTACATGTTCGAGGCGCCCTACAGCGACGGGTTCCGCCTGAGCTGCTCCAACCCGCAATGCCGCGAGGACTCCCTCGGGTTTGTCATCGACGAGGAGGACCGGCCCAGGGAGTGCCGGACATGCCGGGGCCTCGTGAAGGCGAAGCTGGAGCGCGCGCTGAACACCTACGATTACCTGCGCGACGAGGGCGTGCTCACCGAGGTGGAGCTGACCAGCGGCGAGCTCGCGGTGCGCTTCGCGCATGATCGCTTCTTCACCACGGTGCTGGGGGTGTACCTGGCCATCCGCCACGAAGCAGGAGAGGTCAGCCTCGAGCAGCGAGCCGAGGAGCTCGGGCAGGCGCTGGCCAACCCACAGCTCCGCGAGGCGGCGCGGGTCTACCTGTCGCTGATCACCGACTTCTACCTGCTTGACGGGGAGTACGAGCACATCAACAGCGAGGACCGGTTGATGACCTCGTCGGAGATCCGCTTCGCCCCCCTCGAAGCCGCGGACCGCAAGGTGTCCACCCTGCGCGCGCTCATGGAGGCGCTCCTCGCCCGGGGCGAGCCGGACAGCGCGGCCTTCATGGTGGAGATCTTTCGCCAGTACGCCGCGGACCTCGCGGCCGGGAGCGGCTGCCTGCTGGAGCAGCTGTTCGACGCGGAGCGGCGGCAGCGGCGCCACGTGGTGCCGGACATGACGTACCAGGTGGCGGCCCGCGCGGCGCAGGCCACTGACCGCACCGATCTGTTGCTGGGCGCCATGGAGTGGGGGCGGCCGGTGTGCACTGCCCAGGCGTCCGAGCGGCTGTTTCTGATGTGCACCCGCGCCATCAACGGTGAGGGGAGCGCCCTCGAGCAGCTCCAGGCGCACTTCAATGACCACCTGAGCGGGCTGTGGAGCCTGGTGCGAAGACGCCGGGCGGTGGGGCCCTTGCTCGATCTGGCCCTGCGGATCTTGACGGTGCACTTCCGCAAGACGGAGGGCGTGGTGTTGCCCCTGCTCAGGACGCTCCTGGACTGGGCCTGCCGGCTCCCCGTGGTGGGCGGGCGCGGCGGACCGGTCTGGCGCATGGTTACGCGCCCGTTGACCTGGGCCAGCCTCGCCATGGTGTTCCCCGTGGTCCTGGCCGTGGGCCGCAAGAAGGTGGCCGAGTCCATGGACAGGTCCCCGGTGCTGAGCGGGCGGACCCTCGAGCAGCTCATCTCGCCGGGACCGGAGGACCCCGCCGAGCTCCGGCTCGTGCTGAAGTACCTGGGCCCGGACAGCCCCGCGCCCGACGAATTCTGGCGCATCTACGGCAGCTATACCCGGCAGCCCGCCGAGCCCGGCACGACGCTCCCCTCGGTCAAGTCGGGGTTCGTCAGCACCCTCGGCTTCACCCGCCTGATGGCCGAGTGGACGGCGGCGAGCAAGGCGGTGACCGAGATTCTGGATCAACAGGCGATTCCGTACATGCGCGTCACCCTCTCCAACGCCCTGAGCTATGTCGCGCTGGCCAAGCCCAGGGAAGCGCTGGATCAGGCCTTCTTGACCACGGCGCGGAGCTTCTTTGACGGCGCCGAACAGCACGCGGCGCAGGCGTACTTCAGCTGCAAATCATTCGCGGGGATGGAGAACTACCCCATCTTCCAGATGACCACCATCGAGCAGGCCGCGGGGATAAAGGATCTGCGCTACGCCGTGGATAAATGGCGAGCCGCCCTGGAGCACCCCGAGCGGGATGCGCGGCTCGCCTTCATCATCAAGAACCTGCTCCCGGCCGGCGTGAAGTGGCCGCGAGAGGTGATTCGTTTCCTCGCGGCGCACCTGCAGTTCAAGCGCGGCGACATGCTTGTATCGGGCACGGGGCTGACGCTCCAGTGCCCGGGTGGTGCAGCCGTCGACAGCGAGATGCACCCGATGTTGCCTCCCTTGCAGGAGCTGTTGAGCGCGCTGCATGTGCTGCACCGGGGCCCGGTGGAGGATTTCTTTGGCGAGCAGGAGGTGGACGCGCGCTGGCAGGCTTTCCTGCTCGACGATCAGGAGCACGCCCGGCTGAGCCGCTTCCACAAGACCAAGTCCATCGGACGATTTACAACCATGAACCTGCAACGCTCGGACGCGTTCCGGGCGCTGGTCAGTCAGGGGATCGAGCTCTGGCTGAAGCACGCGGAGAAGCGGCGATTCAGGCCCCTCGGGACCTGGGCCACCTATACCCTCGTGCTCAAGGTGTTGGGGCTGATCCACGAGGTAATGGACAGGCACCGCGCGAAGGCGCTGCTGCCCGCGCGGACCGTGGACGACGCGGCGGAGACGTAGAAGCAGCGGGACGCCGCTTCGAGCCACGCGGCAGGATGCCGCGTCTACCTCCATCAGGCCGGGGCTCGGATCAGCCCTCGCCTTCCTGCTCCTTGAACTTGCCCAGCAGCTGCTCCTTGAGCTGCTGGCGGATGCGGAACATGCGCGACTTGACCGCCGAGACGGACAGGTCGTGCTGGTCCGCCACCTCGGCCAGGCTGTGGCCCTGCCACTCCACCGCCTGCAGCATGGCGCGGTCCTGGTCGCGCAGGTGCTCGATGGCTTGCTGCAGGGCGGACAGCTTCTCTTCCATCATTACCGAGAGCTCCGGGTCCTCGGTGCCCGGGGTCTGATCCATGGGCGAGTCGTCCAGCGAGCTGTGGAGCTTCGGGTCGTTCTTGCGCCCGCGGCGGTTGCGGGAGCAGGCGGAGAGCACCAGGCGGTAGAGCCAGGTGCGCAGGGACGCCTCGCCGCGGAAGCTGTGCAGGTAGCGCTGGGCGGCGAGCATGGCGTCCTGGGTGATGTCCTCCACGTCGCCGCCGCGGTCGCCACAGCGCGATCGGGCGAACCGCCGCAGGTCGTCAGCCATGCACTCGGCCAGGGCGGTGAACATCTCCTCGTCCAGGTTGCCATCACGGGCCATGCGATCCAGGTTGTCGCACTGTTTTTTGGAGCGCGTCATGGGTCAAAGGGTAGGTCCGGGTTGGAGGATTCGCAACCTTCTGCGCGTGGGCAGATCACGGGCTTTACCGGGTACGGGGGGCCAGGGAATACTCATGCGCCGTCAGAGAGCGGCAAGAGGTAGCATGCGCCTGTAGCTCAGATGGATAGAGCATCGGACTTCTAATCCGGCGGTCGCAGGTGGACTTCGGCGGGCCTCCGGCCACGCCTCCGTCGCTGCATGTGAAGAATGCCGCCCTGCGCCTGCGGCTCCGGCCGGAATTCTTCACATCGCAGTCGAGTCCTGACGATCTCCCGGGATCCTTGACAGCGCAGGCGCTAAAAAGACATATTCTGCCGTCGTCGTAAGGCGGTGGATTCAAGATGCGCCTGTAGCTCAGATGGATAGAGCATCGGACTTCTAATCCGGCGGTCGCAGGTTCGAGTCCTGCCAGGCGTGCTGTGGTGACACCGGGAGAGCGGATGTGCTTTGTTTTGCCTTGACGCGCCCGGGGCTGCTGGACATACTCCGGCGTCGAATTGTGGGTCTGGTGGTGGGGTGGAAAAACTGAATATGGTGGGCGTAGCTCAGCTGGTAGAGCACCGGGTTGTGGCCTCGGTGGTCGCGGGTTCAAATCCCGTCGCTCACCCTCCTTGTTAAGGCCGCTGGCTTCGTCAGCGGCCTTCTTATTTGGATGAGGCTAGTGAACCCGCTCGTCGCGGGTGGACTGCGCAGGCTTCGCCTTGCTCGTCGCTGCACATGAAGAATTCCACTGCGTGGAATTCTTCACATCGCAGGCAAATCCCGTCGCTCACCCACTTTGTTAAGGCCGCTGGCTTCGTCAGCGGCCTTCTTATTTGGATGATCCTAGTGAACCCGCTCGTCGCGGGTGGACTGCGGAACGGTGGGGTCCGTGGGCTACAAGGCCATGCTGCACCAGGCGGGCAACTACTTCGGCGGGCCGCTGTACAGCAAGACCACCAAGCCGGACACCTGGCACAGCCTGGTCTGGAAGGGCCTCAAGGCCACCGACTTCACCCGCCACGGCGGAACCGGCGCGCTGAACCCGGACTTCTCCGCCTCGGGCAAGCCGATCCGCTTCGGCATCGGCACCACCAACGGCACCGGAAAGAACAAGTGCTGGGTCAACACGTGCGGCAGGGTGGACGACTGGAAGGTCACTGCGCGACGCTGCCCCTCACGCCTGCCCGGCGACTGCTGGTCCGCATGCGGTTTCGGCCATGATTCGCGCTTTCCGCCCTGGAGCAGATTGAAATAGAATCGCACTATCCGGGAATCAAATACTGATAGCTCTAGCGGTTTCGAGGAGGGGACGTGAGAGGGACCAGGCTCATCAGGTTTATCTGCATCTTGGCCGCTGCTTCGTTGGCCGGCGCGTGGGCGTGCTCCGACGAGCCGGCCGGCTTGCCAGCCAACGCGCAGTGCACCTTCAACAACGACTGCGTCGACCGCGTCTGCCATAGCGGCATCTGCGCCTCGCCCAGGCCAAAGTCCCAGGGGGAGAGCTGCTCGGGTCATGGCGACTGCTCCAGCTTCAACTGTGTCAGCGGCATCTGCCGGTCGGGCAAGGTCCGCGATGGCCAGCCTTGCCTCAGGGACCAGGAGTGCCAGAGCCGCCTGTGCAACGCGGCCGGCACCTGCGGCAAGGCCACCCCCGACGGCGGACCGGACCGGGGCCCGGCGGATGCGGCCCGCCCCGACGCGCCCCCACTGGATCGCTCGCAGCCCGACCTGCCGGGTCCGGACGCGCCTCGGCTGGACCTGCCGCCGGTCGACAGCTCCGCGCCCGACAAAGCTGCGCTGGACAAGGCCCTGCCCGACATGAGCCAGTGCGGCAACGGCAAGCTGGATCCCGCCGAGCTGTGCGACGGTGCCCTGCTGGGTGGCAAGACCTGCAAGACCCAGGGCTTCACCGGGGGCGTCATCGGGTGCTCCAGCTGCGCGCTGGATCTGCAGGCCTGCTACAAGCTCGGGGCCCCGGCCATTCTGTCCACCGGCAAGATCGGCAAGATCCACAGTGTGCGGGTGGCCACCGGCAGCGGCGGCTTCTTCGTGGTCTGGGACCAGGACAGATATATCCGCGGGGCGATGCTCAACACCACCGGCGCCGCCTCCGCGCCCTTCCTCGTGCACAACGTGGGCCAGCGCCAGTGGCCGACGGTGTCCAGCGACGGCAAGGACTACATGGCGGTGTGGGGCTACACTGGCAACGGCCTGCCCTACGCCATGGGGGCCGCCGGGGTGACCCAGGCCGGCACGGTCCAGTACCCCGCCACGTCCGTCAAATCCATGGCCAGCCAGCCGAAGGTGGCCTTCAACGGCACCCATCACCTGATCCTGGGAAGCACCGGCCTGGCGCGCCAGCTGAGCACCGCCGGGGCGCTGCTGGGCAAGGCGGCCATCAGCGTCGCTCCGACCACCCTCTACAATGCCGATCTGGCCACCGACGGCGCCAGTTACCTGGCGGTCTGGACCGTTAAAAACAAGGCCATCGTGCAGGGGCGCTTCGTGGACGGCGCGTGCAAGACCACCGGGGCCGCCTTCCCCCTGGCGACAGGTGCCACGGGGGGCATGTACCGGGTCTCCGCTGTCCACGGCGGCGGCAGCTACCTCGTGGTCTGGGAAGACACCCGCAACGGCGGCCAGGACATCATCGGGGCGCTGGTGAGCAAGCTGGGCAAGGTGATCCTGGGGAACATCCAGATCTCCACCACCGCCGCCATGGAGCTCGAGCCGACGGTGGCCTGGACCGGCAAGCGCTTCGTGGTGCTCTGGCGCACCTACGACGGCGGCAAGCATCGGGGGGATGTCCTGGCCACCCAGATCACCACCGCAGGCAAGGTGGTGCACAAACCGGCCATCAAGCTGGCGAGCTACTACCTGTACGGGCAGGAGTCACCCCACCTGGTCTACGGCCATGGCAAGCTGGTGGTGGCGTACCGTCGGTCGAGCCCCTACGGCGTCGAGCGCAAGGTGCTGTCCTTCGGCAAGTGAGGAATCGGGAGGTAGTTCCCGCTACTTGATCGGCGGCTTGACGTACTTCTGCAGGTCGCCGCCGCCCACCTCGTAGAGCATCTTGCCCGAGGTCATCCAGAAGTGGTTGAAGGCGCCGAAGCCCATGCCCTCGACATACTGGTTCTGGGTCTCCTTGTACTCGAAGACGTTGGCCTGGACCCACAGCTTGGTCTTCTCGTCGAAGTAGTACTGGGCCAGGAAGTCGCTGGTCATGTCGGAGACGTAAACGTAGGTGCGCTTCCAGCCGGGCTCGGCGGTGCTCTTGTAGTTCGGGTCGAGCACCACCTCGATGCCGTCGAGGTGCGATCCGGCCAGGTCGGGGTACCAGAACTGCGCCGCGAAGCCGCCGCCGTTGGGCCAGTAGTTGTAGACCACGCGCTTGGACGAGTTGTAGGCGCCGTACCACTGCTTGCGCACCGAGTCGTAGCCGATGCATGACAGGCGGATCTTGGACGACACCACCTTGTTCACCTGCCCGGTGGCGAAGATGTACTCGTAGATGTTGCTGCCGCTGCCCTCCACCTTGACGAAGTAGATCCGGTCCTTCTCGGCGAAGATCTCGCCCACGCTGGGCTGACCCAGGGTCACGCCGGGGTAGGTCTTGATGTAGGTCAGCTTGCGCGCCTCGATGGGGCCCTGGTTCTTCTTGTACTCCGGGTGCTGGTCCGGCTCCATCTTGCCGTCACCGTCGGTGTCCACCAGCTCGATCTTGTACACGTCGAGCTTGCGGCTGTTGTTGACGTACAGCAGGTCGCCGTAGCCGTCGACGTCGTAGCCGCCGCGGAAGGTGGTGGAGTCGCGGTGGAACTGGCTGTACAGGTAGTATTTGCCGGTGGGGGTGGGGCTGCCCTGGGCCTTGAGGACCTCGCACACCTTCTTGACCGGGTCGCATTTCTCGTAGCTCGACGGGTTGCAGGTCTTGATGGTGTTCCAGCCCGAGCCGTCGGGGGCGCACTCACGCAGGAAGTTGCCCAGGCAGCTGGCCTGGCCCGCCTTGCACGGCTTGCACACGCCCCCGCTGCACGCCTTGTTCATGCAGTCGTCGTCCTTCTTGCACTGCTTGCCGTCGGCGCACTTGCCGCACGAGGCGCCGCCGCAGTCGGTGTCGGTCTCGTCCTGGTTCTTCTTGCCGTCGTTGCACGAGGCGATGTCCACGCAGGTGGCGACGCCGCCCACATGCTTGCAGGTCTGGTGCGTGGTGCACACCTTGTGCTGCTGCCAGGTCGGGAGCCCGGAGCTGCCCTGTTTGCAGACGTAGATCATGCCGCTCTGGCAGCGCTGGTTGCCGAGCTGACATGCCTCGCCATCGCTGTTGCCGCCGCTCCAGCCGTCGCCGAGCCCCCCGAGGAATTTGCTCTCACACGCCGCCGCGCCCACCGCCAGCATCGCGATGCCGGCTATCAGTACTCTTTTGCCCATTTCGGTTCTCCTGCAGGCGAATCTGCCTTCAGCATACCATGGGCGCCCCTGGCGACCCTGGCGCCCCTGGCGGTTCTGGCTCACGGGCCGGGCGGTGCGCTTATACTTGCCGGTACATGCTCGGCCCCATCGACCAGTACATCGCCAGCCTGGAGCAGGCGGATGACGCGACCCCGCCGCCTGATCTTGGCGACCTCGCGCCGCTCTGCCTCGCCCTGGCCGGGGGCCCCGAGCCCCGTGAGAGCTTGCTGCGGCTGCGGGCGCTGGTGCAGGCCACCGCGGTCGAGCCGCCAGCGTGGCCGCGTGAGGGCCGAGCGCTGCAAGCCGTGGCGGCAGTGCTCTCCTCGGGGCCGGATCTCGGTCGGATCCTCACCCGTGGGCCCCATCGTCTGGCGCTGCTGCTGGCCCCGTCGCTGGGACGGCCATGGTCCCGAGACGAGCTGGCGCGCGCCCTTGATCAACAGCTGGCCGGCGAGGATCCGCAGGACGACGCCGCCCTCGCCGCCACCCTGACCCGCTTTCGCAACGACCAGGTGCTGCGGCTGGCCGCCTGCGAGTTCATCGAGGTTTCCCTGGAGCAGGTCGGGCTGGAGCTGTCCCACCTGGCCGACCTGTGCCTCGACCGCGCCATGGCAGGCGTGCTCCGCGCGCTGGAGCAGCGACATGGTCCAGCGCCGTGCGGCATCGCGGCCATCGCCCTGGGCAAGCACGGCGCCCTGGAGCTCAACTTCTGCTCCGATATCGACGTGGTCTTCATCTACGCCTCGGACGACGAGCGCGGCGCGGGCGAGCTGACCCCCAACGAGTTCTTCTCCCGGCTCTGCCAGCGCGTGGCGCGCATGCTGTCCGAGCCGAACCCGGAGGGGCTCTGCTTCAGGGTGGACCTGCGGCTGCGCCCCGAGGGGAGCCGCGGCCCGGTGTGCAACGCCCTGGCCGGCGCCGAGCGGTACTACGAGACCTGGGGCGGCCCCTGGGACCGGCTGGCCTGGCTCAAGGCGCGCCCCGCAGCCGGCGACCTCGACCTGGGCGGCGAGATGGTGGCGCTCATGCGGCCCTTCGTCTTCCCCGCCGCCACCGGTCCGGAGATCACCGAGCAGCTCCAGGAGCTGAACCGGCGGATCCAGGCCCAGTCGAGGGCCGCCAGCGGAGACTGGAACGTCAAGCTGCACGCCGGCGGGATCCGCGAGGTGGAGTTCTTCGTGCAGTCGCTGCAGCTGCTGCACGCGGGCAAGCAGCCGCGGCTGCAGGTGGGCGCCACCCTCACTGCCCTGGAGCGGCTGATCTTCTGCGGCCTCATCGACGAGCAGGAGCGCGTGGCCCTGGCCGAGGCGTACCAGCTGTGGCGCCGCATCGAGCATCGGCTCCAGCTGCGCGCTGGCCGCCAGACTCATACCCTGCCCGGGGACGGGCCGACCCGGCGCTGGCTGTCCGGTCACCTCGGGATGTCAGCCGAGGCGCTGTCCCGGGAGGTGGCCCGCAGGCGCGCCAGGGTCAGCGCCATCTACGCAACGTTGGCCGGGGATGCCGGGGCGCTGCCCGAGGTCGCGGCGCTGCTCGACCCGGAGCTGCCCACAGTGGACGCCGTGCGCCTGCTGGGGGACGCGGGCTTCGCCCAGCCCGAGCGGGCGGCGGACCAGCTGCAGATGCTGGGCGACAAGCCGTGGGGTCCGCTGGGGCGCTCCCCCTCCGCCGCGGAGGCCCGCCTCGGTCCGGCCCTGCTGCAGGAGCTGTCCCGCTGCCCGGATCCCGACGCGGCGCTGCATCACCTGGTGCAGCTCTCCCTGGGCACCGGACCCTACCGGGGCGTGTGGCGCATGCTCGAGGAGAACCGCCCCACCCTGCGGCTGCTCATCAGCCTGTTCGGATCCTCCGACTACCTGGCCCGGCTGTTCATCTCTCACCCGGAGCTGATGGACCAGCTGCTCATGGCCGGCCGCGCAGAGCCGAGGATCAGCCGCGCGGACCTGGAGGCGCAGCTCCACCGGCGGCTGGAGCGCTTCGACCCCGACGACGAGGAAGGGCGCCTCAACGCCCTGCGGCGGGTGCGCAACGAGCATGTGCTGCGCGTGGGGCTGCACGACATCGCCGGCGAGCTGGCCCTGGATGAGGTGTGGGCCCAGCTCAGCGACCTGGCAGCTGCGCTGCTGGATCGCGCGCTGCCCATGGCGCTGGACGCGGCGGCCCGGCGCTACGGCCTGCCGCGCCAGCCGGACGGCGCGCCGGCGGCCATGTGCGTGGTCGGCCTGGGCAAGCTGGGCGGCCGGGAGCTGACCTACGCGTCGGACCTGGATCTGATCTTCATCCATGGGGGCGGGAGCCTGTCGGACGGCCCGCGCCAGGTGGATCCAGCGGAGTTCTTCGCGCGGGTGGCCCAGCGCCTGATCAGCGCGCTGAGCGCCACCATGCAGGACGGCCAGCTGTACCAGGTGGACACCCGGCTGCGCCCCTCGGGCAACCAGGGCACCCTGGTGACCACCCTCGAGGCCCTGGACGCCTATCACCGCGACCGCGCCCAGCTCTGGGAGCGCCAGGTGCTGCTCAAGGCGCGGCCCGTGGCCGGGGACGCAGCCCTCGGCGCCAGGGTCGCCCGGTGGCTGGAGCGGCAGGCAAGCCGCCCCGTGGCCGATCCCATGGCTGCGAGGCAGGAGATCCACCGCCTGCGCCTCCGCCTGGAGCAGGAGAACGCAGGGGAGCGGCCCGGCTTCGTCAACCTGAAGCTGGGGCGCGGCGGGTTGCTGGACGTGGAGTTCATCGTGCAGTACCTGCAGCTGGTACACGCCGGCGATGACGCCTGCCCTCACCAGCGGGCCACCCTGGACGCCCTCGAGGGGCTGGCCGAGGCCGGCGCCCTGCACCGTGAGGACGCGGCCCGCCTGGAGCAGGGGTACCGGTTCTTGAGGTTGCTCGAGTCGCGGCTGCGGGTGGTCCGCGATCGCTCGGCCGAGCGCCTGCCCACCGACGCGGCGGCCCTGGAGGTGATGGCGCGGCGCCTGTCGTACCGCGAGGCTGGCGGACAGAGCGCCGGGCAGCAGCTGCTGGCGCAGTACCGCCGGCACACCGGCGCCATCCGGGAGGTCTACGAGGCGGTGTTGGGGGCGGACGGCGCGGCCGTCACCTGATGCAGAAGCGCTCCAGCTCCTCCGGCTTGCCGCTGCGGCGGGCGGCCAGCGGCTCGGAGCGTGACATCAGATACCAGCGGGCCACCGGGCGGAAGGCCGCGGCCAGCATCGCCACCAGCGGGTTGACATGGTCCTGCACCTGCTGGAACCACTCGTCCAGGCCATCGCGGTGGTGGCCCAGCAGGTCGTTGAGCTCCTCGGAGTCGCGATAGTAGCCGCAGTGGAAGTTGCCCGCGGCGAAGGCCTCCTCCGGGATGAACCCCTCGCCCAGGCCCATGATGGTCAGGTGCCGGTCCAGCAGCTCCCGGTAGGTGCAGCGGGCGCGGGGGCCGCCGCCCAGGTTGAAGATGCGGCCTCGCAGGTCATCCCGCTCCAGGGCCTGGGCCAGGGCGTAGCCGGCGTCCCGGGCGGTGATGATCTCCATCCGGGTGTCCAGGGGCATGTGGAACATCAGCGGGCTCATCTTGACCCGGTGGCTCATGACCCCGGTGAGCCGGAAGATGGTCCACGCCAGGTCGGAGCTCTGCACCGACTCTTCGCCGGCGATCTTGGTCACTGCGTAGTGGTCGTGCGGGGACGGCGCGATGGGATCACCCACCTTGATCCAGTGGGAGTCGAGCCGGTCGCCGTAGACCGAGACGGAGGACATGTGAAGCAGCCCCGGGGGCTCGGGCATGCGCTGCATGGCGTCGACCAGGAGCTGGGTCCCGGTGGCGTTGGTCGACTCCGCGGCCTCGGTCTCCTCGTCCGCGCGAGGCGGGATCAGGGCGGCCAGGTGGATGACCATGTCCACGCCCTCGAGCGCCCGGTCCAGGTCTTGCGGACGCCGCAGGTCGCCCAGGTGCACCGTGACCGCATCGCCGAACTTGCGCAGCCTGCGCTTGACATGGCCCAGAGGTAGGTCGAACGCGACCACCTCGTAACGGTCCCCCCGTCTGACAAGCTCCGCGACCGTCTCCTCCCCCACCATGCCCGCGGCGCCAGTTACGAGGATGCGTTTCGCCATCGGTACCTCTCCTTCCATGCGTCAAAGCAGCAGAAAATGCGCCATCAACCTACCAGGACCCCATCTCCGCCACAAGGACACCCCCCCCACCGACAAAATGTCAAGTGAGGGGGTCAGACCCCCCCATATGACATATTTAAAATGTCAAGTGTAGGGGTCTGACCCCCCTATATGACATTTTATGTGGGGGTTGTCCCGGAGGCGGCTAGCCGTGAACATGGTGTTGGAGGTCCTATCGATGAATATCGTCGCCATCATCGGCAGCCGCAGCCGCCGGGGTCAGACGGCGCGCGCTGCCGAGGCGCTGTGTATGGGCGCGGCGGGCGCGGGCGCCAAGTGGGACAGCGTGTTCTTGCCGGAGCTGGACATGCGGCGCTGCAAGCAGTGCGACGCGGACGGCTGGGGGCGCTGCATGCGCAAGGGCCTGTGCGTCATGGAGGAGGACCGGTTCGCCTCCGTCACCGAGCGGCTGCGAGAGGCGGACGCGGCGATCATCGCCACGCCGGTCTATTTCAGCGACCTGAGCGAGAGCCTCAGGGCGTACCTCGACCGCCTGCGGCGCATCTGCAGCCACCCCGAGGCCCGCGCGGATCGCCTGGCCGACAAGCCGGTGATCGGCGTCTGCGTGGCGGGCGGCAGCGGCGGTGGCGCGTGCCGCTGCACCGTCGCCCTGGAGCGCGTACTGCTGGACTGCGGCCTCGATGTGGTGGACATGATCCCGGCGCGGCGGCAGAACCTCGCCGCCAAGCTCCCGCTGCTCAAGGGCGTGGGCCGCTGGCTCACCACCCAGGCGCCGGCGGACCGCCAGTGAGGAGGGCGAAGATGAGGGTTCCCATGGTCCTGTTGGCCCTGCTCGGCCTCGCCGCCTGCGAGGGGGCCCCCACGCCGCTCGGGCCCCACCCCGACGCGGGGGTGCGCAAGGACGGCAAGACGCCCGCGCCGGACAGCGCCCGGCGAGACGCGGGGCCGCGCAAGGACAGCGGCCGCCGGGACCGGGCGGTGGGCAAGGACGGCGCCCCTCCCCAAAAGGACGGCGCGCCGCCCAAGCCGGACGCGGCCAAGCCTTACCCCGCGCGCTACCCGGCCAACCGCACCCACTCGCCAATCACACCGTTCGTCGTAAACAACCTCAAGGCCATCGCGGCCAAGGGGCCCACCCAAAAGCCCCGGGTGTTCGCCAAGGTGGGCGACTCCATCACCGTGTCCAAGGGGTTTTTGCACTGCTACGGCAAATCCGGTTACGACCTGGGCAGCCACAGCTCCCTCGGCCCCACGGTGCAGCACTTCAAGGTCACCGTGCCGGGGGGCACTACGCCCTTCAACCGCACCAGCCTGGCGGCCACGGTGGGCTGGAGCGCCAAGGCCCCGCTGAGCGGCACGCCGTCGCCGTTGACCAAGGAGCTCGCCGCGCTCAACCCGCGCTTCGCCGTGCTGATGTACGGCAGCAACGACATCGGCTGGAAGAACATCCACAACTACGCCGACAACATGCTCACCATCGTGGACCAGATGCTAAAGGGCGGGGTCATCCCGCTGATGAGCACCATCCCGGCGCGGCTGGACGCCACCTGGGCCAACGCCGAGGTGCCGCGCTACAACGCGGTGGTGCGCGGCATCGCCCAGGCGCGGCAGGTGCCGGTGATGGATCTGCACCGCGAGCTGGACAAGCTGGCGGGCAAGGGTCTGGCCAAGGACGGCGTGCACCCCAATGCGCTGTGGACCGGCCCGTGCAACCTGACCGCCAAGGGGCTGGCCTACGGCTACAACACGCGCAACCTGGTGACGCTGCAGACGCTGCACCGGGTCAAGGCGGCGCTGCTGGACGGCAAACCCGCGCCCGATCCGGCCGGCCCTGCCCTCAAGGGGTCAGGCAGCCCCAAGGCGCCGTTCGTCATCGACGGCCTGCCCTTTTCGGACCTGCGCGACACCGCGGCGTCTCCCAACAAGACCATCAACTCCTACCCGGGCTGCAACGCGACCCAGGACGAATCGGGCGGCGAGTACATCTACCGGCTCACCCTGCCCAAGGCCACCACCATCCGCGCCTATGTCTTCGACCGCGGCGCCGTGGACATCGACCTGCACCTGCTCGGCTCCACGGTGAGCGGCGCGGCCTGCCTCAAGCGCGACCACAAGCAGATCACCGCCCCGCTCAAGGCGGGCACCTACCACCTGAGCCTCGACACCTTCGTCAAGGGGGGCAAGGCCCAGGCGGGCGAATACTTGCTGGTTGTGTTGGGGGAGTAGCGAGGGCCGAGCGGCTACAGCGCGGCGAAGTCGAGGCTGACCACGCCGTACTCGATCCCCTCTTCCGGCGCCGGCAGCTTCCAGTCGGCGGCGTTGTCCAGCAGGCAGTCGAGGATCTTCTCCTCACGCACGGCCATCCACTCGATGGCCAGGGTGGCCACCTTGCCCTTGCGGGTCACGCGCACGCGCAGGCCCATCTTGTCCGACATCTCGGCGTTGGCCTTCTTCGCCTTGGCGTAGCACTTCTTGAGGGTCGACTTGTGGCGCGCCAGCAGGCGCTGCTGGACCAGCTTGGAGTAGTCCTCCATGGGGCCGAGGGCCTCCACCGCCTGGTCGAAGCCCTTGAGCGCCATGGTGCGCTTGACCTTCAGCTCCTCCCAGCTCGAGTACGGGTTGCCCGAGGTGCCCTTGTCGGTCATGGGGCCGCGGTAGATGCCGTGGCAGTCGAGGCCCTTGCCTGTGACCTCCGCCATTGCCGCCTTGAACTCCTGGTCCATGGTGGCCTCGGCCTCCTCGATGCGCTTCTTCATCGAATCGACGAACTTCGTCTTGTGCTTCATCAGCTCCTCGGTGGTGCCGGCCGCCATGTTGGTGCGGCTGTTGCCGATCTCCACCATCACGTTGGAGCGGATCTTCCCCTCCTTGATCAGCATCTCCTCCACCTTCTGCACCAGCATCCACACCTTCGGGTTCGCCTGGAGCAGCTCGCGCGTGGCCTTGGCCTTGGCGTTGCAGATGGAGTTGCGCTTGACCACCAGCTTCTGCAGCTCGTCCTCGGCGCCCGCCTTGACGCCGGCCACCATGATCTCGCCGGCCAGGGGCCTTACCTCTCGCGCCCAGTCCTGGCGCAGCTTGCACCACTGGGCCGCCTCGGCCGTCACCTCACCGCCGCCCCCGCCGCCGCCGTCGCCGCCGCCGCCGCCCTTTTTTTGGTAGGCCAGGAACAGGCCAATGCCGAGCACGCCGATGCCCACCACGACCACAGCCACGATCAGGCCGGTCTTGCTCTTGGGGATGGTGTCCAGTTCGTCCATGAGCCTCTCTCTTTCGTCGGTTGCGAGGTCAGTATACACACCCTGTGGGCCAGGTAAACTTCACCTCATTGACGACAGGTCTCTTGCGCATTAGGTTCGCTGCTGAGGAGAACCGACCCAAATTGCTGCCCTATATCAGCATCCCCACCTACAAGCTGTTCGGCATGCTGCCGATCCAGCCGTTCGGCATCCTTGTGGGCATCGCCATCGTGCTCGGCTATTACCTGGGCATTCGCCGCACGCGCAAGCTCGGCCTCGATCCCGAGGTGAGCGCTGACGCCCAGGTCTGGATCGTCATCGGCGGCTTCATCTGCGCCCACCTGGTATCGATCTTTTTCTACTTCCCCGAGCGGATCCTGGAAAACCCGCTGACCATCTTCTACTTCTGGAGCGGGCTGTCCTCGTTCGGGGGTTTGCTCGGGGCGGCCATCACCACCGTCTACTACTTCCGTAAGCGCGGGCTGCCCGTGCTCAAGTACGTGGACATCTACCTGATGGGGTTCGTGCCGGCGTGGATCTTCGGTCGGCTGGGCTGCACCATCGTCTACGACCACCCGGGCATCAAGACCGACTTCATCCTCGGCATGTCGGACAAGACCGGCATGGTCGGTCGCTTCTACGGCCTCTACTGGGACGGCGTGGTGCGGCACAACCTCGGCATGTACGAGATGCTGCTGGCGGTGTTCCTCACCATCGTCATCTACTCGCTGAAGAACGTCCGCCCCTTCGACGGCTTCCACACCGCCGTGGTCCTGCTCATTTACTCGCCGGTGCGCTACATCATGGACGAGCTGCGGGTTGGGGAGAACAAGTACGCCGGCCTTTCGCCAGGGCAGTGGTTCTCAATCTTCGGCGTGGCGCTGGCGATCTACATGTTCGTCAGCGGCGTCAAGCGGGGCCCGACGCCGGATCACCCGCCAGACAAGGCAGGGACAGGGAAGAAAGGGAAGAAGGCTAACAAGCCTTGAGGCAGGCGTCGCGGGTCTGCCCGCAGTTGTGCTTGCACTTGCGGTCGACCACGTTGCCCTTCTTGCAGCCCTTGTTGCACTTGTCCTGGGCGTCGATGCACTTCTTCATGCACGCGCGCTTGGTCTTGGCGTCGTACTGCTCGAGCTCTTGCCGGGGCCTGGCCTCGGTGGAGTCGCCTGCCTGAACCAGCAGCGGGGCGCCGATAAACAGGCCGAGGGTCAACGCGCAGATCAGTGACTTCATGGGCTCTCTCCTGGTTTGATTGTCTGGTCAGAGTCCCGATGGTACGTGGCGGATCCGGCCCTCGCAAAATTCCTTCTGCTCTGTTGTACAATCGCCCCATGAGACCTGCCGTCCTGCTCTGCTGCACCCTGTCGCTTTTGACCGCCGCCTGCCACCACGGCTTCGAGCTCCCCGATGAGTCCGTCGCCGGGGTTGACCGGCCCGTGGTCAACGGCCAGACCGACAACGGCCACCTCGCGGTGGGCGCCCTGATCAGCGGGGGCAGCTCCGCCTGCACCGCCACCCTTGTGGGCAAGCACACGGTGGTCACCGCCGCCCACTGCGTTTGCTCCGGCCACAGCCCGTGCAAGCTCAAGTCGCCGGTGAACCTCTACCTCGGGGGCTACCCCTACGGCGGCACCAAGTACACGGCCTACAAGGTGGTGCCGCACCCGTCCTACAAGGGCGGCAACAAGGCGGACATCGCGGTGATCACCCTGACCAAGGACGTCACCAACATCACGCCCCAGGTCATCTCCTCCACGCCCCCCAAGTCCGGGGAGACCATCGTGATGGTGGGCTACGGGCTGCCCGGCGAGAACAAGGGCAAGTTCGGCACCAAGCGCATGGCCACCAACAAGATCTACTCGGTCTCCTCGTCCACCTACTACATCAAGGGCGCCAGCGGGATCTACGGCAACATCTGCAACGGCGACTCGGGCGGGCCCTCGTTCGCCTCCCGCAGCGGCAAGGACGTGTTCATCGGCGTGCACTCCACCAAGACCAACTACTGCGGCTACGCGGCCACCGACATGCGGGTGGACTCGTACCGCTCCTGGATCTCCACCACCGCCGGCGGCGACATTTACACCGGCCAGCCGCCAGACAAGGAGCCGCCGCAGGTGATCATGCTCAACCCCAAGGCGGGCGCCGAGGTGCCGCGCGCCTTCACCGCCCAGGTGCTGGCCAGCGACGACATCGGGGTGACCAAGGTGGTGTGCTACGTGGACGCCCAGGTCAAGGGCACGCTCACCGCCATGCCGTACGACTTCCCGCTCAAGGACCTGCCCCTGGGCGGCCACACCCTGGAGGTGGTGGCCCACGACGCGTTCGGGCGCACCTCGTCGGCGGCCGTGGCCATCACGGTCAAGGACAAGGTCACCCCGCCGCCCACCAAGAAGAGCTTCGGCGAGGCGTGCAGCAAGCACTCCGACTGCAAGAGCAACATCTGCATGACGGCGTCCTCGGGCGCGGCCTTCTGCTCCAAGATGTGCTCCGCGCCCTCCGAGTGCCCTTCGGGCTACGACTGCAAGAACTCCACTTGCCAGAAAAAGAGCACCACGCCGCCGCCTCCGCCCCCCCCCAAGAAGGGGTACGGCGAGACCTGCACCAAGCACGACGACTGCAAGAGCAGCATCTGCGTCAAGGACAACAACGCAGGGCGCCAGTTCTGCACCAGGCAGTGCAGCCAGAGCAACCCGTGCCCCACGGGCGCCACCTGCATCAACGCCGGCAAGATGATCTGCGTGCCGGAGATCGTCACCCCCACCTCGGACGAGGGCGGGTGCAACCTGCCTGGAGCAGCCGGCTCTACTCCCTGGGCGCTGCCGCTGCTGGTGGCGCTCCTGGTATGGAGGCGCCGCAAAGGGGCTTGAAACCGTACTCCTGTGCGGCTATACAGAGCACCACAGTCCCGGGGGGGGCGTACCAGACTGGCACACCCGACGTAGTCAAGGAAACTAGGAAAAATGAAGAATATTCGTACGTTTTCGGTTGTTCCGTCTCTCCCGCCGGAGCTGGAGCCCCTGCGGACGCTGTCCTACAACCTCTGGTGGTGCTGGAACCACGAGGCGATCATGCTGTTTCACCGGCTTGATCCCGCGCTCTGGGAGCGCGTGGAGCATAATCCGGTGCGGTTCCTGGGCCGTGTACGCCAGGAGCGCCTGGACGAGATGGCCCACAACGACGGGTTCCTGTCTCACATGAACCGCGTGATGGAGCACCTGTCCGACGCCACCCGGTCCCAGGCGTGGTTCGACAAGAAGTACCCGAGCCACCCCACGCGCATCGCCTATTTCAGCGCCGAGTACGGCCTGACCGAGGGCCTGCCGGTCTACTCCGGCGGCCTCGGCATCCTGGCCGGCGACCATATCAAGAGCAGCAGCGACCTCGGCATCCCGCTGGTGGGCGTGGGCCTGCTCTACCGCGTGGGCTACTTCCGCCAGTACCTCAACCTGGACGGCTGGCAGCAGGAGCTCTACCCGGAGAACGACTTCTACAACATGCCCCTGCGGCCGGTGAAGGACGACGCCGGCGAGCCCGCGGCCATCACCGTGGACATCATGGGGCGCCAGGTGCACGCACAGATCTGGCGGCTGGAGGTGGGGCGCACCCCCGTCTACCTGATGGACACCAACCTCGACCGCAACCACCCTGATGATCAGGTGATCACGGCCCAGCTGTACGGCGGCGATCTGGAGATGCGCATCCGGCAGGAGATCCTGCTCGGCATCGGTGGCCAGCGGGCGCTCACGGCGCTGGGCATCGAGCCCACGGTGTGCCACATGAACGAGGGGCACTCGGCGTTCCAGGCGCTGGAGCGGATCCGGCGCATGATGAAGGCCCACGGCCTGAGCTTCGCCGAGGCGCGCACCGCGGCCAGCGCCGGCAACGTGTTCACGACCCACACGCCGGTCCCCGCGGGCAACGACATGTTCCCGCCCAACCTGGTGGAGCGGTACTTCAACAACTACTGGCCCCAGCTCGGGCTGACCCGCGACGAGTTCCTCGGCCTCGGGCGCATCAAGCCGGACGACGCCCACGAGCCGTTCTGCATGACGGTCCTGGCCATCCGGCTGGCGGCCCACTGCAACGGCGTCAGCGCCCTGCACGGCGATGTGTCGCGCAAGATGTGGCAGGGGATCTGGCCCGAGGTGCCCCTCGAAGAGGTGCCCATCGATCACATCACCAACGGCATCCACGCCCAGAGCTGGGTGGCCCGGGACCTGGCCGCGTTGTACGACCGGTACATGGGCCCGAGCTGGCGCTCCCTCGGGTTCTCGGCATCGCCCCAGGCGGTGGATCCCATGGCCGACGGCCACGGCAACGGCAGCGGCAACGGCTCCGGCGCCAACGAGGCGGACCAGATGAAGCGCGTCTGGAGCCGGGTCGGTACCATCCCCGACGAGGAGCTGTGGCGGATCCACGAGCGCCTGCGCGCGCGGCTGGTGACCTACTCCCGGGAGCGGCTGCGCTGCCAGCTGGAGAACCGCGGCGCGCCCCAGGCAGAGATCGAGGACGCCAGCCAGGTGCTGGACCCCGAGGCGCTGACCATCGGCTTCGCCCGACGCTTCGCCACCTACAAGCGTGCGGCGCTGCTGTTCCGCGATCCGGACCGGCTCAAGGCGATCCTGGCGGACCGCGACCGCCCGGTGCAGATCATCATCGCCGGCAAGGCGCACCCCAAGGACAACGCGGGCAAGGAGCTGATCCGCGAGATCATCCACAACGCCCGCGAGCCGGAGCTGCGGCGGCGGGTGGTGTTCCTGGAGGACTACTCCATGAGCGTGGCGCGGCGCCTGGTGCAGGGCGTCGACATCTGGCTCAACACCCCGCGGCGCCCCATGGAGGCCAGCGGCACCAGCGGCATGAAGTGTTCGGTCAACGCGGCGCTCAACCTGTCCATCCCCGACGGCTGGTGGTGCGAGGCCGAGGGTAACGACACGGGCTGGACCATCGGCAAGGGGGAGGACTACACCGACCGCGGCCAGCAGGACGATGTGGAGTCGCGCTCGCTGTACGACCTGCTCGAGAAGGAGGTGATCCCCACCTTCTACAACCGCAACGACGCCGACCTGCCCACCGAGTGGCTGTCGATGATGAAGGCGAACCTGATCAACATCTGCCCGGTGTTCAACACAGACCGGATGGTGATCGAGTACACCGAGAAGTTCTACATCCCCTCCGCCGAGCACACGCAGTCGCTCTTCTCCGAGAGCTTCGGCGCGGCGCGCACCGTGGCGGGCTGGAAAGAGCGCCTGCGGGACGAGTGGCCTGGAGTGGCGGTGATGGAGGTGACCGAGCCGCCGGCCCAGGAGCTGGTGGTCAACTCGGCGCTGCCAGTGACCGCCACCGTGCGCCTCGGGCGGCTCACGCCCGAGGATGTCACGGTGCAGCTGTACTACGGGCCGCAGGACGCGGGCGGCACCATGCTCACCACCGACACGGTGACCATGGAGGACCAGGAAGGCAACGGCGATGGCGTGTACCGCTACAAAGGCGCCATCCCCTGCCGCACCAGCGGCCGCTACGGCTTCGCCGTACGAGTCCTACCCCGCCACGAGGACCTGGTAACCCCGTTCCTACCCGGCAAGATCCGCTGGGGGTAGGGGTTCGCTGCGCTCACCAGGCTTTCGCTCGCTGTCGCTCGCGGCGGCCTTCGGCCGCGACTTGAGACTTGAGACTTGAGGTGCAAGTGTCGAGGCAATGTACCCAAAAGCCTCAAGCCTAAAGCCCTAAGCCAGGCGAGCGAAGCGAGCCCACACGATCCCCTCACGCCTCAAGCCTAAAGCCGCAAGCCAGCCCACCGAAGCGCGCCCACACCA
>CAZEFW010000140.1:0-25876 GCA_964511535.1 uncultured Myxococcales bacterium | reverse complement strand
GGCGGCTGTTTTTTCTGTTTGTGTTGGATGGTTTTGCGTGGGGGCGTGGCAGGGCGGTGCTGGTTCGGACCGCTGTGCCCGCTCGCTGTTGGTTTGTGCGCAGCCGCTACGCGCCTGCACACAAGCCCAACAGGCCGGGCGGCGGTTTCTTTGTTTGTTTGTGGGTTTGATCTTGGGTCGGGGCCGGTTGGTGCTGGTTCGTTCCGCCGTGCCCGCTCGCTGTTGGTTTGTGCGCGGCCGCTACGCGCCCGCACACAAGCCCAACAGGCCCGGTGGGTGCGTCGTTTCGTCGTTTTGTCATTCGGCGGCGGGACGCCGCCGCTACTTCTTCGCTCCGGCCAGCTTGCGCACCTTCCGGATCATCTTGGGCAGGCTCTTGTCCCTGGCCATCTCCAGCACCCAGTCCGGGACCCAGGCCTTGGGCACGCCCATGGCGCGGTAGACAACGAGGGTGCGTTTGGGATCGTCGAGGAAGCGGGAGACTTTCCAGCTGCCGAAGTTGACTTTGTAGTCGGTGGGCTTGGTCTTGACCATCTTCCAGGAGCGGGAGTAGCGGCCCTTCTCCCTGTCCTCTTTGACGATGCTCAGGGTGGTGGACGCGATGTCGGAGTAGGGGAACGGCATGTCGATCTTGACCCGGCAGTGCATCTTGCCCTTGCCGAGCATCTTCTTGGTCGACTCCAGCACGCTGACCATGGTTTTTTTGTAGCGAGCGCAGTCACCCACCAGCGGCCAGACCACCTCTGGCGGCGCCTCGATGACGGCCCGCAGCACGCCCATGGGCTGCTCGAAGCCGCGCACCCGCTTTGCGTTGACGAAGATTTTCCCCTTGGCCAGGCGGCGCTCGAACTCGCTCTTCGGCTGGCGCGCCTGGGCGGAGGCGGGGCAGGGCGCCAGGGTCAAGATCAAGGGCAGGGCAAGGGCCAGCGCAGGTGCCATGGCCAGGGTTTTGGCGGTCTTCATCAGTCGTCGCTCCTTCACTTGGTCCACAGGTCGCCGGTGAACTGAAACGCAAGCACGCCGTAGGGAACCGCCTGGGGCACCTGCTGCCCCGCGCGGTACCGGTGCTTGATCCACCAGTTGAGGAAGAAGATCAGCGTCGGGCTCCTCAGGTCTTTTCCCCGGTCGCGGAACATGTAGCAGATCATCGGCCCGATGCGGTGGGCCGGCGTGTTCGGGTTTTCGGACAGCCCCCCTGCGGTCATGTCCTCGTCACTGTAGAGAGCCTCGGTCACGGTGTACCTGACGCCGAATAGCCAGCCCACCTTCGTGGCGTAAAACAGGTGGGCGCTGTTTATCAGCACCCCGCCCGACCCCGGCGCCAGGGTGTCGAACAGGGACACGTAGAAGACGCGGTCGTCCCCGCGCAGATTCATCTCGAAGTGGTGATAGGCGAAGTCGTTGAGGAACGCGATGGGGCCCAGCTTGCCCTTGAGCACCGCCTGCAGGATGAACTGGTGGCCGGTGCCGGTGTAGTTCTCGTCCTCCTGCCCTCGCTGGCGCATCTCCAGGTCGTGGTGCTCGGCGCCCGGGTCCGAGAAGGACTGCATCATGCCCACCGAGCCGAAGTAGGCCCGGTGCTCGTAGGACGCTCGCAGGGTGAGCACGGTCAGGGGCTGCACCTCCAGCGCCACGCCGATGCGCAGAAACGCCGGGTTGAGCCGGAAGATGAACGCCGGCCCGATGAAGTTGTCCCGCAGGGCCAGGCTGGGGCTGCGAAACAGCCGGTAGCGGTAGCCGAGCACGAGATCCGACTGGATCCCGAGCGGATTCCACTGCAAGGCCGTCAGGTTCCGGTAGTGGATCTTGTGCTGGTGCTCGCCCCCCACCGTGGTCATCGCCGGGGCCGCGCCGCTCCAGAGGGCGATGACCAGGGCCAGTGCGGGAGCAAATGGAGCTGGGGGGCGGCGCGTCATGGCGGGAGAATCGTCCCACCACCATACCAGGCAGCGGGCCTCCGGGGCCAGGGGCGGGGCCCCGCTATACCACTGCAAAGATCAGGGAATTAAGGTACCCTCGTTTCATGTGGAAGATCCATCTCCGGTCCCCTGGCGGGGCCAGTCAAAGGGCAGGAGGCATCATGCTCAGGAAGTCAGTTCTGGCCCCCATCATCGTGGGGATTTTGTTGAACCTCCCCGCCATCGCGGCGGGCCAGACCGGGGCGTTGTCGGGCACCATTCGAAACACCAAGAAGGTGGCGATCAGCGGCATCGAGGTGCGCGTCTGGGCGCTGACCAAGGGCAACAAGAACTGGAAGGTGTCCAAGGTCACCAAGACCAACAGCGGGGGTGCGTACTCGTTCACGGGCCTGACGCCCGGTTCGTACAAGCTGGACGCGCGCATGCCCAAGGGCACCAAGGGGTACTACGCCGACCGCTGGTACGACGTGGCCCAGCCCACGGGCAGCGGGTACGTGGGCGACCACGCCGACGCCATCGCCGTCAAGTCCGGCAGCAGCCTCAAGGGTTACGACATCACCCTCGAGGCGGGCGGCGGGATCACCGCCAACGTCAAGACCACCAAGGCGGCGTCCGGCATCTTCGGCCGCGCGGAGAACCGCACCGAGCCGAAGAACGGGCATATGGACCTGTCCCAGGGCGGCTACCACCCCGGCAAGGTCTACTTCCGCGGCCTCAAGGCGGGCAGCTACCGGGTCTACCTCCACGCGCCCAACGGCGACTACGAGACCTACGTCGCCAAGGGCCCCTACACCGTCAAGTCGAGCTCCAACCTGAGCCTCTCCACCGTGACCCTCAAGAAGATGGGCACCGACAAGAACGAGCCGAACAACAAGCCCCTGGACACCGGGGCGTTCATCAACAGCAACGTGTTCCACCAGTCGCCTCCCGGCACCTACACCTCCTCCGGGGCTATCATCGCGCCGCGCAGCAAGGGGGACACCGACTGGACCTGCTTCGACGCGCTGAAGAATGACCGCTTCGTGGCCGAGGCCAACGCCACCGTCTCCGTGGATGGCAAGACGCTGCCTCACCCGTGGGTCGACCCGTACCTGGTGCTGTACCACGTGCCGTCCAAGACCAGCCCGCCGGTGAAGGTCAAGGAGGACGACGACTCGGGCACCACGCCCTACGGCGCCAAGGTCGACACCGGCCTGCTCAGCACCGGGGGGCGCTACTGCGCCATGGTCACCACCTTCGGCGACACCAAGTACAACGGCACCAGCCAGGGCTCTGCCGGGCGCTACACCTTGACCATCAAGATGGGCAACCGGCAGCCGAAGCTGACGGTGACCATGGCTGGGAAGAAGTACGAGGGCGCGACCAACCCCGCGACCGCCAACTACGTCTCGGTCAAGGACGGCGAGAAGGTGGCCTTCACCGCCACCTTCACCGATCCTGACAAGGACACCCTGAGCGCCATCCTGTCTCACGTGGACTCGGGCGGCGCCACGGTCCCCGGCACCACCTTCACGGACGTCACTGGCAAGGCCATCTCGCCGGCGGGCACCACCTTCGCCGGCGGCTCTGGCTCGGTGAACTTCGGCTGGGAGGTGAGCCAGACCGCGGCCAAGAAGTCGCCCTACGAGCTTAAGCTGCAGGTGAAGGACAAGGAGTACATCATGGAGGTCTCCTTCGTCATCACCGTCATCGGCGTGAACAACCCGCCCACCACCCCGGTCCCCCTGGCCCCGCTGCACAAGGCCATCGAGACCAAGAACACCCCCACCCTGGAGGTGAAGAACTCCACCGACGTGGACGGTGACCTGCTCAAGTACGAGTTCGAGGTCTACCAGGGCAGCTGGGTCGGCAAGCCGATCCAGGTCAAGACCGTGGCCGAGGCCACCGGCGGAAAGACCTCCCTGACCCTGACCACCCTGAAGGAGAACTCGTGGTTCTTCTGGCGTGCCCGGGCGGACGACGGGCAGACCTCCTCCAACTACAGCCCCTGGAGCTCCTTCTCGGCGTTCTTCGTGGACACCGCAAACGACGCGCCCACCGCGCCGCTGATGGAGAAGCCGGCGGACAAGAGCACGGTGCTGATGCAGAACCCGGTGCTGTCGGCCAAGAACCCCACCGACCCGGACGAGTTCGGCACGCTGATGATCTTCTTCCAGATCGCCGACGACATCGGCTTCACCAAGAACACCTTCACAAGCCCTGGCGGCGTGCCGGTGAACACCAAGGGCCTGTCCACCTCCTACAAGCTGCCCAAGTGGCTCAACTGGGGGCAGACCTACTATGTGCGGGCCTACGCCAAGGACAGCCTCGGGCTGCAGGGGCCGTACAGCAACATCAACGAGTTCAAGACCGCGGCCAACCCGAACCCGGACCTCGGCCCGCCCGACGCGTCTCCGCCTGACGCCGGCGTTCCAGACAACGGCGGCTCGTCCAACCAGGACACCGGCGGCGCCGGCGGCGACACCGGCGGCAGCGGCTCGGCTGACGGCGGCGGCACCGGCGGCGGCGACGAGACCGGCTGCAACTGCCGCGCCTCTGGTGATGCACCGGCTGCGCCCGCTGGCCTGATGCTGCTGTTGGCGCTGGCCCTCTTCCTGCGGCGTCGCCGCTAAGCGCTTTGGAGAACCAGACCATGGAGAGAGGACTTCTCATGCGGACCATCTGCATCCTTGCCCTCACCGCCGCGCTGGCGCTCGGTTGCTCCGACGACGGCACCTCAACCCCGGCTGACAGCCGCCCGGCCGACGCGGGCAGCGACGGGCAAGGCGCTGACATCGGCGCGGACAAGGCCGTGGCCGACAAGACGGTTCCGGACACAACCGTGGACGCGCCAAAGCCAGATCAGACGCCGCCAGACCTGACCGTGGACCAGCTGCTGCTGGAGGCAGGCGCCGACCTGATCCCGCGGGTGCCCGACATGACCGTGGCGCCGGCCAACGGCACCTGCAAGGGCGCCACCAAGGTGACGCTTTCTGCGGGCAAGGCCAGCTACAGCGACACCACCGCCACCTCCCTCAACGAGTTCGCCAAGGCGATCTCCTGCGGGACCAGCTACGACTACGACGGCCCGCAGGTGTACTACTCCCTGCCAGTGACCAAGGACAAGGGGTACCGCCTCGAGATGACCCCCACCGGTTGGGACGGCGCGCTGTACTCCTTCGACGACCCGACCTGCACCGGCACCGTGGTCTCCAACAAGTGCAAGACCAACCTGGCGGACGAGGGCGCCAAGGGCAGCAAGGAGACGCTGGTCTTCGCTGCCGAGGCCACGGGCTCGCTCACCGTGGCGGTGGACTCGTTCTCGCCCACGGCCAAGGGCCCGTTCAAGCTGGACATCACGGAGTTCACCCCCAAGGCCGAGAGCATGTGCAAGGGCGCCGTCGCCGTGACCGTGGCTGCTGCCAAGGCCAAGGTCAAGGGCGACACCTCCAAGGACTCGGTGGACGACGCCGGCGCGACGCTCACCTGCGGCAAGAGCGCCACAATGGGCGGCCCCCAGACCTACTACAAGGTCTCCATGGCCACCGGCTCCGCCTACACCATCACCGTCAGCCCCAAGTTCGACGCGCTGGTCTATGTGTTCCCCGCGGCCTACTGCGGCGTGCCGGCCAACATCGAGCTCGCCTGCAGCGGCAAGCTGAAGTCGGGCGCCGTGCTCGGGCCGGTCTCGGCGGGCTCCACCTCCTCGCTCACGTTCAAGCCCAAGAGCGGCGAGGACTACGTCATCGCCGTGGACAGCGCCACGGCCGGCCAGTCGGGCGGCTTCGACCTGGAGATCGAGTTGGTGACGCCCAAGAACAACACCTGCTCCACCCCCGAGGTGGTGGGCTTCACCGGCGGCGTGGCCACCGCCACCGGGGACAACACCTTCGGCTCCAACGCGGTGACCATCCCGAGCACCGGCTGCACCAAGTCCGCGCTCAAGGGCTCCGACCTGTTCTACTCGCTCTCCCTGACGGCCAACCAGCCGTACCTGATCACCCTGTACCCGTCGGCCACCCTCGACGGCGCGGTGTACATCTCGAGCACCTGCTCGGCCACCGGCTCGAGCTGCCTGTCCGGGGCCGACGCGGCGTCGGCGGGCATGCCTGAGAAGATCCTGTTCACGCCCAAGGTGACGGGCACCTACCTGATCGGCGTCGGCAGCCGATACGCGCCGGGGGCCACATTCTCTCAGGGCTCGTTCATCCTGGGTGTGCAGGCCCACACCAAGCCGACCAACACCGCATGCTCCAAGGCGACCACCCTGGCCTGGAGCGGCACCACCGCCACCTCACCAGGCAACACCGCGGGCGCCACCGACGAGTTCGGCGTCATCACCTGCGGCGGGCAGGTGACCTTCACCGGCGCCCAGCTGTACTACAAGGTGCTGCTCACCGGCGGAAAGAAGTACCTGGCCAAGGTGACCCCTGCGGCGGCCTTCGACCCGGCGATCTACGCCTTCCCGGCCACCACCAGCTGCAGCGCGGTGGCCATCAACTCGGCGTGCAAGGGCAGGGCGGTGGACAACCTGTACGGCGGTCAGTCCGAGTCGCTTGTGCTCGCGCCCACCTCCAGCGGCACCTGGACCATCGCCGTGGACTCGGCCGCCAAGACCTCCTACGGCCCGTTCACCCTGACGGTCAAGGAGCTGCCCGCCGTGCTCAACGACACCTGCGCCAGCGCCGAGGGGATTCAGATCCCGGCAACCGGCGGGGCGTTCACCAAGACGGGCGCCACCTACGGCGCGTCCAACATCGTCTCGCTGCCCTCGACGGGCTGCACCAAGGCCACCTCGGCGGGCCCGGACATCTTCTACAAGATCAAGCTGGACGCCCAGGTGAGCTACAAGATCAAGGTGGACGGCACCGGGTTCGACGAGGTGGTTTACCTGATGAACACCTGCACCGGCAGCTCAACCTGCTTCGTGGGCTCTGATAAGTCGGTGAGCGCCGCCGAGGAGCTGGTCTTCACCCCGCTGGCCACGCAGGTCTACTACATCGGCGTGGACGGCAAGAACAAGCAGGACACGGGCGAGTTCACCCTCTCGGTGGAGAAGACGCCGTCGGTGTGCAAGTCGGTCACGCCCATCTCCTTCAAGGGCGGGGTGGCCACCGTGAGCGGCACCACCACCACCGAGGCCGACTCGGTCGCGCTGCCCAAGAGCGGCTGCGCCGGTGTGGCCACCAAGGGCCCGGACAGCTTCGTGTCGGTGCAGCTCAACAAGGGGCAGAAGTACACGGCCACCCTGAAGCCCACCGCCTACGACGCGGTGCTCTACCTGTTCGGCAACTGCAAGGACCCGATCACCAGCTGCCTGGCTGCCTCGGCGGTCAGTGGCCTCGGTAAGACCGAGACCATCACCTTCAGCCCGCCCGTCACCGGCACCTACTACTTCGCCATCGACGCGGAGACGGCGGGCAACAGCGGCAGCTACACCCTGAGCATCCAGTAACCCGGATCACTCCATGAGACCACTCGCCTTCATCCTCACGGGCCTCCTCGCGACGGCCTGCAGCCATGATCTGGACTCCGTGGCGCCGCCCTGCGGCACCGCGTGCGACACCGGCGGCACCGTCGCCGACAAGGGGGTCGGCAAGGACACCGGCGGCAAGCTCGACACCGGCGGCAAGCTCGACACCGGCGGGAAAAAGGACACCGGCGGCAAGCTCGACACCGGCGGCAAGAAGGATACCGGCGGCAAGCTCGACAAGGGCGGCAAGCTCGACAAGGGCGGCAAGCTCGACAAGGGCGGCAAGCTCGACAAGGGGCCAGTGCCCGACGTCACGCCCACGCCGGACAAGGCCTCCGGCTGCACCAACAAGGGCGCCCCGTGCAACGACGGCGACGACTGCACCTGGAACGACACCTGCACACCAAGCCTCAAGTGCGTGGGCACGGTGTACAAGTGCGACGACAACCTCGGCTGCACCGAAAACAAGTGCACCGGCAAGGACCCCAAAGCGGGGGGGTGTGAGTACCCGCTCAAGAAGAACTGGTGTCTCATCGGCGGCAACTGCTTCACCGGGACTCACACCAGCGGGGCGTCCTGTAACACCACCTACAGCGTCGCAACCCTGGCGCCGGCCAAGGGCAGCGTCATCACCCACGCCGGCGACTCCGGCAACGCCGGCGGCTACATCAACAGCAGCTGGAGCAAGTCGAGGTTCAAGGCCCCCATGGGCATCGTTCACGACGGCAAGCGCGGCCTGTACGTGGCCGACTCTCAGAACCACGTGATCCGCTTCATCAAGGATGGTGAGGTGACCACCTTCGCCGGCGAGTATGTCAAGGGCAGCAGCGGCGGCTTCAAAAACGACAAGCTGACCAAGGCACTGTTCGACGAGCCGATGGACGTGACCATCGCACCCAACGGCGATCTGTACGTGGCGGACCACGCCAACAACCGCGTCCGGCACATCAATATGGCCACGGGACAGGTCGGCGTCCTGTCCGGCACCGGCAAGGCTGGTTACCAGGAAGGCGTGAACAACAGCGCGCTCTTTTCGGGGCCCACCAGCGTCTTCATGGATCAGGGCGGCAAGCGCGTCTGGGTGGTGGACTCCAAGAACCACCAGATACGCTACGTCGAGGGCGCCAACACCAAGCACTTCGCCGGGCTGGTGGTGGCGGGCGTCGGCAAGGACGGCTACGCCCCCGGCGCCATGGCGGGGGCGGCCATGTTCCAGAACCCCACCTCGGTCATCTCCACCAAGGGCGGCGCGCTATACGTGGCGGACTACGGCAACCACGCCGTGCGGCTCATCATGAGCGGCAAGGTGTCCACCGTGGCGGGCACGGGCCAGCCCGGGTTCGACTCCGGCAAGGCCATCAGCTCCAAGATGAAGAACGCCGGGGACATGGTCATGAGCCCCGACGGCAAGACGCTGTACATCGCGGATACCTGGAACAACGCCATCCGCAAGCTGGAGATCGGCGTGGCCAACCCCCAGCTCACCACCCTGACCGGCGGCGTCTACGGCAAGACCGACGGCATCCTGAGCAAGGCCGAGTTCAAGCACCCCCAGGGCATCGAGGTGGACAAGGCGGGCTACATCTACGTCTCGGAGAAGTCGGGGAATCGGATCCGGGTGATCAACCCGAACTGAGCAAATCAGGGGACAGGGTTCAGTCCACCAGCTTGAGCGCTGGTTCGTTCTCCACCGCCTTGACGGCCACCTGGGCCACCACCGCGTCGGTGACGGCCTGGTACGCCTTGGCCGCGGCGCCGTCCGGATCCTTGACCACCACCGGCACGCCCTCGTCGCAGCTCTCGCGGATTTTGGCCATGAGCGGGACCTCGCCAAGGAACGGGATCTTCAGCTTCTCGGCGAAGC
Source organism: uncultured Myxococcales bacterium (assembly GCA_964511535.1). Classification (GTDB taxonomy): domain Bacteria; phylum Myxococcota_A; class Polyangia; family CAZCFB01; genus CAZCFB01. Next base: position 16,641 of record CAZEFW010000140.1, on the reverse strand, counting down.
GCGCCCCGCCGCCGCGGGAGAAGATGTCGTGCTCCTTGTCGCACGCGTCGCAGATGAAGTAGCTCATGTTCTCCACCAGGCCGAGCACGGGGATCTTCACGGTCTCGAACATGTTGCGCCCGCGGATGACGTCGGCCAGGGCCACGGTCTGGGGGGTGGTCACCAGCACGGCGCCCGCCGGCTTGACGAACTGGGAGAACGACAGGTGCACGTCGCCGGTGCCCGGGGGGACGTCCACGATGAGGTAGTCCATCTCGCCCCAGTACACATCCCCGATGAACTGCTGCAGCGCCTTGTGAAGCATCGGGCCGCGCCACATCACCGCCTGCGCCGCCTCGAGGAAGAACCCGATGGAGATCAGGCCCACCCCGTGGGCGTCCACCGGCAGCATCTTCTCCTCGCCGTTGATGGTGGTGACGTTGGGCTGCTTGTTGACGCCCATCATGGTGGGGATGGAGGGGCCGTAGATGTCCGCGTCCAGCAGGCCGGTCTTGGCGCCCCTTCCCGCCAGGCAGGCGGCCAGGTTGATGGCCACGGCTGACTTGCCCACGCCGCCCTTGCCCGAGGCCACCAGGATGACGTTCTTCACCCCGGGGATCAGATCCTCGCCCTGATCGGCGCCGGTCTTGGAGCCGCGGGTCTGGGCGGTCATCTCCACGGTGATGTGCTCCACGCCCTGCACCTTGCGGATGGCCTGCTCACAGTCCTCCTGGATCTTGGCCTTGAGCGGGCAGGCGGGCGTGGTGAGCTCCACCGTGATGGCCACCTTGCCGCCTTCCACCTGGATGTCCTTGATCATGCCGAGGCTGACCAGGTCACGGTTCAGGTCGGGGTCATTGACGGTGCTCAGGGCTTCTCGGATCTCTTCGACGGTAGGCATGTTGTGAATCTCCAGTTATTCCGTGTTGTTTCCCGCTACCAACGCCGCTCCGGCCAGGCTGATACCTTTCCCCATCCTGGCTCAATGTCAATACTTTTGCGCCGGGGCGCGGTAGCGGAGCCGCGCGCCAGTCCCCCCGGCGCATCAGGGCCCTCCAGCGCAGCGTGCCGTCGCGCTCCAGACGCACGCCGATGGCGCCGCTCAGGTCCACCCGGGCCAGAGGGATGCCCAGCCGGCGGTAGCGTCGCAGGATCCGCCGGGGCGGGATGCCGAAGCTGTTCTGCAGGCCGCAGCTGATCACCGCCAGGGAGGGCTGGACGGCGCGCAATAACCCGGGGCTCGAGGAGGTGGCGCTGCCATGGTGGGGAGCCTTGAGCAGCTGAGCGCGCAGCAGCGCGGGGTCGCGCCGCACCAGCAGGGCCTCGGCGTCGGCCTCGATGTCTCCGGGCAGCAGCGCCGCGGCTTTGCCATACTCCAGCCGGATCACCACGCTGTTGTCGTTGGAGGATAGCCCCGGATCGGCGCACTCGCCGTCGTACCCGGCGGGCCAGAGCGGTCGGATGGTGACGCCGCCGCGGCGGAGCAGGCGGGGCCGCGCCACGGGGACGCCTTTGCGGCGGGCTACCTGGTGCAGCCGCTCGAGCCACATGTTGTCCTCGCCGTGCCAGCAGGACCAGAGCTCTCCCACTGGCAGGGCCTCCAGCACCGCCTCCAGCCCCACGGTGTGGTCCGGGTGGGGGTGGGTCGCCACCACCCAGTCCAGCGAGCGGACGCCTCGCGCGCGCAGGAAGGGGAGCAACCGGCGGCGGCCCGGGTCGGCGAGTCCCCGGGGATCGCCGCCGCCGTCCACCAGCATGTTGCCTCCGTCGGGCAGCGCGATGAAGGTGCTGTCTCCCTGGCCCACGTCGAGGAAGGTCAGCTCCAGGGGGGGCGGCCCGCTGGCCAGCCGCGGGCCGACGAGCGCGCAGGCCAGCGCCAGCGCCACCAGCCCCAGCAGGGGTTTGCGGGTCTTGCCTCCGGCCAGCAGGGCCAGGGCGCCCGCGCAGAGCAGCAGGGTCACGGGCCAGCCCGGGCGCGGCACCTCCCGGTACAGGGGCAGGGCGGCGGCCGCGGCGCACAGGCTGTCCAGCGCCCCCGCCGCCCCGCCGGCAAGCGCCAGCAACCAGGCGCCCGCGTCCGGCCATGCGCTGCCCATCAAGGTGCCCGCCAGGGCCACGGGCAGCAGCACGAAGGAGGTCCAGGGGATGGCCAGCAGGTTCACGGCCAGCCCGGCCACCGTGACCTGCGAGAAGTGGCGCGCTACCAGCGGCGCGGTGACCAGCGTGGCCGCCGCGCTGGCCAGGCAGAGCCCCACCAGCCAGCGACGGGCAGCGGCGCCGAACCCGGCCTGCTCATGACGCGGAACGCCGACACCCCGGACCGCCAGCGCGATGCCCGCCACTGCCATGAAGGAGAGCTGGAAGCCGGGGCGGAGCAGGTTTTCCGGGCGGGCAGCCAGCAACGCCAGGGCGGCCAGGCTGAGGGGTCGCCACAGGTCCGGGCCGCGGCGCGCCAGGTGCGCCAGGGCGAGGCAGGCCACCAGGACGCAGGCGCGCACCGTGGGCGGCGCGGCGCCGGTCAGCGCGGTGTAGCCCAGGGCCGCGGCGAGCCCCGGCAGCACGGCCAGTCGACCCGCCTCCACCCCGCCGCGGCTCAGGGCGGGCACCAGCAGCAAGGCGCGCCGCGCGAGGCCCATGACTCCCATGGCCACCAGCGCCAGGTGCAGCCCGCTGATGGCCAGCAGGTGGCTGGCGCCTGCGCGTGAGAAGTCCAGCCGCTGCTGGTCGCTGATGCCGGAGCGGTCGCCCACCACCAGCGCCGCGACGATGGCGCGGGCTGAAGGATCCGCGATGGCTCGCTGGATCATTCCGAGGATCCGGACCCGCGCCGCGGCCAGGACGCCCGGAGGGCGCGCGGCCAGGACCACCAGGTCACCGGGCCCGGCGGTCAAACGCGCCCGGGGGGCGTCCGCGGCGGCCAGCAAATCCGAGCCCGGCGCGCCGGGGTTTCGGTTGCCGCTGACGGGCCGCAGCCTCGCCCGGACGAGCACCTGCTCGCCCGGGTGCAGGGGGAAGCTGCCCGCGGCACGGCTGAGCTGCACCTCGCCGCACAGGGGAACGGTGCGCTCCCCTCGCACCAGGCCGTGGGCCTGCAGCGGGGTCAGCAGGCCCACGCGCGTGGCGCGCGTGCGCGCCAGCACCGTGGCGTACACCCGGGCCTGTTCCAGCCCCGTGTGCAGCGCCGGGTAGCAGGCGGGCTGTGGGTGGCCAGTGGCGCCCGCGCCGAGGGAGAGGCCAGCGAGGGTGGCAGCCGCAGCAGCGGTGAGGCACCAGGTCAGGGGGCTGCGCCAGCGCCACGCCGCGACCCCCGCCGCGACCAGCCCGGCAACCACCGTCGACGCTCCCGCGGTGGCGCCGCCGAGGCCGAAGCCGACGCCCAGGGTGAACAGTCCGCACAGGATGGGGAGGATGAAGTACATGCCCCCGTTATCGGCGCCAGGCGCGCGACGTTGCGTCCTGCGCGAAAGGTGCGATTGTGTTGACTCTGGCAACAGGGACGATAGAATCCCAAAAGCCTTTATATCAATCAGGAAAGTCCATGTATCGAGTCATCTTCGCGCTGCTTCTTGGGGGAATCGCCCTCCTGATCGGCCCCGCTCATTCTGAGGCAGGGAGCCTCGCTGGCACCCTCCAACTCCCAACCAAGGTCACTCAAAAGGCCCCGTTCAAGGCGCCCGGTTACTGGCGCGGCCTGCAGAACGAGGTGCTCAAGCGGCTCCCGCCCCTGGTGGATCCCAGGCAGAAGATGGTGGTCACTCTGGCGGGCGCCGGGCTGAGCAAGAACGTCGCGGTCAAGCTGAAGGTGAGATTGACCGACATGCGCTTCTGGCCTCCGGTGTTGCCGGTGCACCGCAAGCAGACCGTGGCCTTCGTCAACGACGACAAGGTGAAGCACAACCTCACCTCGGATGGCGATGACACCACCATCCCCGAGATGCCGCTGCCGCCAGGCACCAAGGGGCGCCACAGCTTCACCAGCCTCGGCGCCTACCGCGTCACCTGCACCGAGGTTCCTCACATGAAGGGCACCGTGCTGGTGCTCGACGAGCCGCAGTTCGCCCGCGTGGACGCCAGCGGGATATTCTTCTTCCCCGAGATCGCCGACGGCGAGTACACCCTGAAGGTCTGGTACGGCGGCTCCTGGATCCACACCGAGAAGGTCATCGTCAAGGGGGGCAAGAACAAGGTGAAGGTTCAGCTGAAGACCACCAAGGGCAAGGAGTAGGCCATGCTCTTTACCAAGACCTGGATTGTCCTGCTCTCAGTGGCCGCCACCCTGGCCTTCGGGGTAGCGCTCGTGGCGCCCGGACCCGCCGGGCGGGCGCTGACCAAGGCGTCGGTTGATCGCCTGGACGCCGATCAGCAGAACGCCGAGTTGATGCTGCGCCTCGAGGCCCGCGACTGGATCGACACCGCCGCCAAGATGTCCAGGGACCGGACCCTTGTGGAGGCCCTGGAGCAGGCCAGCGACGGCACCGGCACCGTGGATCAGCACAAGGCCCGGCTGCAGGGGCGCCTGTTGACCCTGGTGAGCATGCTCAAGCCGGAGACGCGACCCGAGCTGGTCATCGCCCTGGACGTCAAGGGCAAGCAGATCTACCGCATGGGCATCGGCGAGGATCAGTACAAGCCGGGCAAGGACGGCCTCATCGGCTATCCCCTGGTGGAGGAGGCGCTGCGGGGTGGACGCCGCGACGACACCTGGAACATCAACGGCAAGCTCTACCTGATGGCCGCTTCGCCGGTGGTGTCCAGGGTCAAGGGACGCTACGTCGGCGCCCTGCTGTTGGGGGAGGCGGTCAACGACGCCTTCGCCCGCCGGTTCCAGCTCCAGCTCGGCGGCACCGACGCGGCCTTCTTCCTGCGGGGCAAGGTTGTGGGATCCACCCTCTCGTCCAGCGGCGTGGACGGCCTGGCCAAGCGCTTCGCTGACAAGGCGCAGCGCGCGGAGGTCAAGTCCAAGGGGCGCAGCGGCACCCTCAAGGAGGGGGCAGGCGCCGGGACGTTCTACGCGGTGATGACCCCGCTGCCAGGAGAGGCCGGAGTTCACGACGCGTTCTACGCCTTGATCAGGAAGCCGCCCGTGGTGCCCGGGCTGTCCGACGCCGTCAACCAGGCGTCGAAGGCCGATCTGGCCTGGGGAGTGTTCCCCTGGCCGCTGCTCATCGGCGCGCTGGTGCTTGCCCTGGCCGTGGGCCTGCTGCTCAGCATCTGGGAGGTGAACATGCCCCTCGGCCGGCTGGGCAGGGAGCTCAAGCGGGTCGGTCGCGGCGAGATCCGCCAGTTGGAGTTTCGCGGCTTTTCGGGCAAGACCCGCAAGGTGGCTTCGGCCATCAATGACGCGCTGGCCGCTCGGGGGCGCGGCAAGGGATCCACGCCCTACGCCAGCGAGGCGAAGGCCGCCGGGGCAGCGGCCGAGGTCGCCGATCCCTTCGCCATCAAACCGGACGCGGGCAAGAAGGGCGGCGCCGACGAGGTTGCCGCCGCCGCGCCGGAGAAGAAGCCGGCTGCCGCGGCCACCGTGGAGCCGGAGCCCGCCGAGGCGCCAGCCTCCGCCGCCGCCACCGAGGAGCCCAAGGCAAAGGCGGACGAGGCGAAGGAGCCAGCAGCAGCCGCCAAGGACGAGGCCAAGGACGAGGCGCCGAAGAAGAAGAAGAAGAAGGGCGGCTTCTTGCCTCCGGGCGTGGAGCCGGAGGAGCTGGCCACCGAGATCTCACGGACCCCTGGACGGTTCACCGACGGCGATCCATACGACACCGTACTGGACCCGCCACCGAGCGCAGAGCTGCCCGGCGTGGGGGAGACCCCGCCCTTCGAGCAGGACGCCACGGTGCCCCCGCCCAGCGAGGTGGTGGTGGCCGCGAGCGGCAGCACCGCCGGCGAGAAGAAGGAGCCGTTCCAGAAGGTGGAGACCGTCGTCTCCTCGGTGCCCGAGACCCTGGCCAAGGGGGAGGAGGCTCGGGGCGAGCGCGCCGCCCAGGAGGATGGTGAGGAGGAGGATGAGGAGGCGGCCTACATCAGAGAGGTCTACGAGAAGTTCATCGAGCTGAAGCAGCAGTGCGGCGAGGACACCTCGAAGCTGACGCTCGAGCGCTTCGGGGCCAAGCTGCGGCGCAACCGCAAGAACCTGATCCAGCGGTTCGGCTGCAAGACCGTCAAGTTTCAGGTGTACGTCAAGGACGGCAAGGCGGCGCTCAAGGCGACGCCCATCAAGGAATAGCCCGACGCGGCAATAATAGTCCCACCAACTCCGTCCTATTTGCCGCTGGAAGAGATATGAGCAGTGCGACATACTTCTGTCCGAAGTACGGTGTGAACATAAAATTTCAGTCCTGAGGGGTCTGGATGCTAACTGAAAAACTGATGCAGTTGACCATCGCCGGGGGGAGCGAGTGGGTCATGGTGCTGCTGCTTGTGCTGTCGGTGATCTCGGTCTCGGTGATGGTCGAGCGGGCCCTCTTCTTCCGCACCCGCCGTCGCCGGCTGGACGGGCTGGACGAGAAACTCTCGCCCCTGATCCTCAAGGGCAAGCGTCAGGAGATCGAAAAGGCCCTCGACGGCCAGGACGAGCCGATCCTGAAGGCGGCAGCCACCGCCGACGAGGGCAACGGGCGCGACCGGGAGGCCCAGGAGAAGATCGTCTCCAGCGCCCTGAGTCGGGAGCGGCTGCGGCTCGAGCAGCGCCTCAACTTCCTCGGCACCCTGGGCAACAACGCGCCGTTCATCGGCCTGTTTGGCACCGTGCTCGGCATCATCAGGGCGTTCCGTGACCTGAGCATGGACACCCAGGGCAACTCCAGCGTGGTGATGGCCGGCATCTCCGAGGCGCTGGTGGCCACGGCGGTGGGCCTGTTCGTGGCCCTGCCGGCGGTCATGGCGTTCAACATCTTCATGAAGCAGGTGGACCGCATCCTCTCCATCAACGAGGCCCTGGCCCAGGGCATCCTGGCCGGCGTGCCCGCCGCGGGCAAGAAGGGGGAGTGATGGCAGGCGGGACCCTCGGCGGTGGCAAGGGCAGGCGCCCTGCCACCATCACCGACATCAACGTCACGCCGCTGGTGGACATCATGCTGGTGCTGCTGATCATCTTCATGGTCACCACCACGGTCATCGTCAAGGACTCGATCCCGGTGAAGCTGCCGGTGGCGTCCACCGGCGAAGCCAAGAAGGTCTCGATCCTGGCTGTCACAGTGGATGCGAAGGGCAAGCTCTACCTCAACGGCGAGGCGGCCAACAAGGACAAGATCCGTGCGTTCATCAAGCAGGAGCGGGGCAGGGGGACAAAGCTGGAGGCGGTCATCGCCGCTGACCGGGACACGACCCACGGCCAGGTGGTGGGGCTCATCGACCTGGTGCGAGCAGAGGGGGTGACCAAGTTCGCCATCAACGTGCTCAAGCGGAGCGAGTAGCGTCCATGTGGCGGCGGAGCCTCTGAGCCGATGCGGCGCCGGGCCTGGTACGCCCTGGGCATCGCGCCCTGGATCGCCTCCATGCTGGCGCATGGGGGGCTGGCCGGGATGTTGCTGATCATCCCGGAGGTGTCGATCCTCGACAAGACGAGGACACCGATCACCGTGGTGGAGCGCGAGCTGCCGCCGAAGCCCAAGCCGCCCAAGCCAAAGCCCAAGCCCAAGGCCGAGGAGCCGAAGCCGGAGCCGAAGCCGGAGCCCAAGCCGGAGCCGAAGCCGCGCGTCAAGCGGCCCCCGAGGCCGAGGCCAGCGGAGCCGCCCCCCGAGCCGCCGCCCGCCGAGGAGAAGGCCAAGGAGCCCCAGGAGGCCACCGGCCCCAAGACCTACGGCATGAAGTTCGAGGGCACCACCAAGGCTGGCCCCGGCGAGGGCGTGGCCGTGCCCGAGGGAGACAGCCTCGGGGTCAGCCCGCGCATCCGCAAGCGCGGACCGAAGAAGAAGTCCAGGGGCCCGAAGACCGGCTTCAAGACCAGCTACAAGCGCAACGAGCGGGCGCCCATCGCGGTGATCACCACCAAGCCGAAGGTGAAGAAGCGGGTGCTGGCGGCGTTCCCCGAGCGCGCCCGGGACCTCGGCATCGAGGGGCGCGTGGTGCTGGAGCTGACCATCGACGCTGACGGGCGGGTGATCAAGGCGAAGCTGCTCAAGGGGCTGCACCCGCTGCTGGACAAGTCGGCCGACAAGGCGGCGCGCAAGATGCGCTTCGTGCCGGCCACCGTCAACGGCACGCCGGTGCAGGTGAAGATAAAGTACACGTTCACCTTCGTGCTCGACTGACATGGGAGGGACCGCGCGAACATGAGGAAGGACCACACCATCGTCGCCGCGCTGCTCCTGGCGCTGGCCGCCCTGCTGCCCGGGTCCGCGTGGGCCCAGGAGGGGCGGCGCGAGGAGATCAAGCGCCCCGAGCCGAAGCTGACCAAGCCCCCGAAGCTGCTCAAGTTCGTCGAGGCCGACTACCCGCCCGCGGCGCGGGACGCCTTCATCCAGGGGCCGGTGCAGCTGTCGCTGGTCATCGACGCCACCGGCAAGGTGAGCAAGGTGGTGGTGAAGCAGGCGCCCAACCCTGCGCTGGGCGAGGCCGCCGAGGCCGCCGCGTGGCAGTTCGAATTCTCGCCGGCGGAGGTGGACGGCAAGCCGGCGCCGATCCAGGTGGCCTACACCTACAACTTCGTGCTCGACGTGCAGTTCGATCCGGAGGTGCCGCGCTGGGCCGAGGACCGCTGGACCATCGCCGTGGGCAAGGAGAGCCTGGTGGGGCGGGTGCGGGAGACCGGAAACAGGCTGCCCTTGCCCGGCGTGGCGGTGGCGATCCGCGCCCTCGGCAAGGAGGTGGTGAGCGACCCGAAGGGGTACTTCAAGTTCAGCGACCTGCCGGCGGGCAAGTACAAGGTGGAGGCCAACAGCCTGGAGCACAAGCGGGACATCGTCGAGGTGGAGGTGGCCGAGGGGCAGCAGACCCGGGTGCAGTTCTACCTCACGCCGAACACCGACAACGAGTACGAGACCGTGGTGCGCGGCAAGCGGCGGCAGACCGCGGTGACCCGCGTGACCCTGCGGCAAAAGGAGCTGACCACCGTGCCCGGCACCTTCGGCGACCCGGTGCGCGTGGTGGAGAACCTGCCCGGGGTCAACCGGCTGCCCTTCGTGGGCGGCGGCCTGCTGATCCGCGGCGCTGCGCCCAACGACTCCGGCGTGTACCTCGACGGCACGGAGATCCCGCTGATCTACCACTTCTTCGCTGGCCCGTCGGTGCTGAACCCCGAGTTCCTCGACCGCATCGACTACTACCCGGGCAACGCCGACGCGCGCTACGGGCGGCTTATCGCCGGCGTGGTGGACGTGCACACCCGCAACACCTTCACCGAGCAGTGGGGCGGCTCGCTGGACATCAACCTGCTCAACGCGGCCTTGATGCTCAAGGTCCCGATCACCGAGAAGGTGAGCGTGGCCGCGGCCATCCGCCGCTCCTACATCGACGCCCTGCTGCAGGCGAGCATGGAGTCCACCGGGGAGACGGGCACGCTGGTGCTGCCGGTGTACTACGACTACCAGCTGCGGGTGGACGTCAACCTGGGCGACGACAACAAGGTCTTCGTGCTCTTCTTCGGCAGCGACGATCAGCTGGAGCTGGTCTCCAACTCAGACGACAGCGACTTCGCGCTCTCCGTGGACACCCAGACCACCTTCCACCGCCTGCTGGCGGGCTGGCGCTACCAGATCACCCCGCGCCTGCTGAGCAAGCTGACGCCGACCCTCGGCTTCAACTACCTGTCGTTCTCCATCGGGCAGCTGGAGGTGGACTTCTCCACCTTCAACTTCCTGCTGCGCGAGGACCTGGAGTACAAGTGGAGCAAGCGCACCACCATCCGCTTCGGCGCAGACTTCATCCTGGAGAAGCTGTGGGCTGACACCGAGGTGCCGCGACCGGTGTTCTACCGCAACCCCGGCTCCGGCGTGAACCAGGCGGTGGGCGACGAGCTGTTCAAGTTCTCCGTGCGGCCGCTGCTGGTGGGGGCGGGCCTGTACGTGGACGGAATCCTCAAGCTCACCGACCGGCTGACCCTGATCCCCGGGGCGCGCCTCGACCTGTACCACCAGTGGGGCGAGACCAACGTGTCGGTGGGCCCGCGGCTCACCGCCAAGTACCAGGCCATCAAGCGCGACGACGAGAAGCTGCTGCGCGGCACGCTGCTCAAGGGCGCGGTGGGCAACTACAGCAAGGCGCCGGGTTACCGCGAGTCGGCCGAGCTGTTCGGCAACCCGAACCTCGACCCGGAGAACGCGGTGCATGTCTCCCTCGGGTTCGAGCAGCAGATCTACTCGGCGCTCAAGCTCGACCTGCAGGGCTACTTCATCTGGCGCTACAACTCGGTGGTGCCCACCACGGAGCTGCGCGGCGGCGGCATCGGCTCGCCCCTGTATTACACCAACCAGGGTGAGGGGTACGCCTACGGCATGGAGGTGCTGCTCAAGCACGAGCTGACCAAGCGCTTCTACGGCTGGATCGCGTACACCCTGAGCGAGTCGAAGCAGCGGCGCGAGCCGGGGGCGGAGTTCACCAACTTCATCTTCAACCAGCGCCACCTGCTCACCGTCGTGGCCAGCGCCAAGGTCATCTGGGGCATCGAGGCGGGCATCCGCTTCCGGCTGGTGTCCGGGCGCTGGGACACGCCGATCCTCGGGGGCATCTACGACCAGGACCAGGGGCTGTACGCCGCCATCACCGGCAAGGCGTTCTCCCAGGAGCTGCCGCTGTTCCACCAGCTCGACCTGCGCATCGAGAAGACCTGGCTGTTCCAGCTCTGGAAGCTGTCGCTCTACCTCGACATCCAGAACCTCTACAACCAGCAGAACCCGGAGATCATCGTCTGGGACTATCGCTACAAGGAGCAGGGCATCGTGCCGGGCGTGCCCATCCTGCCCACCCTCGGCCTCAAGGGGAGCTTCTGACCATGAAGAACGCGACGACGCTGCTCTCGACCCTGGCGCTGGCCCTGCTGGCGGGCGCCTGCACACCGGACTTCGACAAGATCTCCATCGTCAAGGACCTGCGCATCCTGGGCATGCGCGCGGACCCGCCCGAGATCATCATGGACAAGTCGCCCGATGTCTGGCCGCCGGTGAAGGTGGACGCCCTGGTGGTGGACCCGACCCTCAAGGCCGGCGAGACCGTCGAGTGGGAGATCTGGGCCTGCGCCTCGGGGGGCAAGACCTCGGTGGACGACCAGGTCGGTACGGGTGGCGCCAACTACGCCTGCTGCCCCTTCCCCCAGCAGGAGTGCACCGAGGACCTGAAGAACGGGCCGTTCAAGCTGGCCAGCGGGGACACCGCGCCGGACAAGATCGGGACGACGGTGGTGCTGACCAAGGACCTGTACAAGGCGGCGCTCATCGCGGACTCGCAGAAGGGCCTGGGCGGCGTGCCGATCAAGGTGGAGCTGCGGGTGCGGCGCAAGGGCGAGCTGTGGCAGCGAGGGCTCAAGCGCCTGGTCTACGGCGTGTACGATCAGCTCGACCTGACCTGCCTGCCGCCCATCAACCCCGACAGCCTGGACAAGTGCATCCAGCAGCAGCGGTGCGAGGAGTTCCTCTTCGTCTGCCTGCGCGACGGGGTCTGCTCCATCTGCAACGGTATCCCCAAGGAGGACCAGGGGACCAAGCAGCCGAAGGTGGCCAACAGCAACCCGGCGGTGACCTACGTCAAGGTGAGCGAGGCCAAGCGGAAGGTGGAGGGGGACGAGGAGTCGGAGGTGGTGCCCTCCACCTGGAGCAGCTACGCCGACCAGGCGGGCAAGGCCAAGCCGGCGGTGTGGAACGTGACCGCGGGCAAGGAGCAGTGGGTGCTGCCCAAGCCAGATCCAGTGCTGGGCGGGCACCGCGAGTGGTACGTTGTGGGCTCGCGCGTGCCGACCTACGACGAGGCGAACCAGACCTTCCAGTACACCCAGATCCTCGAGGAGCACCTGACCTACCACTTCTTCGCCACCGACGGCCAGTGGACCCACGAGACCACCGGGGGCAAGCCCACGCGCTTCTTCGTCAACAAGAAGATCAAGGAGATCACCTCCCGCTGGCTGCCCCCGCGGCTGGACCAGGAGGGGGACCCGGACAGCAAGGACGTCACCCTGTGGGTGGTGGTGCGCGACGACCGCGGCGGCACGGACTGGATGACCTTCAACGCCAAGGTGACCCGGGAGAAGAAGTAGCGGGGGAATCCTCGCTGGCGGCGCATGTCGCGGTGGGTAAGTATTAGGGGCATGTTCCAACCAGGTGAGATGATCGAGGGGCGCTACCGGATCCTTGGGCCGGCGGCGAGCGGGGGTGAGGGGCGGGTGTTTCGTGCGGAAGACCGGGAGGCCAGCGTCGACGTGGCGCTGAAGTTCCTGCCCGGGGACCTGCCCGGCGCGAAGCTCACCGAGCTGCGCATGCTCGCGGAGATGCTCTGCGCCATGGCCCCTGATGGCCTGGCGCAGGTGACGACCTTCGGCGGCCACGAGGGGGCCAGCTTCATGGTGATGGAGTGGCTCGAGGGGGAGGACCTGGCCACGCGCATCGCCAGCGGGGGGGCCATGGATCCAGGCGAGCTGGACGCGGTGCTCGGCGCGACCGCCGATACCCTGGCGCTGCTGGAGCTGCAGGGGATCCATTTCGCCGCGCTGGGCCCCGGGCGCATGTTCTTGCCCAAGGCAGGCGGGGTGAAGCTCATCGATCCGGCAGGGCCGTGGGCCGGGAGCGACGTGCCGTTCCGCGCGCCCGAGCTGGCCACCACTCCAGGCAGGCCTGCGGACGGTTCTTCGAACCTGTACACCGTGGGCGCGGCGGCATACCTTGCGCTGGCCGGCGAGGCGCCGTACGTCGCGGGGACCGAGGCGGAGCTGGTGGCGGAGCTGGTCAAGGGGGAGCCCGCGCCGCTTTATCGGCGGCGAGAAGACCTGCCGCCCCGTATCGGGACCGAGGTGGCGCGGCTCATGTCCCGGGACCCTGCTGACCGGCCTGATGACATCCAGGGATTGCTGGAAGCCCTGAAGGAGCCGGCGCTGTCGTCCGATCTGTTCGCAGCGGCCGCGAAGGATGGCCCGCGGCCGAAGCCGAAGAACCCCCTTCGCATGCCCCTGCTCCCCGATCCTGTTCCCGTGCCTGCTCCTGCTCACGTTCCCGCTCCCGAGCCAGCCCCGACCCTCGCTCCCGCTCCCGCCCCCGGCCCCGGCCCCGCTCCCGCCCCCGGCCCCGCTCCCGCTCCCGATCCCGACCCCGATCCCGATCCCGACCCCGATCCCGACCCCGGGTTCAAGGACAACCAGACGGTGGTTCGCCCCGGAGAGTCGGTTGCGGAGACGCAGCCTCAGCCTCAGCCTCAGCAACAGCCTCAGCCGCAGCCTCAGCCTCAGCCTCAGCCTCAGCCTCAGGTTCAGCCTCAGCCTCAGGTTCAGCCACAGTCTTCGCCTCAGTCTTCGCCTCAGTCTCCGCCGCGGGTGCAGCCTCGGCCGGAGCCGGAGGCGCAGCCGGAGATTCAGCCCTCGGAGTCGGGTGAGCGGGCTGACCCGGGCACCGAGCTGGTGCCCACGGCGCAGCTGCTGGCCGAGGCAGGGTTGCAGCCGCCAGGCGGCGACGATCCGGGCACCGAGCTGCTGCCCACGGCGCAGCTGCTGGCCGAGGCAGGGTTGCAGCCGCCCATCAGCGGGGAGCATGACGCCCCCACCGAGATGTCACCGATCCCCGAGGACATCCGCCGGATGTGGCTCGCCCGCCACGGCGGCGAGGAAGCGCAGGCCGATGGCGAGGGTGAGCCCGAAGTGGCGGATGACGAGGCCCCCACCACCATGGTGGACACCGCGGCGCTGCGGGCGAAGTTCGGCAAGGCGCCGCCGGGGGGCGACGACGACGAGGGCTGAGCTCAGGGGGTGATGACGCGCACCGCGTGGCAGTCCCGGTCCACGAGGTAGATGGTGGTGCTGGCGTCGACCACCATGCTGGTGATGGCGGAGAATGTCGCCTGCGCACCCTGGCCATCCTTGCAGCCCGTCTGTCCGGTCGTGGTTGGGCCTGCCACACCGGAGACTGTGGATGAGCCCACGAGCCGCACCGTGTCCCAGACGATGTCCCCGACGTAGATGCCGCCGCCGGTGTTGGTGGCCAGAGAGTATGGCTGGTTGAAGCTCGAGGATTTCAGGTAGCCGTTGGTGATGTTGGTGAAGTTACCGTTGCCAGCGTGGATGTCGACATAGTTGGACTGGACCTTCCGGACGTAGTTGAGGTCCGCGATGTACAGGGTGGGGGAGGAGCCTCCCACGTAGGCCAGGCCCCGGGGCGTGTGGAAGCTGGCGTTGGACGGCTGGCCGTTGTTGATCCCCTGCTGGCCGTTGCCGGCGAAGGTGTAGACCTGCCCGGAGGTGATGCGGCGGATCCTGCGGTTGCCTCCGTCGGTGACGTAGACCGTGCTGGAGCCGTCCTCCAGGATGTCGTACATGGTCCCGAACTGGGCCTTGCTCGCCTGGCCGTCGAGGTAGCCGTGGGTGCCGTCGCCCGCGAGGATCGTGACCTTGGGGGTGGCCCCCGTGGTCACCGTGCGCACGTACGGCCCGTCGGTGACGTACAACAGGCTGTTCTTGTCCAGGTCCATGTAGGCCGGCTTGATCACCTTGGGGTTGCCCACCACCGTGGTGACCTTGTTCCCCTTGATCAGGCGGATCTTGCCGTTGCCGGTGTCCCCCACGTACAGTTCGCCGGCCGGGTCCAGGGCAATGCCGGTGGGCGTGTTGAAGCGGGCGCCCTTGAGGTTGCCGTCCTTGTTCCCCTTGGCGCCGCCGGTCAGGGTGTAGACGCACCGGGTCTTGAAGCTCCAGGAGGTGCTGCTCTTGCTGCTGCTGCACAGGTGGCACGGGTTTCCGCTGGCGCCGGGGCCGTTGCCGTCGGCGCGGCACACGCCGCCGATGAGGCAGAAGCCGGTCTTGATGGCGTTGACGCAGCTTCGCGCCTTGCTGCAGGTGTCGGTGGTGCAGGTCAGCTTGTCGTCGCAGTCCGCGTTGGTCTTGCACCCCGCGTCCGGCTTGAGGGTCAGGTCGCCGTCGAGGCCGGAGTCCGCCGCAGAGCCAGCGTCGCCGTCGGGCGCCGCGTCGGCCAGGTCCGCGCCCCGGTCAACCGGCGCTTGATCCGGGGCCGCGTCCTGCTTCCCGTCAGGGCTCGCGCCGCCGTCCTTCACCGGCACGCAGGCCCCCTCCAGGCAGTAGCTCCCTGCGCCGCAGGGATCAGCGCAGCGGGCCGGGTCCAGCGGGTTCTCCAGTGACCAGCAGCCGCCGAGCAGGGCGCTCAAGAGGGTCGCCACGGCGATGCGATACAGGGTGCGGGTCATCTCAGAAGTCTCCCCTGAGCAGGATTCCGCCGCCGCCCGGCAGGGCCACGGGTGTCACGCGGGTCGCGCTCCTCGCCGGCTGCTCCTTCGGCTCGAGGGTGAGCAGCTGGTACAGGCCCAGCCCGAGGGAAACCGCTGCGACCCCGGCCAGCACATGGCCGCCGATGACCAGCTTCTGGGCCGACTCCACCTCGGCGCGGCGCTCCAGGATCACCGCCGGATCCGTTGCCGCCTCGTACGCTTCGTGGCTCTCGCTGCCGTTGCTGATGCCCACGCCGTAGAGCACTCCGGCGCCCACCGCGCTGGCGACGCCCAGCCCGAGGGTGCCGTAGGCCAGCGCCAGCCGTGTGGTGGAGGGGCCAGGGGGAGGCGCCACCTTCTGCACCTTGGGGCGCGTCGTGAACCGCACGGTCCGCGTGGCAATCCCGGCAGCGGGATCCTGGCTCGGCGACAGCTCGACTCCCTTGACCAGCAGGGCCTTGCCCTCTCGATGCAGCTCGATCTTGTATTTCCCGGCCGGCATGGGCCGACGCCGCACCGGCAGCGCGCCCACGGCTTCGCCGCCAACCCGCACCTCGCCTGCGTCGCTGTCGGCCTCCACGGTGAGCAGCACCACCATGCCCGCGCGCACCCGGTTGAACTGCTCCAGGATCGCCGGCTTCAGATCTCCGGCGGCAGGCGCCAGGGCCGGGGCCAGCTCCACGGCCGCCCCGAACGCCTCGCGCGCCAGCGGCTGCTTGCCCTGCTCCCACAACGCCGCGCCTGTGTAGAGCTTGATCTTCGCCTTGAGGCCCGGCTCTTCTGCAGCCGCTTCGGCCGCTTGAAACGACTTGAGCGCGCGGGCGAAGTCGGCCATGGCGTACGACTCGAGCCCCTTGTTCAGCAGTGCCTCGGCGGTCTCGGCCTCTGCGGGCCGGGGCGTCGCCCACAGCGAGATCATCGCCAACATGCCAGCCAGGATGGCGCGCGTCATTTGCCCGCCTTGAGCAGCAGCGCCGTCTCACGACCCGAACGGATCTTCACCCGCCGGATCACTGGCGGCTTGCCCGGCAGCTTGGCGATGACCTTGTGATATCCGGGGCGGAGTCCCGGCACCACCGTCGGGGTGGTCCCCTTCCTGGCGCCGTCAACATACAGGTCGGCGTACAGCGGCTTACCGCCGGGGCCGATCATGCCCACCCGCAGCTTGCCCGGCCGGGCCGCGATGCGGTCGGGCTTTGGCCTGGCCGGCCTGGGCACGGGCTTCGATGCCTCTGGCGTAGGGGCGGGGGCGGGGGCGGGTGGCGGGGCGGGGGCGGGGGCGGGGGGTGGGGGAGGGGCGGCCGCGGCTGCTGGCGCGGG
>CAZEFW010000139.1:0-25876 GCA_964511535.1 uncultured Myxococcales bacterium | reverse complement strand
CCGGCCTCGGCATGGCCATCTTCGGCATCATCAACATCTTGTATGGCGGGCTCTGCGCCATGGCGCAGAAGGACTTGAAGAAGCTGGTCGCCTACTCGTCGGTGAGCCACATGGGCTTCTGCCTGCTCGGCATGGCCGCGTTCACCGACGCCGGCATGAACGGCTCCATGCTCCAGATGTTCAACCACGGCACCATCACGAGCATGATGTTTATCCTGGTGGGCGTGATCTACGACCGGGCCCACACCCGCGGCGTCAATGACTTCGGCGGGGTGGCTGGGGTGATGCCGGTCTACGCCGGCTTCTTCGGCTTCGCCTTCATGGCGTCCCTCGGGCTGCCAGGGCTGTCCGGGTTCATCGGCGAGGCGCTGGTGTTCATCGGCGCGTTCAAGACCTACACCTTCCTCACCATGCTCGCGGTGGTCAGCGTGATCATCACCGCCGCCTATCACTTGTGGGCGATTCAGCGCATCCACCTCGGGCCGTTCAACAAGCGGTGGGCCAAGGTGCTGCCCGGCAACGACATGGACTTCCGCGAGGGGCTGACCCTGGTGCCGCTGGCCATCATCGTGCTGGTGCTCGGCTTCTACCCGATGCCGGTGCTGGATCTGATCTCGGTGGGCATGAGCGACCTGATCAGCCTGGTCAACCCGGCTGGCGGGGCGTCCATCGCCATGGCCACGCCATAGCGTTGAAGGCTTGAGGCTTGGGACTTGAGGCTTGAGGTTGAATGGCTACTGCCAGAGGCAAATGAGCAATGTTTAGCAACTTGATGAGCCTTCATTTATTTGTTCCGGAGATCGCGCTGACGACGGGGATCGTGCTGCTGCTGGTCTGGGACATGGTGTTTTCGCTGAACCGGGGGACCGCGGCGTTCATCGCCCTGGCCTCGCTCCTGTGCGCGGCCATCACCACCGTGATCTCCGGCGGGGCCACGGTGGCCCTGTTCAACGGCCTCATCGTTCGCGACCCGTTCTCCGACTTCTTCAAGATCTTCTTCGTGCTCGTCACCGCCGTGGTGGTGGTCATCTCGCTCAAGGCGAAGGACGCCATCGACTACACCGGCGGCAAGGACCGCGAGGCGAGCGAGTACTACGCCCTGCTGCTGACCACGACCCTCGGGATGAACCTGATGGCCGCCTCGACCGACCTGCTGATGGCATACCTCTCGCTGGAGATGGTGAGCCTGGTGTCGTACATCATGGTCGGGTTCAAGAAGCGCAACCTGCAGAGCAGCGAGGCGGCGCTGAAGTACGTGATCTACGGCGGCGTGGCCTCGGGCGTGATGCTGTTCGGCCTGTCGCTGCTGTACGGGCTCTCGGGCGCCACCGCCTTCGACGCGGTGCGCGCGGCGCTGATGACCCAGGGTGAGGCGGGCATGCTGGTCACCCTGCTGGCGGTGGTGTGCGTGCTGGCCGGCTTCGGCTACAAGATCGCGGCGGTGCCGTTTCACATGTGGTGCCCCGACGCGTACCAGGGGGCGCCCACGCCGGTCACGGCGTTCCTGTCGGTGGGGCCCAAGGCGGCGGGTATCGCGCTGCTGATCCGGTTTTTCACCGCCGGCTGGGGCGCGGTGCCGGGCGAGGAGCAGCTGTACGGCGCACCCTGGGCGGTGCTGCTGGGCGTGATGTCCGCGGCCACCATGACCCTGGGCAACCTGTCGGCGCTGCTGCAGAGCAACATCAAGCGGCTGCTGGCCTACAGCTCCATCGCTCACGCCGGCTACCTGCTCATGGCCCTGTGCGTGTTCTCCCGCGAGGGGGAGCAGGCGATCCTGTTTTACCTGGTGGCTTACTTGTTCATGAACCTGGGCGCCTTCTGCGTGGTGATCGGGTTCTCCGAGGCAGGCGTCGGCGAGACCATCGACTCCTACAACGGCCTGGGCGTGCGGGCGCCGCTGTTCGCCGCGTTCATGGCCATGTTCCTGTTCTCCCTCACTGGCCTGCCGCCCATGGCGGGCTTCGTGGGCAAGTTCTACCTCTTCGCCGCAGTGCTCAAGAAGGGCGGACCTTTCTACATGACGCTCGCGCTCATCGGGATCCTCAACTCCGCCATCTCTCTGTACTATTACGCGCGCATCCTCAAGGCGATGTACTTCCGCAAGAGCGAGACCGAAGGCCCGCTGGCCGTGCCCACGGTGCACCGGGCCACGGCCCTGACCATGGCCGTGCCCACGCTGATCCTGGGCATCTACTGGGCGCCAGTGATGGACACCATCAAGCGCGCCCTGGCCGTGTGGGGCTGAGCGCTCGCTGCGCTCGCGCGGCTTCAGACTTCGGACTTCAGGCTTCAGGTGCAATAGCCAAAGACCATTTACCCTGAAGCCTGGGGCCTGAGGTCTGAGGCCAGCGCGCGCCAGCGCGCTACTTCTTGTAGGGCAGGTTGGCTGACTTCCACGCCAGGAAGCCGCCGAGGACGTTGTAGACCGGCTTGAAGCCCTTGCCCGTGAGGAAGGGCGCGGACAGGCCTGAGCGGAAGCCGCTTCGGCAGTAGACGATGACGCCCTTGCCCTTGGGCAGCGTGGCGTGGTCAGTCTTGAGCTTGCCGCTGTTCCAGGGCAGGTTGACCGCCCCGGCGATGTGCCCGTCGTTGGTCAGCTCGGACGGCTCGCGCACGTCGAGCAGGGTGTACTTCTTGGTCTGGATCAGCTGCCACGCCTTGGTGACGCTGATGTCCTCGTGCTTGTAGGGTTTGCTCGCGTCGGGCGCGGTCCTGGCCTGGTCGGGCGCCGCCGCGTCGGCCGCCAGCGCCTGATCAGGCGGCACCGTGCCGTCAAGGCGGGCCGCCGCGTCAGCGGAGGTCGCCGCGTCGGGCCCGGCGCCCTGGTCGGCGCCGCTGGCGCCGTCATCGTCGCTGCACCGGGCGACCAGCGCGCCCAACACAAAGACCGACAGGAACAGTGAGATGCCTCGCAAACGCATGACCAAGGCATAGCCGAAACTGGCCGCGGCGCACCAGGTTTCCGTGTGGGACCGTTTCTGAACTTCTGCAAAGCGGCCCCTTTTTCCGCTTTTTGCTTTTTGCTTTTTGCTCTCAGTCATTACCCTAAAGTCCGTGACCCAGGATCCTCCCTCTTCCATCCACGCCCCGTTGCAGCGCCTCGCCGAGCTGGGGCTGGCGCGGCCTGAGCATCTCACCGTGGAGCAGTACCTGCGTGTGCTCGTGCAGGGCGACCTGCTGGCCCGGCCGCCGGTGGACGCCTACCTCGAGCTGTTCCAGGCGGTGCGCTACGGGGACGAAGAGCCCGACCCGGCCCGGGTGGAGCGGGCGATGGAGCTGCTCGGCTCCGAGGTGGATCTGCTGGCCGACATGCCGCCCGAGATGTTTCGGTCGGTCAAGCGCGAGCTGATCCCGCCGCGGCCAGCCCTTGCAAGCCCCGCAGCGCCGGAGGCGCCGCCGCCGGACCTCTCCGCGCAGATCCCCCGGGTGGTCGCCCCGGAGCCCCCCTCACCGCCCGAACCTCCCCGCCGGGGCTGGCACGCGCTGCCCTCGCTGCGGCTGGTGATCCCGGTGGTGATCCTGCTGCTGGCCTGGTCCGGCGTCATGATCGCCTTCGGCTACAGCCGCGCCGACCGCATCGAAAAGCTGGTGAAGTGGGTCAAGCGCCGGGGGCGACCTGCCCCGGCTCAGCCCCCCGCCGCGGACACCCCCGAAAAGCGCCTGGAGCGGCTGCGCTCGAGGGCCGGGGCGGCGGCTCAGGACCGCCGGCTCTGGATCGCCTACGCCATGGTGGCCTACAACCAGCACCAGTACGCCGAAGCGATCTGGGCCTACAATCGCACCCTCGACCACTGGGGCGATGACCCGAAGTGGAAGAAGCGCGAGAAGGCCATGGTGCTCAACAACCTGGCCTGGCTCCACCTCACCGCCACCAGGGCCTACGCCCTGGACCCGGTGCGCGGGCTGAAGCTCGCCGAGCGCGCGTTCGCCCTGAGCAGGGAGCCGTACATCACCGACACCCTGGCCGAGGCGTGCTACCAGAACAGCCAGTTCGAGCGGGCGGTGAAGCTGGAGCGTGATGCCCTGGCCCGGGCCAGCAAGCGGCAGAAAGGGATCTTCGAAAAGAGCCTGCAGAAGTACGAGGAGGCGCTGCTCAAGCTTTCCTCCGGCGCGAGCCCGTAGACGCGGCGGCTCGCCGCGTGCTTGCGCCGGACAGCTCCAGGCACTAGTAGTCCGGCTCCAGCGCCTCCAGCTTGGCCCACATCTCGTCGGCGTGCACGTGGTCCCCCTTGAGCAGGCATGTCTCGTGCAACCCACGCAGCGCCGGTGGGAAGTCGGGTTTCAGCCTCAGCGCCCGCTGAAACGCCTCCATGGCCTGCTTGATGTCCTGGGCCTTGAGCAGCGTGCTGCCGAGGTTCGCCAGGCTCGAGGGGCAGTTGCCCACCAGCTCCAGGGCGCGAATGAGCTGGGAGTCGCGGTCCAGCATCTGCCCCGTGGCTCGCTGAAGGTAGTTGACCCCGGACTCGATGTACGCCAGCAGCGCCGCCTCCCGCTCGGGCGGCAGCGGCGCCAGCTTCAGCGCCACGCCGCGCTGGGACGGCGGGCCCTCGGCCTGCACGCGCACCACCTCGCCGGCGAGCTGAAACTCTTCCTTGGTCGCCGGGTGCACCAGCACCAGCTGCACGGTCTTGTTGACACGATTGGGCATGGGCGTGCTGATGAACAGGCCCCCCACGCTGATGTCGCGGGTGTACATCTCCCGCAGCTTGTCGCGGGTCTTGATCTGCAGCATGAAGCAGCTGATGAAGCGTGGGTTGGCGCGCCGAACCGGCGGCTCCTTGTCGGGCGTCGGCGGCAGCGGCGTCGGCGTGGTGGCTGCCAGCTCATTCTCCGCAGCGGCTGGCTCCGGCGCCGGCGTCCCGGGTGCAGGCGCGGCGGCGGGCGGCGGGGCCGTCTCCACCGGCGCGGGAGGCGGCTCCTCACTGGCGGGCATCAGGATGCCGGAGTCCTGGTGCTCGCCAGGCTCGCCTGCGTCACGCAGGGCGTGCACGAACTCGGTCCAGCGGTCCTTGTGATCCCCCGGCAGCGCGAAGAACTCCACGCCGAACCCCGGCAGATCATCCTTCCCGGTATGCTCCTGGTTGCGGGACCACGCCACCATCCCCATCACCTCCACCTCACCGTAGCCGCCCATGTCGAACGCCAACTGCACCAGCTGACGCTCGGGCGGCGGGTGGTCCGTGACCACATGCACGCCGTGGAGGCTGATGTTGGCTGTCATCAGCTCGGTCTCGCCCCGCTTGTCCTTGAGCGTGACCATAAGCCCGCAGTCGATGCGCTCAAACCGGCGCTTGTTCTTCATCTCACTGCTCCTGGTCAGGTTCCCCGATCCTGTTGTGCCGATCACCTATATTGCCCGAGGGTAAAAGGACTGCAAACATATGAACATGAAAATGACCACCCGCCGCAGCCCCTTAATCATGTTCGCCCTCGCCGCCTTCGCCTCGCTGGCGGCCTGCTCATCGTCCGACGACGGCCCGGGCACGCTGCCCGACCTCGCCTCCTTCTCGTTCAAGAAGGAGGCGTCGGCGCTGATCAAGGGGGACAGCTCCACCGAGAAGGCGGGCGCCATCCCGGGCTGCACCGGCACCATCGCGCCGAGCGACACCCTGGGCAGCCTGGCGCTGGTGGCCCAGTTCAAGCAGACCAAGTGCTACACCGACGCGGATAACACCAACGGCGACTACCAGGTGCAGCAGGGCAAGCTGGTCAGCTCCAACGGCGCCATCACCCTGACCGCCTACCGCATCGCCGAGCCGTCGCGCAAGGCGAAGGTGGCGGTCAACTCGCCCCCACGCCATCTACTACAAGTTCCCCACCAAGGAGGCGTACACCGTCTACGAGCTGTCCGGAGGCACCCTGGAGCAGGTGGCCAGCGTGAGCGTGGGGCTGGCCAGCAGCGGCGACTTCGTGCCAGTGGGCGACCTGACCGCCAGCGACATCACCGGCAGCAAGATCTACGCCTTCGTGCCGAGCACCCAGAAGTTCAACCTGTACAACAAGCTGGGCGAGGGCGTGGAGGGCGCGCGGCTGGCGAAGACCGACCTGGGCGACCTGCTGGAGTATCGTTTCACCGTCAGCGCCACCCCCTTCGACACCGCCAGCGACTACGCGTCCGGGCCGGCGTCGGCGGCCAACCGCTACGGCCAGAACCGCAAGTACTTCCTGCTGCCGCCCGTCGACGGCAAGCTCGGCGCGGTGTGGCAGGATCAGTCCAGCGCCGACCTGTTCCTGACCTGGTGGAGCAAGGACCGCCTGGAGGCGACCCACGCCAAGCTGCCCGGCACCAGCGCCGAGGTGCTCGCGGCGGCCACCAGCGACGCGTCGGGGAACATCTACTACCTGACCATCGAGACCGGCGACGGCGCGCCCGACACCGCGCGCACCGCCACCCTGTTCAAGGCCGACAAGGCCGGCAAGCAGCTGGCAAAGGTCACGCCCAACACGGCCAAGAGCGGCGGGCTGAACATGGTGCAGTTCGCCTCGGGGATCCTGAGCAACCGCTACGCCGGGACCCTGCGCGTCAGCGGGTCGAAGCTGGGCCTGATGCTGGGGCGCAAGATGCACAAGTCGAGCGACGGGCTGAACCACCAGGGCGGCATCGCGGTGGTGTTCGACGCCTCCACCCTCGGGCTGATCAAGAACCACGGCCAGACCTCGGGCCACTCCTTCGGCAACGTGATGATGGTCAACAGCGCCGGCAAGTTCATCGGCATCGACCTCGGCGACAACTACCCGCGCGGCGTCAACCTGCACCGCTTCGACGAGAGCAAGCGCCAGTCCCGCGTGGTCTACACCTTCAAGACGCGCCACGGAAAGACGGCCAACAACCCGGCGGGCAAGAGCTTCCCCAAGTACGACGAGGCGTCCAAGGGCGGCACCACCTACTACCAGTGGTCCAATGACAACGACACCTACACCGAGCTGGGGGGCGTGGTGGCCGTGTCCAGCGGCTACCTGGTGATCTTCGCCGGCGAGCAGAAGCCGCTGGACAACAGCAAGGTGGGCCAGAACCTCAACACGCCGCGCAACATCGGCTTCGTGCTGGTGCGCGAGGACTTCGAGAACGCCACCAAGTCGGATCGCAACGTGGTGCCCGACGACCTGGTGCTGAGCGACGGGGCCGAGGAGAAGGGCGGCTTCTACACCTTCCAGGGCAAGTGGAGCGAGCAGCGCAACAAGGGGGTCAGCTGGCTGACCAGCTACGCGACCACCGACGACAACGCCTCGCGGCTGAAGGTGGCCGCGCTGCCCGGTGGCGAGGTGCTGATCCTGTGGGAGGTGTGGAGCGCCAAGGCCTACAAGGGCACCTGGGCGCTGAAGGTGGACGGCAAGGGCAAGGCCAAGGGCAGCCCGGTCTCCCTGGGCAAGCAGGTGCGCCTGGGGCGCCGCTGTGAGCCGCTGGTCACCAGCGGGGGCGACGTCATCCTGCCCGCGGGCGACAAGACCAACAAGCTGCTCAAGCTGTTCGTGCTGGAGGCGGGGGGCAAGGAGAAGAAGTAAGGTCGGTCGGGCGTCGGGGGAGTGAGCGGGTCGTCAGAGACAATTCAGATGAGGTAACGATGCGTGGGCTGCTGCTGCTGGTTCTGATTATTCTCGCGTGCAAGGAGGCGCCGCCCTCCGGGGCGCCTGCGGCGCCATCGGGCGCCAGCGAAGGGGCGAAAGCGCCAGCCCCTCCGGGCGAGGCCCCGGTCCAGAGGGCGCTCAGGCATGTTGGTGGGACGAAGATGCCGGAAGGTTGTCCCCTGCCGCTGATGGATGGCAGCGCGGTGACCGGCAGCAGGGCCATGGCAGCGTCGGCCGCCGGAAAACGCACCATGGTCACCGTCGTGGTTCACCAGCCGCTCGTCGCGGTCGCTGACTTCTACGAGGCGGCCCTCCAAGGCGCTGGCATGAAGGTCAAGCGGTCGGGCAAGCGGGGCAAGGGGGGCGCGGCATCAGGGCCGGCGAAGATCGGGGTCGGTCCGGTGCGCGTCAGGGCCATGACCCTCGAGGCCCGCCGGAGTGGCGAGGCAGAGCCAGGCAAGCTCGCGTCGGCTCATGCCCTGCTCAGCGCCGCCAGCGGCGCGGGTCAGCCGGGAGGCATGACCACCGTCGTGCTGACCTGCCTGGCGAAGTAGGCCCGCCGGGCGATGGAGGCCGGCTCTACTTCACCCGGCCGAGCTCCCTCAGGCGCTTGAACAGGTGGGCGGCGATCTTGCGGTACCCCTCCCTGTTGGGGTGGGCGAAGTTGCCGCTCATGGCCTCCCGTTGCTGCTTGCCGTCGGCGGCCAGCGCGCTGCTCAGGTCCACCACCGGCACGCCCGTGGCCGCGCCGAAGCCGCTGATCACGTCCACCACATGCTTGCGGCACGGGCCGAGGAACGAGCGCGGGTAGTTGAGCAGCACCAGCTCCACGCCGCGCCCCGCGAGGATCTGGCGGGCGCGGGCCAGATCCTGCTCCATCTGGTTCATGATGTTGCGCGAGATGTTCTGCCCCGAGGGCAGCTTCAGCTCCTGCTCCACCAGCGCGAGCGCCTGGCCCACCCAGGGCACGCCGTGGTGCTCCTCATTCAGGTTCTTCAGCTCCTGCATCAGGAAGCAGGCAGAGAACTTGCTCACCGCGGTGATGGTGAACAGCCGGCGCAGGCGGATGTACTCCGGGTGCTCCTCCAGCAGCTCGCCCAGGGCGCCGTGGGTCTCGTCGTTGGCCAGCCGCGGCTGGTGGGTCAAGGCCAGGGAAACCCGCGCCCGCGCGCTGTCGGGCGCCTGCTTCAGCGCGGCGCCGGCGTGCTCCTTGACGCACGCCGTATCGCCGGTGGCGGTGCACCGCTCGGCGAGGGCCACGCGCAGGCCGCTGCAGCCCGGGTGCGCCTGGCTCAGCGCTCGCAGCGCCTTTAGATGCTGCTCCGGGGACGCGCCCGCAGCCGGCGCGGCGAGCTTCCCGGGGGGCGCCGCGAGCCCCTCGCACCCCGCGGTGGGGAGCGGCGGGACGCCCTGGCTGTCCGACGCCCGGGCAGGCGCCGACTCCAGCAGCGCCCGCAGCCGCCTGCCGAGGTCTCGCGATGCCTCCACCGCCTGCTGGTTGTCGCGCAGGGCCGCCGGCCGGAAGAGCATGTGCAGCAGCTGCACCACCCGCAGGCGGCCCACCGCGCCGAGGTGCCGCAGCGAGGGGAGCCAGCCCTCCACCTGCCACTGCTCCAGCCAGCTGGTGCCGCCGGCCAGGAGCACCACCGTCGAGGGCTTGTGGCGGTCGACCAACTCCTCCAGCCGCTCGTTGATGTGCGCGGTGGTCTCCCCCGGCTTCCCCTCGTTGACCACCCTGTACCGCCCTTCGCCCACCGCCTCGTCGATCATGCCCTGCAGCTGGGCCGGGTAGCTGAAGCGGCTCGGATCCCCCGACTCCTGCCCGAAGGTCCAGGAGTCGCCGAGGCAGAGGATGGTCTCGCTCCCCGCGGCGCGCCCCTCGCTCACCGGGCCCTTCTGGCCCAGGGCCACGTGCTGGGCCACCCGCAGCCCCACCTCGAGCAACACAACCGCCCCGAGCAGCGCGAACAGGGTCACGCCGAGCAGCACCGCCGCTGTCTTTGCCCCGCTTCGCCGCCGGGGCTTCGCCTTGTCAGCCATGGGTGAGTTGAATGTGTACCGTCTCCTGCGACCCCGTCAAGGCGTGCCGGGGATCCCTCCGGCGGGGACTTGACCGGGGACAGTGTCGTAGAAGAAGGCGGCGCTGCGGTAGTTGGCGGGGAAGACGTTGTACGGGCCGTGCTCGATCTCGGCCCGAAACGGCCCGTCGTACGGCACGGGGTCCGCCAGGTGCCAGCGGTAGCCGGTCATGCGGAAGCCGTCCTCGTGGAGACCGAACACCGGCACGCCATGCGAGGCGGCGCCGAAGGGCCGGTCGAGCTGCCCCGGGCTCATGTACCAGCCGGTGTTGAAGTACTCCTCGTGGCCGGTGCCGTGGGCCACCAGCCGGTCGTTGACGTAGAACCGCTCGTCCCCCTCCATCCAGTATGGGAGCCAGCGCCAGCCCGCGGTCACCAGGTAGGTGCCCACGTAGTGGCCCCGGCCGCGGCGCACCAGCCAGGGGAAGGCCACCGTCGCCCGGGTCGGCCGCTCGTCGCTGTAGGCCGCGTGAAGGTAGGCCAGGTCCGCTCGCCACGGCCGCACAGGGCGGGTGAGCAGCCGCAGCGTGCCGCGAAACGCCTTGTCGGCCAGCACGCGCACCCGGGCCGCGGATCGGTACGGCATGGGCATCAGGTTGTAGCGCCGCTGTCCCCGGGCCCCCACCAGCAGCGACTGGAACGGGGCCGGGGAGAAGGTCTGCCCCAGCAGGAACGCCGCCGGCAGGCTCACGGCGGCGGAGGCGGCGCCGTCCCAGGTCAGCTCCAGCCTCGCCGCCATGGCCGCGGCCACCTGATCGCTGCTCAGGTCCAGCAGCACGGCGCGCACCATGTTCCCCCCGCGCGGCAGCTCCACCTCGGCCACCCCCCCGTCCTTCAGGTCCAGGGGCAGCGTGGTCTCGGCCGCCCCCGCCAGCCCCAGGGCGGTCAGGTCGCCTGGCGAGGACCAGACCTTCACGGCCCGGGCCAGCGCATCGCGCCGCGCCGGGGTCGCCGCCATGGAGAAGGTGGTGACCCCCATCGCCGACGGCAGCGTGTGCACGGAGACCTGGTAGAACCGCACGTTGGTCCCCTCCACCACCACCTTGCAGCCGCGCCGGAACGCCACGGGAACGAAGCTGAAGAAGCCCCCGTTGCCGCTGCCCACCAGCGGCCGCGGGAACTGGGGCAGGCGCCCGGAGAACAGGTCCGCGGCGGGGATGTCCACCGCGGGCGCGGCGGCGCCGTCCAGGTAGATGCGCAGCCGCTCGCCGCGCTCGTTGAGCAGGCCCTTGCGCCACCAGTCAGAGGGCGCGAAGTAGATCCGGCGGATGACGCCCGGACCGTCCACCTCGGCCAGGACGCTGTCGCCCCCCTCGCGCCTCAGGGCGGAGTACTTGCCGGTGAAGCCGTCGTCGTTGCCGCCGGTGCGGTCGTAGCTGCTGAACATGCGGAAGCCGACCCCTGGCCGCAGCCGGGGCAGGCGCTCCAGCTCGTACAGGTCTCGCAGCGCCTCGACGCTGGCGGCCGTCGGGCCCCCGTCCGGCGCGGCCACCTCGGCGGGTGCAGGCTGGCAGCCGGCGAGCGCGGCGCAGATCAGGAGCAGGCACCGTGCCACCGGGCGCTACTCCCTCGAGGCCCAGGCGGTGAGCCGGCCGTTGAGGGTGGCTGGCCCGACCCAGCCCATAACCGGGCGAGGCGGCTCGGCCTCGCCGTCGATGACCGCCCGGATCAGCGCGGCCCCGCTGGAGGTGATCCGCTCGGCCAGCACCGCCCCGGTCTCGGCGTTGGCCAAATGCGGCCGCCCGGTGTAGCCGGGGAAGGGGTCGAGCTGGTGCCAGCCGAATGCCGCGGCGGCGAAGCGCAGCTCGTGGGCCAGCTCCTGCCGCCCGGTCAGCTCGGCCACCCGCGCGGCGGCCATGAAGGACCGGCTCGGCGTGATGGGCGGGCAGGGGGGCACCGAGGCCAGCGTGTCTGACACCGTGTCCGGGCGGTAGTGCAATGTGAGGGAGGTCTCCAGGAAGCCCGCGTGCAGGTCGTCCTTTGCTTGCTCCAGCAGCGCGCGGCGGTCTGCCTCGTCGCGCACCGGCGCGTACGCCTCGGTCATGCGCGCCCCCTCTCCAGCCGCCAGGCCGCGCAGCACCTCGGAGAACGGGCTGAGCGCGGGCACCCCGCGGCGGCGCAGGAAGCGCGCGCCCTCCTCGAGGCACAGGTTGTGGAGCGGGGCGCCGTGGAAGGTCATCAGCACCACCGCCCTGGCCCCCATCACGAGCAGCGCCCGGCAGGCGCGGATCACCGCGGCGCGCACCTCGGGGTACGGCACCGGTCGAGATCCCGGCCCGTTGACGGTGTCCACGCCCATCTCAAGGTCGGGCATCACGAGGAAGGGCAGCCCCGGCTCCGAGGCGGCCATGCGCGCGTGCAGATCCTGGCACAGCCCGAGGCTGATGATGGCGTCGTTGTGCAGGCTCAGGTGAGGCCCGTGAAACTCCACCGGGTTGACCGGCAGGAACACCGGCGCGCCGGTGGCGAGCCGGGCGCGGGCTTGATGGTTGGGTAGATCCAGCAGCGTCGAGGTGGTCACGGGCCGAGTGTACTCCATCGGGACGCGGGCGTGACGATCCACCGCAGCACCGCCAGGGCCAGTGCGAGCTGGCGCCCGGCGCGGCCCCGGCCGCAGGGGAGCGGCGGCGCGATCCCCTCCCGCGCCACGATCTCCTCGAGCGCCCCGCCGCCACGGCCCAGGTTGTGGTACGCCGCCTTGAGCATCACCGCGCCCGTCGGGGCGCAGCGGGCGCCCAGCAGGTCCTGGGCCAGCTTCAGGGAGCGTGCGCTCCAGGCCGACAGCAGCGGCGCCGGGCCGAGGAACGCCGCCAGGCGCGCGGCCACCTCCTGCCGTCCGGGCACGCCCCGCAGCAGCTCCGACTGCAGCCCCATCATGCGCAGGTGCTCAGGGTCGATGGGCTGCCCTGGCGGCGGCTGGATGAGCAGGTCCATGGCCTCATCGTTGGCGGGCCGCGCGGCCGCCACCTGCACCACGTCCGCTCCCACCGCCTCCACGTGCACCAGGCCCACACGCTCGAGCTGTCGCTCCAGCCGGCGGTGCAGCGGGTCGGGGGTCGGGTAGCGCCGCCGCTGCCTGGCCCCGGCGCGCTGGCTGCTGATGGCCTCCACCTGCTGGTCGATCATCTCGTCGAAGGCGCCCATCAGCCGCCCCAGCGCAGGGACCAGGTCCGGCTCCAGCAGCGCCAGCGCCTGGCAGGCGGCCTCCACCGTGGCCAGGCCGCTCCGGTCCGGCTCGCCCCGGATGCGGTAGCGCCCCGGCTCGGCGGGCGTCAGGTGGCACGCCGGCAGGGCCTCGAGCCACGGGTTGTGCTGCAGCAGCTTGCGGGCGTGCTTCCAGGTTCCGTCCAGCAGCAGCAGCGCGGGGGGGCGCTGCTCCGGCGCCAGCGACTCCAGCGGGGTCGCCGTGGCGGTGGGATAGAGCAGCGCCGCGCCCGGCGGCAGCGCAGGCCGGGCGCGCATGTCCCAGGCCACCTCCAGCCGCACGCGGCGCAGCCCGAGCCGCAGCAGCGGCGCCGTGCCCAGGGGGTGGTGCCGCTCGCGGGGGTGCTGCAGGATCACCACCTCGGTGTGGTTGTCCACCTGCGGCACGCCGCGCAGGTGGCGGCACAGGCAGCGCACCTCGGGCCGCTGGCAGTCCGGGCAGATGCGCCGCCCCGGATCCTGTGGGTCGGGAGCCATGTTCGGACAATAGCAGCGAAATTCGCGCCGGCACCACAGCACACCTACAATTGCCGACCATGGACCATGCGCCCACACGCAGGGGAGGGGGGAGGTGTGCCTCGCTCTCGCTCTGGCTGGCGCTGCTGCTCGCGGCGGCGGCGCCCCTGTGGGGCTGCAGCCCGCAGCGGCCCGGGCAGCGCTGGGTCAAGGACGTGCAGCTGCAGGGGGCCAGGGCGCTGGACGCGGACGACGTGCTCGACGGCCTCGAGACGCGGGAGATGCCCTGGTACTGGTACTGGCTGCACTGGATCCCGTGCGTGGACCGCGCCTGGTACGACCCTGACGTTCTGGCCCAGGACGCCGAGCGGGTGGAGACCTACTACGCCGCGCACGGCTTCTTCCGGGCGCAGGTCACAGAGAGGCAGGTGCAGCGCTCGGAGGACGGCGAGACCGTCTCGGTGCGCCTCAGCGTGAAGGAGGGGCCCGAGACCAGGGTCAAGGCGGTGTTGCTCGAGGGCATGCCCGCCGCCCTCGCGCCCGGGCCGCTGCGCGCCCTGCGCCAGGGCCTCGGCGTGCAGCAGGGGGAGCGGTTCGACTACGGCGCCTACGGCGCGGCCAAGGAGCGGCTCGCCACCGGCCTCAAGGAGCGCGGCTACGCCTACGCGACGGTGGAGGGCCAGGTGGAGGTGCACCGCCCCCGGCGCGAGGCGGTGATCCGCCTGCGCGTGACGCCCGGGCCGAAGGTGCGCTTCGGACCGACCCGCTTCGTCGGGGCGGAGGATGTCCCGCGTGACAAGCTTCGCCTGCTGGTGCGCTGGAAGGCCGGGGAGGTCTACGACCAGGAGAAGGTGCGCCTCACCCGCAGCGCGCTGTTCAAGCTGCGGGTCTTTTCGGGGGTGCGGGTGGCTCTGCCCGCGGAGCCGACGGCGGCGGCGCCCATCACCATTCACCTGCAGCGCGGCCAGCTGCGCGAGCTGCGCCTCGGTGGCGGGTTCGGCTTCGAGACCAAGCGCCACGAGGCGCGGCTGAGCGCGCGCTGGACCCTGCGAAACTTCCTGGGCGGCCTGCGGGTGCTGGAGCTCAAGGCGATGCTGGCGGCGGTGAGCATCCCCACCTGGTGGGACGCCGTGCGCCTGGGGCCGGCGGGGGAGCTCGAGGCCAAGCTGACCCAGCCCTACCTGCTCAACACGCACCTGTCGGCCTTCGTCATGCTCGGCTACGAGGCGGCCTTGCACGAGGGGTACCGCTACCACGGGGTCAAGGCCCAGGCGGGCCTGGCCTACCCCTTCTTCGACGAGCGGCTCTGGCTGGGCGGGTCGTACAACTTCCAGCTGCTCGACTTCTTCGACATCGACGAGGAGGCGTTCAAGACGGGCGACACGTCCCTCGGCTTCGGCTTCGTCGACCCGTACCGCCTGGCCTGGCTGGAGCAGTACGCCGAGCTCGACCTGCGCGACGCGGTGAGCGATCCCCGGGCCGGCTTCTGGGCCGGCCTGCGGCTGGAGCAGGGCTTCGAGTACATCTTCAGCCACTTCACCTATGTCAAGGTCACGCCGGAGGCGCGGGGCTACATCCCGCTGGGGACCAGGCGGCTGGTGCTGGGCCTGCGCGCCATGTTCGGCTACCTGCACGCCATCGAAAGCCCCGGCGGCGCGTCGCTGGGCCAGGCCTCCTCGCCCATCACCCGGCGCTACGCTCTGGGCGGCCCCACCAGCCATCGCGGCTTCAGCTACGGGCGGCTGGCGCCCCAGGGGCTCGACACCAGCTCGGGCCGGCGGGTGCCCAAGGGGGGCGACGCGGCGCTGCTCCTTTCGGCGGACCTGCGCCTGCGGCTGGTGAAGCTGTGGGGCTACTGGCTCAGCCTGGGCGCGTTCTTCGACGCCGGGGACGTCACGGCGGGGCTGTCGGATCTGGACCTGGGGCAGCTGCACCTGGCCGCGGGGCCGAGCGTCACCTTCCAGACCCCCATCGGCGCCCTGCGCATGAGCGCCGGCATCCGCGCCAACCGCAAGGCGGCCGCCGGCCTCGACGGCCTGGGCAACCCGGACCCCGACGAGTGGGGCGCGTTCCACCTGACCCTGGGGGAGGCCTTCTAGCCCATGGCCCGCGCGCGCGACATACCCCGCTGGCGGCGCTGGATCCGCAGAGGAGTCTGGGGCCTGCTCGGCACGCTGCTGGTGCTGGCGGCGCTGCTGGCGGGGCTGCTGCTGTCGCTGCGGCTCGAGGCGGTGCAGGATCGCCTCGTCCCCTTCGCGCTCGAGCAGCTGCGGCCGACGCTGCCCGGGCTGCAGGTGGGGTCGCTGCGCGGGACGGTCACCGGCGATGTCGTGCTGACCGGGGTGGAGCTGCGCGACCGGTTCGGGGGCAGGGCGGTGGCCGCCGAGCGGGTGGAGCTGCGCTACGACCTGTGGGCGCTGCTCCGGCGAGAGGTGCGCGTGATTTCTGCGCGGATAGTGGCGCCCCGGGTGTGGCTGCGAAAGACCCCGGGCGGCGGGGTGAACCTGGCCGAGCTGGTGGTGCCCGGTCCAGCGGAGCCGGAGCCCGAGGCGCCGACCGAGCCCACGCGGCTGCGGGTGGCGGTGCAGCGGCTGAGCCTGGAGCGCGGCGGGTTTACCCTGGACCGCGCCATGGGCGGGCCGCTGTCGGTGCGCGGGCTGGCGCTGGACCTCGGCGCCGGCCTAAGCCTGGGCGACGGGGACCTGGCTGCGGCGGTGCAGCGGCTGGTGCTCCGGGCAGCGACGGTGACCCTGCCCGACGGCAGGACGCTGGCGGCCTCTCTGGGGGGCGACATGGGGGTGGACGCCAGCCGGGTGCACGGGCAGCTCAAGCTGGGGGTGGAGGCCAGGGCGGAGCAGCGGTCCGCCACCTTGCTGCTCCGCGTCCTCGGCACCATGGCCGCCCCGCAGGTGCAGATCGACCTGAAGCTCCCTGGCGACGGGGTGGTGGCCCTGCAGGCCAAGGCCGCGCTGCCGGACTGGAAGCTCGGCCGCTACAGCGCCCGGCTGTCCGCCTCGGGCATCGACCCGGCGGCCCTGTGGCCCGGCTTGCCCCCTGGCGGCATGGGGCTGGAGCTGTCGGCCTCGGGCAAGGGGGTGCCGCTTCAGCCGGGCAGCACCGCCGAGGCCACCGTGAGCAGCGCCGGCGCGAAGCTGATGCAGTACGCGCTCCAGCGGCTGAACCTGCGCGCCACCCTGACCGGCGACCGGTGGAAGGTGGAGGATCTGCGCGCCCGGGCTTACGGCGCCGACCTGCAGGTGCGAGGCAGGGGCGACCTGAAGCAGGTCACAGCCTCGACCGTGCGCCTGACAGCCCCCGCGCTGGGCCGGCTGCCGCTGCCGCCGGGCGTGCCCCGGCTGGCGGGGAGCGCCACCCTGACCGCCAGCGCCAGCGGCCCCTTCACCGGGCCCTTCAAGGGCAGCGCCAGGCTGGGAGCAGCCGCCATCGCGGTGGACAGGGTGCGCCTGGGCGGGCTCGACCTGTCGCTGTCCGCCGCGGGGCTGCCTGCCCGCCCGTCGGGCAAGCTGGCGTTGACGCTGCGCCGGCTCGACCCCGGCCAGGACGACCTGCGCGTGGACAGCGCATCGCTGTCCGCCAGCGGCTCGCTGTCGCGGCTGCTGGTGGACGTTAAGGCCGCGGGGCCCTCGCTGGGCCTGGACCTGGGCGCCGGGCTGTCCCTGGTCAAAAAGCGGCTCGACCTGGACCTGTCGCGGCTGGCGCTCTCGTTCAAGGGCAAGCGGCTGGCGTTGACCAACCGCCCCGGTGCGCGGCTCGTCCCGGGCAAGACCGTGCAGCTGGGACCCACCCGGCTGAAGCTGCTGGGCGGCAAGGTCGCCCTGCGCGGCGAGGTGAAGCTCAAGGGACACCCGCGGCTGGTGCTCGGGCTGCGCGCCAGGGGCGTGCGGCCCCTGGCCGGCCGACCCGCGGTGGACGCCACGGTCGAGGCCCGCGTGGGGCGCAGGGCGCTGACCGCTCGGGCCACCGTGGACGCCGGCGACCGGGTGGAGCTGCGGGCCAGCGTGCCCGTTCGCCACCGCAAGGGGGCGTTGGTCCCGGGGCTTCAGCTCGACGGCCCGGTGCAGCTCCGGCTGCGGGCGCCGAACCTGCGGCTGGCCACCCTGCGCCGCTGGGCGCCGGCGCTGCCGCCCCTGGCCGGCGCGGTGGGGCTGGACCTGAAGGCAGACGGCACGCTGAGCGCGCCGCGGGGCAACCTGCGGCTTTCGCTGCGCAAGCTGGGGGTCGGCGGGCTGCAGAGGATCTCCGGGGGCATCTCCGTCGACCTGCTCGCCGCGGCCGCGGCCCTGTCGGCGGACCTGAAGCACCAGGGCGAGCCGCTGCTCGACATGGAGCTGAAGGCCGACGTGGGCGCTGCGGCGTTGCGGGCCTCCCGCAAGCGGCTGCTGGCCGCGCTGGAGCGGGCGCCGGTGTCCGGGCGCGTGGCGCTGACCGCCGCCTCTCTGGAGGCGTTGAGCAAGGCCGTCCCCGATCTGTCAGGCAGGCTGGAGGGCAAGGCGCTCCTTCATCTTCTGCTCACCGGCACCGCGTTGCGTCCAGAGGCCAAGCTGGGGTTTGACAGCTCCGGGGTCAAGGTCGACGGAGAGCCCCTGCCCGGGGTCAACGGGACCGTCTCGCTGGCCACAGGCGCGTCCCATGTGCGCAGCGAGCTATCGCTCCGGCTCGCGAGCGCGCCGCTGGTTGATGCGCGGGCGAGCATCCTGGCCGGCCCACGCGAACTCCTGCTGCATGGCGTCGGCCAGGCGCGCTATTCGGGCAGGGTCACCGTCGGCGGCGTATCTCTGGCGCGGCTGTTTCGCGGCCACTCCAGGTTGGGTCGGTTGCGTGGAGTGCTCGACGCGGTGGTGGACATGCAGGGCCGCGGCAGGGCCCTCCCCCGGGCCACCGTGGACTTTGGTCTCAAGGGCGCCGGCGTCGGCCGGGCCCGGGTGGGAGACCTGGAGCTGAAGGCGCGGCTGGGCAAGGGCGGGAAGATCAACGGCGAGCTGGCGCTGACCCAGGGCCGCCGCGCCGTGCTCGACGGGAAGGCCACCATGTCCCTCTCCCCGCGCGGGAAGATCGACGCGAGCCTGACTGTCCGTGACCTGGACCTGGCCTTCGCCGCCGGGCTGTCGCCTGCGCTGCGCGAGGTGGCGGGCAAGCTGAGCGCCGAGCTGAAGGCCGCGGGCGCGCTGCCCGCCCCCGACGTGAGCGGGACGCTGTCCCTGGGCCATGGCCGCGTGCTGCTGTCGGGCATGGCGCCGCTGCAGAACATGGCGCTGAAGGTCGGCCTGACGCCGCGAAAACTGACCATCCGCAGCGTCGGCTGGTCCAGCGGCGGCGGCACCCTGCGCGGCAGCGGGGAGGTCGCCCTGGACCGGCTGCGCCCCGGCGCGTTCTCCCTGCAAGCGCGGGCCAAAGATTACGACCTCGGGGTGCCGCCGGTGCAGGGCAGCAAGCTGACCACCACGGCCCGGGTGAGAGGCTCGCTTTCGGGCGGCGTGGTCAAGGCCACGGTGGCGCTGGATCAGAGCAAGCTGAAGCTGGGCAAGCTGGGCGGCGGACGCAAGACGCATCGGGCAGGGGCGCTGCCCGAGGTGTACTTCGTGGACGATCCCCGGGTGGCGCGTCGGCTCCGCGGGGAGCTGGCGGGCGAGGCAAAAGCGGCCGACTCGCCCCTGCGGCTGGACATCTCGGCCGCGGTGGACCCGATCTTCGTCCGCGGCGATGACCTGGACGTGGAGGCCACCGCCGACGTCAAGGCGCGCACCGACGACCGGGGGAGGGTGCGGCTGTACGGCGAGGCCGGGCTGCGCCGGGGCTGGATCAAGGTGATGGACAACAAGTACCGGGTGAAGCGAGCCACCGCGCAGTTCGGGGGAGAGCCGACCCCGGACCCGGCCCTCGACCTGTTGCTGGAGCGCAGCATGGCCGACGTGACCATCTACATCGCGGTGGGGGGCACCGCGCGCAAGCCGGAGCTGACCCTGAGCAGCGAGCCGGCCGTTTACACTCGCTCACAAATCCTGGCCATGATCCTGACGGGCAAGCCGGAGCTGATCCAGGAGGACGACCAGGCCTCGGACCCGGCCAGCGCCGTCACCGCCGCGGTGGTCCAGACGGTGCTCGGCCCCATCACGCGGCAGGTGGCCAACACCGTGGGCCTGGACGTGGCCCGGGTCAGCCTGGCTGAGCAGAAGAGCGGCGACGGCGGCGAGGACGAGGCGGTTCGCCTAAAGGCGCAGGCCGAGGTGGGCAAGTACCTCACCGACCGGCTCTACCTCGGCTACCGCAAGGTGTTCGGCGCCGACGAGGACGAAAACAGCCACGAGGCGCTGCTGGAGTACTCCATCAGCGCGCGCTGGCTGCTGATGGCCCTGTTCGGAGACAAGGGCGTCGGAGGGGTGGATCTGTTCTGGACGTATCGGTATTAGCCGCTGGGACCGCGGCCTGCGGCCGCGGAATGCCAGAATGCCAGAGCGCCGGAACGCCGGAATGCCAGAACGGCTAGCCTATCAGTCGGAGTTTCTTACCTGGACCAGAGACCATCTCATTCTGGCATTTTGGCATCCTGGCATTCTGGCACTCTGGCATTCGCGCGCGAAGCGCGCGCCAGCGCGTCCAGCGCCTCGCCCGTCAGCCGAAACGTCGTCCACTCGTCCATGGCCTTCGCGCCCAGCTTCTCGTAGAACCCGATGGCCGGCGCGTTCCAGTCCAGCACGGCCCACTCCAGGCGGCCGCCGCCCCGGGCGCGGGTCTCGGCGGCCAGGTAGGCCAGCAGGGCGCGGCCGATGCCCCGGCCCCGCCGCTCCTCGCTGACGTACAGGTCCTCGAGGTGGATGCCGGGCTGGCCAAGGAAGGTGGAGTAGTTCTGAAAGAAGAGCGCGAAGCCAGCGGGCTCGCCGCGGTCCAGGGCGATGACCACCTCCGCCGCCGGGCGCTCGCCGAAAAGCGTGTCGCGCAGGGACTGCTCGGTGGCCACCACCTCGTGCTCCAGCTTCTCGTAGCGCGCCAGCTGGCGGATGAAGTCGAGCACCAGGCCGGCGTCTTGCAGTTCGGCGCGGCGGATGCTCACGCCCTGGATCCCTGTGCTGGTCATGCTGGTCATGCTCCCGAGGCGTTACTTCTTTATCAGCTTGCGAAGGCGCAGCAGCGCCTTGCGGGCCTCCTGCTGGCGCGGCTCCCGGGACAGGCACTGCTGGTACGCCGTAAGCGCGCTGCGCCGGTCCTGGGCGAAGTCGAAGATGCGCCCCAGGTAGAGGCACGGCTCATAAGCGTTGAGGTCCATGGACGCGGCGTGCTGCAGGTAGGTCGTGGCCTGGGACATGTTGCTCACCGGGTCGAGCAGGTACAGCGAGTAGCCGAGCAGGGTCACGGCGGGGCAGTCGTTGGGGGACTTGCGCACCGACTTCCGCAGCTCGTCCACGGCCTCCTGGAGTTCGCCGGCCTGGAGGTGCAGCACCGCGGTCCTGGCAGCCAGCGACGGGTTGTTCGGCTCGATGACGTCGAAGGAGTTGGTGGACCCCCTGTCCTTCTTTGCCGGCGGCGTCCGCCGTGACGGCCGGGCAGGCTCCGACGATGGCCGCGGCGGCACTGACGACGGGCGCGGCGGCGCCTGCATCACCGGAGGTCGGACGCCAGCGGCGCGCGCCTGCTTCAGCGCCGACTTGCGCCGCTTGCGCTTTTTGCCCTTGAGGCGCTCGTTGTAGGCCTTACGTTGCCGCGCGTTGGACAGGGTGCTGTAGGCGCGGACCAGGTGCAGGAACAGGTCTTCGAGCTGCGACTTGCGCACCCCGCGGACTTTGTCCCCGAGGGTCATGGGGCTCAGCTCATAGCACCGCTCCAGGAAGGCGCGCTTGAGCTTGTCGAACCCGGCGTTCTGTTTGACGCCGAGCAGCTCGTAGTGCGTGCCCTCCTTGGCCATGGCGAACGCCTTGCGGATGGACTCCATGTCCACCGGCGGGCCGTCGTCCCGCGCGGGCACCCGCGTGGTGGTGGCGTCCTGCGTCGGCTTCGTGGGCGCCGCCCCGGTCTCGGCGGGCGGCGTCACCGCCGGGACCTTGTCCGATGAGATCTCGGCCGGCAGGGCGATCTTCAGCAGCGCCATGGCGTACAGCAGCCGCAGCAGCGCCTCCATGTCGCCTTCCACCTCGGCGGCCAGGGCCGCGGTGTTCTTGGGCTCCTGCAGCGCGCGCACCACCTTGGCCTGCCCGCCGGAGAGCTTGAGCCGCGCCACGACCTTGTCAGGGTCCTCTTCCAGGACGAAGCTGTCCTGCTCCAGCGACAGGAACGCCTTGTTGATGATGTCGAAGGGGGAGTGCGCGAACACGCCGCGCAGGATCAACGGCTCGGGCGAGATCTCCAGCAGGATGCGCCCCTCATCCCGCACCTCGTGCTCGGCGAAGGTCACCTTTCCGCTGGTCCAGCGGAAGATTCCGAGGATGTTCTGCCCCATGTTGAGCTTGATCAGCTTGTACAGCTCGTTGGGCTCCAGCAGCCCTTGCTCCACCAGCACCTCTCCCACGGGGCGGCGCGTCTCCACCGCCTTGCTCTTGGCGGTGTAGGCGTCCACCATATCCAGTTTCTTGCGCTGGACCAGGAAGTGCTCCAGGGAGTCCTCGGGGTTGCTGGACTCGAGCATCACCGGCGCGCCTGCCTTGACCAGGATGCTGGTCTCCTGCATCCCGCGGCGGATGTGCAGCGTGCCGCTCTTCTTGTTGAAATACAGCTCGGTCAGGGCCAGGGGGAACGGATAATCCGACAGGTCGGCGGCCAGGCCACCGAGCACGGGGGTCAACTCGGAGGTGCCGAACGGAACATGCTCCCCCGTGTTGTAGGCGCTGGTTGCCACGGGCTAATTGTAGAACATTACAACCGCAAGCAGGCATACAAAATTTCAGGAAATTAAAGTTCGGCGCGAAATTCGTCCACCGAATCGAACCGGCGGGCCGGATCCTTCTCGAGACAGCGCAAGATGGCGTTTTCAAGCTGCTCTGGCAGATCGGGCTGCAGCTCTCGAGGCGAGGGGGGCGGCTCGGCGCAGTGCTGAAAGCCCACCGCGATGGGGGTGTCCCCGGAAAACGGCGGCTTGCCACATACAAGATGGAAGGTCATGGCGCCCAGGGAGTAGATGTCAGTGCGCTGGTCGGTGACGCGCCCCCGCACCTGCTCCGGGGCCATGTACTCCGGCGTGCCCTTGATCAGGCCGGTGGCGGTCATGCTGTGCATGTAGCTCGCCTTGGCCAGGCCGAAGTCGATGACGCGCACCTCGCCCTGCTCGTTGATCAGCACGTTGCCGGGCTTGAGGTCGCGATGCACCACGCCCGCGCGATGGGCGGCGGACAGGGCCGCGCACACCTGCAGCAGGATGGCCCGGGCCTCCTCCAGCGGCAGCGCGCCGCGCCGGCCGAGCAGCTCGGCCAGGTCGATGCCCGGGAAGTACTCCATCGACAGGAACAGCAGGCGCCCCTCCTCTTCCAGGTCGTGGATCCGGATCACGTTGGTATGCGTGATCTTGCGGGCCGCGCCCACCTCCCGGCGGAACCGCTCGGCGGCGGTGGGATCCTCGGCCATGTTCGACGCGATGACCTTGAGCGCCACCTGCTCGCCGATCTTGCGGTCGGTGGCGAGGAACACCGTGCCCATGCCGCCCTAGCCCAGGCAGCGCTCCACCTGGAACCGGTCCATCAGCACCGTCCCGGCCTCGATTCCGCCGTCCGGCTGCTGCAGCATGGTGGGCGCCACGTCCACGGTGGGCGAGGCGTCGCCGCCGTCACCGGCATGTTGAGGCAGGGCCATGTAGCTCTGCTGAGCTGACAGCCGGTTGAGCCGGGCGTTGAGCTCGAGGTCCACCGAGGTGACGATGGTCTCGAGGTTCTCAACCCGCTCCATCAGCTGAGCGCGGTCCCGCTCCAGCAGCTCGAGTTTCTTGACCTGCGCCGGATCGGGAAGCGCTTTCTTCTCCAGCTCCAGGCGCTTGGTCTTGTAGTTGAAGAACTTGCTGATGCCCACGATGAAGACGGGCATGCCGAAGATCATGACGAGGGCGACGATGCCTTCCATTGGTATAGCTCCGCTGTGAGGCTACCAGACCTTGATACCACCCTTTGTGGGTACCGGCGAGATGGTACCGCTCAGCGAGGGGGGAAGCTTGCTGTTGAGCCGGGTGATGCCTGCCGCGCCTCCGCCGCCGCCGCCGTTGGCGTGGGCCCCGCCCGGACTGCCAGTGGGCGGACTGAGCGCGCCACCCGCGCCGCCCGCGCCGCCGTAGGGCTGCTGGTGGGCGCCGCCCTGGGCGTTCTGAGAGGTGCCCTCGCCGTCCTTTCCGTCGTGGCTGTTGGAGATCTGGTTGGAGCCTGAGCCCGAGCCGCCGCCGCCGCCGTTGGCCGCCAGCACGCCGGACACCACCACCTGCCGGCCCTCGAGCAGGATGGCGCCGCCCGAGCCGCCGCCGCCGCCACCGCCGCCACCGTGGCCGCCCTCGCCGCCCGCGCCCGGGGTGATGATCTTGCCTGAGATCTGCACCGAGCCGTTGGCGCTGAGCTGCACTGCGCCGCCGCCGCCGCCGCCGTACCCGCCATGGCCGCCGACCTTGCCGTGAGTGTCCGGGCCACCACCCGCGCCGCCGCCGCAGCCGCCGTAAAGCGGGATCAGCGGGTTGCCGCCATTGGTCTTGCCGCCCGCGCCGCCCTTGGGCTTGGGGTTGAAGGTCGAGTCGCCTCCAGGGCCGCCCGGCCCATGCCGCCCGCCGCCGCCGCCGCCGGCCTCCAACTGGCTGGAGCCCGAGCCGGCTTGCTTGCCGCCCTTGCCCTCGCCGGTGAAGCAGGGCGCGCCGTCCTTGCCGTCGTTGAGGCCGCCCGCAGCGCCGCCAGGGCCGGCCTTGACGCTGCTGGCCTCGGCCAATAGCTCACCTTCGATCCAGATGCCTTCCACCGAATAGACGGCCAGCGCGTTTTGGCCCTGCACGAACAGGTCCGCGTTCTTGTCCACCACCAGGCTGCGCAAGATGAACACGCCGAGCTGTGGGTACCCCTTGCCCTGGTTCACCTTTTTGAAATGGATCCCGCCATGCAGGCCAGGCTTGTTGGCCGGCCGGATCACGGTGGATCCTTGCTTGATCTCGCCTGTATCCGTGTCGATGGTGGAGCTGCCCGAGGTGAACTTGACCTTGGCGGTGACCTTGTCGAAGTCCGGGCCCACGTCGTAGTTGGAGGGCTTGAGCCGGTAGCATCGGTTGGCTGCGAGGTTACAGCCCAGCGGGCAGCCCTGACCCGCGCAGGGCGGAGGGGGAGTCTTTTGGTCCTGTTTGGGCGTGGGCCCGTCCGGCGGGGGCGGCTTGGGACCGTCCGGCGGGGGCGGCTTGGGCCCGTCCGGCGGGGGCGGCTTGGGCCCGTCCGGCGGAGGCGGCTTGGGCCCGTCCGGTGGCGGGGGTTTGGGCCCGTCAAGAGCACCGCCGAGGTCCCCGGCCAGCGCGTCCGGTGCGGCGCCCGCATCGCCAGATGATTTGTTATCTGTTTGATAATGAGGGTTTGAGTCCAAGCAGGCGGGCAGCAAACATACAGCCGCCGTTGCGGCGAGAACCAGGAGCAGGGGCTTGCATCGGATCATGTTGTGGCCATGATCCCCAAATCACCCGACTCCTGCAAGGGGGTGGGGGAAAAGACCCACCCGGGCGATGGCTGGGGACACATGACCCCGGACAACATAACCCCTTGAAGATAAAGGGCAATTTTCGCTACGCTCCCTGGCTGGGATCCGATAAGGCCACTGAGGGGGCTGCAGGCCCCGGACTTCCCGGGCAGTTGGTCCCCACCGACGCGAGAGCAAAGTTTAATAATTACAAAAAGTTGACTATTGGATCAGATCTTGCTCACTCTTGGTTGCAATGACGCCCAGGTCCAGGAAAAGGAGAGACGAGATGAAACGGTGGCCATTGGTTCTGATGGGGATCACAGCGCTGGCAATGCTCGGTTGCATGGGGACGGTGGATGGCCCCGGCGATCCGAACAACCCGAACGGCGACGACAAGGTGGTGAGCGTCAAAATGTCGGTCAAGGCTTACGACCTGGCCAACAGCTTCATCCTGACCACCCGCCCCCTGGCCACCCAGCTGCTGGTGGACAAGGTGAACATCGAGCTGGTCAACAAGGGGATCCTGGAGAAGGTC
The DNA here is from genome assembly GCA_964511535.1 of uncultured Myxococcales bacterium. Taxonomy (GTDB): domain Bacteria; phylum Myxococcota_A; class Polyangia; family CAZCFB01; genus CAZCFB01. Next base: position 412 of record CAZEFW010000139.1, on the reverse strand, counting down.
GCCTCCGTGGAGGGCAAGATCTTCACGCCGCTGACCAACGGGACGCCGCCGGCCACCTGCCCGTACCTGCAGAAGGCGGGCTCCGGCGCCACCCAGAGCTGCCGCTTCATGGTGGACCGCGCCACCGAGCAGGCACTGGTGGCCTCCTCGAGCATCAAGACCAAGGTTGAAAACGACCTCACCAACAAGCACGGCACCGCGCTGGAGCCGGGCGAGGCGTCTTACATCTTCTCCTGGGCCTCCGAGGCGATCCTTTCCGGCATCGACGTGGGCGGCGTGCAGGCCGTCGACGCGCTGCGCGGCCAGAAGGTGTGCGACCAGAGCCCCAACGTCAGCGAGAGCGCCTTCATGCTGGGCGAGAAGCAGGGCAAGGCGCTGCTGGAGCAGACCGAAAAGGCCGTGCTGCCCACCA
>CAZEFW010000138.1:0-25937 GCA_964511535.1 uncultured Myxococcales bacterium | reverse complement strand
ACTTCCTCGAGGAGGTGTGCGCCCACCCGTTGGTGGCAGGGCTGCGGTTGAACACGGCTTTGCCCGATAAATCAAGGTTGACCGAGAATTAAACCTTGGGGTCAGGAGTTGACCGAAAAATCAGAAATGAGGTTCAAACCTTTTTGAGTGTCTGTTTTACACCTGTGTTTTTGATGATGGCCTTTGCTTTCTGTAGTGTCTCACAGTTCACCGAAGTTGTGGTGTTTCTGGATGTCCAGTAGGTCAACTGGTGGAATTTTTTGCTCCATTCAGCGACTCTTTCGCTTTCGGAAACCGCTTTTTTGATCAAAGGCAACAGATGACGGCGAAACTCGGGTTTTTCATGGGCAAGCCGGATGAGATCGGATTTCAGGGACATGGGTGTTCCTCCTATCCCTCCCCGGCTATAAAGAAATTAACGAAGTACGGAGGTTGACCGAAAAATCAGCTTTGGGCGTCAAGTTGACCGAATAATCAGGCACCAAGTCTATTTTTCGGGCAAAGCCGTTGAACACCGTGATGCCGCTGGAGCAGGGGCCCGGCGAGGCGCTGGACCGCCTGGCCGCCCTCGGCACGGATCTGTGGGTGGATCTCAAGGGGCGGCAGCTGCGGGTGGTGGGGTGCGCCGTGCCTCCCTTCACCGAGGTGCGGGTGAGCCACCCGGTGCAGGTGCCGCTGCCGGCCGATGTCTTCTTCCGTGACGGCAAGGACCACGCCCGGCTGGTGGCCGTTGACGGCGACAGGCTGATCCTGGCCGCCGGTCCGCGCCGGGTCATCGGCCCGGGCGAGTCGGTCAACATCGTGCACCCGGACCTGCAGGTGCAGGGCACGCTGACCGACACCGACCGCGCCTACCTGGAGGCCATGGCAGCGCGGAGCATGACCCGCGTGATGCTCTCCTACGTCGAGCGCGAACAGGACGTTGCGGAGGTTCAGGACCTGCTGCCCGACGCCGAGATCGTGCTCAAGATCGAGTCCACCCGGGGCCTGGCCCTGGCGGAGCGCAACGGGGCAAGCCTCGGCCGGCTCATGGCGGCCCGGGGTGACCTGTTCGTGGAGGTGCCGCGGCCCCACCGGGTCGTGGGGGCCCTGAGGGACATCGTCCGGCTCGATCCGGACGCCATCGCCGCCAGCCGCATCTTCCCTGGCCTGGCCTGGGATCCGGTGCCGCGCTGCACCGAGATCGGAGACGTGGCGTTCCTAATGACCCTGGGCTACCGCACCTTCATGCTGGGCGATGAGGTGTGCCTCAAACGCGAGCCGCTGCTGGAGGCGCTGAACCTGCTGCAGGCCGTGGCCGGGGAGCTGCCGGAGATTGGCCGCACATCATGATGATAATCAAGATTAGCAATTTGCATTGAAGGACTTTGAAATATACGGATATTTATTCGTTCAAGTTATTTTTTAAGCCGTCCTAAAAATAATTTTTCATTGACCATGGTTCTCTGCTACGTTTCTACAGGATGAACATGAGACTCCATGACCGGCTGCCAGGCGAAACTGTGTACGTACGCTCCGTCGGCGCCGGGGGTTATGTCAGGCGCCGGCTGCTCGATCTGGGGTTGGTGCCGGGCACCCGGGTGGAGGTGCTCTTCAGGGCTCGCTCGGGAGATCCCACTGCCTACCGGTTCAGGGGCGTGACCGTGGCCCTGCGGGGCGCGGAGGCGAGCCAGGTCGAAGTGGCCGAGCAGCCGGCTGTGAAGGCCGCGGGCATGGACGGCCCGGCGCAGGATCCTGGCGAATTGATGGCCGCGAGGGACGAGCCGCGAGCAGCCTTTCAGGATGCCTGCACCGTGGCCCTGGCCGGCAACCCGAACACGGGCAAGAGCACCCTGTTCAACGCGCTCAGCGGCCTGCGGCAGCACACGGGCAACTGGCCAGGCAAGACCGTGACCCGGGCCATGGGATCCTACTCGCACCTGGGCCGCCGCTTTCGCCTGGTGGATCTGCCGGGCACCTACTCCCTGTCCACGGTCTCGCCGGACGAGGAGGTGGCCCGGGATTGCCTGCTCCACGAGCGCCCGCTGGTGGCCGCGGTGGTACTGGACGCCACCGCGCTGGAGCGGAACCTCGCCCTGGCGCTGCAGGTCAAGCAGGCCTGCGCCAGCACGGTGCTCTGCCTGAACATGATGGACGAGGCCCGCCGGCTTGGCCTGCACCTCAACAGTGAGCTGCTGGCCAGCGAGTTCGGCGCGCCGGTGGTGCCCATGTCCGCGCGCAGCGGCCAGGGAATCCGCCAGCTCAAGGAGGCGGTGGCCAGCCTGGCGCCCGGGTAGCCCATGAGCGAAACCCGGGACCAGGCGATCCAGGATCTGCACCAGCGAGCCTCGGCCATCGCTGGCAAGGTGATGACCGGGGCCACCGCCGATCCCCGCGCCAGGGACCGCGCCGTGGACCGGATCCTCACTTCGCGGATCTGGGGCATCCCGATCATGGTGCTCCTGCTGGCCGGGGTGTTCTACCTCACCATCGCCGGCGCCAACGTCCCGTCGGCCCTGCTGGCCGAGCTGCTGTTCTGGGTCGAGGCGCAGCTCGCGTTGTTGCTGACCGCGGCGGGCGCCCCCGCGTGGCTCACCGGCCTGCTGGTGCACGGCGTGTACAAGGGCCTGGCCTGGGTGGTCTCGGTGATGCTGCCCCCCATGGCCATATTCTTCCCGCTGTTCACCTTGCTGGAGGACCTTGGCTACCTGCCCCGGGTGGCGTTCAACCTCGACGGGCTGCTGCGGCGGGCCGGCGCCCACGGCAAGCAGGCGCTGACCATGGCCATGGGCTTCGGCTGCAACGCGGCCGGGGTGGTGGCCACCCGCATCATCGAGTCGCCGCGGGAGCGGCTCATCGCCATCCTGACCAACAACTTCGTGCCGTGTAACGGCCGCTGGCCCACCCTGATCCTGGTCTCGGCCCTGTTCGTGGCGGCCGCCGTGCCGCCGATGTGGGGCAGCCTGGCGGCCATGGGCGCGGTGATGGGCGCCACCCTGGTGGGGCTGGTGGCCACGCTCATCGCCTCCCGGCTGCTCAGCGGCACGGTGCTGCGGGGCGAGCCGTCGGCCTTCGTGCTGGAGCTACCGCCCTACCGTCGACCCCAGGTGCTCCGGGTGCTCTACACCTCCCTCATCGACCGCACCATCTTCGTGCTGGGCAGGGCCATGGCGGTGGCCGCGCCGGCGGGCGGGCTGATCTGGGTGCTGGCCAACGTGAAGCTGGGCGAGGCGTCCCTGTTCGCCAGCATGGCCGCGGCGGTGGAGCCGGCGGGCAGGGCGCTGGGCCTCGACGGGGTGATCCTGCTGGCCATGATCGTTGCGGTGCCGGCCAACGAGATCGTGGTGCCCACCATCCTGATGGGCTACCTGGCCGTGGGGCAGATGACCGAGCTGACGGACATGGCCCAGCTCCGGACCTTGCTGGACGCTCAGGGCTGGACCGTCATGACCGCCGTGAGCCTGATGCTCTTTTCGGTGCTGCACTTCCCCTGCTCCACCACGACCTGGACCATCTGGAAGGAGACCCGCAGCGTGCGCTGGACCGTGCTGTCCAACCTGATGCCCACCGCGGTGGCGGTGGTGGTGTGCGCGGCGGTGAACCTGATCTTCGGCTGATCTACCCCCGCCGGCCGCGGGAGTTCCACAGCGGGATCAGCAGCAGCACGCAGATGATGGAGCAGACGATCCAGAGGGTGAAGCCGCCGCCCCAGCCCCAGCGGTCCACGATGGCGCCGGTGCCCGCGCTGGAGATGATGGCCCCGATGTAGCTGAACAGCCCGGTGATGCCCACCGCCGCCGCGGCCACCTCCGCCCCGCAGGTGTCGGCCGCGGCCACCCCCGCCAGCAGCATCTGCGGCCCGTAGGTGAAAAAACCGATGGCGGCCAGGGCGATGCCGTCGAGCCACGGGTGCCCCGGCGGCACCAGGTAGAACAGCGCCATGGACGCCGCCAGCAGCACCATGGACAGCACGCACACCGGCGCGCGCCGGGCGCCGAAGAAGCGGTCCGAGGCCCACCCCGCCAGCAGCATGCCCGGGATGCCGAAGAACTCGATCAGGCTGGTCAAGGTGCCCGCCATTGCCACGCCCTGGCCCTTGACGTCCACCAGATACTTGGGCGACCAGTCCAGCGTGCCGTAGCGCACCACGTAGACGCACAGAGAGGCGGTGGCCAGCAGCAGCAAAAACGGGTTGGTCAGCACCCGCTTGACGATGAGCCCGAAGCCGGAGAGCTGCTCGCCGTCGTCTTGCTCGGCGGCCTCGGGGTCGTCCCGGTGCTCATGGATCGGGCGTAGCCCCAGCTCCTCGGGGCGGTCCCGCAGCCGGTTGTAGATGAACAACGCCCCCACCAGGCAGATGGCCGCAGGCCCGTAGAACGCCGCCTGCCAGCCGTACTTGCTGGCGAGCCAGCCTGCCAGCACCAGGATGATGCCACCTCCGGCCTGGTGGGAGATGTTCCAGATTCCCCACATGGTGCCGCGCTCGGAGACGGAGAACCAGCGCACGCAGATCTTGGCGCACGGCGGCGCGCCGGTGGCCTGGAACACGCCGTTGAGCAGCCAGAAGACGCCGAACGCCCAGAGGCTGGCCGACGCGCCGAAGGCGAAGTTGAGGCAGGCCGAGACGCCGAGGCCCACCGCCATGAACCGGCGCGGGTTGACCCTGTCGGCCACCAGCCCGAAGCCCGCCTTGGACAGCCCGTACGACACGTAGAGCAACGATCCGAGGACGCCGAGCTCGGCGTTGGAGAAGCCGAGCTCCTGGCTCAGCAGCGGCAGCGCCACCGAGATGTTCTTGCGGCAGAAGTAGTACAGGCCGTAGCCGATGAGGCTGCCGTAGAGCATGCGCGCGCGCCAGTGGCGGTACAGGCGGTCCACCTGCTCCGGATCCTGAATGCGCGGCGCGGCGGGGGGCTCTTGGAAGAAGGTGATCAGCGGTTCGAGGGGGCCAGGAAGCGGCATGGCCGCCATGATACATCGGATGGGGGTGGTCGGTGGTCCAGGGTGCCATTGGGGGGCGATGTCGGGGGGGAGGTGAGCGCCCGGCGCGGGCCATGAAGGACGCTGCAGAACAAATGGGCCTTGAATCCGGGAGGTCTTGCTGTAGAAAAAAGGAGTCGCAACAGGAGTACCACGATGGCAACCAAGCAGGCCTGGCACAAGGTAGCCCGTGACTGGGGGGCGTTCGCGGTCCCGTGTGTGATCTGGGGTGGCACATCATGCGTGCTGAGCCCGATCTTCCGCTCTCGCGGGCTCGCGGCCTGGCTGATGAACCACTGGGCGCGCGGCGGGTGCGCGGCCCTGGGCATCAAGGCGACCCTGCGCCACGGCGAGCGCCTCGATCCATCCCGGCAGAAAGTGCTCATCGCCAACCACGCCAGCTTGCTGGACATCCCGATCATCGGCTCGCAGCTGACCCACGATTACCGGTGGGTCGCCAAGCGTCAGCTGTTCTACGCGCCCTTCATCGGCTGGCACATGGGCATCACCGGCCACATCCCGGTGCGGAGGGGCGGCGCTGACTCCAAGGAGACCCTTCGCCGGCGCCTGCGCGAGGCCCAGCAGCAGGGCGCCGACATCTTCTTCTTCCCGGAGGGGACCCGCAGCGAGGACGGCAAGCTGCAGCCGTTCAAGCTGGGCGCGTTCATGGCCGCCGTGCAGGGGGGCCTGCCGGTGCAGCCGCTGGTGGTGCAGGGGTCGGCCGGCCTGATGAGCAAGGACAAGCTCCACCTGGACCGGGCCCATGATCACCGCTGCACGGTCACGGTCCTGCCGCCGCTGGAGGCGCCCGCGGGTGGCGATGCGCGCGCCCGCGCCGAGGCGCTGCGGGACGCGGCGCACGCGGCGTTCGAGCAGGAGCTGAGATAATGGAGCGACAGCTCATGCACAAGCCCTCGCCAGAACCGCGGTCCCGGCCCGGCAGCCCCCTCCGGGGGGATCAGGCTCCCACCTCCCAGGACGGCCTCAAGGGGGCGCTGGCGGAGGCGCAGGGAGAGGACATCTGGCCCGGACCGCGCGTAGACCGCTCGCCGCAGCGGGGTGCTCTGTCCAGGCTGGACGGCCTGGTGAGCTGGGCGCTGCTCAACTGCACCAACGCAAGCTCCTTCGTGCTCTTCCAGCTGCTCAACCGCACCCGGGTCCATGACCGGCACCGGTTCGGGGCGGAGGCCAACACCCTGCTCTGCGCCAACCACCTGACCATGATCGACAGCTACATGCTCTCCCTGCTGTCTGCCTGGCCCCGGGGGTTGCGCTCCAGTTGGCACTTCCCCTACCACCCGGCGGCCAAGGAGAACTTCTTCCGCAACGAGGTGCTCTCCTGGTTTTCGCGGCACTGGAAGTGCATCCCCGTGCGCCGCGGCGCCCACGACACCGCGGCCCTGGCGGTCATGGAGCGAGCCCTGAAGTCGGGGCAGATGCTGATCTTCCCGGAGGGGAGCCGCAGCCGCACCGGGGAGCTGCTCAAGGGGCGGCCAGGGACGGGGAAGCTGATCCACGACACGCGCTGCAAGGTGGTGCCGATCTATCACCGGGGCATGCGCCACCTGCTGCCCGTCGGCGCGCGCTGGCCCCGCATCGGCAAGCGGCTGGAGGTCTACGTGGGCGAGCCCGTGAAGCTGGACGATCTGTTCCAGCTCCCGCCCTGCAAGGAGACGAGCGAGCTCATCGTGGCGCGGGTCATGGCCGCCATCGGAGAGCTCCAGGCCCGGGCCAGGGCGGAGCGCCAGGCCAGGTAATCGCCCCGGGACGCCTCCACCGATCACGGCTGGCTGTCAGGCGAACCTCGACCAGCCCGGCTTCTGGAAGGGCTACCCTGGATATTGCGCCAGGGGGACGTCACGAGGCGGCCGAGACCGAGGCGTAGCGGGCACGCGACGGCGAAAGCATACTGGTGCGTATGGTGAGGCGGCGCGGGACCCGCTACGCCGACGGCAACGGTCGCCGCAGCAGTTCAACTGGTGCAATATCCAGGCTACTTCTCCCGGTAGTAGAACTCGTACGCGGCGCCGTCCTCGTCGTAGTTCTTGTGCGTCCCGCCGGTGTGGTTCCCGTCCCCGACCAATGTCGCCTTGCGGGGCGGGTAGTTGTAGTTGTGGTTGACGGCGAGCATGTGGTAGTTCGGGCTGCCGCAGGTGCTGCCCCAGTGCCAGCCCGTGTCGCTTCGGCCGCACCACTGGTACTCGCCCCACAGGTAGCGCCCGTTGCCATGGGTGGCGCGCCATGATTTGCACTGCGAGCCGGTCAGGATCTTGGCGCTGGTGACATAGCCCGTCCCGGTGTAGCGGTACTTGCCGCAGGCGCTCGGCTTGTGGAACTTGAACAGGGTGAACTTGGCGCCGCTGGCCAGGGCGGACAGGGTCATCACGTAGGCGTTGAGCGGGGCGTGAGCGGACTCGGTGCTGTGGGTGGGGGCCCGGAAGGTCTTGATCAGCCACTTCTGGATGCCGCCGTCCGCGGCGAGCTGCATGGCCGCGTCCCAGGTGGCCAGGGTCACCGCCTGCGCGCCGTCCTTGTCGCTGTGGCGCAAAAAGCGCGTCCAGCCGCCGCTGTCGGTGGTCATGTCGCAGTGGACCTTGTAGGTCTTGCCACCCGCCTTGGGCTGGATGGTGTAGGTGCCGCTCTTGGCCTGGGGGTTGCTCTTCTGGATGGCCAGGCAGCTCGTCAGCCCTGTGCACAGCCCCAGGATGCACGCGCCGCCGGTGACGCACTTCTTGCCGCACTTGCCGCAGTTGGCCTTGTCGGTCAGCAGGTTGACGCACTTGCCGCTGCAGTTGGTCATGCTGCCGCCGCAGAACGGCGCGCAGGTGCCCTTGGTGCAGAAGCTGCCGGGCAGGCAGGGCGCGCCGCACTTGCCGCAGTTGTTGTGGTCGGTCAGCAGGTCCACGCAGGTGCCGCTGCAGTCGGTGAGCCCGGCCTGGCAGGTGAGGGTGCACGCGCCCGCGCTGCAGATGTGGCCCGCCTTGCACGCGTCCCCGCACTTGCCGCAGTGCTTGAGATCCGTCTGGGTGTTGACGCACATGCCGGAGCAGTCGGTCAGCCCGCTCTGGCAGGAGAGCGCGCACTTGCCCGCGCTGCACAGCTGGCCCGCCTTGCACGCCGCGCCGCAGCCGCCGCAGTGCTTGGGATCGGCCTGGGTGTTGACGCACTGTCCGGAGCAGTCCGTCAAGCCGCTCTGGCAGGAGAGCGCGCACTTGCCCGCCGAGCAGGCGTACCCGGCGGAGCACTTGGCGCCGCAGCTGCCGCAGTTGGTGAAGCTGGTCTGCAGGTCGACGCAGGTCCCGGCGCAGTTCGTCTGCCCGGACTGGCATGAGAGCGCGCAGCTCCCGGCCGAGCAGGCCCAGCCCGCCTTGCACGCCGCGCTGCATGAGCCGCAGTGGGCCGGGCTGGACTTGAGGTCCACGCACTTGCCCGCGCAGTCGGTCAGCCCCACCGGGCAGGAGAGCTTGCACTTGCCCGCGGCGCACACATGGCCCGCGGCGCACTTGCCGCCGCATGCGCCGCAGTTCTGCGCGTCGGCGTCGGTGTTGACGCACGAGCCGCTGCAGTTGGTCAGCGTGCCCGGACAGGTGAGCATGCACTTGCCCGCGCCGCACACTTCGCCGGCCTTGCAGGTGGTGCCGCACCCGCCGCAGTTCTTCGCGTCGCTCTGCAGGTTGGCGCAGGTGGTCCCGCACTTGGACAGCCCCGTGGGGCAGGTGAGGGAGCAGGCGCCCGCCGCGCAGACCTCGCCCACCTTGCATTTGGCTCCGCAGGCGCCGCAGTTGTCGTTGTCACGCTGGAGGTTGGTGCAGCTGCCGGCGCACAGGGCGGTCCCCGGGCCGCACTTCGAGATGTCCGCCTTGCTGCCGCCGCCGTCCACGCGGGGTTGCGTGCCGCTCTCGTCGCTGCACGCAGCGCACAGGACCAGGGAGAGGGTGAGCAGCCAGGGGACCAAGCTCCGGGAGCCTTGCTTCATGGGACACCTCCTTGACGCAAGTGTCCCGACTGCAAGGGGCCGGTGTCAATCGACGGGGCCATCGCTCTCCGGGGCGGACGGAGCCACCACGCCTCAGCCGTAGTTCACCTTTCCCACGATGAGCCCGTCCTGGACCACGAAGACGATGGTGGTCAGCGCCGCTGGACGATGAGGGTGCTCGCCGCCTCGCGGCCGATAATGCGCTGCTCGCCCTCAACGTCCAGGGTCAGCGGCCCGTCGAAGGGCGCCGCCTCCAGCATGGCCACCGCGGCGCCCGGCACCAGGCCCAGGGAGCTGAGGTAGGCCAGCAGCCTGGGATCCTCGTTGGAGCACTGGGAGATGCTCGCCGACTGGCCCGGCTCGAGGTCGGTCAGGCGCAGGCGATCCAGCTCCTTGACCGCGCCCTCACGGTCCGGGATCGGGTCGCCGTGTGGATCGAAGGTTGGCCTACCCAGGTGCTCGTCCAGCGCGTCGGCCAGCCCGTCGTCCGTGGCGTGCTCCAGCTTGCAGGCGTGGTCATGCACCTGGGACCAGGGGATATCGAGCACGCGGAACAGGAAGGTCTCCCACAGCCGGTGGCGGCGGATCACCCGCAGGGCCTCGCGCGTGCCGGCCCGGGTCAGGGTGACCCCGCGATAGGGGCGGTAGTCCACCAGCCGCTGGTCGCTCAGCCGCTTGACCATCTCCGTGACCGCGGCGGGGCTGATCTGCAGCTCGCCGGCGATGAGCGAGGTCTTCACCGGGCTCTGATCCAGGGCAAGCTCGTAGATCTGCTTCAGGTAATTTTCGGTGGCCGATGGGTGAGACACAGGACCTCCTGCAGGGAGGAAAAGTTTAATGGGCCCTAAATAATATTTCAACGAAATCTTATTTCGTCAAATGTTTCGGCGAGATGACTTGAAAAGTGGAACTAAGGCATGCCAAAATCGCGCCTTGCCTCCAGGGACATGCATGTCCATCATTGCCGGGGGCTTTGAAGGAGAGGTTCATGCATATCCTCACCAGTATCTTGCTGGGCGAGATGTTGCTCGGCGCCGGCGCCTTGCGCCAGAACACGCCGTTGCGGGTGGTGCACATGTTGCCCGGGCGGCTGCGCGTGATTGTGGACGCCATCCGCGCCGACGAGGTGCTCGAGCGGCGCCTGCGCGAGGCGCTGGAGGCCACCGAGGGGATCTCGTCCGTGCGCGCCGAGCGGCGCACCGGATCCGTTTTGATCCTGTTTACGGACTCGCGCCCCGTGCGCGAGGCCATCGTGGACACCCTCGAACGGATCACGGGCGAGGCCAGAACCGCCGCGCGGCCCACGGCCGGGGGAGAGCCGCTGCTGCGCGAGCGGATCCATGAGCTGACCTCCTGGCTGGATCGGGGCGCCATGGACCAGTCCCGCGGGCTGACCGATCTGCCCACCCTGGCCGGCGTCGCCTGCTTCATCTGGGGCGGCAAGATCCTGCTCCACCCGGTGGGCGAGAGCCGCTGGCGTGGTGTCACGTTGCTGTACTGGAGCTACAACATCCTGAAACGGGGTTAGCGGGGAGCCATGCCCTTCGAGAGAACAAAGGACGAGCTGCTTCAACCTTACGTCATCCATCGCCTGCCGGGACGCATCCGGCTGGGGGTGGGCGCCATCCGCTGGGTGCCCGAGCTGCAGGGCAAGCTGATCACCAGCGTGGGCGAGCTCAAGGGCGTGCGACGGGTGCGGGTCTCCCCCGTCACCTCCAACCTGTTGATCCACTACGACCCGGAGCGGGCCGCCGAGCAGGAGATCGTCGACGGCGTGGCCGCCGTGTTCGACCGGCTGCGCAGCTACGTGCGCCGGGCGCGCCGCGACCGCGTGGCCCCGGCCGGCGTCAAGGAGCGGGTGCTGCAGGAGGAGCCCCTTTCACGCAAGCTGCTGGACGTGGTGATCACCGGCGCCACCCTCGGGTTCGTCTACTTCACCCGCGGGGCGCCGTCCCAGCCGCTCTCATTCTGGCGCCGCTTCACGTCGCTGCCGGCGCTCACCGCCATCGCGCTGTCCGCGCCGATCTTCAAGAACGGCCTGCAGTCGCTGCTGGACCACCGGCGCCCCAACGCAGACACCCTGAGCGCCACGGCCATCCTCTCCTCTCTCGCCTCGGGGCGCGACACCTCGGCGCTGATGATCATCTGGCTGGCGGACATCGCTGAGCTGCTCACCGGCTACACCATGGAGCGCACGCGCAAGGCGATCTCCAACCTGCTGGACGTGGGCGAGGAGCATGTGTGGCGCCTGACCCCCGAGGGCGTGGAGGTGAAGGTGCCGGTGGATCAGCTCCAGCCGGGCGACAAGATCATGGCCCACACCGGCGAGAAGATCAGCGTGGACGGCAAGGTGATCGAGGGCGCGGCCACCGTGGACCAGGCGTCCATCACCGGCGAGTTTCTGCCGCTGGAGAAGGCCGAGGGCGACCCGGTGTTCGCCGGCACGGTGGTCAAGGACGGCACCCTGGTGGTGGAGGCGGAGCGGGTGGGGGACAACACGGCGGCGGCGCGCATCATCCACCTGGTGGAGGAGGCGGCCCAGCGGCGGGCGCCGATCCAGATGTTCGCCGACAAGTTCTCGGCGCAGTTCATCCCGGTCAACTTCCTGCTGGCCGGCATCGTGTGGGGCGTGACCCGCGACTTCCAGCGGGCGCTCAACATGCTGATCATCGACTACTCCTGCGGCGTGCGGCTCTCAACCGCGACGGCGCTGGCCGCGTCCATCTCCACGGCGGCGCGGCAGGGGGTGCTGATCAAGGGCGGCCAGTTCATCGAGCTGCTCTCCTCGGCTGACACCCTGGTGCTGGACAAGACCGGCACGCTGACCACCGGGCGGCCGGTGCTGGTGGAGGTGGCTCCGCTGGCCGACTCCATGGACGAGGACGCGGTGCTCGCCCTGGCGGCGGCGGTGGAGCAGGGGGCCCAACACCCGCTGGCCAAGGCGGTGGTGGAGAAGGCCACCGCGCGCCGGCTGGAGATCCCGGCCCACGGCACCCAGGAGACCGTGGTGGCCCGGGGCGCGCTGTGCGAGGTGGACGGGAAGGTGGCGCGGGTGGGATCGGCGCAGTTCATGAAGGAGACGGGGGTCGCCCTGGACGGCGCCGCCGCCACGGCCGAGCGGCTGCACGGGCGCGGGCGCCATGTGCTGTACGTGGCGCACGGTGAGCAGCTCGTGGGGCTGCTCGCCATCGAGGATGACCTGCGCGAGGACATGAAGAAGGCGCTCAACCGGCTGCGCAACCAGCAGATCGACGAGATCGTGCTGCTCACCGGCGACGTGGAGCGCACGGCCGAGGTGGTGGCCACGCGCCTGGCCATGGACGGCTACGAGGCCAACGTGCTGCCGGCGGACAAGGCGGACCTCGTGCTCCGGCATCAGATCCACGGCGACCGCGTGGTGATGGTGGGCGACGGCATAAATGACGGCCCGGCCCTGGCCCACGCCGACGTGGGCATGGCCATGGGCACCACGCGCACAGACCTGGCCATGGAGGCAGCGGACATCGTCATCGCCTCGGACGACCCGCTGATGCTGCCCGCCACGGTGACCATCACCCAGAAGACCATGGCCATCATCCGCCAGAACTTCTACACGGCCATCGGCGTCAACACCATCGGCCTGGTGCTGGCCAGCATGGGGGCCATCAGCCCGCTGTGGGGGGCGATCCTGCACAACGCCACCACCGTGGCGGTGGTGGGCAACAGCGCCAGGCTGCTGCTGCACAGGCTGCTCGATCGGTGACCGCCACCGGGCCCAGCTACCTCGAGGTGAAGCACCGGCTCCCGGGCCGGCTGCGCATCGAGGTGCGCCCGCGCGGCGACGGCGCCGTGGCCCAGCTGGTGGGAGAGGCCGGGCGGGTGCGCGGGGTGACCGGCGCCGAGCTCGGCGCGAGCGGGCGCAACATGGTGGTCCGCTACCGGCCCGGGCGCCTGGCCGAGGAGACGCTGCTGACCCGGCTCGCCCTGGCGCTGTCAGCCCACCGGGGCTACGGGCCGGTGCGGCTCATCCGCGAGCAGGAGCGCGCTGCCATCAACTCCACCGCGTTGGCGGCCGGCGCCATGGCCGGGGCCGCCACCTTGCTCGGCACCGCGGCCCCCGGCGGGGCGCTGGCCATGGGGACCGGCTGGATCGCCGCCCTGGCCACCATGGGCGCCGTGGGCGAGAGCGTGCTTGGAGATCTCGGCAGGCGCGGAAAGCCACGGCCCGAGGCGCTGGCCCTGGCGCACCTGGTTCGGCGGCTGGGCAGCGTCCAGGCCGGCTCGGGCGCGCTGCTCACCTGGCTGCTCTACTTCGGCGGGCCGCTGACCGAGCGCCTGCGGGGCGCGCGGCCCACGGCCACCGAGCTGCGCCCGGTGCTGATGGAGCGCGGGGTGGGGGACGACGACGAGGGGACCCACATGGAGATCGTGACCCGGCCGGTCAAGGAGCGCGGGGCGGCGGAGGGCAGCCTGCTGTCACCCGCCACCGTGATCTCGGCCGCGCTGGGCTCGCTGGCCTACGCCCTGAAGCAGGGCATGCCGGCCGACCAGAACAGAAAATCATGACGTCGAATACAAGAGGAGGAGGAGCGACATGTTCACGCGGGACAACGTAATCGGATTCTTTGCCGGGCTGGCCGTGTCGGCCGCGGGCTTCGTCTACTACAAGAAGAACCAGGCCAAGGTGGACTCATTCCTGGCGGGCAAGGGGATCAACATGCCCCTGGACGAGAGCGGCGAGGGCGGCGACGCCAGCCTCGAGGATCTGGTGGCCAAGAAGGAGCGCCTGGAGGACCTCATCGCCGAGCGGGAGCTGGGCGACAAGGAGTGACCCCGGGGCAGCTGCCCGGCGAGCGTGGTGAGCCGTCAGCCGCCACGTGACGACTCGCCCCCTCGCGGGATACACTGGCCGCAACTTTCATCCATGCGCGGACGGTATCCCTTGAGGCACGCTCACATCTCACTTCGGCTCCTGGCCCTGGCCCTGTTGGCCTGCGCCGCCACCCCTGCGCCGGCCCTGGCCGGCGGCTTCACCATCCCCCTCATCGGCGCCCGCGGGGCCTCCACCGGCGGCTTCGTGGCCCGCGCCGACGACACCTCGGCCATGTACCACAACCCCGCCGGCCTGGGCATGATCGGCGACTACATGGTGGACATCAGCGGCACCGGCATCCTGTCGCACACCAACTTCAGCCGCTGCGCCATGGACGCGGTGGATGCCGACGGCAACAACCTCGGCTGCAAGCTGGATAACCAGACCGGCGAGCCGCTGTACGAGGACACCATCACCACCGTGCCGTACGGCGCGTACCCCAAGGGGTTCGGTATCCTGCCGTACCTCGGGCTGGCCGGCCGCTTCGGCCTCAAGCGGTGGAACTTCGGCCTCGCGCTCTACTCACCGCACAACGCCACCGGCTCGTTCCCGGACTGCGATCGGGCCGAGAACGGCGCCCCCACCGACTGCTCCGGCGCGCCCAACCGGTTCCACGCGGTGCTCGGCACCATCAACACCATCTTCATCTCGCCGTCGGTGGCGGTCACGCCGATCCCGGATCTGCACATCGGCGTCACCGTGTCGGCGGTGCGCGCGGCGCTCACCAGCGAGCGCGCCCTCTGGATCGGCGGCCCCAAGGGGTCGCTCAACAACCTGCACCCGGACTACAAGGCGTGGAACGGCGAGGGGCGCATCCGGCTGGACACCAACGCCTGGACCTGGGCCTTCAGCGTCGGCGTGATCTGGCACGCCGGGCGCACCCTGGCGCCGGGCAACCCCTGGCTCAAGGGGCTGCGCCTGGGCGCCTCGTACAACAGCCAGGCGAACATCACCTTCAAGTCGGACCTGCAGCTCTTCTCGCCGCTGCTGTACAACCTGACCTCGCCCAACGAGGGGTGCCGCAAGGGCGACGCTGACACCTTCGAGGTGAAGTGCAAGAACACCATCGACTTCACCTTCCCCATGCAGCTGCGCTTCGGCCTCAACTGGTCACTCACGCCGGAGTGGGGCTTCGGCATCGACGCCATCTGGCAGGACTACTCGGTCTACGAGGAGATCCGCGTGTCCCTGGACCAGCCGCTGTCCCTGGCAGGGTACGTATCGGTCAACGAGACCGTGGAGGCCAAGGACTCGTCCGACAGCTGGACCCTCATCGGCGGCGTGTCGTACGCGCCGAGGTGGCTCCCCGGCCTGGAGATCGGCCTCGGCGTCGTCTACGACCAGTCGCCCTACCCGGACCGCACCTACTCCCTGCTCAGCCCCGACGCGGACAAGATGGGCCCCTCCATCGGCATCCAGTACCAGACCTCTCTCGGGCTGCAGGTGTCCATCGGCTACATCCCAATGTTCTACTTCGATCGCGTGGTGCGCGACTCGGAGATGCGCCCCAAGATCTGCAAGCCCGACGACAGCAGCTGCCAGGGCATCGCGCCTGACGCCGAGTTCTCCATGAACGGCGACGTGCTGAACAAGCGGGTCGACCTGTGGACCCTGCAGATCGGCTGGCGCTTCGGCAACGTTGAGCGCAAGGGCCTGCCGTACTAGCCAGACTTCAGACTTCAGACTTCAGACTTCAGGCTTCAGGTGCAATGGTCTGGGCAATCTACCCTGATGCCTGAGGTCTGAAGTCCGAAGCCGGCGAGCGAAGCGAGCCCCTACCCCGCCCGGTAGGTCCCCATCAGGTCCAGCACCACCGCCTCGCACGGGGTGTCCGCCTCGCGCACCTCCTGCAAGAAGGCCTCCAGCCGCGCCAGCCGCATGGCTCGCAGGCCCGCCTCCACCGGCAAGAAGAAGTTGTCGAAGTGGATCGGGATCACCGCCCGCGGGCGCAGGTTGGCCAGCAGCCGCGCGGTGAACCCGGGGGTCTGCTGGCGGCCGATGAGGGCCACCATCAACAGGTCACAGGCGCCAGCGTGGCCGAGCAGGGTCTCGGGCAGAAACGCGCCGCTGCCCAGGTGGAACAGCGACCAGGGGCGCTCCCCCTCGCAGCGGACCATTGTGCCGAAGGTCTCGTCGCTGAGGAACTGCCGCGCGCGCATGGGGGGCGCCGCGTCCGTGCCCATGCGCCCCACCAATGGCGGACGCCCGGCGGGGGTGTGCACATGCGCCGACGGCCGCAGGCTGAGCTGGAACGGACCGAGGGTCAGCTCCTGCGGCGCGCGCACCTCCAGCAGCTGTCGATCCGGCACCGCCGCGGCGCGGCAGTGGTTGCAGCTCGAGGTGGAGCCCACCACCTGCGCGCCGGTGGCCCGGGCCAGCATCGGCACATCCAGGATGTGATCGAAGTGCGAGTGGGTGCAGACGATGTAGTCCGCCCGGGGCAGGTACCTGCGCACGGCGCGCTCATCAGGGCGCAGCGGCAGGGTCAGGCTGCGTCGCAGGCCAGGGCGGCTGACGTATGGATCCAGCAGCAGCACCTCGCCGGCGTGCTCCACGGCGATGCCCGCCACCCCGAGCCAGGTCACCCTGGGGCCCTCGCCGTGATCGCCGCTCCGGTGCAGCAGATCCGGGTTCACGGGCTGAGAGAGGACGCTGTGCAGGAGCGAGGATGCGGACATGGTCACCGGGCCGGGCTGTGGCTATGATGGGTCGGCAAAAAGCTTAGCAGCTTTGGAGAGGACGCTCATGCCCCTGATCTGTCCCCTGTGCGATGCTGCAGGGTCCGCCACCATCACCCACCACCTGGAGCTGCCACCCGACGAGCGGTCGGACGAGGTGAGCCTGCAGGTGCTGCGCTGCCAGGCATGCGGCGCGAGCATGGCCGCCATCTACGAGGAGAGCCGGCGGGGCGCCAGCGAGTCGTTCCACCACTTCGCCTTCCGCCTGGACGAGTTCAGCCTCGCGCGTTTGAAGAAGCAGGTCGACGGCTGCGCCACGCCCCGCGATCGCGGCTGCGACTGCGAAGCCCACAGGACCTACGCAGGCCGCGGCGCTTACGAGCTGGTCACCGAATCCCTGCCACTGCGCATCGTCTGAGGCGCGGCTATACTCTCGCCAGGAGCTGAACATGGCCACACTGGTTTACTTCCTGCCCAACGGGCTGAAGCAGGCCGTCTTCGTCAACCGTGACTACCCGGCGGTCACCGTCGGACGCCAGGATCCGTGCGAGGTGCAGGCCTCATCGGACGAGGTCTCGCGGCAGCACTGCAAGGTGCGCTACGAGGCGGGCCGCTACCTGCTGGAGGACCTGGGCAGCCGCAACGGCACCTTCCTCGACGACCGCAGGGTGGAGGGCCCGGCCACATTGTCCCACGGCTCAGAGATCCGCTGCGGGACCTACCGCCTGCAGTTCTTCCTGGAGGACGCAGAGCTCGGCCCGCGCACCACCGAGATGACCACCGACCCGACGCAGGATCCCCTCGGCGCGCTGGAGGCGGCCCTGGCGTCAGCGGGGGTGGCCCTGGCCACGCTGAAGGAGCGGGCCGTGGAGCCCCCGCAGGCGCCCACGGTGGACCACCAGGTGGTGGAGGTGACCTCCATGGCCACGGAGCTGGACGCCGAGGCGGCCATCTCTGCCACGCTGCCGCCCGACGCCGGCGTGGAGCTGGTGGTGCTGCTGGACCTGCGAGAGCAGTGGGGCGGCCGCCACCTCTGGATCCACCGGGACGGCCGGGCCTACGGCATGCTGCTCGGGCCGGAGAACGGCGGGCTCGAGGGGGTGTACCGGCTGGAGGTGAGCGGCGGGGCATTCGGCCGCCTTGAGCGCGCCGTGCAGGGAGAGTCGTTCCTCGCCCTCGGCCCTCCGGGGCGTTCGTCGCTGCCCGACGAGAGCCGGGTCACCATCTTCGTCCAGTGGGAGGACGGCTCCCGCTCCGCTCGCACCAAGTGGGCCGGCGAGCGGGTGGAGGCGTTCGACGCGGTCAACAGCCTGATCATGGCCACCATGCGCGGGGCCATGAACAGCGCCGTGCCGCTGGAGGAGGCGCCGGGGCCGACCTGGTGCCCGGCGGGCCTGCCGTCGCCGGCGGACGTGATGGAGGCCACGGAGTAGGCCATGAAGGTGCGCTTCTTCAGGGACGAGATCTTGATGCTGGCGGGCGCGGGCCTGTTCGGCGTGGGCGCCCTGGCGCTGCTCGGCTTCTTCCTCTCGGGCGACACCGGCGAGAAGGGGTTCGTGGGCGGCATGATCCTGAC
Organism: uncultured Myxococcales bacterium; assembly: GCA_964511535.1. Lineage (GTDB taxonomy): Bacteria > Myxococcota_A > Polyangia > CAZCFB01 > CAZCFB01. Next base: position 7,896 of record CAZEFW010000138.1, on the reverse strand, counting down.
CATCGGCATGCTGGTGGGGGGCGCGGTGACCTTCCGCGTGGGGCTCGGCTTTCGGCGCACCGAGAAGCGGCTGGGGCGGATCCTGGAGGTGCTGCGCACGGTGGATCGCACCGACGTGCGGGCGGTGGCGCGGACCGTCGGCATCTCGCCGGAGGACGCCCGCAAGGGGATCCTGTACCTGATCAGCCGGGGCTATGTGGGGCTGCGCTTCGACCCCAACACCGACAAGGTGTTTTCGCCCGGGGCGAGCCGCGACGGCTGGCTGAAGCTGCCCGCGCAGTGCCCCAACTGCGACGCGCCGTGCCCCAACATGATGCCCCTCGGCTCCACCCCGCGGTGCGAATACTGCGATGCGAGCCTGCCGGTGGAGAAGATCTCGCCGGAGCGGGCCACCACCATGTGGCGGCGCCCGTCCGAGGGCGGCTCCCCGCGACCTTCCCCCGGCATGGGCACCTTCTCGGGCAACTGGGGGCTGCTCATCGTGCTGTTCATCTTCTTCTGGCCCGCCGGGGTGGTCTACCTGATCAAGGGCCTGAACAAGCACGGCGGCGGCAAGATCTACCACTCCTGAGGGAGCGGGGCTGTCACTGGGCGGTGAGGGTGAGCCAGGGGGCCAGCTTGCGCGCGCGAGCCAGGCACCGCAGGGCGATGCGTCGGTCTCCGGCGGCCAGCGCCGCCCGGGCGATGGTCTCCCAGCCGCGGGCGTAGGTCTCCTGGAGCTGCGCCGACCAGGCGTCCACCCGGGGATCGGGCAGCCGCCCGCGCGAGAGGTAGCGCGGGTAGAGCGACTCGTTGTGGCGGATGACCCAGCGCGGCGGCGGCGAGACGCTCCATGGGGTGCGCAGCCGCACCAGCGGGCCCACCGGATAGCCCGCGAACTCCCGCATCACCTTGTCGTTGTAGACCGCCGCCAGGTAGACCGGCACCCCGCGGCGCATCTCGCGGCGGATCAGCCCCAGGGTGTCCACGTTGCCCGGCGTGAACCTGTAGCGCAGCTCCGGGCGCTCCACCTTCTTCTGCTCCACGTACCAGGGGTAGAGCAGCAGCGAGACGTTGATGAACTGCACGTCGGGGCGGTAGCCGAGCACCTCCTGGGCGTGCAGCAGGCTGAAGGTGCGGGCGTCGCCGGTGCCGAGCACCAGCGCCCCCTGCTCAACCGAGGCGAGCACGTTGTAGGCGTAGTCCTCCACCACGTAGTTTTCGCTCACGTCCGCCTCGGCGCGGTTGCTCAGGGCGGTGAAGCCGATGATGCCCAGGGCCGCCGCACGCCACAGCGGCGCGGTGGTGCGGAAGTCGGGCTGGGCGAGCACGGCCCGGTCGAGCCACGCCAGGCCGAGGCCGAGGCAGACCGACAGCATGGCCACCGGCAGGATGAAGAACCGCTCCACCACCTGGGCCTGCGTCCCGGCGCTGCCCAGGTTGAACAGGGTGAAGAAGACCGGCCCACAGAGCAGGCAGCACAGGGCCAGCCAGCCCGCAGCGCCCCGGGAGGCTCGGCCCGACAGGGCGGCGGCCCAGGGGCTGCCCGCGGCGCGCCCCGCCAGCAGGATCAGCCCGGCCAGCGCCGCGGGCAGCAGCACCCAGGTCAGCTGCCCCGGCAGCTCCTGGAGGAAGAACGACAGCGCCTCGTACTGCGAGGCCTTGCCGCCGATGCTCAGGGTGAAGGTGCCGTAGTCCTGTCGCAGGAAGTGCTTCAGGAGGCCGGCGAGGGTGGCGGTGTCTCCCCAGCGGGGGGTGATCGTGGGATCGGCCAACAGCAGGTGGAGGTAAGGGCTCAGGCCCAGCACCCCTCCGGCGAAGGCGGCGGCGGTTCGCCCGGCGGCGGCCGCCACCGGGCGCAGCGGCAGGAACACCGCCGGGATCAGCATCGGCGCAACCCAGACGGTGCTGTGGTGGTTCGACACCGCGAGGCCGGCGAGCAGGCCGCTGGCCGCGCACCACAGCGCCCGGCGCAGGGCGGAGCTCCGCTGATCAGCGGCCACCACGCAGGCGTACACCAGGGCCAGACAGAGCGCAGCGTTCAGGGCGAACACCTCGGCCAGAGAGGCGTAGCGCCAGAACACCTGCCCCGTGGCCAGGGCCAGCGCGGCGGCGGCGGCGGCCCAGCGCCTGGCCCCCAGCCTGAGCACCAGGCCGTAGACCGCCAGCACGCAGAGCAGCCCGGCGGCCACGCTGAGCCAGCCCACACGGCCCGCCTCGGTGGAGGCGGGGAGCTGGCACAGCAGGTGCCCCAGCAGGGTGTACAGGGGATAGCCGGGCGGGTGGGCCACGCCGAGGTTGCAGGCCGCGGCGACCAGCTCGCCCGAGTCGGCCACCTGAATGGCATCGGTCCAGGTGGAGGCGAACAGCGCCAGGGCGCAGAGCAGGACCATCGCCGGCACCGCCACCGGGCCGGCCGCACGCCAGAGTCGGGCCACCGGGCCTGCAGCGGCCCCGGGGCGGTCCCGCGCTGCTCCGTCGCTCACGGCTTCGGGTGCGCCTTGAGGAAGGCCCAGGTCTTGCTGGTGAAGGCGGGCGTGGGCATGGGGAGGTGGCCGCCGCCCTTGAGGGTCCACAGCTCCACCCCCACGCTCTTGGGGCAGCCCTCGTGGCGGAGGATCTCGGTCTCGGCGCCGTCCACGGTGGTGTCGAGGTCGAGCTTCTTCGGATCGGCGACGGTGGTCGCCTTGCAGCCGTTGTGCTTGGCCCAGATCTTGGCCGTGTCCACGGCGCCCGGGTAGGTGGGCTTGCCGCCGAACAGGGTGCCGCCCTTGTACTTCACGGCGTCATCCTCGGTGCCGTGGATCAGCAGCACGCTCACCTCGTCCTTGGGCTTGCACTTGGTCTGGTCGGCCCAGGTGGAGCCTGCGAGGCTGACGATACCCGCGATCTGGTCCGCGTGGTCGCAGGCCATGCGGTTGGACATGTAGCCGCCGTTGGAGTGCCCGATCAGGTAGACCCGCTTCGGGTCGATCTTGTACTCCGCCTGGATCTCCTTGATCAGGTTGGAGAGGTAGGTGGCGTCGTCCACGCCGGTCTTGTCGAAGTCGCAGCACACGTTGGTGGCGTTCCAGAAGTTCTTCTTCTTGCTGTCCACCAGCCCGTCGGGCGCGGCCATGAACACCCCCTCGGTGTCCACCAGCGTGTGGTAGCCGAGGAACTTCATCTGCACCCAGCCGATGGCGCCGTAGCCGTGAAGCACCAGCACGAGCGGGTGCGACTTCGAGCCGTCATACGACTTGGGCACGTGCAGCTCCACCTTGCGCTTGCCGCCGAACATGGTCTTGGGCGCGCGGGTGTCCGGAGCCGCCTGCTGGTCCAGCGCCGCGCCGCCATCCATGGCGGGGGCGCCGTCATCGGAGCATGCGGCGATGCAGAGCAGAAGGAAAAGCGGGGCGGCAGCAGCGAGACGGGGCATTCAGCCCTCCTTTTTCACATTTGTACCACAGGGCAGCTCCGGTTGATCGGCCTGGAGAGGACGCCTGTCATGGGCGGAAAAACGACGAAACGACGAATCGCAAGAACGCCGGAGTTAGCGCAGCGGCTGCGGGGCCGGGGCTCTAGCAGCCGGGCGCGGCGCCGGGGGTGCCGTTGTCGCCGGAGGAGCCGGTCCAGGCTTTCTTCTCGGCGCACCAGTTGGCCGCCTTGTTGTTGTCCTTGGCAGCGTCGGTGGGGAACTTGAACGAGGTGGAAGAGCCGCTGATGACGGACCAGCTCTTGGACTTGTCGTAGACCACCCGGTCCACCAGGAGCCCCTTGTCGTCCAGCACGACGATCTCATCGCTGGAGTTGGACAGGTTGTAGGCGGACCCGTAGGCGTAGTCCACGACCACGCCGCCGTTCTTGGTCTTGTCCGAGGAGATGCCGAGCACCACGTACTTGCCCGCCGCCACAGTCACCGAGCTCTTGATCACGTGCTTGTTGCTGCCGTCGTCCTTGATGGTGAAGCCCTTGAGGTCCACCTGCGCGCTGCCCGCGTTGTACAGCTCGAAGTACTCCCCGACCGAGTCGGCCACCTTGCTCGGGTTGGCCATGTACTCGCTGATCACCAGCTTGACGGCCGAGGCGCCCAGGTCTGTCCCCGAGCTGCCATCGGCAGAGATGGCCATGTCGGCCACGGCCCCGTCCTTGGGCATGCCGCCGTCGGGGGTGGGGGCGCAGGAGGGCGCGGCGCCGGGCGAGCCCTTGTCCCCCGAGGAGCCGGTCCAGGCCGCCTTCTCGGAGCACCAGTTGGCCGCCAGGTTGTTGTCCTTGGAGGCGTCCGCCGGGAACCTGAAGGAGCTGGAGACGCCGCTGCCGAGGGGCCACTTTTTGGCCTTGTCGTAGACCACGCGGTCCACCTGAGCCCCCTTGGTGTCCAGCACGACGATCTCGTCGCTGGAGTTGGACAGGTTGTAGGCCGACCCGTAGGCGTAGTCCACGGCCACGCCGCCGTTCTTGGTCTTGTCCGTGGAGATGCCGAGCACCACGTACTTGCCCGCCCCCACCAGCACCGAGCTCTTGATCACGTGCTTGTTGCTGCCGTCGTCCTTGATGGTGAAGCCCTTGAGGTCCACCTGAGCGCTGCCCGCGTTGTACATCTCGAAGTACTCGCCCGCCGAGTCGGCCACCTTGCTCGGGTTGGCCATGTACTCGCTGATCACCAGCTTGATTGTTGATGTGCCGAGGTCCGCGGCCGGGCCCGCGTCGCCAGGCGCCCCCGCGTCCACCGTCGGGCCCGCGTCTATGGCGCCCATGTCCTTGGGCGGGCCGAGGTCCGGCTTCGGGACGCAGTTTGGCGCGGCCCCGGGCGAGCCCTTGTCGCCCTTGGATCCGCTCCAGGCCGCCTTCTCCTTGCACCAGTTGCCGGCCACGTCGTTGGTGAAGCCGGCGGTGTTCGTGGGGTGCCTGAAGGAGGCGGCCACCCCCGCCGCCAGGGGCCAGAACTTGGTCTTGCTGTACTCGATCTTGTCAACCAGCCTCCCCTTGACGTCCAGCACGATGATCTCGTCGCTGGAGTTGGACAGGGTGAAGGCCGACTTGTAGGCGTAATCCACGGCGACGCCGCCGTTCTTGGTCTTGTCGGCGGAGATGCCGAGCACCACGTACTTGCCGGCGGCCACCTTCACCGAGCTCTTGATCACGTGCTTGTTGCTGCCGGAGTCCTTGATGGTGAAGCCCTTGAGGTCCACCGACGCGCTGCCCGCGTTGTAAAGCTCGAAGTACTCGCCCGCCGAGTCCGCGACCTTGCTCGGGTCGGACATGAACTCGCTGATCACCAGCTTGTGGCTGGACGGCCCGAGGTCGCCCGCGGACTTGTCCGGGGTCTTCGCCAGGTCCGAGGCAGGCCCGTCCGGGGTCCCGGGAAGGTCCGGCGTGCTCCCCTTGTCATCGTTCGTCCCGATGTCCACGGCGCCGTCCTGCTTGACCGGCCCATCGCTGGTCGGCGTGCCGCCGTCGTCGGAGCATGAGATGAGAGGGACCACCAGTAGAGCCAACAGGGCTGTGCGTCGCATAGGGTTCTCCATTATCCAAGGTCAAGAATCCGCTGCCGGCATGATACTCCGTCCCGCCTGGCCCGTCTGCTCCCGCGCCGGGAGTTGGGTCAGCGCTGCCGGACCCATGCCATCGGGGTCACCCCCAACGCTCTCTCCTGAGCCCCAGCAGCAAGCCGATCAGGAGCAGCGCACCTCCCGGGCCGACCCCGCTCCCCCGCTGCACCGCGCACCCGCCCCCCTCGGTGGCAGCCGCCTCGCCGCCGCTGTCCAGGCCCGCTCCGCTGTCAGGCGTGGGCGCCCCTGCGTCGACGCTGCTCTGCAGGGTGGTGTTGCTATGCTCCCCGGGCACCAGGGCCAGGTTTTCGGTGAACGTCCTGCCCGCGGGGCTGCTGTGGGTGTTGCCCGTGATGACCGTGCGATCCACCGGCCTGTTGAGCAGGTGCGCCCGGAAGGGGGTGCCCAGGTAGATGTACTCGAAGTCACCCACGAAGTGGTTGCCGGTTATCCGGGTCTCGTCGTCCTCGATGCGCACGCCGGCCAGGCCCATGTCGGTGAAGGTATTGCCGGTGATGGTGTTCTTCTCGGCGTGGTCGAGCCAGATGTAAACCGTGGGCAGGAGGTACGGCGCGGGGAAGGTGGCCTTGAATGTGGGGTACGCCTTGGTGAACAGGTTCCAGATGGTGATCGGGTTCTTGTAGGGCGTGGGATCGCCGCAGGCCATCAGGAGCAGGTCCCGTGCCTGGCGGGCGGCGACCCATACGCCGATGCCCCGCCCGGAGAAGCGGTTGTTGCGGATGATGTTGGAGTGGCTGTGCTGGATGCGCTGGAGGCTCTTGGGGTTGGTGGCCCGGTGCTCCCAGCAGTTCTTGTAGAGCAGGACGCCGCCGAAGGCGTTGTCCTGGAACTGGTTGCCCTCGATCAGGTTGCCTGCCGAGGCGTCCACGGCCAGGCCCTCGCGCTGGTACCAGCCCACCGACTTGCCGCCGGCCTCGGTGCGGAATCCGTTGTTTCGGATCAGGTTGTTGCGCACGAAGTTGCGCGCGGACTCGGCCCCCAGGTACATGCCCGGCCGGTTGTTATCCTCGATGACGGAGTCGCGCACTGTCGCCCCCACCACGTGGTGGTGGATGTAGGCGCCCACGTTGGACGAGCGGGTGACGTGCATGTTGGAGAAGACCACGCGCGCCGGCGAGCGCTTGCGGTACGCGTCGTTGCTCTCACCCGCCTTTCGCTCCGGCGGCCTGATGGCGATGCCCTTGCCGCCCTTGACGTAGCAGTTCTTGACCAGCACATCCTGGATGCTGCCGGAGATGGAGAAGCCGTTGTGGTTGGGGTTGCCCGGGGAGATCTGGGCGCCGTCGCAGTCCACCATGGTGTTGGAGGCCTTGACCTTGAAGCGGTGGGTGTAGACACAGCTCCGCTTGAGCTTGACCTGGCCGCTCAGCTCCTTGGTGGTGTGTGTGCACGGCTTGGCCTGCGAGTCCCTGGGCACCAGCGGGCCGCGAGGCTGGCCCGCGGCGGAGGCCGGGGCCAGCGCCAGGGCCAGGGCCGCCAGCAGCGGGAAGCAGCGCGAGGTGGGAGCGTGTGCCTGCCGCCGCCAGGGGTCAGGGGCAGCCCGACTTGTTCGTTGGGTAGTAGGCATTCTTCTTGTTGATCTTGCAGGTGCTCGAGGTGAGCCCGGACCCCTTGACGCTGGAGCAGTAGAGCACGCCGGTGACCGACCCGGAGCTGCAGGAGTTGCCCTCCTTGAAGTAGACATTGCTCTTGCCCGGCCTGCTGGCCGCGCAGCCTCGGGAGTCGCTGCCCGCCATGGTGATGTTGCACCCCACCGGGTAGGGAGCCGCGGAGGGGCAGGTGCGCGCGACGCAGTCGCCAGCCACGGACAGGATCGCCAGCACGGCGCACCCCTCGTCCACCTTGCCGTCGCAGTCGTTATCCTTCTTGTCGCCGCAGACCTCCGCGGTGGGCTTCTTTTCGCCCAGGCAGCTCTTGCCCCAGCCGGTGCCGCTGCTGTTGCACATGGCCACGCCGTCCTTGCAAAGCCCCTTGTTGCGCGTGGTCGAGGAGCCGGTGTAGCACGCCTTGGTGGTTCCCGGCTTGCACACGCACCCTGCGCCGTCGTCAATCTTGCCGTTGCAGTCGTTGTCCTTGCCGTCGACGCAGTCCTCCTTGCCGGGCTTCTTTTCGCCCAGGCAGCTCTTGCCCCAGCCGGTGCCGCTGCTGTTGCACATGGCCACGCCGTCCTTGCAAAGCCCCTTGTTGCGCGTGGTCGAGGAGCCGGTGTAGCACGCCTTGGTGGTTCCCGGCTTGCACACGCACCCTGCGCCGTCGTCAATCTTGCCGTTGCAGTCGTTGTCCTTGCCGTCGACGCAGTCCTCCTTGCCGGGCTTCTTTTCGCCCAGGCAGCTCTTGCCCCAGCCGGTGCCGCTGCTGTTGCACA
>CAZEFW010000137.1:0-26013 GCA_964511535.1 uncultured Myxococcales bacterium | reverse complement strand
CGAGCATTTTATAAAACATATATTCGGTTTTGTTATGGGGCTGTTGTGGCCGGATTGAATTGGTGGATTATGACTATCGTGCAGGCAGTAGGGGGATCATTGAGCCTTTCCGGCTGATCCGGCAACAAGAGCCCATAAAAACCAACTGTCCGTTTTAAATACCGAATGACGGTTTTCTATTGCCGATTCTCGCGGGGCCACTGGCACGGGGTTTGCTCTCCACCAGCCCGTGAATCCATTGGACATGGGGCTGGCCGCCCCTTCAGGAGAATCGCCATGAGAGCCCTGCGTCGAACTTTCTCAACCATCATCACCCTGACCCTGCTGGCAGCCCTCTCGCCGTCCAGCGCCCTGGCCCAGCAGAAGTGCGGCGAGGTCCCCACGGTGCTCGTCGTCCAGGACCGCTCCGGCAGCATGATGGAGAAGGTGGGGGGCAAGACCAAGTGGGACATCGCCCGCGCCGCCCTGGGCAACATCACCACGCAGTTCGGCGATCAACTCCGCTTCGGGTTGATGCTCTACCCCCGCTGGCCCGACACCAAGATGTGCGACAGCGGCAAGCTCACCGTGCCGCCGGCCATCAAGAACCAGGTCAACATAATCACCGCCCTGAACAAGGTGGCGCCCCAGGGCAAGACGCCCCTGGCCGCGTCGCTGGACTCGGCGCGCGAGGCCCTGGGCAAGCTGCCGAGCAAGGTCCAGCATGTGGTGCTGGTCACCGACGGCAAGGAGACCTGCCGGTCGGCGCCGCGGCCCCTGAACGCCGGCGGCTCATGCCAGTACAAGGGCGGCACCAACTTCCGCAAGTGCGGCGGCTGCGGCTGGCAGTTCTGCCTGTACGACGGCAAGTGGTCCAGCTCCTGCGCGCGGCGGCCAGACCTGTTCCCCTGCCTCTCCGGTCAGACCTGCGACAGCCAGGCGCTATGTCAGGGCAAGAGCAAGGCCAGCACCACGGCGTCGTTGGCCATGTCCCGCCTGGCGGCCAAGGGGATCACCGGCCATGTCATCGGGTTCGGCGCCAACGTGGACACCAAGGTGCTGCAGGACTTGGCCCAGGCGGGCGGCACCAAGACCTATCAGTACGCGGCCAACCCGTCGGGCCTCGCCGCCGCGCTCAAGGCGGTGATCCAGGGGATCAACTGCTGCGGCAACGGCACCCTCGACCCGGGGGAGGTGTGCGACCCGAAGATCCCCACCGGGCTGCCGGGCGCCTGCCCCGTGCAGTGCCACGACGGCAAGGCGTGCACCGCGGACATCCTCACCGGCACGGCGTGCTCGGTGGTGTGTAAGTTCAAGCCGGTCACCACCGCCAAGAGCGGCGACGGCTGCTGCCCGGCAGGCGCCACGCCCGGCACCGACAGCGACTGCAAGCCGAGCTGCGGCAACGGCGCGCTGGACCCGGGCGAGGTGTGCGACCCGCAGATCCCCAAGGGGCTGCCCGGCGCTTGCAACCTGAACTGCGACGACGGCGACCCGTGCACCATCGACCTGCCCGGCGGCCCGGCCTGCAACCCCACCTGCGCCACCAAGCCGAAGCAGGCGGACCGGAACAAGAAGGACGGCTGCTGCCCAAAGCTGCCGGCCTACCTCACCCAGAAGGCTGACCCGGATTGCCCGCCCGCGTGTGGGCCGGGCGCCCCGGATAGCGGCCCCTGCGTGGACCTGTGCAAGGGCAAGAAGTGCCCCGCCGGCCACCGCTGCGAGGCCGGCAAGTGCGTGCCCTACCCGCCGGACGCAGGGCCCAACAAGGGCGGCTCGGGGCAGCCCCGCGCCGACGCTGGTATGCCCTGGTCAGACCTCGGCTCCGGCGGCGAAGACCCCGGCCCGGGCCTCAGCTACACCGGCGATGCCACCGGCTGCGACTGCCGCGCAGGCGGCGCCGGCGCCCGCGGATCCGCGCTGCTGCTGGTGGCGCTTTTGGGCCTGCTGTATCTGCGCAGGCGCTCCTAGCACAACAGAGCCGCGTGGCTCCCTGGTCCACGGCTTCGGAGACGGCGGCAAGGTCTACCTCGACGACGTGGGGGTCTACAAGCTGAAGTGATCAATCCCGCGCGCCAGGATCCGGGAGCGTGGCGGCAGCGATGCCACCCCCACGCACCCGGGGCGCCTGCGCTACGGCGTCGGCTTGTGCTGGTGGTAGATGATCCGTGCCTCGATGTGCAGCCGCGGGGTGAGCCGGCCGGTGGCGAGCACCTGCACGCCGCGGCGCGAACAGAACACGCCGAAGCGCACATCGCCGATGGCGGTGCCCTGCGCCGGGTGCGGGTGGACGCAGGCCTCCCACACCGGGCGGACATGCTCCGCGCCTGCGTCGTACACCACCTGCACCACATCGCCGACGCGACAGATCTCGCCGACCCGGCGCCACAGGTGCGTTTTACCGGTTCGACCCGTGAACTGCACCAGCAGGGGGACCTGCTGTCCCGCCTCGAGGTTGCCAATACTCGATGAAACCATTTGAGCCTCCATGCCCATGGGGTTGACCTCCCGCGGGACACAACTGTCCCGTGCGGAGGAGGTCGGCGGTCATGGAGTGCTCTGTTTGGTGGGTGGGGTTCGGTGATTACCTCTGGCTCATCAGACGTACCTGCATCCCCCACTCTGACAGCGGGCGAGCATTTCTGTTCCACGGAATTTCGCGGGTGTCTCCGGGAGAGCTACCGGCGCTTCTTCTTCGCCTTGCCGCGCACCTCAACCTTCAGGTCCTTCAGCCCCGGCACCCACCACTTGCCGCTGCCCTCGACGAAGGTCACCTTGCGCACCTGGTCCAGGTGGAGGTGTCTCTTGCGGTCGTTGACCGGCTTGACCTCCATCTCGTGGTAGTCGCCCCCCGGGCCCTTGACGCCGAAGACCAGCTTGTGCGGGTCGGTGCGCTTGCTCTCGATGGTCCCGGTGGAGCCGATCATGGCCACCGCGCCGTATCCCGTGGCGATGAGGCCATAGAGCATGCCCACCATGCCGAGGCCCACCAGGGCCGCGCCCGCGCCGCTGTCGTCGTCCATGAGCACCACCCCGCCGGCCACCATGCCGCCGGCCACGGCCACGCCCGCGCCGCCGGTGATGGCCAGGACCATGCCGGTGCGGTAGTTGCCGAAGGTCAGCTCCTCGGTGAGGTGGGTGTACGGCCTCGTCACCTCCACCGGCGTCTTGCCCAGGTGGGTCTTGCCCAGGTACGCCTCGTAGCCCGGCGGCTCGCTGCGGATCAGGGTGGTCATGCGGTAGGTGCGCTCCTCCAGCGTGTCCCGGGTGGAGGCGCAGCCCGCGCAGCAGGCGACCGCCGCCAGCGCTGCCACCTTGAGCAGGGTCATGGTCTCACTCCTTGCCGGCCTGCAGGGCCGCGCCCAGCGCGCCGGTGAACTGCGGGAAGGGCGGCACCGTGACCTCGCGCCCCACCCGCTCCGAGAGCAGCGCGGCGATGGTGGGGTTGTGCGCCACCACGCCGCCAGTGAGGACAACGTTACCGTCCAGGGGTGCCATCTCCGTGACCCGCAGCACAACGGAGTTGAACGCGCCGCGCACGATGCTCCCCACCGGGATCCCCTTGCGCAGGTGGGCCAGGATCTCGGTCTTGGCGAACACGGTGCAGAAGGACGACAGCCGCACCGCCTCGTCGGCGTCGGCCGCCAGGGCGTCCATCTCCTCCACCGGCACGGCCAGGCGCACGGCGATCTCCTCGATGAACGCGCCGGTGCCCGCGGCGCACTTGCGGTTCATGCGGAAGTCGAGCCGTTGGCCGCTGGCGGCCACCTGGATCACCTTGTTGTCCTGGCCGCCGATGTCCACGATGGTGATGTCACCGGGTACCAGGTGGTGGCACCCCACGCCGTGGCAGTGGATCTCGGTGGCGGAGCGCCCCGCGAACTCCACGTTGTGCCGGCCGTAGCCGGTGGACACCGTGGCCGTCGCTGTGTCCGCCGCCAGGCCGGCCTCTTGCAGGGCCTGCTCCAGGCAGCCCGCGGCCGTGGCGCGGTAGTCCACGCCCGAGGGGCGCACCACCCGGGCCAGCACCGCGTCGTCCGGCCCGAGCAGCACCAGCTTGGTGGCGGAGGCGCCGATGTCCACGCCGCAACGGATCAATTCGCTCATGGTGAGGATGCTAGCACGGTGGCCCCGGGAGCCGGGAGTCTGAAGACAGGGCAGCGGGCGCAGGGCGCCGACGCTGGAGGGCAGGGCGAGCCGCCGCGAAGGACCCGGGCAGGGCCGGCGGCCTCAGCGCCGCCGGTGGACCTTCCGGCAGCGAGCGCGCAGGTTCTTGAGCATGTCGAAGATGGCCCCCACCTGCCCCAGCTCGGCCACGAAGTCGGGCACCGAGCCGCCCACCTCGGTGTGACATGTGTACGTCACGATGGAGCCCTTGCCGTCCCGGGAGGGCATGATCCTCCAGGAGCCCTTGAGCTTGCGGATCCGCACCCGATCAGAGGACCTGGCAGGCCCGGCGTTGGTGACCGCCTTGAACGTCGAACGCCAGAGCTTGCCCCCGGCCCTCGGCTCCGTCCAGGTCTTCGCCTCGAGGACCACGTCCCGATCCTTGAGCACGGGCAGCGCGTTGACCTGGTGCAGCAGCTGCTTGATCCCGCCGCCGGGGAGCTTCTCCTGCTTCAGCACCCGGATGCTCTTCATGTGGGGCACGAAGAACTTCTGGTTCGGCAGATCGGTCATCACCCGGCCCACCTGATCCGAGGTGAAGCGCAGGCGGATGATCCCCTTGATGGTGTCCACGCCGCTGCCCGCCCTGGCTCTGGAGTAGACCGTCACCCCGTCGCCCTTCTTGCGCTCTTTCCAGCCCGAGCCGGCCCGTGCCTGGCAGGGAGCGGCCAGGATCCACAGGGCGATGGCCGCCCACAGGGCTCGCTTTTGGAGGAATCGCAGCACTCATTATCAACACCCCAGCCGGTGGGCAAAGTCACCTCAATTCTGGCCGATGTTGCGGATTTTCCTTCTGCTGGAGCAGCGCTCCGAGCCAGCTCCTCACGGCTTGAACCCACCGCCGGCCAGCCCAGATCAGTGAACCCCCGGGGCGCTCGATTTGAAGCTGAACGATCGTTCTCGGCGATTTGTGATACGTTTTGTGATACCTGCCCTTGTACTTGATAGCCATTTGAAACATTGAGATTTCTCCAGGGTAGAGTCTTTCTCTGTGAGCGGCGTGATACATTGTGATACGGAGAATGTGATACAACGTGTCACGTTCGTCAATGGCCTTTTTCGATTTTTATGGGTTCGTTGATGGGCCGCGTCGGCCCGGCCCCTCGCGACACGCTCCGCATTGTGAGCCGCGCCCCTGCCGAGCTCTGGACACTCCTGATATAGTGCGCCCCTGGTTTGAGGCGGGGGAGGAGTGGGGTAGCTCATGCTGAAAAGTGATCGCTGTATCTTCTGCAACACCACCGAGTCAGTCACCGAACGGTTTACCGAGGCGCTGCCCCACGTGGGCAAGCTGACAGCCGGTCTGTGTATGAGCTGTGAACATGGCCTGACCGGCGCGAACATGCCGGCTCTGGCCAAGGTCGCCGCCGTCCTGTGCATGTTCGTCGCCATCATCGGCGGCGCAGCCACGCTGAGCATCACGTTCATGGTGGTCAGCTTCGCGCTTTGCGCTGGCCTGTTCGCGCTGGCGCCGGTGCTGGCCGCGCGTTCGGGCAGGCTGGTCGGCCAGCTCTCGGGGAAGATCACCGACCCGGCCCGGCAGAAGGTGGAGCAGGCATGCCCCGGCCTGTTCGATACGGACCCCGGCCGTCGCCTGGAGGCGCTGGCGCAAATACCTGATCCAGAGAGCCCCTCGGCTCCGGAAGACCCGCTCATCAACCTGCTGTCAGAGAACGACCCCGACCCGGAGGTGCGCGCCGCGGCCACCCGGCGTCTGACCTGGGACTGGAAGCTCAAACGTCAGCTCCTGGACGAAGCCGCCGAGGTGCGGGCCGCCGCCATGGAGCACCTCGAAGATGAAGAGATCCTCGACGAGGCGGTCATGGACGACGAGGTGGATGATGAGCTGCGCTTGGCCGCGCTTCAGAAGATGTCCGACCCGAAGAGGCTGCTGCGCATCGCTCGCACGGAGAAGGTCCCTCCGCCCATGCGGCTGGCGGCCGTGGGGAGACTGGAGAGGTCGATACACCTGCGCGAGGCAGCCGCCGAGGCATCCGGGGCAGCGGCGCGGACCGCGGCGCTGGACCGGCTTGACGACCCGCGTGACCTGGCCAATGTCGCCAGCCGGAAGCACGCGCCCGTCAAGGCTCGGCTGGCGGCCATCGAGCGCCTGGCAGGGGATGACCTGCTGTTCGAGGTTGGCCAGGAGAGCGACAACGACAAGGTCACCGCGGCGGCCCGGGCTGCCCTGGGTCCGCGGTGGGACGCGCTGGAGCAGGAACAGCGCCGCGAGGAAGACCTGAGGGAGTCCATCGCCGAGGACAAGGCCCGGCGCGAGGAGCAGCGGCTCAAGCGGCAGGCAAAGACCTGCGTCGTCTGCAGCGCGCGGGTCAAACAGGTCAAGGACATGTTCCCGGGCATCGCGACCCACCAGACCAGGCCCACGGGGTACCGCTGCAGCGAGTGCCAGAGGACCATCTGTGACGACTGCTGGACCAAGGCCATGAACGCCGCGGCCGACATGAACATCCCCTTCAATAAGATCCCCTGCCTCAACCCCGACTGCGGGGAGGTTCCACAGAACATCGGCCTGTAGGGCCAGCGGCCCCTGGCGGTCCAGGCCTCGTGGGCCCACGCGCGGCCAGGCGGTCACGAACCGGGCGCCGTCGCCTGCGCCAGGTCCCAGAACAGCACCCGCCCTGTCTCGTCGGCCGATACGGCGAGCAGCCCCGCGGCGTCCATGGCGACGGCGCTCACGGGCGCCCGGTGACCCTTGAGGGTGGCGATGGCCTCGCCACGCTGCAGGTCCCACAGCCGGAGGGCCTTGTCCGAGCCGCCGGAGAGGGCCCGCTCGCCGCTGGCGTCGCAGGCCAGGGCATGGATGCCTGCCCCCTGCTCCCGCACCCGCCGGTGGCCGGAAAGCTGCCCGAGCACCTCGCCATCGCTCAGCCGAACCAGGTGGACGACGGCGGCGCTGCCAGCCGCCAGGGTGCGGTCTCCACCGGGCAGCACGCACAGGGCATGGATGTTATCGTCCAGCTGCGCCACCCGCCGTATCAAGGAGCCGTCGGCGAGCCGCCTGAGGCTGACCGTGCCGCCCCAGGCCGTCACCAGCGCGTCCTCGCCCGCACACATCGCCGCGCCCACGATGACATCATCCGGGTCATCCGCCTCGGGCTCTGCCAGCTCGCCCTGGCCGGGGCGCCACAGCACCAGCGGCCCGCCCTCGATGTCTGCGCAGACCACCAGGTCACCCCCGGCGGAGACCGCCAGGGGGCTGCCGACATGCTCGTCCACCTCCACGGAGTGCAGTGGCTCCGCGGGGCCAGCGTCGGGACCCCAGATGCACAGGCGCCGCCGCCCCCTGCCGGCGAGGAAGCGCCCCCCCGGGGAGGTCGCGCTGCCGCACGCCAGCGCGTCCGGCTCGGCCACCGCCGTCGGCCGATGGCGCCGGGCGTCCCAGAGGCAGGCGCTGGCGCCGCAGGTGAGGACCGCGCCATCGCTTCGGTAGGCGGCGCCGGTCACCGGGCCCAGGTGGCCGGCGGCGCCGCCAGGGATGCGGAGCTGTCCACGCTCCAGGTCGCGCACCTCGAAGCCGCTGTAGGATGTGGCCAGGAAGCACTCTCTTCCGGGGCTGATCCGGTGAGGCCACCAGGGCTGGCTGGCCAGCACCCGGCCGCTGGCGAGGTCCCGGATGTCGAGCCCGTCCGGGTGCGTGATCCAGGCGTTGCCGTCCGGGCCGAAGTTGATCACGTTCCAGGCGTGGCCCTGGTGCTCCCATAGCCGCGCGCCAGAGCGCAGGTCGTACATCTGCACCGTGTACATGCCGGCGGCTGCCAGGTGGCGGCCATCGGGGGATGGCGTGGCGGCCAGGATAGTCTCGTCGTGGCCCGGGTAATTGATGATGAGGGGCTCACACTGCGCCTCGAGGTCATGGACCGCCGCCCCGCCCGTCGCGGCGTGGACCGCCAGCCGCTCGTCGCCCGTCAGGTAGAGCGAGCGTCGTCGGGCGGTCCTGGGCTGCGGAGGGAGCCCCCCCGGCGGGGGGAGCTCCAGCACGACGCGCGCCCGGTCCAGGTCCCAGAGGATCAGCCGGCCATCATCGGCGGCGGCCAGCGCGCGGCGGCCGTCGGCTGACATATCCACGGCGTGCGCCTGGACGTCCAGGCGCACCGGCGGCCTGTCCTCCAGGGGGAAGACCTGCGCCCCGGTGGCGTCCTGCAGCCACAGGTATCGCGGCCCCACCTCCACCCAGCGGCACTCCGCCGGGCCGCTGGCGGACCACAACAGCTCGCCATCCGTGATGCGCCAGCGGCGCGCGGCGCCGTCTTCATGCACCGACAGCACCGACTCATCATCACAAAAATCGCACCATCGCAGCTGCGCGTCGTGGCAATACAGCGCCAGCGGAGCTCTCGCTGCCGCGGGTTTCAGCGCGGGGATTTTGGGTGGACGCTTCTTGCCAGATGGGGGCTTCTTGGCCATGGGTGAGATCCTGAGGGGACTGCCCTCGTCCCCGGCTTCAGCCCGGGGGGGCCATCACGAGCTGGCGCGTGGTTGCGCGGGACACGCCCAGGGGGCGACCGGGCGGCGCCGTGAACAACGCCAGGTTACTGCAGCTGCTCCACCAGCGCCTCGAACTGGGTGCGGGTCTGCTCGTCGGAGTACATGCGCAGGTCGTTGAGGTCGCCCTGGAACGAGACGTAGGGGATGCCCAGCTTGTCGGCCAGGCGCCGGGGCATGCCGTAGCGGTTATTGGAGTTGTTGGGGCAGGTCTTGGCGTCGTGGTAGATGATGCCGTTGATCTTGTAGTCCTCCACCATGCTGGTGACGTACTGCTCCTTGAAGGTCTCGGAGCGCACGATGAACAGCTCGGTGTACGCCCGGGCCATGCCCTCCCACGGGTCGTCGGCGGCCATGCCCTCGAAGATCCAGCTGTTGCAGTAGGTGGACGCCACCACGCAGGCCTGGTTCTGCATGAACAGCTCGGCGTTCTCGCGCAGCTTGCCCCACACCGGCATGCCGTCCCAGTAGAAGCGCAGCTTCTCGCCGTCCACTGCGCCCACGCCGTCGGCGATGCGCTGCTCCAGCTCATCGTTGAGCAGCTCGTAGTACTTCACGGCGCGCTCGTCGCCGCGCAGCACCACCGCCGGCCCCATGTGGATGGTGCCGTCGAAGAAGGTCAGCGGCGAGGGCGCCGCCTCTGCCGCGCGCAGGGTGCGCTTCCAGCCCAGGGTGCAGCGGTAGGAGCAGTCCATCACCTCCTTGAGGCGGTCGAGATCCAGCTGCTGGCCCGCGGCCTGCTCCAGGGTGGGCACCAGATCCTTGTACTGGCCCATGAGCCCCTCGAGGATGGCCGGCGTCACCTCGCCCACCGAGCGCGGCGTCTCGATGCCGCACATGGGGACGTCGAACTCCCGCTGGTACCAGCCGAACCAGTCCTGCACATCGCGGCACTGGTTGGTGTTGTAGACCAGCACGTCCGGCTTCGGCACGCCCTGCATACCGAAGGCGCGAGTCAGCGGCGTCTTCTTGTTCAGGTACGAGCCCACGTCGCTGGTGAGGTAGGAGCAGATGTCCGGCGAGTAGCCTGCGGCGTTGGCCGCCGGGATCAGGTCCGCCGCCATGCGCGATGAGCCGAGCAGCGCGCCGTGGTTCTCGGGGAAGTAGACCAGATACCCCAGCGCCCGCAGCAGCTCCGCCGGGCCCACGCTGGTGCACCAGGCGACCTTGGCGCTCCCCGTGGTGGCTGCCTCGTCCAGCTCCTTGAAATACTCCGCCATGAGCCCCTTCATCGGGCCGGTGGCGTGGATCTTTTTGAATTTGACTTTGTTCTCCTTGGACAAGGCGGGCCTCCTGGCTAGCTCCTGAATTGTGAAGTGTAGCAGAGCGCAGGAAGCCAAGGATCGTCAAGCAGCAGTGGTGGGCGTCGTGCTGATAACGTGGACGTGGACCTGTCGTCCGCGTTGGGTTGGGTTGCCAATACCCCACCTGCTTGCGATTATCCAGCTTCTCTAAATCACCCCATCTGAAAGGAGCTCCCACATGAACGTCGGCGTCATCGGTTCTGGTTCCATCGGCCCCGATCTGGCTTACGGGTTCGCCACCGCGCTGGGCAAGGCGGGGGGCGGCAAGGTGTATCTGGTGGACATCCAGCAGGAAGCTCTGGACGCTGGCATGGCGCGCATCAAGGGGTACGTGGACAAGGCGGTGGGCAAGGGCAAGCTCAAGCCGGCCAAGGCGGAGGCGCTGCTGTCGGCCTTCGTGCCGACGCTGGAGCTGGGCGACCTGGCCGACTGCGACTACGTGCTCGAGGCAGCGACCGAGGAGCTGGAGCTGAAACAGAAGATCCTGGCCCAGGTCGAGGAGTATGTCAGCGAGCGATGCCTCATCGGCTTCGCCACCTCCGGCCTGCCCCGGGCGCGCATCGCGTCCAGCGCCAGGCACCCGGAGCGCTGCTTCGTCAACCACCCGTTCTTCCCCGCCTGGCGCTCCACGCCGGTGGAGGTGGTGGCCAGTGATGACCCGGCCCTGACCCGCCAGATGGTCAAGACCCTGCAGCTGCTGGGCAAGGTCCCGATCCCGGTGGCCGACGTGGTCTGCTTCGCCGCCGACGACATCTTCGGCTGCTACTGCGCCGAGGCCGCGCGCATCGTGGCCGAGGGCACCGCCACGCCCGCGCAGGTGGACGCCATCGTCAACGACGCCATCGGCGGCGGCGGCCCGTTCAGGGTGATGGATCTGACCCGGGGCAACCTGCTCAACGTGCACTGCCTCGACCTGATGGCCCAGGAGTACGGCGACTGGTTCAAGCCGCCCGCCATCTTCACCGAGCAGGGCCTGACCCCGTGGCACGATCCGGACAACCCCGGCGACCCGGCGCACGACGACGCGCTCAAGAAGGAGGTGCTCGACCGCATCCTGGCCGTGCTCATCGCCCGCGCCCACTTCGTGGTGGACAACGACATCTGCCCCGCCGGCGCGCTGAACTGGATGTCCCGCATGGCCCTCGGCTTCAACAAGGGCCTGCTCGATCTGGCGGCCGACATGGGCGCCGACGCGGCCCACGACCTGTGCGCGGCCTACGCGGCGCGCTTCGACGGCTTTGAGGTGCCTGCCTCCATAGCAGACCGGCAGCTGCCCGACTTCTTCCGCACCATCGTGGTGGAGAAGGCCGACGCCATCGCCACCCTCACCGTGTGCCGCCCCGAGGCGATGAACGCCCTGTCGGACATGGTGATGGACGAGCTCTCCCGCGCCCTGGACGATCTGAAGGCAGACGACAACATCAAGGGCGTGGTGCTCACCGCCTTCAACGGCGCGCTGGCCGGCGCGGACATCAAGGAGCTGGCCCGGCTGGAGACCTTCGAGGCCGCGCGGGACAAGTGCTACGGCGGCCAGGGGGTGACCCTCAAGGTGGCGAACCTGGGCAAGCCGGTGGTGGCCGCGGTCAACGGCCCGGTGCTGGGCGGCGGCTGCGAGCTGGTGATGGGCGCCTGGGCCAGGGTGGCCGGCCCGAAGACCATGGTGGGGCAGCCCGAGGTAAACCTCGGCATCATCCCCGGCTACGGCGGCACCCAGCGCCTGCCGCGCATCATCGGCTTCGAGCGCGCCAACGAGCTGCTGCGAAACGGCATGCCGATCTTCGCCAAGGAGGCGTGCGCCCTCGGCTGGGCCGAGGGTGAGCCCGTGGACGACCCGGTGGTCACGGCCACCGAGCTGGTGCAGAAGCACCTCGCCGGGGAGATAACCCTGGCCCCGCTGGATACGGCCCCCATGGCGCTGCCCGACCCGATCCCCGAGGTGGACATCGGCTACCACTCCGCCGCCGTGGACGCCGTTCTGGTGGCGGTGATGGCCGAGGGGCTGGTCAAGGACCTCGAGCAGGGGCTGCGGGACGAGGCGAAGGCCTTCGCCGCCTGCCGCGACCTGGAAGACTTCAGCATCGGCATGAAGAACTTCATCGAGAACGGCCCGCGCGTGAAGGCGGCCTTCATTCACAAGTAGCCCCGGGCGGGCGAAGCCGACATATGAACGACTCGGAATCCAAGGGCCTCGACGGGGGAGCGCTCGGTAGCCGCTTCCCCGGCCTGGCGCTGTTCCTGTGCGGCGCGGCCACGCTGTACTGGGAGCTGGTGCTGATCCGGTGGCTCGGCTCCTGCGTTCGCATCGTCGCCTACTACTCCAACTTCGTGCTCATCGCGGCCTTCTTCGGCCTCGGCGCCGGGGCGCTCCTGGCCGGCCGCAAGGTGAACCTGTCGCGGCTGGTGCTGCCCGCCCTGGCCGTGGTGGTGGGGGTGGGGGTGGCCCTGGCCGCCTTCAAGCACCCGAACCCGGCCTCGCCCGACGAGTTCATCTGGATCGGCGGGCCCATCGGGGTGCTGCTGGAAGAGGCCGACGCCAAGGGGATCAAGCTGTGGCTCATCCTGCCGCTGGTCTACCTGCTCACCGCCGGCGTGTTCGTGATCTTCGGGCAGTGGATCGGCCGGCTGTTCAAGCCGCTGCCCCCGCTGACGGCCTACTCGGTGGAGATCGGCGGCTCGGTGGCCGGCATCCTGCTGTTCGCCCTGCTGTCGGGCCTCGGCACCAGCCCCACCGTCTGGTTCGCGGTGGGGCTCGTCCTGCTGGCGCCGCTGGTGCGCCGCCGGCCGCTGGACCTGGTGGTCGCGGTGGTCTGCGGCGCCGCCATCTTCGCCACGGCCACCCCCTTCGAGCAGCGCTTCACCTGGTCGCCCTATTACCGCATCTTCACCGCGCCGCTGGAGCAGTATTACGATCTTCAGCGGCAGAAAACCCACCGCTTCGACGCCCCCATCGGCCATGTGCTGAGCGTGAACAACGACTACCACCAGATGGTGCTCGACCTGCGACCGCGGGCATCGGAGTCGCCGTTCCAGCGCGACTGGCGCGCCCTGTATGACGCGCCCTACCGGGACATCAACGAGCTGCCCGCCGGGCCGATCCTGGTGGTGGGCGCCGGCACCGGCAACGACGTGGCGGCGGCGCTGCGGCGCACCGACCGGGAGGTCGTGGCGGTGGAGATCGACCCGGCCATCATCCAGATGGGACGGACGCTGAACCCGGAGCGCCCTTACGACAGCCCGCGGGTCAGCATCGTCAACGACGACGCGCGCTCCTACTTCAGCACCACCGACCGGCGCTTCGCCCTGGTGGTCTTCGGCTTCCTCGACAGCCACACGCTGCTGTCGAGCTTCTCGTCGCTGCGGCTGGACAACTTCGTCTACACCGTGGAGTCGCTGCAGCAGGTGCGCGAGCTGCTGCTGCCGGGGGGGGCAGGGCGGCCCTCACCTTCGCCTCGGTCAAGGGCTGGCAGAACGACCGCTTCATGGCGATGTTCCGCAGCGTCTTCCACGCCGAGCCCACCGTGGTGCGCCGGGGCACCTACGCCAACGGCATCATCTACGAGGGCACCGCGCGGCCCGGGCTGCCCGCCGAGCCCGCCGAGGTGGAGGCCCTGCTGCCCGAGGACGACTGGCCCTACCTCTACCTGAAGAAGCGCACCATCCCGGACCACTATCGGGCCTTCCTGCTGGTGATCATCGCCCTCGGCTTCTTGCCGCTGCTCTTCCTGCCGCGCGGCGAGCGGCGGGTCCGGCTGCCCTACTTCTTCCTCGGCGCCGCGTTCTTCCTGCTCGAGACGAGCAACGTGGTGGCGCTGTCGCTGCTCTTCGGTTCCACCTGGGCTGTCAACGTGACGGTCTTCACCGGCATCCTGCTGCTGGTGCTGCTGGGCAACCTGGTGGTGGCGCGGCTGGCGCAGCCGCGGGTGGTGGTGCTGCTCGGGGTGCTCGCCCTGAACCTCGCCCTCGCCGCGGCCACACCCACCAGCGCCCTGCTTTCGGTGGCCTGGGCGCCGGCCCGCATCGTGCTGGCGGTGCTCGTCTTCCTCGGGCCAGTGTTCTTCGCCGCGATGATCTTCGCGACCCTGATCAAGGACGAGCCGCGGCTGTACCAGGCGTACGGCTCCAACATCCTCGGCGCGGTGGTGGGCGGCGCGTGTGAGTACCTGTCGCTGCTGCTCGGCTTCAAGTTCCTGCTGGCGCTGACCCTGGCCTTCTACCTGCTGGTCTACCTGACGTTGCCCGGCTATCTTCGCCAGGGAGACCGACCCAACCCACTCGCACCGACCAAGAGGTGAAACCATGAAGGACATGTTCGATCACATCGACGGCAACCTCGACGCTCGCATCGAGCAGCTCAAACAGTGGCTGCGTATCCCCAGCGTCAGCGCTGACCCTGCGTTCAAGGAGGACTGCCGCGAGGCCGCGCGCTGGCTGGTGCAGCAGCTCAAGAAGGCGGGCATGGAGAAGACCGAGGTGCTGGAGACCGGCGGCCACCCGGCGGTGTACGCCGAGTGGATGGGCGCCCCGGGCAAGCCGACCATCCTGTTCTACGGCCACTACGACGTGCAGCCGGCGGTCATGGAGGACGGCTGGGACTCGGAGCCGTTCGAGCCGGAGGTTCGCGACGGGCGCATGTACGGCCGCGGCACCGCGGACGACAAGGGGCAGGTGCACTGCCACCTGGCCGCGGTGGAGAGCGTGATGGCCGTGCGCGGCGCGCTGCCGTGCAACGTGAAGTTCATCGTGGAGGGCGAGGAGGAGTCGGGCAGCGAGCACACCGAGGCGCTGATCCGGGACAACGCCGACAAGCTGGCCTGTGACGTGGTGGTGGTCTCGGACAGCCCGATGTTCGCCGAAGGTTACCCCTCCATCTGCATGGGGCTGCGCGGCCTGGCCTACGGCGAGGTCTTCATCGACGGCCCCGCGGGCGACCTGCACTCCGGCTCCTTCGGCGGGGGCGTGGCCAACCCGGCCAACGTGCTGTCGCGCGTGCTGGCCGCGCTGCACCATGACGACGGCAAGGTGGCGGTGCCCGGCTTCTACGACGAAGTCGTGGAGCTGTCCGAGGAGCAGCGCGCGGCCTTCGCCAGCCTGCCTTACGACGAGGCCGAGTTCCTGGCCAACACCGGCTCCCCGGCGGTGGCGGGCGAGGTCGGCTACACCACCCTGGAGCGCATCTGGGCGCGGCCCTCGCTGGACATCAACGGGGTGGTCTCCGGCTACACCGGCGAGGGGGCCAAGACCATCGTCCCCCGGACGGCCAGCGCCAAGCTGTCGGCCCGCCTGGTGGCCAACCAGGACCCGGAGAAGATCCTCGACCAGATCGAGCGGTTCGTGCTCGACACGGCCCCCGACACCGTCAAGACGCGGTTCGTGCGCCACCACACCGGCCGGCCTTACCTCGGCGACAGCAGCCACAAGGCGTATGTCTCGGCCGCCGCCGCGCTGCAGGAGGCGTTCGACGCGCCCGCGGTGGAGATCCGCGAGGGCGGCTCCATCCCCATCGTGGCCACCTTCGAGGAGGCGCTCGTGGCGCCGTGCGTGCTCATGGGCTTCGGCCTGCCGGACCAGAACATCCACGGGCCCAACGAGAACCTGCGGGTGGTCAACTACCACAAGGGCACGCGCTCCATCGCGGCCTTGATCGTCAAGCTGGCGGAGTAGGGAGAACGTAGACGTCGACGTAGACGTAGACGTGGACGTCCGCGCAGTCGCCGATGGCCACATACATCCGCCTCGTCCTCCGCTTCCGCTGGCTGGTGCTCGCCGGCTTGCTGGCGCTGTTGGCCGGCTGCGGGGCGCTGCTCAGCGGCGCCGTGATCAGCTCCTCCATCAGCGGCCTGTTCCTGGCCGAACACCCGGCCTATGCCCGGTATGTCAGCCGCGCCGCCGACTTCGGCAGCGACGACATCATCGTGGTGGCGGTGGAGGGCGTTGAGCCTCTGGACCCGGCCTTCCTGGACACCCTGGCGCGGGTCACCGAGACCATCGCGAGGCTCGAGTCGGTGCAGCGCGTCCGCAGCGTGCTCGACGCCCAGCGTGTCAGCGGCGACGACGAGGCCCTGACGGTGGACCGCTACGCCGACCTGGCGCGCCAGCGCCCGGCTCGCGTGCCCGCCTTGCTCGAGCAGCTCGGCGACGATCCCCTGGCCGGCGGCGCGTTCGTCTCCATGGACGGCAAGAGCGCGGCGGTGTTGGTGGAGCTGGACAGCGACGGGGAGCGGGCCGCGGAGAAGCTGCCCGTCACGGTCCGCGGCGTGGTGGCCGCCTTCGGCGCCGTCGGGATCCCCGCGAGCCGGCTCCACTTCGCCGGCCTGCCCGCCACCGTCTCGGCGGTGATGGACGAGACCTACGACAACATCAAGAAGCGCTTCCCGGTGGTGCTCGTGGTGCTGCTGGTGACGGTCTGGCTGATGTTCCGCCGCCTCTGGCCGGTGGCGGTCAACGGGGTCATCGCCATGACCGCGGTGGCGCTGACCATGGGCTTCGCGGTGCTGCTGAACCCGAAGATCAGCGTGTTCACCAGCATCGTGCCGGCCATCATC
This sequence comes from uncultured Myxococcales bacterium, assembly GCA_964511535.1. Classification (GTDB taxonomy): domain Bacteria; phylum Myxococcota_A; class Polyangia; family CAZCFB01; genus CAZCFB01. Next base: position 9,518 of record CAZEFW010000137.1, on the reverse strand, counting down.
CTGATCATCAGCTTCATGGACGTGGTGCACCTTTGCAGCTCTTACCTGCTGGAGCTGGGCAAGGGCCTGTCCAAGCGCGAGGCGATCCTCAAGAGCGGCTCCGAGGTGGGCGCGGCGTGCATCTTCACCTCGGCCACCACCTTCGTGGGCTTCCTCTCCCTGTCGCTGGTGCCGACCCCCGCCAGCCGCGTCCTCGGCGTGGTGCTCGGCTTCGGCGCCGCGGTGGCCCTGCTGCTCGCGGTCACGCTCACGCCGATCATGCTCTCCATCTTCCCCGAGCCGCGCCCCTGGCGGCAGGGCGCCACGGGCCGCATGCAGGATCTGCTCGACCGCTTCCTCGGCTGGGCGGCCGAGCTCACCCGCAGACGCCCGAAGATGGTCATCCTGGTGCTGGCCATCATCTCCGTGGGCGTCTTCGGCGGGTTTACCCGGATGACCATCGGCACCGACTTCCAGCGCCGCCTGGCCGCGGATCACACCCTGCGGCAGGACTCGAAGTTCTTCGAGGACAACTTCGTCGGCGCCAACACCATGATGGTCTACGTGCGCGCCCCCGGCCCCCAGGGGATGCTCGACCCGGACCGCTTCGCCAGGCTCGCCGGGTTCCAGTCCACGGTGGAGGCGCTGCCGGGCGTGGACCGGGTCACCTCCATCGTGGATCTGGTGGAGCAGCTGCACGCGGCGTTGCGCGGCGCCCCGGCCCCGCAGGCAGAGCAGGAGGTCGGGATCCTGCCCGGGAGCAGGCAGGCCCTGGCCCAGTACCTGCTCATGTTCGAGATGTCAGGCGGTGAGGACCTGGACCGGCTCATCGACTTCAACCGCAACGAGGTGCTGCTGCGGGTGCAGATGCAGCAGGGGGCCTTCCGCGGGACCGCCTGGCTCGGCAACCGCATCATCACCCTGGGCCAGACGGCCCTGGGGCCGAAGATGACGGTGGAGGCCACCGGCATCATCTACATGCTCGGCCAGTGGTTCAACGTGATCCTCGAGGAGCAGGGCAGGGCGCTGCTCATCGTGTTCTTCATCGTGGCCATCATGATGTGCATCGGGTTGCGGTCCGTGCGCGCGGGGGCGTGGTCCATGGTGCCCAACCTGCTGCCGATCTTCTTCCTGGGCGGCTACGTCGGGTGGATGTGGGAGTACGTGGACTCCGACATCCTCATCGTGGCCATCATGGCCATCGGCATCGGCGTGGACGATACGATCCACTTCCTGATGCGCCTTCGCATCGAGACCGCGCGATGCGCTGATGGGGAGCAGGCCATGCGCCGGACGTTCTCCTACTCCGGGCGCGGCATCGTCATCACCACGGTGATCCTGGTGCTCGGCTTCATGCCCCTGGCCACCTCGGATTACCTCTCCATCTACATCCTCGGCACCATGCTGCCCCTGACGCTGGTGGTGGCGCTGGTGGCCGACCTGTTCCTGGCCCCGGCCATGGCGCGGCTAGGGGCATTTCGTTTTCCTGGACCGGAGGGTAAGGTCGACCAATGACAAGACACGGACTCATCATCACGTGCGCCGCGACCGCGGCGCTGATCCTGTGCGCCTCGGGCTGCCGCCACGCGGTGGGCCGCGGCGTTCACCACGGCAACCACCTGCTGTTCAGCGCCAACGGCACCCTGCACGGCGGCCACCTCAAGAACGCCCTCAAGTGCGACCGCAAGTTCGGCGACGGCAAGATCCAGCTCTCGTTCCGCAACGGCAAGAAGCGGGTCAAGGGCAAGTGTCAGGGGGGCCTGATGGTGGGCAGCTGGAAGGCCTGGTACAACAACGGCGCCGTGGCCTGGAAGGGCAAGCTCGAGCACGGGCGCCTGGTGGGCACGCTGAAGCTCTATCACCCCAACGGCGAGCTGCTCTCCAAGACGAAGTTCAAGGAGGGAGCGCCGCACGGCAGCTTCAAGTCATGGTGGGACAACGGCAAGGTGATGGCCAAGGGGTCCTACTTCGGCGGCCGCCGGGTGGGCTGCTGGGAGACCTGGCACAAGAGCGGCAAGAAGTCCTCCAAGGGGACCTACTCCGACGGCAAGAAGGTGCTCACCTGGCTCTACTGGACCAAGTCAGGCAAGAAGAGCAAGGACAAGCTGGGCGGCGAGGCCACCAACGGGAAGTGCCTGATCACGTTCTAGCGACGCTTCGCGTCGCGGCTTGAGGCCTGGGGCTTAAGACTTGAGGGGAAAGTGCCTGGCGACGCTTCGCGTCGCGGCCTGTGGCATGAGGGGAAATAGCCTGGGGCAATCAACCCTCAAGCCTCATGTCTCAAGTCTCAAGCCAGGCGCGGCGCAGCCGCGCCCTACGGGCGGCCGATGGACTTGTAGGTGAAGCCGAGCTCGCGTACGTACTCGGGCTTCCAGATGTTGCGGCCGTCGAAGATCACCGGCTGCTTGAGCAGCTGCTTGAGTCGCTTGAAGTCGGGGGTGCGGTACGGCTGCCACTCGGTGACGAGCAGCAGGGCGTCGGCGCCGTCGGCGGCTTCGTAATTGCGATCGCAGTAGACCACGCGGTCCGAGGCCGGGATCGTCTCCTTGAAGGTCTCCAGCGCCTCCGGGTCATGCACCCTGAGGTTGGCGCCCGCCTCCAGCAGCAGCTTGGCGATGGTCTCGGCCGGCGCCTCGCGCACGTCGTCGGTGCGCGGCTTGAACGCCAGGCCCCACAGGGCGATGGTCAGTCCCTCGAGGTCGGGACCGAAGTGCTCGAGCACCATCTTGGCCAGCAGCGCCTTCTGCCGCTCGTTGACCTCCTCCACCGCGTTGCAGACCTTCAGCTCGAGGCCGTAATCCTTGCCGGTGGCGATGATCGCCTTGACGTCCTTGGGGAAGCAGGAGCCGCCGTAGCCGGCGCCGGGGAAGAGGAAGCGCGAGCCGATGCGGTCGTCCAGGGCCATGCCGATGCGCACCTTGGACACGTCGGCGCCCACCTCGGCGCACAGCAGCGCGATCTCGTTCATGAACGAGACGCGCGTGGCGAGCATGGCGTTGGAGGCGTACTTGGTCACCTCCGCGCTCAGCGGGTCGGTTACCAGCAGGCGGTTGCCGGTGCGCACGAACGGGTCGTACAGCAGCCTCATCAGCTTGCGCGCGCGCTCGTCGTCGGTGCCGATGATCACGCGGTCCGGCTTGAGGAAGTCGGCGACGGCGTCTCCCTCCTTGAGGAATTCGGGGTTGGACACCACGGCGAACTCCTTGCCGGGGCCGGCCTCCTTGAGGATCTCCATCACGCGGTGGGCGGTGCCAACCGGCACGGTGCTCTTGTCCACCACGACGGTGAAGCCGGTGGCGTTCTCGCCCACGGTCCGGGCCACGTCCCAGACGAACTGCAGGTTGGCCGAGCCGTCGGGCTGCGGCGGCGTGCCCACCGCGATGAAGACCGCGTCCACGTCGGAGACGGCCTTGGCCACGTCGGTGGTGAAGGTGAGGCGCTCCTCCTTGACGTTTCGCTGCACCAGGGGCAGCAGGCCCGGCTCGAAGATCGGGATCTCGCCCGCGTGCAGCCGGGCGATCTTGGTCTTGTCGATGTCCGCGCAGATGACGTCGTTTCCAAAATCGGCGAAGCCTGCGCCAGCGACGAGGCCGACATAGCCTGTACCAACAACACAGATTCTCATTTCAAGAACTCCATCTAGATCGTGCCAAAAGGGGCTAAACCTTAATGGCTCCCATGGTCCGGTTCAAGGGTATACTCGCGGGCCATGTACGAGCCTGCTTACGGTATGCTCCTGGCGGCCGGGTTCGGCACCCGGCTGGCGCCGCTGACTGATGAGCGACCCAAGCCGATGCTCCCGGTTTGTGGGGCATCCCTGGTGCGCTGGGCGTTGTGCCAGGGCCTGCACCACGGCTTATCGCGGCATGTGGTCAACCTGCACCACCTGGGCGAGCAGATCCGGCATGAGCTGGATGGAAATGCCGCGCCCGGCGCGGAGATCACCTATTCGCCCGAGCATGACATCCTCGGCACAGGAGGCGGCATCAAGGCCATGGCCGCGCTGATGCCGCGGACCACCTGCGTGGTGGCCAACGCCAAGCAGATCAACGACGTGGACCTGTCGGCGGTGCTGGCCGCCCACCGCGCGAGCGGGTCGCTGGCCACCCTGGTGGTGCGCCCTCACCCCAACGCCGAGCGGTGGGGCGCCATCGCGGTGAACGAGTCAGGGCGGGTGGCGCGCATGCTGGACGCAGAGGCCCCCGGCGTGCCCCCGGGCCAGGCGTACATGTTCACGGGGATCCAGGTGATGGAGCCCGAGCTCGTGGAGCGGATCCCGGACGGGATGACCTGCATCGTGCGGCACACATACATGCCGGAGCTGCAGCAGGGGACGCCGATCTCGGCGTATATCCACCACGGCTACTTCTACGACCACAGCACCCCTGGCCGCTACTTGCAGGGGAACCTGAACCTGCTGGGCGGCAAGGTGGCGTTGCCTCACGCGCCTGGGCCGCTGGCCGGGGTGCATGCGGACGCAGGGGTCGACGCGTCGGCGTCGGTGGACCCGGGCTCCCTGGTGGGGCCCGCGGCGCAGATCGGCGCCGGGGCCAGGGTAGGGCCCGGCGTGGTCATCGGGGCCGGAGCCACGGTGGCGGCCGGCGCCGAGATCACCGACAGCGTGGTGTGGGACGGGGCCACCATCTCGGGTCGGATCCACCGAACGGTGGTCACCCCGCGCAGCACGCTGTCGGTGCCGCCAGAGGACGATCCTGCGGCGAGCCCGAGGTGAAGAAGCCGCGGCTGGACAGGCTCTGCCTGGAGCTCGGCCTGGTGAGTTCCAGGCAGCGGGCCAGGGCGCTCATCCTGGCCGGTCAGGTGCTGGTGGACGGGGAAGTGGTGACCAAGGCCGGGGCGCCGGTGAAGGAGGGTGCCGAGGTGACCCTGCGGCAGCCAGAGCACCCCTACGTGTCCCGGGGCGGGCTGAAGCTGGCCGCCGCGCTGGACGCTTTCAGCCTGATTGTTACAGGCCGCTCCTGCCTGGACGTGGGCGCATCAACGGGCGGATTCACCGACTGCTTGCTGCAGCGCGGCGCGCGCCATGTGTTGGCCGTGGACGTGGGCTACGGCCAGCTGGCCTGGAAGCTGCGCCAGGACGACCGGGTCACCTGCGTGGAGCGCACCAACGCCCGCAAAATGGACCCTCAGCTGCTGCGCGATGCGCTGAAGGATCCCAACGCGTGGCGGCCCGATCTGGCAGTGGGCGACCTGTCGTTCATCTCGCTGACGCTGGTGCTGCCGGCGGTGGCGCGGGTGGTGCAGCCCGGCGCGCGGGTGCTGGCCCTGATCAAGCCCCAGTTCGAGGCCGGCCGCCAGGACGTGGGCAAGGGCGGCGTGGTGCGCGATCCGGAGGCCAGGCAACGGGCGATCCAGAAGGTCCTGGACTGGGCCGCGGCCAATCAATGGCAGCTGGGCCAGGGTATGGACTGCCCGGTGCCAGGGCCCAAGGGGAACGTGGAGTGGCTGCAGTTGATGCGGACGCCGGCTGCGCCGGCGAATGCCAGGGTGCCAGAATGCCAGAATGCCAAAATGCCAGAATAGATTGCCCTGCCACCGGGCCTTGCCCGGGATGCTCGGCATGACTCGCTGACGCCAGGGCAAGCCGCACTTTATTGCTTCTGCTTCTGCTTCTGCTTCTGCTTCTGCTTCTGCTTCTGCTTTTTGCTTCCTACTTCTTGTCTTTCCCTGGCCCCGCGTCTTTCTTCAGCTTGTCGCACTTGCCGCGGCCGGCGTCGAAGTAGCAATAGCCGCACAGACCGAGGATGGTCTTTGGGGCGTCGGGGGTGCACAGGGTGTAGGTCATGGGGTAGCAGCCGGTGCAGAAGAAGCGGCAGTCCTGGGTCAGGCCGTTGCAGGCGAACACCTTGGAGGCCCCGGTGCAGGTGCAGTTGAGGCACAGCACCTTGTCGGTGCACGAGTTGGGCGGCAGGATGCACGACTTGATGGTGGCCGGCCGCCAGCACCCCTCGGCCTTGGCGTCCTTCGGGCTTCCCGCGTCCTTTGCCTGCTTGTCACCGTCGGAGCTGCAGCCGGCTGCAGCCAGGATGCCTGCAGCGAGGCTGGCCAGCAGCAAGCGGCGCATCAGGCGGGTTCCAGCCGGGCCATGGCCACGGTGATGTTGTCGGCCCCGCCGTTATCGTTGGCCATTTGAACCAGCCTGACGCAGCAGTCGTCCAGGTTCTGCTCCGCCCTGACCACGTTGAGGATGGCCGCGTCGTCCACCATGTCGCACAGCCCATCGGAGCAGAGCAGGAAGATCTCGCCGATGCGAGGAGGCCGCTTGATGACGTCCACCAGCACCTGATCCCGCATGCCGAGGGCCCGCACGATGACGTTCTTGTGGGGGAACTTCTCCACCTCGTCCGGCCCGATGCGCTTCATCTTGATGTAGTCGTTGAGCAGCGAGTGGTCCTGGGTGATCTGTTGCATCTCACCGTCGGCCACCAGGTAGACCCGGCTGTCGCCCACGTGGGCCACCAGCACCTCCTCCTCGGCGAAGTAAGCAGCCACCACTGTGGTGCCCATGCCGCTGAGGCGCGAGTCGCTCTGGGCCAGCTCGTTGATCTTCAGGTTCGCCAGCTTCACCGACGTCACGAGCCGGTTTTCGTCATGCCGGCCGTCCCTGTTGACCATGAACGGCCAGGTGATCTCCGGTGACTCGGCCGTGTCGCGGTAGAAGTGGGAGATGGTGTCCACGGCCAGCTTACTGGCCACGTCGCCAGAGGCGTGCCCCCCCATGCCGTCGGCCACCACCACCAGGCGCTCCTGGTCGGGGAGGTAGATGGCGTCCTCGTTGTGGGTGCGCTTCTGCCCTACGTCCGTGGCGCCGGCAAACCGGACCCGCATGCCGTTGATCGGGAATGAGGTGCTCATCCCCCCCAATCTATCCCGATATCTGGTGGAATGCGAGTTCAACGCCCCTGCGCACGCCGCACCGATCCAGGGTCCCCGGAGGGAGCTCCAGGGTGGCCAGGGCCTCGCCAAAAACCGGGGTCATACGCCACGGACGGAGGCCGCGCCGCTGCGCCACCACCTTCGCCTCCGGGTCGAGGAAGGCCACGTCGATGGACGAACCCATGAAAAAGGTGTGTACGCCCCTGCACGGCATGAGCAGCAGCCCCTCGCCCCGGGCCAACGGAGGGCGGCCGATGAGGCCGCGCAGGCGCGCCAGGGGCTCGAGGCAGAGGATCAGGCTTGTGGCCACGGACCGCTGTTCGGCGTCAACGATGACTTGCAGGATCTGTCCCCGCCGGATCTCCGTCAGCGGTACGCGGGATTCCTCGGAGATCATTGGAAATCACTCACTTGCTTGCTTCGTGAGGCATTGTGAGGTCACAATGTGCGCCATGTCAAACGGCACAGATCGCAAGCCGGACGCCTCCGGGGATCTCGCCCGGTACCCCGTTCCTCGGCTCCTATTTTATCTGTTCAAGAAGTCGTTCCAGGGGGAGCTGGTGCTGCAGCGGCCAGGGCAGTGGGACGGCGTGGTCTACTTCCGCGAAGGCACCGCCGTGCGCGCCGACATCCCGGTGAGCCAGGATGTGCTGGGGCGCATCCTGTTGGAGCGAGGCATCATCGACGAGGCGGCCCTGAACGAGTCGCTGCAGAAGCTGGCGGCCGGGGAGGGGCTCCAGGGGCAGATCCTGCTGAAGATGGAGGCGATCAACGCCGAGCAGCTCGCCGAGGGGCTGCTGATGCAGGTCCACCGCAAGCTGATCCGCCTCTTCCCGTTTACGGACGTGAAGTTCCAGCTGTTCTCCGGCGAACATGACTGGGGCAAGCAGGGGGAGGACGCCAAGGTGCGCGCCGACCCGTACTACGTGATCTACCACGGCGTGCGCAGCTTCTTCGACGACGAGCGGCTCAAGGCGGAGATGACCCGGATGGAGGGCAAAGCGGTGACCCTCACCAGCTCCTTCGACCAGGTCAGGGGCCGCTACATGTTCGGCAACGAGGAGGACGGGCTGGTCACGCTGTTGAGCCGGTCGACGCTGCAGCTCGACGACGTGCGCAACGTCAGCGATCTGGGTCCTCTCGAGACCGAGATGCTGCTCTACAGCCTGCTTGCCACGGATCAGCTCGAGATGGTGGACGCCGCCACGTCGAGCCGGGCCAAGGCGTACGCCAGCGATCCGGGCAGCCAGGCGCCTGTGGTGGCGGTGCCTGCCGAGGTCGGAGATGACGGCGTGGTCTTCGCCCCGCCCCCTCCCATCAATGACATGGGCGACGATGACGTGTTCTTGCCCGCGGCGAAGACGCCGACCCCGGTGGCCGAGCCTATCCCGGGGGGGCGCAACCCCTCGGGCGGCATCAAGCCGCTGCCAGTGGAGGAGGACGAAGACGATCTCCCTGACTCCATCATGGCGGCGGCTGATGTCGACGGGCAGAGCTCGCTGGTGGGCAAGACCAAGGCCGCCAACGCCCTGCGCCGGGAGATCGTGGAGAAGTTCACCAGCATCGAGGAGGCCACCCACTACGAGGTGCTGGGCGTGAGCCAGGATTGCCCCACCGACCAGATCAGGGAGGCCTACTTCCAGCTGGCCAAGGTGTTCCACCCCGACCGGGCCAGCGCCCTGGGGCTGCGGGACGTGGTGGACAAGGCGGAGGAGATCTTCACCCGGGTCAGCGAGGCCCACAACATCCTGTCCGACGAGAACAGCCGCCAAGAGTACAACGAGAAGCTGGAGGGCAAGGACACCAGGGCGGACGTGCTCAACGCCGTTGAGGCGGAGTTCATCTTCCAGAAAGGGATCTTCCACTTCCGCAAGAAGAACTACAAAGAGGCGCTGAATCACTTCGAGCAGGCATACAAGCTCAACCCCCAGGAAGGCGAGCACCTGGCCTACATGGCCTGGACCATCTACACCGACCCGGCCCGCGACCGCGCTCGCACCTGGGAGACGGTGTTGGAACAGATGGAGAAGTCGCTGACCATCTCTCCCAACAGCGCCCAGTGTCACTATTTCATGGGCGAGCTGTACGCCGCCAAGGGGAACGACAAGAAGGCGCTGAAGTTCTTCAACAAGACCCTGGAGATCAACCCCGACCACCTGGAGGCCGAGCGCCACCTGCGCCTGATCAAGATCCGCCAGGACAAGAAGCGCGCCTCCGAAGAGAAGGGCCTCGGCTTCCTGACGCGAATGTTCAAAAAAGAAGACCCGGACGACAAGAAGAAGAAAAAGAAGGGCAGCAAAAAGAAAGGCCGCTGGTAGCGCCCCGCTTCATCGCGGAGCCTCGCAAAGCGAGGCGAGCACGGGGCGCTCCCCCGGAGGGGCGCTGCACGTGCACAACGCAGCGGAGCCTCGCAAAGCGAGGCGAGCACGGGGCGCTCCCCCGGAGGGGCGCTGCACGTGCACAACGCAGCGGAGCCTCGCAAAGCGAGGCGAGCACGGGGCGTTCGATTCCGCTCCGCTCCATCGACAAAACTGCACAAGTGCACCAGATACTGCCTGGTGCACTTCTGCAGATATGTTCCCCCGGAGGGGCGCTGCACGTGCACAACGCAGCGGAGCCTCGCAAAGCGAGGCGAGCACGGGGCG
>CAZEFW010000136.1:0-26374 GCA_964511535.1 uncultured Myxococcales bacterium | reverse complement strand
CATCGACCTCGACCTGTCCCAGGGGTGGAGCGCCAAGTCCAACGGCTGCGAGTACTCCTGCACCTTCACCAACAAGACCGAGCTGTGCGACGGCAAGGACAACGACTGCAACGGGGTGGTGGACGACCCGGGCGGCAAGGTGATCGATCACAAGACCGACCCGCTCAACTGCGGCGGGTGCAACATCATCTGCGCCCTGCCCAACGCCATCACCAACTGCGTGGCGGGCAAGTGCGCCTTCTCGGGCTGCAAGAAGGGCGGCTGGGTCAACGCCAACAAGGACCCGTCGGACGGCTGCGAGTGCCAGTACACCGGCACCGAGACCTGCGACGGCAAGGACAACGACTGCGACAACAAGATCGACGCCACGTCCGCGGGTAAGCAGCTGGTCCAGACCTGCTACACCGGCGCCAGCGGCACCCTCGGAAAGGGTCCGTGCAAGTCGGGCTCCCAGACCTGCTCCAGCGGCACCTGGGGCACCTGCCTCGGCATGGTGACGCCCAAGGTGGAGCACTGCGACGGCTCCGACACTGACTGCGACGGCAAGCCCGATCCGCAGACCTGCGTGTTCGCCGGCTCCAACCGTGAGCAGCGGCTCGACCAGCCCACCCTCTCCACCCTCGGGGCCTACAACTCCTCCCAGCTCACGGTGGCCGGGTCCGGGGATCGGCTCGTCGCGGCCTGGGTCGACCGCCGCATCAAGCGCTCCGACATCTACGTCAACCGCAGCTCCAACGGCGGCAAGAACTGGCTCAACTATGACGTGGGCGTGGCCACCGAGACCGCCTACAACAAGCTGGAGCCGCGGCTGATGTTTGGCGGCGGCAGCGGGGCCCAGCAGCGGGTCTACCTGGTCTACCAGCGCTTCACCCCGCCCATCTCGAGCTCCACCGCGGGCGTGCGGAACATCCTGGTGCGCAGATCCGACACGGCCGGCCAGAAGTGGGGCTCCCCCCGGGCGGTGAAGACCGGCACGTCGGTGGACACCTTCCAGGTGCGGGCGGCGGTGGTCCCGGGGCTGTCGGACAAGGTCATCGTCTGCTGGGTGCAGATCGCCATCAAGGGCGCGCTCAACCCGAATATCTACTGCGCCATGTCGGTAAACAACGGCCACACCTTCGGCCCCGGGATCCGCGTCAACAACGTTCCGAACACCGCCTCGCTGCCGCGCATCGCGGTGGACGACAAGTACCTGTACGTGGCCATGGAGGACAGCAAGGCCGGCATCATCATGGACCGCTCGCCGGTGACGGGGAACAACCTGAGCTTCGGCACCGACACCAAGCTGAGCAGCGGGCTGGGCCGCGAGCACAAGATCCTGGCCGACGGCAAGGGGCGCGTGTTCGTGATCTGGGAGCAGGACGCCGCCAACAAGCTGGGCGCCATCATGGTCAACGCCACCACCAACTACGGCGGCAGCTGGATGAGCAAGGCAGCCCGCGCGGACCTGGACGTGGTGGACGGCTCGTCCACCTTCCCGACCCTCGCGGCGTGGCCCAACGGCCGGGTGCTGGCGGCCTGGGCTGACACCAGCCGCGGCCAGGATGACATCTACGTGGGCTACTCCGACGACAACGGCAAGACCTGGAGCAACCCCGTGGTGCGGGTGCCCTCCACCACTGCGGGTCAGCACGCCAGCCTCTTGCCGCAGCTCGTCGTGGACGCGGCGGGCAGCAACGCCTACCTCGTCTGGCCCGACCAGCGCAACGGCGCCAGCCCTGACCTGTACTTCAGCGTCTCCATGGACAAGGGCAAGACCTGGAACATCCCGGACTACCGCATCAACGAGACCCCTGCTGGCAAGTGCAGGGCCGTGGGTCCCAAGATCGTGGTGGCGGACTCCCGGGTGGCGGTGCTCTGGACCGACTACCGGATCAAGCTGGGCGGCAACTTCGGCACCGGCGCGCGCGGTGACATCTACTGTACCCACCTGGAATAACTAGCCCCGCCTGACAAAAACAGCCTCAGCTTGCGCGGCCAGCGTCCCGCGATACCCTTCCAGTGAATCCACGGGAGGTGCCGGTCATGCTCACGCGAACGCTCACACTCACTGCTGTAATCGCCCTGGCGGGGGCTTTCGCCTGCTCGGATGACGATCCCGCGCCGCCTGCCAAGGACAGCGGCACGGTCCAGGACCAGGCGATCTCCGACTCAGCCCCGGCGGCTGACCAGGGCCCCGCGCCGGACAGCGGGCCGGCCCCTGACGGCGCCCCCGCGAGTGACCTGTCCACCAAGGCGGCAACCTACGCCGAGGCGTTCCCGAAGCTGAAGTTCAAGCTCCCCCTCGCGCTGCTGCACGCTGGCGACGGCTCCGGGCGGCTGTTCGTGGTGGAGCAGCACGGCCGCGTGCTGGTGTTCCCCAACGATCCCAAGGTGGCCTCGTTCAAGGAGTTCCTCAACCTGGCCCCCACGGGCAAGCTGGACATCAAGGGCTGGGAGGAGGGGCTGCTGGGCCTGGCCTTCCACCCCAAGTACAAGACCAACGGGCTGTTCTACGTCAACTACACCGCCACCAAGCCGGACCGGACGGTCATCGCCCGCTACAAGGTGAGCAGCAGCGACAAGGACAAGGCGGACGCCACCAGCGAGAAGCAGATCCTCACCTTCAAGCAGCCATACGACAACCACAACGGCGGGGACCTGCAGTTCGGGCCCGACGGCATGCTCTACATCGCCGTGGGAGACGGGGGCGCGGGGGGCGATCCCCACGACCACGGCCAGAACCGCGCCACCCTGCTGGGCAGCATCCTGCGCATCGACGTGGACAAGCCCGCCAGCGGCAAGCAGTACGGCATCCCCAAGGACAACCCCTTCGCGGGCAACACCAAGGGGTACGCCCAGGAGATCTGGGCCTACGGGCTGCGCAACCCGTGGCGCATGGCTTTCGACAGCCTCACCGGCAAGCTCTGGACCGGCGACGTGGGCCAGAACACCTGGGAGGAGATCGACCTCATCGTCAAGGGCGGCAACTACGGCTGGCGCGTCTGGGAGGGCAAGCACTGCCACGAGCCGCCAAAGAACTGCCCCAAGGCCGGGTTCATCATGCCGGTGTGGGACTACTCCTACAGCGGCCCCCAGTCCGTCACCGGCGGCTATGTCTACCGGGGCAAGGCGGTGCCCTCGCTGGTGGGAGCCTACGTGTACGCCGACTTCATCAGCGGCAAGGTGTACCGTCTGGACCATGACCCGAAGAAGGGCACCAGCAAGAACGCGCTGCTCTTCGACACCAAGGAGGAGATCTCCTCCTTTGGCCAGGATCCCGCGGGGGAGCTGTACTTCACCGCCTTCAACGGGAAGATCTACAAGATCAAGTAGCTCGCCGCGCTCTGGTATTATCCATCTTCTCAGGAGCGCGCCATGTCCAGAACTATCCCCGTCCTGCTGTTGACCCTTTCCATCGCAGGCTGTCCGCCAGCCCGCGGGCCAGCCGGTCCCAGGGGGGAGCGGGTGGGCGGCAAGGAGGTGAACGAGAAGCCGCGCGGGCCGCAGGCTCGGGAGGTCAAGTCCCTCAAGCTTCCCAAGTCGATGATAATCGGGGACAACGTCACGCTGAGCGGGTTCTACGAGGATGACGGCGAGGCCGGCCCGCGCGCCGAGGCGGTGGAGGATCGCCCGAGCAGGGCCACCGGCGGCGACCAGGTCAGCGTGTATCGCCAGGTGGCGCCGGCCACGGTGATCATCAGCACGCCGGGCGGCTACGGCAGCGGGGTGATCTACCACAAGGACGGCTGGGTCCTCACCAACCACCATGTCATCGCCCACGCCGCGCGGGAGGACTTCCGCATGAAGGTGAACGTGAGCCTGGGCAAGCTCAACGCCAGCGGCGTCATGGAGCGGCGGACCAGGACCTACGAGGCCCACGTGCACAAGCAGGATCCCCTGCGGGACCTGGCGGTGCTCAAGATCATCGACCCGCCTGCGGACCTGAAGGTGGTGAACATCGCCGCCAAGGACCCGCCCCCCGGGCTGCAGGTGTGGGCCCTGGGACACGCCGGCATCGGGCTGGTGTGGGCGGTCAAGGGGGGCCAGATCGCGGCGGTGGGCAAGCTCTCGACCCACCTGGCGCAGCTGCTGCTCATCGACAGCCAGCGGGCGGCGGCGGGCAAGGGGCCCCTGTCAGGATCTCTGGCGAAGCTGAAGGCCCGGCGGCTGGAGAAGATGCGCAAGGAGATGGCCCGGCAGAAGCCGGCGCTGGTCATCCAGTCCACCTGCGACATCAGCCAGGGAGACAGCGGGGGCCCGCTGGTCAACGCCGCCGGGGACCTGGTGGGGGTCAACGCCTTCATCCGCGGCTCCTACGGCACGCGCAAGGAGTCGAACTTCCACATCCATGTGTCGGAGGTGCGCAAGTTCATCCAGGAGGTGCCCGGCGACCCGCCGCAGCTCATCCCGGATCCCTGGACCGAGGGCGGCACCATCGCGCGGCTGGGGGACGCTGACCTCGACGCCAGGGTGGACGTGCTCGCCATGTACCGCATGAAGCGCCGGCGGCTGTTCAGCCGGGGACGGCCGACCTGCTACTTCCTGGATCTGGACCAGGACAGCTTCGCCGGCACCGCCGCGCTGCCCGCCGTGAGCGACATCGTGGCCAAACGGACGCTGGACGCCGAGCTCACCTTCCTGGAGGCGGCGCGCCACCTGTACGCCTGGTTCGACACGGACAACGACGGCAAGCATGACCTGCTGCTGACCGCGCCCAGCCACCGGCGCACGCGGGTCGAGGGGTACCAGGTGGACGGCAAGGGCATGCTCTCCAGGGACAAGAAGCTGGACGGCAGGTACCTGGTGCGCCCCGAGCTGTTTGCCGATGAAGCCCAGCGCAAGCGGCTGCTGGCCATGGGCCCGCTGGTGTTCGACCGCACGCTCATGTCCGGCTTCCCAACCAAGAAGGTGGCGCCGCCCCACCCGCTGAAGGGGGCAGGACACCAGGGCAAGCTGCGGGATCTTAGCGGCGACGGCAAGCCCGACGCCGTGGCCTCCGAGGGGCTCTTCTCCAGCGGCACCATCATGGACCTGGACCAGGACTCGCTCGGCACCCTGAAGATGGATGCGCCCCTCAAGCAGGTGCTCGAGCAGGGCAAGGTGGACGCCGAGTTCTCCTGGATCACCCGGGCGCGGGACCGGTGGATCTGGTACGACGCGGACAACGACGGCCGGTTCGAGTTGCTGCTGCAGACAACCAGGGCGCCGTGGGAGTACGCCGAGCGCGCGTGGACGGTGGGGCAGGACGGCAAGCGCGCCGAGGCGCCGGGGTTCGTGGGGCGCACGGTGGTGCGGCCGGACCTGTTCGCCGACGCGAGGCTCGGTCAGGCGCTGCTCAAGGCGGCGGGGCGCACCATCGCCGCTCGCTCCCGCCCTCGGGAGGGGGTGCTCGGCTCCTTCCCCGATCCCGCGCGCTACTACACCTGGGGCATCCGGTTCCTCAAGGCGGGCAAGAAGGAGCAGGTGGGGATCAACGTGCGCTACGCCGGCTGCAAGGGGGTGCTGGTGGATCTGGACCGGGACTCGCTGCGCCGCGCGCGCAAGGCGGGCAAGTCCATGTGGCAGCTGGTGCGGGCGCGCAAGTTCGACGCCGAGCTCGTCCACCTGCGCTGCGGATCCAAGCAGTGGATGTTCTATGACACGCGGGGCGCCGGGAGCTTCGACCTCGTGCTGTTCTCCGGCAGCTACGGGGCCGCCCCCGCCATCGACGCCGCGTACCGGGTGACGCGCAAGGGCAAGCTGGAGGTCCGCCCCCTGAGCAAGGCCGGCTGCAAGGGCCTGGTGCACCCGTCGCTGTTCCGCAAGCGCGCGCTGAAGCGGGCGCTCAAGAAGATGGCGCCCCACCTGTTCAGCCCGACCCCTGACCTGAAGTGCAAGCCGTGAAGGAGGCCGCCGTGGACAAGGCGACGGTTTATTACGTTCCCGCGCGGGTGGCGCATAACCGCGGCCTGGTGCAACGCTTCGGCGCCCTGGTGGATCGCATGGGCCTGGGGATGGTCTCCGACGGAGACACGGTGGCGGTCAAGGTCCACTTCGGCGACGACGGCACCACCGCGTATGTGCGGCCGCAGTTCGCGCGCAAGCTGGTGGACCGGCTGAAGGGTCGCGGCGGCGCGCCGTTCCTCACCGACACCTGTACCCTTTACGTGGGGCGGCGCAAGGAGGCGGTCTCGCACCTGGAGCTGGCACTGGAGAACGGCTTCAGCTACGCCACCGTGGCCGCGCCGCTGGTCATCGGCGATGGGATCCGCTCCAGAGACGTGGCGGAGGTGGCCGTGGGCGGCAGGCACTTCGACACGGTCCGCTACGCCTCGGCCGTGCACCACTCCGACGCGCTCTGCTGCATCTCTCACGTCAAGGGGCACCTGGCGGTGGGCTTCGGCGGCACGATCAAGAACCTCTCCATGGGGCTCGGATCGCGCGCCATGAAGCAGGCCATGCACGCCGACGTCAAGCCGCAGATCGAGGAGGAGAAGTGCGAGGCGTGCGGCGAGTGCGTGGAGATCTGTCCGGCAGACGCGGTGGAGCTGTACGAGGGGGTGGCGCGCTTCGACCATGCCCTGTGCATCGGCTGCGCCGAGTGTATCGCCGTGTGCGACCCGGGCGCGCTGAGGTTCCTGTGGAACGAGCGGGCTGACCTGATCCAGGAGAAGATGGTGGAGGTGGCCGAGGGCGTCCTGGCGCAGAAGGTGGGCAAGGTGGCGTTCTACAACTTCGTGGTGGAGGTGACGCCCGACTGCGACTGCTTCCCCTGGAGCGACAACCCCATCGTCAACAATGTGGGCGTGCTGGCGTCCACCGATCCGGTGGCCGTGGACCAGGCCTCCGCCGACCTGATCAACGCCGCCCGGGGGCTCCCGGGATCCAGGCTGCCCGACGAGGGGCACCCGCCGGGGGCGGACAAGTTCCGCGCGCTCTATCCGGAGATCGACTGGTCACGGCAGCTGGCCTACGCCGAGGAGCGCGGGCTCGGTACTCGGGGTTATGAGCTGGTGGAGGTGGAGGACCCGGCCTGATCCGCTAGCGGCGCCGCAGCACCTCGCGCCACATCAGATCCTGGATGCGCTCGTCGGTCAGCTCGTCGTGGGGGCGGGCGGTGTGGGGCAAGGCGACCTGGTCGGCGGGGGCGCTGTGCTTCGAGGGCCCCAGGGGATTCATTGAGAAGCGGTAGCGCAGGCGCGCCACGACCCGGTGGTCCGTGAAGCCGTAGACGCCCTTGTTCGAGGCCCGGTGAGACACCGTGTAGCCGACGCCGCCGCGCAGGCCGCGCCAGGCCATGGACCAGACCTGCAGCCCGGCCCGGACCAGCTGGTCCTCTCTGCTCCGGGTGGGATCGTCGTCGGGGTGGAGGGTCTGGTCGTCGAAGTAACCCTCGGATCGCAGGTGAGAGTCGAAGGCGAAGGAGAACCGGGCGCGCAGGGTCACGTAGGGCAGCGGCAAGATCGCCGAGGCGAGCAGGGTGCCGCCGTACAGGTCGTAGGGGCTGATCAGCACATCCCGCACGCTGCCGCCGGGCAGGGTCACCTCCACCTGCCCCTCCCCGCCCCAGTGGCCGCGCATGGCGAAGCCGCCGGCCAGGTGCAGCCGCCAGAGCTTGCCCTGCAGGCCGATGCCGCCGTCCGCCTCGGTGCGGCTGCGAATACCGTGGCGGGAGCGGACCACCCCGGCGCCGCCGAACAGGGCGAGCCACTCCATCGGCTCGAGCTCCACCTCTCCCCGGTGGCGTTCGTGCAGCCAGCGCGGCCCGCTGTCCCCCGGCGAGGCCTGCGGCGCGTCCGGGGTGGCGGGATCGCCGCCTGTCAGCAGGAGCAGCTCGGCGCGGTAGTGGGCCCGCAGGGAGGCGCCGAGGGCGATGCCGGGCCTGGCGGTGATCCGGAGCCGGCTGTGGTCGTCCGGGCCGAGGCCGGTCGCTGGCGAGGGGGTCCCGTCGGTGAGGAACAGGCCCCTGATGGCCAGGTCGAGCTGGGGGTTGACCAGCGCGTGCAGCCGCGGGCGGAAGCGGGCGAACGCGTCGAACAGGATCAGCGGGCTCCCCGTGGCGCCCGCGCCGGCCGCTGTGCCCGGGTCTTCCGGACCGGAGGTGACCGCGTCCGAGCTGTACCCGCCGCCAACCTCCAGGCGCAGCTGCAGCGAGTCGAGCCAGCGCGGGAAGCCGCGGCGGCCCAACTCGGTGAGGATGGCGCGGTCCCCTGCGAAGAGGACCTCCTCCTGCAGCGCCTTGCCCACGAACTCGGAGGTGCCGGCGCGGTCCCCGCGCAGGTCCGCCAGGGCGGCGCGCAGCATGAACCACCGGGCGCGCTCGGGGCCGGGGTCGGGGCAGCCGTCGACGTTGAGCAGCGCCTCGGCCTGATCACCGTCCGACTTGAGGATGAGCTGCCACGCGCGCCTGGAGCGGTCCAGGCAATCAGGTTCGCTGCTGCCCTGGGCCATGGAGAGGCAAGGGGTCAGCAGCAGCACCACCAGGAGGAGGCATGCGCGCGCTCTAACCATCGGCCGCACCAGCGTCGAGAGGGGCGAGATCCACGCCGCCCGAGTCGCTCCGGGGAGCGTCCACCGGCGCTGCATCCACGGCCGCTGAATCCGGGGCCGAGTCGCCTGCCGCCGCGTCCCCGCCGGTGGCATCATCCAGCGCCGCGTCAGCGCCAGCGGCATCACCTGGCGCCGCGTCAGCGCCCGGGCCCGCCTCGGGACCAGGCTGACAGACGCCGCCCAGGCAGACCTGTGTTCCAACACAGTCGCCGTTACCGAAGCAGCGCTCCTCCACCACGCACCCGCCCGCGACGGTCACCCCGAGGCAGAGCAGGAGCAGGCGCATGTGCCGGGCATCCATGAAGCTCATCGCTCTCTCCATTCGAGGACCAAGTGTGGTTCGAGAGGCACAAATTATCAATCGCCAGCCAACCAGCTCGGGCTCCCTGGCAGCCCGGGCCAATCTGATCCATTGTTAGACGCCCGGCGTCAGCGGGGGCCGAGACCTGGAGAATTTCGTATGCGCATCGCAGTGGCCAGCGGCAAGGGCGGCACCGGCAAGACCATGATGGCCACCAACCTGGCCCATGTCCTGTCATCCCAGAGCCATCGCCGCGTGGCCTACATCGACGCTGACGTGGAGGAGCCCAACGGCCACCTTTTCCTCAAGCCGGACATCGCCGAGGAGCTGCGGGTGGGGCTCCCCTACCCTGGCCAGCGCGGGTCCGGCTGCACCCGCTGCGGCACCTGCGTCGAGGTGTGCGCCTTCGGCGCCGTGACGCTGGAGGAGGACGGGATCCGCGTGGATCCGGACGCCTGCCGATTCTGCGGGGTCTGCACCCTGGCCTGCCCCGAGCGGGTCATCACCGAGGCGCCGCGAGAGCTGGGCACCCTGAGCCGGGGCCGGTCGGGCGCGGTGGAGTTCTGGTCGGGCAAGCTCGACGTGGGCGAGCCGAGGGCCGCGCCGCTCATCAGCGAGATGCTCAAGGTCGTCAAGCGCGCCAACCGGGGCAGAGGGGTGCTGGAGTTCATCGACGTGTCACCCGGGACGTCCTGCTCGGCGCTGGTGGCCACGCGGGTGGCGGACCGGGTGATCCTGGTGACCGAGCCGACCCCCTTCGGCTATCACGACCTCGGCCTCGCCGTGGAGATGTGCCACGCCGCCGGTCAGCCCATGAGCGTCATCATCAACCGATCGGACCTGGGGGACAGCAAGGAGATGCGCGCCTACCTCAAGGACAGGGAGATTCAGCTGCTGGCGGAGGTGCCGTTCATCACCGAGGCGGCCCAGGCCTACGCCCGGCAGCAGCTGGCCTCGGAGGCGGTGCCTTCCTTCCGCAAGCGGATGCTCAAGCTGGCCAAGCGGCTGGGGAAGGCGCTCTGATGGCGCCGCGGCAGGTGGCCGTCATCAGCGGCAAGGGGGGCACGGGCAAGACCTCCATCTGCGCCTCGCTGGTGCGGCTGGCTCGCCCCGTGGTGAGCGCCGACTGCGATGTGGACGCGGCGAACCTGGCGCTGCTGCTCACGGGACCCGACGGGATCCACGAGCCGTACTACCACGGCAGCCGGGTCTCGGTGGACCTGCGCAGGTGCATCGGCTGCGGCGGGTGCGAGGCGATCTGCCGCTTCGACGCCATCCGGCTGGGGCACACGGGCCTGGTCTTCAGCGACCCGTTCGCCTGCACTGGCTGCGGGTCCTGCGTGCGCACCTGCCCCGAGGATGTGCTCGGCATGCACCCGAACATCGTGGGCATCTGGACCAGCCGCCCGTCCGACGATGGCCCCCTGGTGCACGCCATCCTCGGCGTGGCGCAGGAGAACTCGGGGGCGCTGGTGAACAAGGTGCGGCAGCGCGCGCTGATGGTGGCCGCTGACGAGGCGCTGGACCTGATCTTCATCGACGGGCCGCCCGGAATCGGCAGGCCGGTGCAGCTGGCCGTGCAGGGCGCCGATCTGGTGCTCGTGGTCACCGAGCCGAGCACCTCGGGCGACCATGACCTCGCGCGGGTGCTCGACCTGTGCGGGGAGCAGGAGATCCCGGCGCTGGTGGTGATCAACAAGGCCGATCTGGAGCCGAACATCTGCCGACAGGTGCAGGCGCGGGCCGAGGGCGCCGGGGCCGAGGTGATCGGCAAGGTGCCGTTCGACCCGGGCGTGCCGCGGGCCCTGGCCAGGGGCAAGCTGCCCCTCTCGGTGCCAGGCGTCGCCGAGGAGATCAAGGCGGTCTGGGCGGCCCTGGAGACGAGGCTGTCCCGGGCGGTGTAGAATGACTGCGCTCATGACACCGCCCCGGGTCCACATCGTCGGCCGACAGAATCAGGGGAAGACCACCCTCGTGGTGGAGCTCGCCCGGTTCCTGACGGGCGCGGGCGTCCGTGTGGGGACCATCAAGCACACCGGGCATGACCACCCCGTGGACAGGGCAGGCAAGGACTCCTTCAGGCACCGCGAGGCGGGCGGCGCCCCGGCGGCCTTCGCCACCCCGGCGGAGGTGGGCGTCTACATGGACCGCCAGGACGATGTCTACGCCCAGCTCGCGCCCCTTTACGGCGGCTGCGATGTCGTGCTGGTGGAGGGTAACCTCGACGCGCAGGGCGTGGCGAAGCTGGAGATCTTTCGCGCAGGCCAGGGCCACCCCGCGCCCCTCGCGCTTGAGCGGGATGACATCTCGGCGGTGATCAGCGACGACGAGCTCCCGGGCGTGGCCACGCGGTGCCCGCGGGGTGACATGCCGCGAGCGGCCCGCCTGGTCCTCGACCTGGCAGGGCTCGAGCGCGATGTCTGGGGGTGCGTCCTCGCGGGCGGCCAGAGCCGCCGGTTCGGCAGCGACAAGGCGCGCGCGGCGATCCAGGGCGAGGCGCTGATCCAGCACGTGGCCCGCCAGCTGCCGCCCCAGGTGGGCGGGCCGTGGGTGGTGGCGCGCGAGGCGGATCAGTACGCGGACCTCGGCCTGGAGACCATCGGCGATGAGGCGCCGGACCTCGGCCCCACGGGCGGGCTGGTCACCGCTCTGGCGGCCATGCCATCCGGGTGTCAGTGGGCGCTGCTGCTGCCGTGCGACATGTGGGGCCTGAAGCGTGACTGGCTGGTGCGGCTGCTGGAGGCGCGGGCCGACGGCGTGCGGGCCGTGGCCCATCGTGACACCAGGTGGCAGCCGCTGCCCGGGCTGTACCACCGGGACCTGTTGCCAGACGTCCGACGCGTGCTGGGCCAGCAGGGCACCGCCCCCTTGTGGCGCGTGCTCGAGGAGTCGCCCGGCGTGGTGGCGCTGCCCACGCCCGACGGGTGGGAGGAGGCGGTGGGGGTCAACAGCCGCGCGGATCTGGAGCGAGTTCGTCCCCCAGCGCGCCGATGATCCCGGACACCGGCGCCTACCTGCTCTTCCTGGGGCTGGACCGGGCGGCTGACCTGGAGGTCGGCGCCCTGGGGTCCATGCGGCTGCCGCGCGGCGGATACATCTACTGCGGCAGCGGCCAGCGGGGCCTGCACGCCAGGGTGCTGCGCCACCTCTGCAGGTGCCGGCAGGGCCCGCGCGGGCTGCACGCGAAGGTGGCCGCGGCCATGGGGGCGCCGGGCCGGCCGCCCCGACCCAAACGGCTGCGGTGGCATGTGGATCACCTCCTGGAGCGGTCCGAGGCGCGGGTACTCGGGGTCTCGCTGCTGCCCGGCGGACCCGCGGAGTGCGCGCTGGCCCTCGGCCTTCAACGCAGCGTCGGCGCGGCCGCGGCCCACGCCGGGTTCGGCGCCAGCGACTGCACCAGCGGCTGCGGCGCGCACCTCCTGCGCCTCGCGCGCCGCCAGCACCCGGCGGCCAGGCGGCTGGCCAGCGGGATCTGCCCCGGCGCCGTGCACCTGAAGCAGGGCAGAGGTGACGCCAACCTCATCTCATCCTAAAATCCGCCCATGACGACCAAACCAAGGAAGGCAGGGGTTCGCCTCTTCACCGATCACGTGGAGTGGCGCCGCGGCGGGCCAGCCGCCGTCGAGCTGACGCTGAACCGATCCCAGTACCCCCCCGACGGGCAGGAGCCGTTCCAGCCCCTGCGGCTGCCCGACCGCGCCTCGCTCCAGCTTCAGGGCCCCCTGCCCCGCGCCGTGCGCCGCGGCCAGGTGGAGTTCACCCTGCGGATGAAGCCCGGCAGCTACGCCTTCCCCCTCTCCGACGGCCCCCCGGTGCAGGTGGAGGTCCAGTCCGGCTGCGAGGCCGCCGGCAACGCCTCCATCGGCTGCGGCCAGGCCCTCAACGACCGCGGCGACCCGCGCGTGGAGGCCCTCGACCTGCGCCTCAGCGCCCCGCTGGTGATCCGCAACGTGCTCACCGCCCTGGGACAGATCCAGCGCACCTTCGCCGACCGCGGGCTCGCCCCCCTGCGCCAGGTGGTCGAGAGCACGCTGCTCCCGTTCGTCCCGCCCTGGATCGCACCCATCGTGCACCTGGCAATGGGCTCCGCCGACGGCACGGCGGACATATACCTCGAGCGGGTCACGGCCCGCCCGCGCCCCGGCATCTCCCCCACCCTCCGTCTCGCCTTCTCGGGGCGGGTCCGGTGGATGGACCAGGTGGAGACCCGGTTCCGCGACGTGGTCCTGCCGCGCCAGATCCTGCCCGAGCCCCACGCGCTGCTGGAGCGGCTCCTGTCACCCGATCCGCTGGCCTCCGCCGAGGTGGTGGACGGCGCCTGGGACGGCCTCGGCTTCGCCCGGGTGGCCATCACCACCGCCGAGGCCGCCGAGCTCGAGCTCACCCTCTCGGTGGCCCCGCCGCCGGTGCGGGTCAAGGCCCGCACCATCGACGGCACCGAGCTCAGCGCCCAGATCGACCCCCCCGACGAGCCGGTGGTGGTCTCCGGCAAGCTGGCCGCCACGGTGGAGGGGCACCGCCTGGCGTTGACCCGCGGCGACCTGCTCCTGCGCCCCTCGGGTGACCACGAGCACCAGGTCCGGTGCCAGCTCTCCGGCGAGGCCCAGCTCGACCTGGACGCGCCCGGGCTGAGCCCCGAGCAGCGCGTCGACGTCGAGGGCGAGGCGCGGGTGGACGCCGGCGAGGGCAGCTGGCCCGAGCTGCGGGCGCTGCTGGTCTCGGAGGAGACGACCTCCATCGGCGGCGTGCACCTGCTGGCCGCCCTGTCGGAGCTGGCCTTCAGCGGCGCGGCGTCGCTCTCGGCCGGGCCGGACCGCCTGGACCTGGCCCTCACCTCCCCGCTGCTCTTCTACGGCCGCCTCACCACCGCAGAGCCGGCCAGCATCACCGACGCGCGCGGTGAGCTCTCCCTCGAGCTGGACGCCGCGGTGGAGGGCGCCCTGCGTCCCGCCGCGTCCGACGAGTGGCTCCTCACGGCGGACGTCTCGTCTCACGCCTCGGGCCGGGTGCTCAGCCGGGTGATGTCCCTGCCGGAGCTGGACATCAACAACGGCGTGCTCACTGGCCGCCTGGCCGGGGACCTGCGCGCGGGGCTGCGGGCAAACGTCAGCTTCCCCCCCAACCTCGGGCCCGTGGTGGATTTTTCGGAGTCCGGCATGCAGCTGGATCTGGAGCGGGCCGAGCTGGACCTGGAGGGGCGCCTCACCGCGCTCCCCGCCGGCACCGTCATCACCGGCAAGGTCAACCGCGGCCGCCTCGGGCCCACCGGCCCCGCCGGGTTCGCCCTCAGCCTCGGCTGGGATCTGGCCGGGCAGCCCTGCCTGCTGCACCATCGCGGCGAGGCCATCTCCCTGCTCACGCCCGACCTGCGAAAGGGCGACCTGACGCTGCACCTGGAGAGCAACGGCAAGATCCGCTTCAGCGGCGATGGGAGCGGCCTGTACGGGGTGCGCTACTTCAACGCCCTGCTCAACCCCGCCGGCGACCCGGAGCACCTGCTCGAGCTGCTGCGCTCCGACGACGCGCAGGCCCACGTGCTCAACGCCATCGGCGCCTTCGCCCCGCGCCTGGCAGAGGCCCTCGAGGACATGCGGGCCCTGGCCCTGGGCGCCGAGACCATCTTCCGCCGCGAGGGGTACCGCGAGCCGCGCCACGTGGTGCCGCGCAAGGCCATGGCCCACCTGATGTCGGTGATGCTCGCCGGCGACAAGCGGCTGCGGAAGAAGCTGATCCCGATCATCCGGCGGGTCACCGACGGCAAGGGCCTCGACCGGCGCGCGACCCTTCGCCTGCTCCAGCGGGAGCTCGGCGAGTTCGACATCGACTTCGAGCTCGCCTCGCTGGTGCAGTGGCTCGACCTGGTGCTCAGCCCCACCGAGCGCATCCCGGCCCCGCCCCCGGTGGAGGCCCTGCCCCTGTGCCTCGACCCCGCCTTCGAGGAGGCCCGGCGGGGCCTGCCCTCTGCGGCCGAGCTGTACGCCGCCGCCGAGGCGGGCGAGCTCTCCGCCGAGCTGGTGGAGCTGCTGCACGACATCTGCCCCCAGCTCACCCGCCGCCAGATCGACTACCTGCTGCGCTGCGCCGCGCCGTCCTGGCCCCACGCCCTGGTCCGCCGGCTGCGCCATGTGCGCGGCGTGAAGCTGAAGGTCGAGTCGATGTCAGAGGAGTACGGCGGCGGCGAGTTCCTGTTCCAGCCGATCCTGGCGGCCGCGTTCTTGCCCGAGGCGGCCGGCCCGCTGCCCGGGTTCACCCGCGAGGAGAAGCACGGCCCGGGCGGCTGGCCCCCGCCCTGCGCCCTCGGCCCGGAGGACGTGGCGGTGCTGATCCAGGCCGGCCTCTCGTCGGGCCTCGAGTCCAAGCGCGCCCAGATCAACAACCGCATCCTGCTGGAGCTCCTGCGCAGGCAGCCGGCCGCGTTCACCCAGGCGGTGCTGGTGGAGGTGGGCGCCCAGAACCCCCGCGCCCTCACCGGCTTCCTCTACGCCTTCCTCGACCAGGACCAGGACCACATGGCCGCGCCGGTGGACCTGGTGGCCCTGCTGAGCGAGAAGCTCGACATGGCCATCCCGGTCCAGCGCGACTACATGGCCGGCGGCCGCCACGCCTCCGAGAGCTACTACCAGGCCCTGTGCGAGGTGGCGGACCGCATCATCGAGCGCGCCCGCCCGTTCCTGGCCCGCAAGCAGCACCTGCAGGTGGCGCGGCACCCCCAGGTGCCGGACCTGATCCTGCCCGCGGACCTGGAGAAGCTGGAGCAGCAGGCCAGGGAGCGCATCGCCCGCGCCGACGAGACGGCAGCCGGGTGCACCTTCGACAACGCCCGCCGGGGGGGACCGCGGGCCAGGGCGCGCCAGCAGTACCGGGTTGCCTTCCGGGCCTGCGCCCGCCTGCTGGAGCGCGCGCCCCGCGCCTTCCAGCTTCCCTGGCTGCGGCAATTCTGGCAGCGCAACGAGGAGGCCCTGACGGTGCTCAGCGTGGTCCGCGGCTACCAGGAGGACCGCGAACATGACCGCCGCTGGCTCCACATCCAGTGCGGCCGCGACGAGCTCGGCGACGAGCAGGGCCTGACCGACACGGTCATCCGCACCCTCTACTGGCGCGAGGAGGACCAGCGCGCCATGCTGGCCGACCCCCTCGCCCGGCTCCTCATGGACCCCGAGCCGGGGCACTACCGGTTCTCAATCGTCAGCTGCATGGGGGTCATCACCGAGGGCGCCGACGGGCGCGAATTGGAGCACGCCTACCGGCGGCTGGAGGAGCGCCGCGGCGTGCGCATCGTGCGCTCGGCCACCGCCACAGCCCGCTCCCTGGAGTACAACTGCGACCGGATCATCGAGGGGATCTCCGCCTGCGAGACGCCTTGGGGCATCATCGGCTACAGCCAGGGGTGCGCCAACGCGCTCATCGCCGAGAGCACCCTGCTCGGCGGCCCGCCGGACCGCCGGGAGCTGCTCGAGGGGCTGGTGTCCCGCAAGCTGCTCTTCTCCGCCGCCAACGGCTCGTGCCACGGCACCAGCGGCATGCTCAAGTTCCAGCGCGCCCTGGTGCAGGGCGAGAAGCACCTCAAGCACTACCAGGCGGTGCTCAGCTGGGAGGCGATCAAGGGCATGCTGCGGCTCGCCCGCGCGGTGCTCGACTCGCGCGCCTTCGTGCACATCCTGGGCGGCGTTCACTCCCTGACCTACGAGCGCGCCCGGGAATTCCACCGCGACGAGCAGTTCCTCGACCGGGTGCCCACCTCACGCACCATCGGCGTGGTCCACCCCGACCAGCTGCCCGAGACGCTGGAGTTCCTCTACAACGTGCTGCGAGAGCAGACCGGCAGCCTCGACCAGGACACCCAGGTCACCATCCATGAGGCCGCCGGCAGCTCGCTCTGGGTGAAGAACGAGTACACCCGGACCCTGGAGCGCTGCGACATGGGCAGCCTGGTGCAGGACACCCACCACTGGGCCCCGCTGACCCACGAGATCGAGATGGCCACCACCGAGCGCGACCAGAGCCTCGGCATCTACCAGAGCCCCAAGGACCGCCTGGTGTGGCCCTGGGTGGAGGTCAACGCCCGCTTCGGCCGGATCCAGCGCGTCTGATCAGCAGGCTACCGGCATGACTTGCCCGCCAGCTTGGTGCAGCCGTTGACATGCCACAGGCTGTTGCCGGCGCCGGTGATGGCTGCCTTGCGGCACTCGGCGGCCAGGAAGGTCTGCACCTCGTGGTGACCCACGGAGCAGAGGCTGCTCTTGTCCACGATGACCGACCCCGAGCCGTGGGCCGCCACGCCGATGCCCTGCTGGGCGTGACGCAGGGTGAGGCTCGTCACCTTGCCTGACGCCTTGGCGCCGACGAACCGTACGCCGAACAGGTCAGGGTCCTCCACGGTGATCGAGGTGACGGACACGCTGCCGGCGCGCACCTCGACGCCGGTCTTGAACCCGCGGATGGCGGCGATGTTCTCTATTCGAGTTCGATGGGCCCCGGCGGAGATGACCACACCCCTGGAGGCCACGCCGGTGAGGTCTCCCACGATCCGGGCCACCGCGTGGGAGCGGTTCGGCAACGTCTTCACCCGGTTCTCGTCGTACTTGGCCCCGGCCGAGATGTTCCGGAAGTAGATGATCTCGGACTGGGACTTGCTGGCCAGGGCATACTGCGAGGCGAGCAGATCCAGGTCGCCGTCGTTGTCCAGATCCCGCACGTCCAGCGCCGATCCCTTGCCCTTCGCCTTGCTGGTCCAGATGTTGACCCAGCGCTTGTTCCCCTTCAGCTCGTTCTTGTAGACGAACGCGGAATCTGTGGCGCTGCCCCCCAGCAGGATCGCGTCCGGCGCCCCGTCGCCCGTGACATCCCTGAACCTCGCCTCGGCGATGGCAGAGGCGAACTTGGGCGCCACCGCCTGGCTCGCAGAAAACACCCCTTGCCCGTCGTTGAGCTTCACGGTGAACTCGGTCCGCTTGCCCCCCTTGACGTACAGCAGCACCAGGTCGGTGTCTCCGTCCCCGTCCATGTCCAGGGCCTCAACCGGGTAGGTGTTGCTGAACGATTGCTTCTTCTCGAACGCCCCCTTGCCGTCGCCGAAGTAGACCATGGAGCGGCTGTCGCCCTTGTAGAAACGAGGCAGCAACAGGTCCCACTTGCCGTCTCCATTGAACTCGGCGAGGTAGGCCTCTCCGCCGCCGATGGCCTCGGTGGACTTGGAGGTCCAGGTGGTCTTGAACGCCCCGTTGCCGATGTCGTTGGTGGCCACCTGGCGGTACGGGTATTTGGGGTCGGAGTGGTTGCCGATGACGATGTCCAGCTTGCCATCGCGGTTGAAGTCCCCGAGGGTCAGGTAGCGCGTGTCGCTGCCGTAGTCGCTGGAGATGTAGGAGTACAGCAAGCCGCCAGCCTTGCCGTGGAAGAACTGCTCGGGCGTGCCGTACCCCATGGCCCACATGTCGAGGTCGCCGTCCACGTCGAAGTCGACCACCCGGTAGCCGGCGTAGCTCTTCTTTCCGGTGTCGGTCTTGGACGACTCGAGCAGGAGCGAGGTGGTGTTGAACGTCCCGCTGCCGCTGTTGCGCATCACCCGCAGCGGCGCCGAGGCGCCGTGGGTCACCAGGTCCAGCAGGCCGTCGAAGTCGAAGTCAGTGGCCGAGGGGCGGTCCCAGTTGGCCTCGGCCTTGAAGGGGCTCACCCACCCCGCCTTCCAGCTCGGGCCCCCGTCCCTGTTCTCCAGCACGGTGAACGGCTCGGCCGAGGAGGCGTGGTACACCGCGTCCTTGAACGCGGCGCCGCGGATCACCCGCCCCTTGCCATCCAGCAGCACGCCCGGGGCATCGATGACCAGGCAGTCGCCGCTGCTTGCCTTCAGGTCGGCCGACAACGCGTAGCGCCGATCAGGCTTGAAGCCCCCGGCCTGGCACTTGCCGAGCTGCTCGGGCTTGACCGTGAATGACCAGGTGGGTGAGGTCCGCTCCTTACCGTCGGTGCCCCTGCAGACCACCCTCCAGCCGTGGCTGCCGGCGGCCAGCGGGACCTTGTCGTACAGGAAGGACAGCGGCCCAGGCTGGGGGTTGTTCCGGGTCCAGACGACGTCCTTGCCCAGGAACGCCTGGCACCACATCACTGCGGCGCTGCCCACGCTGACATTGAACTTGAACGTGACCTTGTAGTGGGACGCGGCCCACCCGTTGGCGGGGCTCGTCAGGTCGATCCCCGGCGCCCCGGGCGGCGCGTCCGGGGCCAGCACGCCGTCGCCCACGCGCGCGTCGGCCATGCCCTGCCGCACGCACACCTTGCCCCGCCCCGGGCGGCTCACACAGTCATACCCCGACGGGCACTCCTCCCGCGCGCAGGAGAACGACTCGTCGCCATATTGTGGGTTGAAGCAGGCCTGGGCCCCCAGCAGGAGCAGCGTCAACAGCGCGCGCATGAGCTCGTCCCTTCACCCCCCTGGAGTCCCGGCCGCTCTCCGGCCGGGCGCGTCAGAAGCGGATCCCGCCGGTCACCACCGCGCCGCCGGGCGCGGCGCCAGGCAGCAGCCACGCCGACCGCTCGCCCTGCTCCCGGCTGTCGAGCACCAGCAGCACCGCCCCGGCGATGGCCGCCGCCCCGCCCACCGTGTAGCCCACGATGGATCCGGCGAACAGGCCCTTGCCCGCTGACTCGTCACCCTTGACCTCGGCCCACTCGGCGCCTTCTCTGGCCGCGTCTTCCAGGTCGGACGCCTTGCCGCTGGCCATGACGCCCATCACCACGCCGGCCACGGCGATGGCCGCGCCGGCCCCGACGAGGCCCCACCCGGCGATGCGTTTGGTCCGGGTCGGAGTCGCCGGCTCCGGCTCGTCCACCGGCTCCGGCTTGCTCGCGGGATCCGGCCTGTCTGCTGGCTTCGGCTTGTCCGCCGGCTTCGGCTTGTCCGCCGGCTTCGGCTTGTCCGCCGGCTTCGGCTTGTCCTTGCCGGCGATGAGCCGGTTGAGGTTTTCGATCTTGCTCTCGACGATGGCCCGGTTGGCCGGCTTGGTCTTGAGGAACTGCTGGTAGAACTCCACCGCCTTGGCGTGCTCGCCCAGGGATTCGTGGCAGCGGGCGATGTTGAACAGCAGCGCGCCCCTGCCGGAGTGCTTGTACGACAGGTGGAACATGTCCAGCGCCTGGCGGTAATCGGACCGGGCGTACAGCTCCTCGCCGAGCCGGTAGTACCGCTTGGCCAGCTCGGTGTCCTCCTTGCTCCGCGCGGTCTGGGCTTCGGCGGTCCCCGCCAGGGCACAGAGGGCGAGGCTGATAATGACGATCAGGCGCATCGTCCGACTTACCTCCAGTGGTTTGCCCGAGTTTAACAACGTCATGGGGATTCCGCCATGAGATGCGCGCAGAGCGCGTGGGCAGGCGGTCTGCTATCCTGAGGGACGCCAGCGGAGGGCATGTCATGGGCAACAAGCGGCGGGGTGGATCCAAACCACGGTTCTCTCCCAACGAGACGGTGATGCACCTGACCGACGACTTCGTGAAGGACCTGGAGATCCCCGCGCTGCCCGACAAGGTCCCCGCCCGTCTGTCCGACGCGATCCGCCGCCGGGTGCAGGCCTACCTGTTCTACCTCAAGGAGGCCCGGGGCGAACGGTACGTGCCGGCCATGGAGGTGCGCCTGATCCGCGATGCCCAACGCGCGGTGCTCACCGCCTTCGAGCTGAACCTGAGCGAGCGCGAGGTGATGTACGCCGAGTTCCGGCAGGCGGTGGAGGCCCTGGGCTACGAGCGCGCCGAGGCCGGCTACCGCAAGATCCGCTGACCCGCGCGGCCTGCCCCTCCCCCCGCTGGCCGGGACGCCCTGCCGCGTGCTAAAACTTCACCCCTCGAACCACCCACATCAGGAGAGCCACTTGTCCACCATCAAGCAGAGGCTGAAGCAGCTGCGCGAGCTCATGGCCAAGGCCGGAGTCGACGCGTACTACATCCCGAGCACCGACCCCCACCAGAGCGAGTATGTCCCGGAGTGCTGGCAGCGCCGGCGCTGGCTCAGCGGCTTCACCGGCTCGGCTGGCGACCTGGTCATCACGGCAAAGACCGCGGGCCTCTGGACCGACGGGCGCTACTTCCTGCAGGCCGGCGAGCAGCTCAAGGGCACCGGCATCCGCCTGTTCAAGATGGGCAACAAGGGCGTGCCCAGCGTCCCCGAGTGGCTGGCGCGCAACCTGAAGCCGGGCCAGGCGCTGGGCGCGGATCCCCGGGTCCTGTCCCTCTCCCTGGCCTCGGTGCTGCGCGAGGCGGTCACCGGCGCCGGCGCGAAGCTGAAGCTGGTGGACAAAAACCTGGTGGACCAGATCTGGGACGATCAACCCGCGCCGGGCAAGGCCCCCATCGAGGTCCTGCCGAAGCGCATGGCCGGGCTCACCATCCGCCAGAAGCTGGGCCGGGTGGGCAAGGAGATGAAGGCCCGCAAGGCTGACGCGCTGGTGCTGGTGGCCCTGGACACCATCGCCTGGCTGTTCAACGTGCGCTCTGCCGACGTGGATCACAACCCGGTGGCCATCGCCTACGGCCTGGTGGTCGACGGAGTCGGCCACCTGTACACCGACCTGGACAAGATCTCCCCGGCGGCGCGCAAGGCCCTGGGCAAGTCGGTCCAGCTGCACGCCTACGGTGATATCGCGGCGGCGCTGCGGGGCCTGGCAAAGGACAAGAAGCGGGTCTGGGTGGACGGCTCCACGGCCAACGCCTGGGTGGTCAACAAGCTGCGGGGGGCGGCCCTCATCAGCGCGCCGAACCCGGTGTTCGCCATGAAGGCGGCCAAGAACGCCACCGAGGCGGCGGGCATGAAGGCGGCCCACCTACGCGACGGCGTGGCCATGGTGAAGTTCCTGCGCTGGCTGCAAGACGCGGTGCGCAAGCCGGGCGTCACCGAGGTGACGGTGGAGGAGAAGCTGCTGGAGCTGCGAGCCCAGGGCGAACACTTCCGCGACACCAGCTTCGGCACCATCGCCGGGTACAACGAGCACGGCGCCATCATCCACTACGAGGCCACCCCCGAGGCAGCGGCCGCCCTCGGCCCGCGCGGGATCCTGCTGGTGGACTCGGGCGGCCAGTACCTCGACGGCACCACTGACATCACCCGCACCATCCTGCTCGGAGGCAGAGCAACCCCGGAGCAGAAGGACCGCTACACCCGGGTGCTCAAGGGGCACATCGCGCTGGCGAGCCTCTGCTTCCCGGCCGGCTGGCCCGGTCGCTCCCTGGAGAGCATCGCCCGGCACAGCCTGTGGCAGGCAGGGCTGAACTACAACCACGGCACCGGCCATGGCGTGGGCCACTTCCTCAACGTGCACGAGGGGCCGCAGTCCCTGCATGTGCTGCGCTGCTCCGGCGCGGGGCTCGAGGCGGGCAACATGCTCACCATCGAGCCGGGCCACTACGAGGAGGGCGGCTTCGGCATCCGCATCGAGAACCTGTACGAGGTGATGCTGGATCCTGATCGCGGCACCGAGGAGACGCCGTTCCTCAAGTTCCACTCCCTGACCCTGTGTCCCATCGATACGCGGCTCATCGACCGCCGCCTGCTGGGCAAGGAGGGCAAGGCGTGGCTCAACGCCTACCACGCGCGGGTGGAGCAGGAGCTGGCGCCGCTGCTCGACGCCGAGGACGCCGCCTGGCTGAGCAAGGCGTGCAAGGCGATCTGAGCGAGGCCCAGGGATCTCCATGAGCGCTGGCGAGGAGGTCGCGTCTCGGCTGGCCCGGCTCCTCGACCGGGAGGGACCGCCCCTGCTGGACGAGGCCGCGCGGGCCTGCGAGCTGCTGGCCGAGCTGCTGCCGCGGCGGCGGCGGGAGGTCTGGCTGGTGGCCGTGGCCCTGGACCTGTGCCTGCACGCGGACCTGCTGGCGCTGGACCGGGGGGCCTCGCCCGAGCCGGTGATCCAGGACCTGTCGAGGCGGCTGGAGCGGGAGCGCTGCATCAAGGCGTGGGCCGCTGCCTGGACTGTGAAGACCCTTGCTGCCGCGCTCGGCCTGGCGGTGGATCCTCCCGGAGATCTGGCCGAGGACGCCGGCGGTCCGCCTCCCCCCACCCTGGCCGAGCGGTATCAGGCCATGGAGTCGGTGCCGCCCGGCCTGCTGTACCGCCTGGAGCATGATCCCGACAGGCTGGCCACCCGCATCATCGACCTCTTCTGCCCGGTGGGCCGGGGCCAGCGGTGCCTGGTGATGGGCGGGCGCCGGGGCGGCAAGACCACCTTGCTGCAGGACATGGCCCGTGGCTTCGCCGCCAACCACGAGGAGCTCTGGCTGGCCGGGCTCCAGATCGGCTACCGTCCCGAGGAGGGCCAGGCCCTGCAAGACATCCTGGGCAACGGGGTGTTCGCCGTGGCCGACGACCCGGCCTCCACGGTGGAGGTAGCAGACTGCTTGCTGGAGGACGCGGTGCGCCTTGCCATGCAGGGCTACGACGCCGTGCTGCTGGTGGACTCCCTGACCCACCTGGCGCGGGCCTATGCCGCCAGCTCTCGCCAGGGCGAGGGCGCTGTCCAGGCGGGCGCCGCGGCCGTGTCGCGCTTCTTCCGCGCCGGTCGCAACCTCAAGCAGGGCGGCTCGGTCACCATCGTGGGCGCCGCCCTGCTGGACGGCAGCACTGACGATCAGCGCTACCTCGAGGCGCTGCACGAGTCGGCCAACAGCTGGATCACCCTGGATCGCGACCTCATCGCCAGGAGGGTCTATCCCAACATCCTGGTGGCTCGCTCCGAGACCCGCGAGGAGGAGCGCCTGCTGCCTGGCGCCGTGCTGCGGGCGAGCCACTGGTTCAGGGAGCAGCTGTGCGAGCTGCCGCCGGGCGAGGTGCTGGAGCGGCTGCGGCTGCGAATGAACCGCCACCCGCGGAATCGGCTGATGCTCGAGGCGCTTTGGGCGGGAGAGCGGTAGCCGCGGCCTGCGGCCGCGGAATGACAGAACGACGGAACGACGGAACGACGAAATGACAGAATGCCATAATTGTATAAATTACGAAATGATGGATGACAACATCTAAGGCTCGGCCTTAACTTCCAACTGCTTACTGCTCCAGGGCAAATCCATTCCACCGCGCTACTATTTCGTTCTGTCATTCTGTCATTTTGTCATTCTGTCATTCTGTCATTTGATCAGCTTCAGCCCGGTCCTTTCGTTCAGCGCTCTTTCGATCTTCATTCCTGTTGGCTGGATCCAGAACTCTCCTGTCACGGCGATGACCGCAGAGAACAGGTGGCCGCTCTTTGCGATGTAGTCCTCGCCGGAGAGGGTGACGTGGGCGTGGATCACTGGCTCGCCGTCAGCCCAGGTCAGGCTCCCCATGAATGAGACCAGCTCCATGTCGCCCGGGATCTCCAGGTTGCGGTACTCCCGCTTGTGCAGATCGAAGTAGCCGATGGTCGACTCCTTGACCGCCCCGATGCCCGTGATGGCCGCGCCTTCGATGCCTGCAGACTGCAGGTAAGCAGCCAGGCTCTCCATGATCTCCTCGCCCGGATCCAGGCGCAGGACATGGCCCGCCGCGCCGGTAAACGCCTTCATCGTCGCCTCCTGTCTGTGGGGTTCTACTCTTTCTTGAACAGCTTCTCGAGGTTGGCCAGCGCCTGGGCCTTGCTCATGGGCGGCCCGTTGCGCTCTGCCCGCCCGCCGCCACGCTCCCCCTGGCCCCGCCTGTCGTTGCCCTCCAGCTGCCTGCTGCGCGTCTTGAGGGTCAGCGAGATGCGGCCCCGCGCGGGCTCCACGGCCAGCACCCTCGCGGTTACTTGCTGGCCGATGCTCACCACCTCGTTCGGGTTTGACACGAAGCTGTCAGACAGCTCCGAGATGTGCACCAGCGCCTCCTGGGCCAGGCCCAGGTTCACGAACGCCCCGAAGTGGGAGATGTTGGTCACCATGCCGTGCACGGTCATCCCCGCGCGCAGATCGGCGATGGTCTTGACCATCTGATTCAGCTTGGCCATGGCCGCGTTGCCCCGGGTCTGGGGCCCGCCCATGTGCACCCGCTTGCCACGCCGCCGCTCCAGCCGGCACAGCTCGCTCGTCTCCTTGAGCGCCTGGCGCAGGGCGTCTGTGTTCAGCTCGGCCTGGTACTCGGCCACGCCGATGCTCACCGGGTCCACCAGGCTCCACTCGCGCAGCGGGTCGAGGGCGCGGCGGGCGAGCACCATGGCCGACGCCACCGACTTGCGCAGCCGCAGCGGCGGATCGGTCAGCGGGATGCGCGCCTCGCCCAGGGCGGCCGGCCGCACCTTCAGGATCTGCACCTTGCCGTCCAGGCGGCCGAGCAGCTGCTCCTCCAGGGGCGGCAGCAGCTCGGCGTCCACAACCGAGGTGGGCAGCACGATGTGCACCACCCCCTGGTCGTTGAAGAACTCCACCACCTTGTTGACCCAGTCCCCCTCCGCCTTGAGCACGCGCTGGTTGGCAGGGTCGCCCTCCCGATCCGCCACCACCACGGCCACCTGCGCGCCGGACCGGGTCAGGTACACCGCCCCCAGCTGCCGCGCCTGCACCGCTGATGTGCGCAGCAGGCCGGCCAGAGACTCGCAGGCGCTGCGCACGGCCTGCTGCTGCGCGTCGCTGTCCATGATCGACAGCAGCCATGGCCGCAGGTCGTCGGTGACCAGCTCGGACAGCAAGGACACGGGGTCGCGCTCCTGCGCCGGCGGCCCGAGCTGCTCCTTGACCCGCTCCATCCGCTGCAGCATGCCGTCCTCCGGCAGCTCCAGGAGCAACGTCAGCGCCTTCTCCTTGACGCCGCGGCGCATGGCGAGCCACCGGTGGGGCGGCAGGTCAGCGAGAGTCTCGCTGGCGCGCAGGTACTGATCGAACTTGACCGCGCGCTCCTGCGCGCCGTCCGCCTGCCTCGTGGTGGCCTTGCCCTCCTTGCGGCACAGGTCCATGCACCAGGTCCAGAGGGCCACCCCGGCTTGCAGCACCGCCACCCAGTCGTCGTCGGTCTCGACGGCGGTGCGCGGGCAGAGCCGCGCCGTCCTGACGATGGCGTCGAGCTGATCCGGCCGGGGCGCGTACTGGTAGACCCCCGCCGGCACCGTGTGCAGCCGCGCCTTGCGCCGGGCCTCCTCGATGGTGGTCTTTCGCTTGCGCCAGGTCTGGTAGGTGCGGTGCGCCTGAGCCATGCGCTGCAAGGTCTCCACCGGCAGATGCCCGAACTCATCGCTGTAATGGCCCAGCAGGTCCGCCACCGAGTGACCCAGCCCCAGCAGGTGGAAGAAGCGCTCCGCGCTCCCCTGGCTCAGGCCCTTGAGGTCGAACAGCGTGGATGCGTTCAGATAATTCCAGTAGTCCATCGAAGCGGCGGCCTAAAGTGGGATTGTGAAGATGCTGGAGCGTTACCCAACTCCAAGGATATTGGATTAATCTTTATACGGTTTCAGCCCCCGCGCAAGGTGAGCTTGGCGCCGGCAAGCGCGGTCGAGTTCTCACGAACTCGACCGCAAGACTTCAGGCTTCAGACGTCAGGCTTGAGGTGCGATTGCCCAACGAACCGGCCCCCTGAATCAAGAACCTTCAAGCCGGCGAGCGAAGCGAGCCCAACCATCTACCCTGAAGCCTGAAGCCTGAAGC
>CAZEFW010000135.1:0-26757 GCA_964511535.1 uncultured Myxococcales bacterium | reverse complement strand
TCATCTGGGTCTGCGCGCCCCTGTGCCTCAACCCCCTCTGCTTGCCCATATAGATCCACGGACCGGCGCGCGCCGATCCCCGTCATCCCGTAATGATGTTTGAAGGGTGCGAAGTTGCCGCCCCGCCGGGGGGCTGCTATTTCTCTAGAGAGACCCCGTCATGATCTGCGAGGATCTGTTCTGCAGCTTTAGCCGCTTCCCGGACGTTGTCTTCCGGGCCACCGAGCCATACGCGCCCGAACGCGCCGAACGCGATGAACTCCATCAGGTTGATGGGGGAGTGCTTCTCGGCCTCGTTGGCGGCGATGGCAGCGTACCCGGCGGGCTGAACCTCGAGGATGTAGAGCGCCTCGTTCTCGCCGATCATGTTGCCGTGGCGGAACCGGTTGATCAGCTGGGAGTGGTAGCCCTCGAGGCCGGTGATGATCTCGCTGGAGACCACCCGGGGCTTGATCCGGTCGCTCTCCTTCATGCCGAGCTTGTCCAGGATCACCGCTCCGGCCTCGCGGACCTGCCCCTGATCTTCGTGGTGCAGCTCGAGCATGCCGAAGGCGCGCTCGACGATCTGCATGCTCGGGATGCACTTGGTGCGCTTGAGGGCCGCGTCGGTCAGCTCGTTGATGGCGATGCCTGGCGCGATCTCCACGAAGAGGGATGCCTGCTGCTCCAGCGGCATGAATCCCTTGGCGATGGTCTGGAGAAACCCGGTGAACTGGGGCTGGAGGATATCGATATATGTGAAAGTGCGCAGTTGCATGGACGGTGTCTTCCTTACATAAGAAGCAGTAACAGTATGCATTAGGAGCTGTCAATGCGGGCCATGGAAGATCTATACGCGTCGGAGGCAGACTACTTCGACAGCACCGCCCAGCTGGTGGACCGGATAGACGCGGTGCAGGCGCGCATCGCGGAAGACGGTATCGACGGCTGGATGCTGTACGACTTCCGGGGGTCCAATCCCACCGCCACACAGGCGCTCGGGCTCGACGGGCTGATGCTGACGCGCAGGCTGTTCTACTTCATCCCAGACGAGGGGCCGTGCACGTTGTTGCACCACGCCATCGACACGCCCAACATCCCGCCCACGCCGGGCAGAGCGGTGGAGTACACCGGCTGGCGTGACCTGAACCGCAAGGTGGCCGAGCTGTTGAGCGGGCGTCAGCGCGTGGCCATGGAGTACTTCGAGGACGGATCCATCCCGTACCTCTCCCGCGTCGACGGCGGCACGCTGAGCTGGATCCGCGACATGGGGGTGGAGGTGGTGCCCTCGGCGGACCTGGTGCAGTACTTCCTGTGCCGCTTCTCACCGGAGCAGGCGGAGGCGCACCGGTGTGTAGCCGCTGATCTGAACCTGATCAAGGACCGCACCTTCGCCCTGTTGCAGCGGCGGCTCCGGTCGGGGCTGCACCCAACGGAGTACGAGGTGCAGCAGTTCGTCATGGAGCAGATGGCGCGCCGGGAGATCATCACCGACCACCCGCCGGTGGTCAGCTTCGGGGAGCACACGGCCAACCCGCACTATGTGCCGTCGGCGGACGGCTCGGCGGAGCTGGAGGCCGAGAGCCTGATGATGCTGGCGCTGTGGGGGCGCCACGACCGCTCGGTCTGCGCCTACGCTGACATCTCCTGGATGGCCTACCTTGGGCAGGAGCCGGGCAAGCGGGTGCTCGACGCCTTCGGGCTGGTGCTCGAGGCGCGGGACCGGGGGCTCGACTTCATCCGGGAGCACTACAAGCCGGGCAGCAAGAACGGGCTGGAGGGGTGGCAGGTAGACCGGGCGGTGCGCGATGTCATCGAGGCGCGCGGCATGGGGGACTGTTTCCCCCACCGCACCGGCCACAACCTCGGCGTGTACGAGGGCCACGGCGACGGCACCCACATCGACGATCTGGAGACCCACGATACGCGGCCGCTGATCCAGGGCCTCGCCTTCACCATGGAGCCGGGCCTCTACTTCAGCGACTTCGGCGTACGCTCCAGCATCGACGTCTTCCTCGGCCCCGACGGCATGGAGGTAACCAGCCCGGCGCAGCAGGAGCTGGTGGTGCTGGAGGTGGAGTAGGGGGGCGGCGGCTTCGCCGCCGAATGCCAGAACGCCGTCGAACCGCCACGTTGCCTGTATTCGGGTGGCGCGGGGCTTGCAAAAGCTTCGAGCCATGGTCTCGAGATTCTTCCTGCTGACATCGGTGGTGCTCTGTGGCTGCGCTGGCGGTCCGGTGCCCGCGCCGCATTGCCACCATCCCAGGGGGGTGCTTGTGACCTCCTTCGACCTCAAGGACGTTCTCATCGACGAGGATCTCAAGTGCGTGGCCCGGTTCTGCCGGCCGCCCGGGGGCGAGGAGGATACGCGCGAGCTGCCCGCCTGCCCGGGGCTGCGGCCGGAGCTGGGCGCGATCGTCTCCCTACACCAGGCGGCGGTCCAACCCCGTGACCGATGGCGCGGCAAGGTGCTGGACGTGGCCCACGGGGAGCGGGTGGTTCACGGGGCGCGCTACCACGTGCTGTCGCGACGTGGGCAGGCAGGGGTGACCGAGGTGGCTGCCTGGCGGCAACTCTACGAAATCCGAGATTGTTATGGCGGCTGTTCATGGACCTCGCTGAGGTTCGTCGACGGCCCGCTGCCGCCCCTGGAGCAGGATGAGCTGTACGTCGGCTTCGGCCCGCGGCGCGGTGACCTGACCGAAGCCCGGATCCTGGGCGGCGCGGCGCTGGAGGCAGCGCAGCGGCTCAAGGAGGCCCGGTCGAGGGCGCCCAGGGGGCAGAACATCGTCCTGATCGGAGGTTTGCGCCAGGAGCGGCCGCGGTGGGAGCTTCAGGTGGCGATCGATCTCGACGGCAATGGCGTGGTGGACGCCGAGAAGCACACCCTTCGGCTCGAGAGCGGTCGCGGCGTCTGCGACGCCACCCGCGTGCGAGCGCCCTCAGGCGGCTGGGCCCTGAGCGCCTGCGGGTGCAGGCCTGCAAAGCCATAGTGGAACGGACCGGGCTGTAACAGTATCAAACGCACGACACCAGCGTGGCAGGAACACCTCACCTCGTGGCGCTACGGCAATGCGTACTCATGCTGGGTTGGGTTTGGCGTCCGGGACGCTGCTGTCTGGCCTCCAGCCGCCGCCGGCAGCCTACCTCAACAGCCGCTGGTACACCCCCAGGGTGTCGTCGGCGCAGCGGGCCCAGGTGAAGCGCTTGCCTCGCTCCAGGCCGCGGGCGCGCAGGCCCTGGCGCAGGGCCTCGTCGGTGCAGATCTTCACCAGGGCATCGCCCAGGGCGTCGGCGTCCTTGGGCGGGGCGAGCAGGGCGGCGTCGTCGGCGATCTCCGGGATGCAGCTGGCCGCGGCGGCCACCACCGGGCAGCCGCAGGCGAAGGCCTCGGTCAGGGTCATGCCGAACCCCTCGTACACCGACGGCGTGACATGCGCCGTGGCGTGGCGGTACAGCGCCGGGAGCAGCTCCGGCGCCACGAACCCGGTGAAGCGCACCCGGTCGCGCAGCCGCCGCGGGATAATGCGCAGCAGCGCCCGGCGCTCCTTGGGGCTCATGCGCCCGGCCAGCACCAGATCCTGCTCCAGCTCGTCGGCCCGCTTGCAAAACGCCCGGGCCAGCACCGGCACCTGCTTGCGGCGGTCGTAGCCCCCCACGTAGAACAGGTACGGCCGCCCGCCGGTCACCTCGCCCACCGCCGCGTCCTCACCCGCCGCGCTGTGGGGGTGGAAGAAATCGGTGTCGATGCCGTGGTACGCCACGCTCACCCGCTCCGGCGACCACGCGCTGACCCGCAGCAGGTCTTCCCGGGTGCTCTCGCTGATGGCGATGGCGTGGTCCATGCCGGCGAAGCGCATCCGCTCGATCATGATGCGCGCCGGCACAGGCCACCAGGAGCCGTAGTCCTCGCTCAGCGCCGCGATGAGGTCATGGCAGGTGACCAGGATCTTGCACCCGGGCGGCCTGGAGGTGCCCCGCGGCTCGGTGGAGTGGTACAGGTCCATGTCCGACAGGGACAGGCGCGTCCACCCCACGGTGTGCTTGATGGCGTAATAGACGTTGTGCCAGAACAGCGGTCCGAACTCGCCAGCCGCCCAGCGGCTGATGATGCCCGCCTCGCACGGCACGATGCGCACGGCAGGCCCGGGGCCGATGACCAGGAAGTACAGCTCCAGCCCGTCCCGCCGCGGCGCCGCCTCCAGCGCCCGGCCCAGCTCGGCACAGTACATGCCGATACCGCGGTAGCGGGAAGAGTTGTTCAGCGGCGTCATGTCGATGCAGACCTTCATCACCCTCTCTCGCGTGGGACAGCCAAAGGCCCCGAAATGTGATTTGTATCCTATGCGAAGCGGGCCGTGGTTGTTAAGCAAGGGGTGAGATTGCCTTGGGATGAGAGGTTCGTTACTCTCTGGGCGCTCCCGGGGGGCAAGGATGAAAACCCCGCACTTCCGGGGGATCGCGAGGGCAGATGCTGGAGGAACGCAAGCTGTACGAGGTTGTCCGTGAGGCGGGCTTCACGCCCGAGCACGCGGCCGAGGTGGGCGTGTACCTGCCGGAGCAATCCAACGTTCTCGGCTACATCACGGCCGGCGTTCGCTGCACCCTGGTGGAGCCGGATCCTGGTTGCGCCCGGGCCATCGAGGAGCAGTTCGGCGACCGCCCCAACCTGACCCTGCACCGCGTGGCCGTGTTCCACACCCCCGGCCAGGTGACCCTGGCTCAGCGCAGCGCCTCGACCTACGTCACCGAGCTGTCGTCCTCGCCCGCCATCGTCAACGACGGCTACGACCTGGACGAGCAGGACACCTTCACCGTGGACGCGGTGACCTTTGATCAGATCGACGACGGCACCATCGATCTGCTCGGCGTGGACGTCGAGGGGTGCGAGTGGTTCGTCATCGAGAAGA
This sequence comes from uncultured Myxococcales bacterium, assembly GCA_964511535.1. GTDB lineage: Bacteria > Myxococcota_A > Polyangia > CAZCFB01 > CAZCFB01. The sequence continues at coordinate 21,868 of CAZEFW010000135.1, read as the reverse complement.
TGGTCAGCCGCCCCGCGGTGCTGGCCATCGAGACCCACGGGTTCGCCTACGTCAACCCGCACCTGCGCGAGATCAACGCCTGGGCAGCGGACAACGGCTACAAGGTCTGGTACCGCACCGAGAGCGACACGGTGTACGTCCGCGGCGGCGCCATCCGGGTGGGGCTGCGCGACCGGATCAAGCTCGCCCGGACCGACTGGAAGCTGTTCAAGGTGCGCTGGAGGCACAGGCTGCGCTCCGCCCTGAACCGCTGAGCGCTGCCGCCCCGGCGCCATAGAACGAGAGCTTGGAAAGGGACCCCACAGACGCACCGAAGCCGGCGGAGGAGCAGCCCCAGGACGGCGGGCAGCAGCCCGCGCGCCCCAGGGAGCGGGTGCTCTGGAACACCGTCGCCATCCTCATCGGCAACATCCTGGCCTCGGTGAGTCAGGCCCTGGCCATGCTCAAGATGATGCGGCACCTGGCCAAGGCCGAGTGGAACGTCTTCGGCTACTTGATGTCGTGGATCGAGGTCTTCAGGGTGGTGGCTAACTTCGGCCTCGACCAGGTGGCCGTGCGGCTGATGGCCATCGGCAAGCACAGCCCGCGGTCGGTGCTGCGTCACCTGCTGCTGCTGAACACCTGCATGCTGGGCGTGGTGATGCTCGTCATCGCCGCGCTGTCGCTGTTCCTGGAGCAGTTTCGGGTGCACCGCGATCTGTTGATGATGCTGGCCGGCAGCCTCCTGCCGGTGGTGTTCACCCAGAGCGCCCTGGTGCGCTTCCAGGCCGAGCACGCCATGGACCGGCTGATCCCGGTGCGCGCCGTCTCCGGGCTGATCTACCTCGGCGCCGTCTGGGGCGCCGCGGCCCTCGGGCTGCCCCTGTTCCACTTCGTGCTCATCTATCTGGTCTACCAGGCGGTGGTGCTGTTCATCACCGCCGGGGCGGACCACCTGATCTGGCGCAACGACGGGGGCGAGGGGCTGCTCGGCCCGGTGTCGGCGCCGCTGCTGTGGCAGATCCTGCGCCAGGGGATCCCCGCCGGGCTGGAGGCGCTGGTGGTCGTGCTCTACCAGCGCCTGGGGGTGATGTTCCTGGAGCACTACAAGGGCATGGACTCGGTGGGCCACTACTACACGGCGCTCAAGGTGAGCGAGCCGCTGCTGATGATCGCCGGCGCCCTGGCCGTGAGCGCCTTCCCGGTGCTCTCCCGGCTCGCCGCCGACGGCAACATCGCCGAGCTGAAGGGGCGCTTCGCCGTCTACTCGCTACGGTCGCTGGCGCCCTCCTGCCTGTTCGCCCTTGTGTTGACGTTCTTCGGCAAGGACCTGCTGCTCTGGATCAAGCCGGAGCACGGCCCGGCCGCGGGCGCCCTGGTGGCCCTGGCCTGGGCCGCGGCGGTGATCTTTCAAAACGCCATCACCGTGACCATCGTCAAGGCGTTCGGCAAGTTCCACTACGTCACCGTGTTCGCCACCATCAACCTGGTGGTGTTCCTCGGCCTCAGCGTCTGGCTCGTGCCCCGTTACGGCACCACCGGCGCCGGGTTCTCCACCCTCGGCACCGAGAGCGTCAACTGCCTGTTCCACTTCCTGGCCGTGTTCTACCTGATCAAGAAGCGCTCGGCCGTCAGCTGAGCACCCGCCGGTAGACGTCGAGGGTCCTGGCCGCGCAACGCTCCCAGGTGAAGCGCTGCACCCTGGCCAGCCCCCGGGCCCGGAGGTCCCGCCGCGCCGACTCATCCGAGGAGAGCCGCGCCAGCGCCCCGCCCGCCCGCGCGGGGTCGCTGGTGGGCGGCAGCAGCTGCGCGGCGTCACCGCACAGCTCGGCGGCGGAGCTGGCGTCCAGGGCCAGCACCGGGCACCCGCACGCCATGGCCTCCAGCAGGGTCATGCCGAAGCCCTCGTACCGGGAGAGCATGACGTGGGCCGTGGCGCGCCGGTACAGGGCGGTGAGGGTGGCCTCGGGCACGCGCTCCACCAGGGTGACCCTGTGGGTGATGCCCAGGCGCCGGAGCTGGCGCGACAGCTCGGCCCGCTGATCGGGGTAGGGGGCGCCGCACAGCACCAGGCGCTCGGGGATGGTGGGCGCGGCCCGGGCGAAGGCAGCCAGCAACAGCTGCACCTGCCGCCGAGGGTCGAAGGCGCCCACGTAGAGGAAGTAGGGCTGCGGCCCGGCGATCTCCCGCGCCAGCGCCTCGTCGTGCGGGTCGGCCTCGTGGCTGAACAGCGCCCGGCAGATGCCGTGGCGCACCACCGTGACCCGGTCCTGGCTCAGCCCGGTGACAGCATGCAGGTCGTCGCGGGTGTGGGCCGAGATGGCGATGACATGATCCGCCGCGTGGTACCGCAGCCACTCCACGGCGCGCTGGGCGGCGCGGGGCCACAGCCGGGGCAGGTAGGGCGGCCCGAGCATATACGGGATCAGGTCGTGGCAGGTGAGCACCAGGTGCCCCACGCCGAGCCGGGGCGTGCCCCGCGGGGTGGGCGCGTGGTACAGGTCCACCCGGGCGCGATCAAGCGCGCCGGCCACCCGGGCCCGCTTCCACAGGTAGTAGGCGGTGAAGTTGGAGAACAGCGGCGGCGGGTCGTCGGCCCAGGCGAGGCCCTGCGCCAGAGGCACCGCCCTGGGGGCGCGGCCGTCGGTGACCAGCGCGTACAGGTCGAGGTCCCCGGCCGCCTCGCTGGCCATGCCCCGCGCCAGCCCGTCTGCGTAGCGGCCGATGCCGCGGAACCGGTCCGGCGTGGCCAGCCCGGTCAGGTCGAGGCACGCCCTCAAGCGGTGCCCCGCCGCTGCTTGATCCGGTTCGAGATCCAGAACACCAGGTAGACGGTGCCGAGCATGGGGAAGAAGAGGGAGAAGTAGATGATGCCGCCCACGGCCAGCTCATGCAGCTTCTCGCCGGGGCGGATGGAGCCGAACAGCAGCTGGGTGTAGTAGAACGACATCTTGAACATGAGCAACAGCAGCAGCCGGTCGAAGAGGCGCTCCACTTGCCGCGGCGTGCTGTGCAGGCAGATGTAGATCAGCCCGGTCATCATGCCGAGGCCGTACTTCGGGATGCACAGCACCAGCGCCAGGCCGAAGAAGACCGCGTCGTGGCGCACCCACCCGAGGTAGGTGTAGGCGAAGCCCCAGTCGGCGTTGGCCACGGTGTAGCCCCGCAGCAGCCACCACAGGCTGGTGCTGATGCCCACCAGCACCACCAGGGCGCCCGCCTCGCCCAGGGGATCGTCGTCGCCGGCGCGCTGCCGGCGCCAGAGGAACCAGCCGAGCATCACCACAACCGGGATCATGGAGGAGACGAAGTTGAAGGTGCCGATCTCCGCCACGCCCACCAGGTAGGCGTGGGCCGCGACCCACATGACGGCGAACTTGATCCGGCGGCCGCGCCCGGGCAAGGCCCAGAGCAGCAGCGCGCCGGCGCCGTAGTACAGCGCCAGGGCCGGGGCCACGCCGAGGTACACCCGCATCATCGCCTCGGGGTATGAGAGCCACATCCATCCCCCCGCCTCCTGGGCGAACAGCCACGGGGTGACAAGCACCACCAGGATCATGGTGGGCGCGCGGCCGGGCAGGGACAGGGCCGCCTTGAAGCGCGCCCAGCGCCCCGGGCCGCTCAGCAGCCACGCCACGAGGCCGAGCAGCGCGGCGGCGCGGATGAAGCTCTGCAGCATGTTGGAGCCGGACTGGTAGTAGTACGGCCCGTTGGGCAGGGCGAAGTAGCAGAACGCCGCGGAGCCGAAGGCGGCCATGGCCCACCGGCCGTACCCGATGCGCGCCAGCGGGAAGCCCACCAGGAACACCGAGATGTAGAACAGCGGGTGGGTCAACGAGCCGCCCGCCTTGACGTGGAAGAAGGCCTTCCAGTCGATGGCCACGTAGGCCAGCACCGCGGCCAGGGCCAGCAGGAGCAGCAGCATGCCGGCGCGGGCGCGGTGTCGGCGAAAGGCGAGGGGGGCGATGAGCGCGGCGCCGGGCAAGATCGAGAGCCAGAGGCCCACCGTGGGAGAGCTGGCCAGGATGATGCCCACCGCGGCGGCTCCTGCGGTGAGCATCACCACCATGCGGCGGCGCCAGCCAGCGTCCGCGAGCACCGCCAGCCAGACCAGCATGGCCAGGAGGCAGAGCAGGCCGGGCAGGGTGGTCTTGAACTCGTTGAGCGGCCGGTCGAGCTGGCTGCGGCGGAACGCGGCCACCTGATCGTCGAGGGTGGCGCCGGTATGTCCGCGGCTGGCGAGGCTGGCTCGCTGCAGCGCGAGGTACTCCGTCACCGCGGCCGGCGGGGCGTCGCCCAGCCCGGAGAAGTACTTGCCCTCGTACTGCGGCGGCAGCGGCAGCTGCTGCACATAGTGCAGGAAGAAGAGCAGGTCCTCCTGGCCCAGCGCCGTGGGGGCGGCGCGCAGGGCGCCCATCAGCTCGGCGAAGGGCGCGCCCACGAACAGCCCGGGCGTGTCGCGGGTGTGGTGGCCGTGGTGTCCGTGGCCGTGGTCGCCGGTGAAGAACAGGGCGTCCCGGCTGAAGTCGAGGGCCGCGTACAGCTTCGTCAGCTTGGTGTCCAGCTCCGCGTAGTGCTTGCGGTAGCGGGGGGTGCCGTACTCCACCGCGTGGGACAGCTTGTCTGTGCCCGGGATGTGGTACAGCAGCACGTCGACCCTGTCCTTCTCCAGCGCCGAGACCGCCTCGTCCACCGACCGCAGATCCCGCTCCAGCGGATCCGGCGGCCAGGAGCTGCAGTCCACGCTGCGCACCGCCTTGCCGCCGTACAGCGAGGTGAGGCTCTGGTCCGAGATGGTGCCCACCCTCAACCCCGCGGCCGCCGCGATGCCGGCCAGGCTGTCGCCCGAACCTTCGCGGCCCGTGTAGTTGTGCAGCCCCGAGGAGAACGGGCTCTCGCGCCCCTCGAACAGGGTCTGCAGGCAGGGCAGGGTGAAGTTGCCGGCGCAGGAGGTGACCTCCACCCAGCGCGCGTCGGGGCGGTCGCCCAGCTCGTGCAGCTTCGGGTGCAGCGACCGGTCCCGGCGCGCCCGCTCGGACCAGGCGTCGATGACCACCACCACCAGGCGCCCGCGCTTGTCGCCGGCCGTCGCCGCGCGGGCCGGCGGCTCCCCGGCGCCGCCAGCCGGCTGCTTCGGCTCGGGCTGCCAGAGGAAGATGGCCATGAACATGCCCGCGAAGGCGAGCAGGATCGAAAATGGGCGCGTGGTCATCGTGGGATGGTGTAACACCCAATGGTGGTTCCGGACCAGTGGGTGTCTGATCTGTGCGCCGGCTCACCTCCTGCATTTGCGACACCCCGAGCCTCTCCGGTAAGCTGGAGGCCCATGTCAGGACCCCGAGGAGAGCGCCAGTGATAGGCAAGGTGCTGGGCGGCACCTATAGGGTCGAGCGTCGCATCGGCGGCGGCGGCATGGGCGTGGTGTACGAGGTGATGCAGCTGCGCATCAACCGCCGCTTCGCCGCCAAGGTGCTCACCCGGGAGCTCTCCTCCAACCCCGAGGCGGTGGCCCGCTTCCGCCAGGAGGCCATGGTCACCGGCATGCTGGGCAACCCGCACATCGTCCAGGTGCTCGACTTCAACCATACCGAGGACAACACGCCGTACATCATCATGGAGCTGCTGGAGGGCGAGGACCTCGCCCGGCGGCTGCGGCGGGAGAAGCGTCTGCCCGTCGGTCGGGTGGCGGCCATCTTCAAGCAGGTCTGCTCGGCGCTCTACTGCGCTCACGAGCAGGGGATCGTGCACCGGGACCTGAAGCCCGGGAACATCTTCATCTGCAACCACGAGGAGGTGGACGACTACGTGAAGGTGGTGGACTTCGGCATCTCCAAGGTGCTCGGGGTGGTCAGCAAGATCACCCGCCCCGAGGCGGTGATGGGCTCGCCGAGCTACATGTCTCCCGAGCAGGCCCTGGCGCGCAGCCCCGAGATCGAGCCCACCAGCGACATCTTCTCCATGGGATCGATCCTGTACCTGGTGCTGGCCGGCGTGCCCCCGTTCTCGGCCGAGACGCGGCCCGGCCTGCTGCACAAGATCGTGCACGACGAGCCGCCTCCCCTGGGCGCCCTGAGGCCCGGGATCCCCCCGGCGGTGGACAAGGTGATCCGGTGCGCCATGGACAAGACGCCGGCCCGCCGCTACCAGAACATGGTGGAGTTCTGGGAGGCCTTCGCGCTGGCCGTGGGCGCCGACGTGGGGGAGCTCAAGATCTCGGGCGTCTCTGTGGAGGAGCAGTCGACCCTGATCTACTCGGAGGAGCTGGAGATCGATCTGGACGAGACCTCCGGGGAGACCCGGGAGCTGTCCTCCGCTGACCTCTCGGAAGACACCGACCTCGACGGGCCGGTCACGGCAGAGACCGCCTCGGAGGTGGTCCTGGATCACCGGGCCACGGTCAAGGAGGGCGGCGCGCCCGCCGTGGATCTGGAGGCGGCCACCGTGGCCCTGGCCCCGTCGGAGGGCTCCACCCTGTCCACCGGCGTGGGGCAGATGGGCAAGCGCCGGCGCCGTCGCTTCTCCGCGGTTCAGGTGGTGCTGCTGGTGCTGCTCGCCCTGAGCATCGGCGCGGCTGTGACCTTCACCCTGGCCACATCGTCCCTGTTCGCCGGGCGGACCGATGGCGTGGAAATGGCCGCCTCGTCAGGCAAGGTGCTCACCCTGGTCAAGACCGACGCCGGGCTGAGCCCAGCCGGCGGGGATCCCGGGGCCGCGGCCGGCAATCAGCCCGAAGCCAAGAACCTGCCCGTGGCCACCCCGGTGGCTCCGAAAGCCAGGCCAGCTCCCCGGACCTCGCCCAGGCCCCGGCCGCCCCGGCGAAAGCCACGCAAGGCGGCGCCCGCGGCCAGCCCGCACGCGAGCAAGCCCGCGCCCGCGCCGGCGGCTCGCCCTCCGCGGCCCGCGGCACCCAGGCCTCGCCCCCGGCCGGCTGGCAAGCCGGCCACCCTGCGCGTCATCACCCTCGGGCCCGCGGGCATGGTCACGTCGGACATCATCCTCGATGGCAAGAAGGTGGGACAGTCGCCCATGTTCCTCAAGGACCTCCGCTCCGGCAGCCACACGGTGGAGGCCCGCAGCGCCGGCTTCCGCGCCGTGACCCGGCGCGCCACCCTCAACCCGGGCAAGAACAAGCTGGTGTTCAAGCTGCAGAAACTTTAGGTATCATGGGCCTCAGCCCATGCGGTCTCTGATTACATTCACTCTGGCGCTCCTGCTGTGCGCCGCTCCTGCCCTGGCCGCCGAGCCCACCGCCGCGGCGCTGTATGACAAGGCCGAGCAGCGCTTCAACGAGGCTGACTTCGAGGAGGCCGCCGCGCTGCTGAGCAAGGCAGCCAGGAGTACGCGCGACGCGAAGCTGCTCGGTAAGGTCCACCTGAAGCTCGGCATCATCCATGCCGTGATGGGCGATGAGAAGAAGGCGTCGGCCGCGTTCGAGGAGGCGCTCAAGAAGGAGCCCACGGTCGAGCTGGATCCCCGCCAGGTGAAGCCCGAGGTCGTGGCCCTGCTGGAGCAGGCCCGGGGGCGGCTCGAGGGGATCCTCTCGGTGCTGGCCAGCCGCCGGGACGCCCGCGTCGTCGTGGACGGCAAGCCGGTGGGGGAGGTGCCCTACCTCAGCATGGTGCCCGTGGGCAAGCACGTGGTGGAGGTGCACTTTCCGACTTACAGCCGAACGAAAAAAGTTGTTGTATATCATCGGGTAAAAACCGAAGTCTTTGTCCGATTTCTCAAGCACCTCGGGCAAGGCGGCAGCGCCAAGCAGCCCCCTGAGCCGCCACCCCGCGAGGAGGCGTCCGCGCCCTACGACCCGCTGCACATGCCGGGCGTGCTGACCTGGGTCGGCCTCGGCCTGACTGTCGGCGCGCTGGGTACGGGGGTGGGCTTCAGCGTCACCGCGCACCAGCAGTACGGTGAGTTCCAGGATCTCCTGGCCAGCGGCGTGCGGGACGATGCCCGCCGCCAGCAGCTGGTGGACGACATCCAGTCCAACAGCGACACCGCCAACATCATGTACGGGGTGGGCGGCGGCCTGGCCGCGGTGACCGTGGCGCTCTACTTCCTGGAGCCGCTCATCTGGGGCGACGAGGGCGAGGACGGCGCGGACCGGAAGCAGGCCACCGCGCCTCGCCTGCGGCTCGCCCCCCTCCTCGGCGCCGTCCAGGGCGCCCAGCTCCGCCTCAACTTTTAGCCGCTGATGTCTACCCCCGCGACGCCCGGCGTCCGCTGGCTCTGGGCGCTGCCCGTGGTGGCCGCCATGCTGGTGGGCTCCACCTCCAGCGGCGCGATTCAGGAGGGCTCCAGCGGCGTCCTGGTCACCGCCGCGTGCCACGGGTGGGCGGCGCCTCCTCCCGGCGCCGCGCTCTTCACCCTGCTCGGCCAGGGGGCGTGCGCGCTTCCCTGGGGAACGCCGGCGGGCCGCGTGGCCCTGATGGCCGGCGCCCTCGCGGTGCTCGCTGCGATGTTGCTCTACGGCGTGGTGGTTCGCTGCACGGGCAACCCCTGGGCCGGCGCCATGGCCGCCCTGACCCTGGCCACCGGTGAAATCCACTGGCGCGAGGCGTCCCACGCGTCCAACGCGCCGCTGCTGACCTGCCTGATCCTGGGCGCCATCTACTGCGCCCTTCGCTTGCGACAGGACGGTGCCCTGGCCTGGGCGCCCCTGGCAGGTGCGCTGGCCAGCCTGGCCTTCGGCGCCCACCTGGCCGGCGCCGCGGCCGCGCCCCTGGTGCTGGCGGCGGCCCTCGGGCCGTGGCGCCCGGCGGGCCGGGCCGCGGTGCGCGTCGCGCTGTGCCTGGGCGGCGCCGCCGCGGGTCTGGCTCTCGGCGGCCTGATGCCTCCGCTGTTGCCCGGCGCCACCGAGGGCCTCGCCGCTCTGGGGGTGCTGCTGACGGCTGCGCCCACCCAGCTGGGGGGCGTGCTCTGGCCGCTGGGCCTGCTCGGCCTTGGCGTCCTCTGCTTCCACGCGGCGGCGAGGCCCCTGGGGCAGGTGCTGGGGGCGAGGCTCTCTCGCGTCATGGCGGCCATGCTCGCCCTGGCGCCGATCCTGGCCGGGCCGGCGCTGCTGCTGCTCTTCGCGGTCAGGGATCCGGCGGGGCCCTGGCGCCAGGCCCGCCCCCACTTCCTGCCCGCCCTGGCCCTGTTCTGCGTCCAGCTCGGGGTGGGCCTCGCGTTGCTGGACGCCAGCCTGCTCAGCCGCGGGCCCCGGGACAGCGCCGATGCCCGCCGCCGCACCGCGATTTGGCGCGGCGTCGGCTTCGTGGTGCTCGGCGTCTTCGCGGCCGTCTCGTTTCCGCGGGCGCGCCTGGACAACGACTTCCTGGTGGAGGACCACGCCAAGAACAGCCTGACCGCAGCGGAGCGCGACGCCGTGCTCCTGATCAGCGGCCCCACCCAGCGGGCCGCGTTCCTCTACGTGCAGCAGCTGCTCCGCCTGCGCCCCGACGTGCAGGTGGTGGACCCCTCCAGCCAGTCGCGGCCCACGGATCCCCTGCGCCTGGTGCAGCGGTGGCTGCGCCAGGGACGGCCCGTGCACCTGGCCACCCCGGCGGGGGCGGATCGGCGGCTGCGCAACGCCTTCGGCGCCCACGCCGCCGGGCCCCTGCTGCGGATTCAGCACCCGGACCGCAAGCAGCCGTCAGCGGCGGCGCTGCAGGCGCTCAACCGGCGGCTGTTTCGCGGCTTCTCCCGGCGCGGGCGGATCCCTCATGAGCCGGATCCCCTGCGCGCCACCGAGCTGCTGGAGCCGTACGCGCGCGCCTGGCGCCAGGTGGGGCGGCGGCTGTTCGAGCGGGGGCGCTCGCGGGACGCGTTCAAGGCGCTGCTGCGGGCCCAGGACTGGGCCCCGTGGGCGCCGGTGCCGGGCTGGTTCAGCCCGCGGCAGCTGCGGGACACCCCCGGCGGGGGACAGCGGCTTCAGTAGGCGATGCTGTAGCGGAACGACGCCTTGGGGAAGCGCAGGATCTCCTTGGTGATGCGCCCCATGTGGACCAGCGCCTTGCCGTCGCCCTTGACGTAGTGGTCGATGAGCTTCTGGGCGCCCGCGGCTTCGCCCTTCGCCTTGAACCCGCCCACCATCTTCATCAGCCGATCGATGGCGCCCGGCAGCTTCTTGAAGTTGATGGTGAACTTGCCGCCCTTGAACTTCAGCGCCTTGACCTTCATGAAGTAGCCCACCTGCACCGCTGCCAGCTGGCTGTAGACCCGCACGTTCCCGCCAGGCGTGAACATGCCGCGGGAGATGTGGCCGAACGCCCAGGTCAGCGCCTGGGTGTATGCCTGCATCAGCGTCTTCTTGTCGATGAGCTTCTTCTTGTGCAGGAAGCCGAGGAACCACAGCGCCCCGGTCTGGGCCTTGAGCTCCTCCATGATGGAGGCGAGCTTGCCGCCGAAGATCTCCTTGGGCGCGCGACCCTTGATGCGGTAGTCGCTGTGGGGCCCGAAGTTGTGGCACGCCTCGTGGAGGATGATGTTCAGCAGGAAGGGCCCTGGATCGCTGGTGTAGTGCTTCATGCTCGCCTCGGTGAGCAGCGCCTTGGCCTGGGCCCGCTTGACCCGCTTGGAGTCGGGGTCGGTGTACAGGTTCGACATGACCACGGTGCGGCCTCTGCCCTCGCGGGCCACCTTGCCCCAGTTGGGCAGGGCCTGACCGATGGTGGCCCCCAGCGGGTGCCGCGAGTCGCCCGCGTTGAGCATGATCTTGATGAAGTCGGGCATGTGGAACTTGACGTCCCGCGGCTTGTAGGGCTTGCCGATATGCCTGGCGAGCGCCTCCTCCATCTCCTTGCGGATCGGCGTCAGCTTGCCCTGCCACTCCAGGGACGTCTGGTCGATGCGCGCCAGGGACATGTGGAACCCGGCCTTCTGCTGGCACGGATCGAAGTACACCTCGTCCGGGCCCACTCGCAGGTACCACTTGCTGTTCTTGGCGTTCATGGCGACCCACGCCTCGTCCGCTGCCTCCCACTTGTTGGTCTCGAACCCCTTGGCCGCCTCCAGCAGGTAGCGCTTGAACGCCTCCTCTTCCTTGCCCAGGGCCCGGGCAGCCTTGCGCAGCTTGCCGGCGATGGCCTTCATCGGCCTGGCCCACACCTTGTTGTAGGGCACGGCCACCAGGTCGTTGCCCTTGCGCTTCACCACGGTGAACGGGTTGAGCATCATCTGGCTCAGGGCGTGGCCCTGCAGCTTCTTGCACATGGTCGAGTCCTGGGCCATGTCCCGGGGGTACGCCTCGGAGCGGCGCTCGGGGAAGGTGGGCAGGCCGCTGCAGAACGGGTCGCCCGCGGTCTCGGGGGAGGTGCACCAGGGGCCGTGGTTTCGCCACGCCAGGTAGCGGCTGGGGGCGTCGGCCTTCTTTAGCGCCTTGAGGTGGGCCGCCTTGCCCGTCTGGCGGGCGTAGATCTGCTCGATGATCTCCGCCGCCGAGAGCAGCTCCTTGAGCACCTTCCTGTCCGCGGCCGGCGCCGCTCGCATGTCCGTGTGCACCATGGTGGGCCGGCCACCGTTGAGCTCACGGGCCACGGCCTCACGGCGGCGGCGCTCCACCATGGCGGCGTAGGTCTTCTTCAGCGCCGGCGTGAACTTGCCCTTCTTGACGAACCGGGCCAGCACCTTGCCCTGCCCGGCGGCCACCAGCTCCCCCGGGTCGAGCAGGCCGTCGCCGTCGCTGTCCTGGACCCAGAAAAGCGGGCTGTCCATGAGCACCGCCAGGCGGTTGAAGTCGGGCCTCGGCAGCGCGGGGTAGCCGAACTGCTTCTTCGGCGCGGGGCCGGCGGCTGCCATCGCGGGCAGCAGCGTCATGGTGAGAATTAGGGGGAGGATCCGTTTCATGAGCGTCATCCTGGCGGTTTGTGGTAGCATCTTGCGCCCGGTGGGCGACGCTACATATTACAGGGCGGCCGCCCGATGTAAACCGCGCTCACCCTGCACAAAGACCGGCCTTATGTCCCAGGGCAAAACAACCATCCTCCACTGTCCAAGCTGTGGGCAGCGCTATGCCATGGGCGTGGAGACCTGCCCCCACGACGGGACCACCCTCGTGCCGGCCGAGACCTCGGCCCCCATGGCGCAGACCGTGGCCGAGCCTGTGGCGCCCGCGGTGGGCCCCTCGGGGATCAAGCAGCCAGCGTTCATCGACGCCCCGACCATGCCGGACGGGGACGCGCTGTTGCCGCCCGAGACCTCGCCCAACACGCTCATCGACCCGAACGCCGTGGACGACGCGCCGGCGCGGGCGGCCGACATGGTGGGCCGGATCGTGGCCGGCTACAGGGTGGAGACAGTGCTCAACGAGGGGCGGCTCGGGTGGCTGCTGCGCGCCTCCACGGAGGCGTCAGGCGGGGAGCCGGTGGCCATCAAGTACATCCACCCGCGGCTGGCGAGCCTGCGCGAGGGCTTGCTGCGCTACTTCCACGAGGCGGGCGCCGTGGGCAAGCTCGGGCACAAGCACATCCCGGAGGTGCTCGGTCGCGACCTGAACAACCCCCAGAACAGCTACATCATCACCGAGCTGCTGCACGGCGAGAACCTGCGGGGCACCATGCAGCGCGCCGGGCGGCTGCCTGGCCGACGCGCCGTGGCCATCGCGCTGCAGATCTGCGAGGCCATTCGCGCGGCACAGGATATCGGGCAGTCGCACCTGGACCTGCGGCCCGAGCATATATTCATGGCCGCCAGGGGGAGCCGCGTCGACATGGTGAAGGTGACCGACTTCGGCTCCTTCAGGCTGCAAGCGGCCGCGCGAGCCAGCGGCATGACCCAGTTCGTCTCGCCGCCCACCTTCCGCGCGCCGGAGCTGGCAACCCAGGACGACGGCGCGCTGGCCTGTGACATCTACTCCCTGGGGGTGATCCTGTACCAGTGCATCAGCGGCAAGATCCCCTTCGCCGAGGACGCCCGGGCGGGTGGCGGCGCTGTCGTCGACCGGATCCCGATCCCGCTGGCCAACGTGGCCCGGGAGGTGGAGCCCGCCCTGGCCGACGCGGTGATGCGCTGCATCGCCCAGGACCCGGCGGAGCGCTTCGGCTCGCTGGACGAGCTGGAGAAGGCGCTCAACGGCGCGGTGGGGGCCACGCCCTCCGGCCCGGCCGCGTCGCCGTTCCCCAGCTCGGCCAGGGCAGCGCCCGGCCAGTCGTCGGCGGGCGCCGATTCGGGCAACGTCTGGAAAGACGCGCACGTCGGCCCCGGGGCGCCACCCCCCAGGAGCCGCGGGCGGCGGATCATCACCATCATCCTCACGGCGGGGTTGACCATCGGCCTGGCCCTGGCCGGCCTGTTCCTGGTGGAGCCGATGCTGTCTGGCGGCGGGGACGGGGGAGGCGAGGGCGCGGCGGGGGGAGCACCTGATGACCCGGCCGCGCCCGCCGCAGATCCCGCGCCCACGCCCGCCGCAGCGCAGAGCCCCGACGCGGGGGCGCCACCGGCGGTGCCTGATCTGGGCGCGCCGGATCAGTCTCTGCCAGACCGGGCCGCGCCGGCACAGGCCCCGCCGGCGCTGCCGAAGCCGCGCCCCCGAAAGAAGCCCAGGGTGCGCCCCAGGCCGCGCCCCCGGCCCAAGCCGCGCCCCCGGCCACGCCCCCGGCCCAAGCCGGCCAAGACGCCGAAACCGAAGCCCAAACCGTCGGGCGGCAAGATCGCGCCCAACCAGGTCAAGGACCCCTTCGGGGATTGAGACCGGCCTGATCTGGAATCATCTCCTGGGGCGCGGTAAAATTCGCCTCAGGAATGAAAATGAATCGCTTACTTATCGTTACCGTTCTGTCCCTGTTTCTATTGCCTGCAGTCCCGGCGCTTGCCGAGGAGTCCAAGGCCGACCTCGCCAAGGTCCACTTCAAGAAGGGCCAGGCGCACTTCGAGGCCGAGGAGTACGCCGACGCGCTGCGGGCGTTCAAGAAGGCGCACAAGCTTCACCCGTTGCCTGACATCGTCTTCATGGTGGGTCAGGCACAGCGGAACCTGAAGCTTCACGGCGCGGCCGCTGCCAGCTACCGCAAGTACCTCGAGGGCAAACAGGATGCCTCGGACAAGGAGGAGGTGGAGCGGCTCATCGAGGAGCTCGAGTTCCTCGAGGAGGCGGAAGGGTCGGCAGAGGACCCCACGGCCAACGACCCGCCCGATGACCCGCCCAAACCAGCGGCGAAGCCGAAGTCCAGGCCGAAGCCGAAGCCGAAGCCGCGGCGACGCGCCCCCACGGCCCTGACGCCCGGGCCCAAGAAGGACAAGCCGATCTACAAGAAGTGGTGGTTCTGGGTCGCTGTGGGCGGCGGCCTCGCCGTGGCTGGCGGGACCGCAGGCATCGTGGCCTGGCAGACATCTGGCGGCGATAACCCCGAGGGCAGCCTCGGCACGCTGGATCTTCCTTGAGGAGGCCGCACATGAGACGCGCTCTATACATGTCGCTGATCCCGTGCCTGGCCGCCCTGCTCCTGGCGGGCTGCGGTGACGACGCCACGGCCCTGAGGCTGGTGATCAAGTTCGCCGGCATGCAGCTGGATCAGGTGTCGCTGACCGGGAAGATCGCTGGCAAGGTCCGCTTCACCAGCAAGCGGTTCCCCTCGCCCCCGCGGGCCATCAAGAGCGGGGATGATGTGGTGATCCGCAACTTCGCCGACGGTGACGACGGCAAGGTGCTCAACCTCACCGTGCAGGCGCTGCACAAGGCGGTGGCCCGGGGCACGCGCACCGTCAACGTCACCATCCGCAAGGGGCAGACCGTCAACGCCACGGTCAACTTCGGCGGCAAGCCCGCGGACATGGGCCCGGATGGGCCCCCACGCAAGGACGGCGGGACGGATCTGAAGGTCAAGGACCGCGGCCCCGACAAGCGCCCGCCCGACAAGGGGCCGCCCAAGGACTTCGGCCCGCCGCCCGACAAGGGGTGCCAGGTGGGGACGTCCAAGTGCGACGGCCAGAACATCGTCACCTGCGTCAACAGCGAGGCCGGCCCGGCCCAGGTGGTCAAGAAGTGCCCCCTCGGCTGCGTGGGCACCCAGTGCCGTACCCTGGTGCCCTCCAACAACGTGCCGACCAAGCTGCTCACCGGCAGCACCATCAAGTGGTCGCCCCAGGGGGCCATGGTGGTGATCAACACCGACTCGGGCACCATCTCCGACGGCACCAAGGCGACCCACGAGTTCGTCAAGCAGCCGTCGCCGGCGCCCCAGATCATGGCGCTGTCGTTCCAGAGCATCTCCATCCCGGCGGGCACCACCGTTGCGATCATCGGCGGCAACGCCCTGGCGCTGGTGGCCACCGAGGCGATCCAGATCAGCGGCATCATCAACGCCCGCGGTAACAAGAACAAGCCCGGCGCGGGCGGCGGCATGGGCGGCACCTACTTCAACAGCGCGGCCGGGCCTGGCGCCGGCGGCAAGGGGTGCGAGTTGAAGACCGGCTTCATGGGGCTGTATACCCTCGGCGGCGGCGCGGGCGGATCCCACGCCAACAAGGGCGGCAAGGGCGGCGGCGGCCAGCTGAGCACCTACAACTGCAACGGGGGATTGCCCACCAACCCGTACAGCACGTCCAAGCTGGTGCCGTTGACCGGCGGCAGCGGCGGCGGGCGCGGGGGCACGCCCAAGCCGAGCGATGTGGGCGACGGCGGCGGCGGAGGCGGCGCGGTGATGATCGTGTCCAACACAAGCATCACCATCGGCTCCGGGGCCGGCATCAGCGGCGGCATCAACGTCGGCGGCGGCGGCGGCGAGGCCACAAAGAGCACCTACCGCGGCGGGGGCGGCGGCGGCGCGGGGGGCGGCGTTCTGCTGGAGGCGCCGGTGGTGACCATCAACAAGAACGGCGCGGTGGCGGCCAACGGCGGCGGGGGCGCTGGCGGGTCGGGCACCAAGTTCGGCGCCACCTTCGGCGCCGACGGCGCGCTCAACGACACCAAGCCGTCCGGGGGCAAGCCGAGCGCCGGCGGCGGCACCGGCGGCAAGGGCGCAGCGAGCGCCTCCTCCCAGGGGGGCACCGGCGGTCAGGCCATCGCGGGCGGCGGCGGCGGCGGCGGCCTGGGGGTCGTGCGGATCAACACATTCAACGGCAGCGCCACCGTCGACGGTGTGGTGAGCGCCAGCATGAGCAAGGGCAAGGTCAAGACCTCGCCATAGCGCGCCGCTTCATCGCGGAGCCTCGCGAAGCGAGGCGAGCACGGCGCGCTCCCCCGGAGGGGGGTCTGGCGAGCACAGGGTGCTTCGACATGATGGTCGACGAGCGAAGCGAGGCGAGCACGGCGCGCTCCCCCGGAGGGGCACCACATGTGCACAGCCTGGCGACGGTGAGCAGCCGAGCGGGGAACCTGGAGGCGTAGCCCATGGCCAAGGATCGATCTTCCGACACCTGGGGCAAGGTGAAGTACCAGGCTCACATGGCGGGGCTGCGGCTGGCCAACGCCCTGCGCGACCTCGGCATCCGCCTGCCGCCCCGGGCGCAGCTGGTCTATCACCCCGACTATGTCTTGCCGGTCAAGACGGCCTCCGCGCGGCACGCCTTCGACACGCATCGTGGCGGGCGCGTCGTGGAGCGCATGCGCGAGGTGGGCGTGCTGGGGGAGGGCATGTTGCTCACGCCGGAGCCGATCTCCGCGCAGGAGCTGGAGCTGGTCCACGCGCCCGAGTATCTGGCCGACATCAGCCGCCCCGAGCGCCTGGCCGAGCTGCTGTTCGTCAGCTTCGACGCGCTGGCGGGTCAGGACCCGATGCGCTCCTTTCTGCTGCAGGCCGGGGGCACCCTGCTGGCGGCCCGCGAGGCGCTCGAGGGCGGCGGCCCGGTGTTCAACCTGGGCGGCGGGTTCCACCACGCCCAGCGGGATCGCGCCGAGGGCCTCTGCCCCATCAACGACGTGGCCGTGGCGATCCGCGCGCTGCAGCAGCAGGGCAAGCTGCGCCGCGCGCTGGTGGTGGACCTGGACTACCACCAGGGCAACGGCACGGCGCTGATATTCGGCGACGATGAGCGCGTGTTCACCCTGAGCGTCCACGGCCAGTCTTGGTCCCAGGTGGAGCAGAAGGAGAACACCCTCGACGTGGAGCTGTCCGCCGGGGTCACCGACGGGCCTTACCTGGAGGCCGTGGCCCGGAGTCTGGACGACGCCCTGGGCCGGTTCGAGCCGGAGCTGGCCATCTACCTGGCCGGCGTGGACGTGCATCGCCGGGACGACCTGGGGGACTTCGCCATCTCCGAAAAGGGCCTGCTCGACAGGGATCTGATGGTGCTGGAGCGGCTGGATCAGGCCGGCGTCCCGGTGGCGGTCACCCTGGCCGGCGGCTACTGGCCCATGGCCTGGTCCGCGGCCTACAACATGATCTACTCCAGCCTGACGGGCGTACGTATTCACCGCTCCCAGCGCCCCTCCAACATCCGCGGCTACTTCCGCCGCCGGCGCCGGGAGCTGGACCCGGCCCTGCTCAGCGCTGGGGCGCCGGAGCTCACCGAGGAGACCCTCGAGGACTTGCTGGTGCACAAGGGCGGCTCGGGGCTGTTCCTCGACTTCTACAGCGCCGACGGGCTCCAGCTCGCCCTGGAGCACTACGGGTTCCTCGACCTGCTGCGCGAGCGCGGCTTCTCGGATCTGCAATTCGCCATCGACACCGACGACCCCCAGCGGCAGGTGCTGCGCATCCACGGCGGGCCGCCGAGCCCGGACAACCTGCTGACTGAGCTGGTGGCGCGCTACCGGACCCTCATCTCCTCGCCCGAGGCAGTGGAGGAGGGCGCCGACGAGTCATACCGCACCGTGAGCATCGAGTGGCTGTTGATGCAGAACCCGCGGGCCAGCTTCACCCTCGACCGGCGCCGGCTCCCCGGCCAGGCGCACCCCGGCCTCGGGGTCGGGCGCTGGATGGTGGAGCTGCTGCGGCTCATGGCCGAGCGCCTGGACTGCACCGGGCTGATGAACATCCCGCGCCACTACCACAACGCCTACCTGTACTCGAAGCAGATGCTCTGCTTCGAGCCCGACGACCAGGGGTACCTCGAGGCCATGAAGCGGGACCTGAACCGCATGCCCCTGGTGGAGACCAGCGAGGCGGTGGACGACGGCCGGCTGCGCCTGGTGGGCGGGGACGGCGAGCCGGTGTACTGGGAGGGCAAGGCCCAGGTGATGCCGGTCAAGCCGACATTGAACCGCTACTTCGTCCGCCCCGGCTATATCGAAGCGGTAGCCCGGGCGCGGGAGCGGTACAGGTTCGAGATCATCTAGCTGAAGCGGCGTCCCGCCGCTTCCACCTCCGCCCCTACATGTCCTCGCGCACCCGCTCCACTGCGGTGCACTTGCCGGTGTCGTCGTCGACGTGGAACAGCGCGCCGCAGATCCGCACGTCTTCCTTGGCCGTGGACCACGCCCTGGGGCGCTGAGTGATGAAGCGGTGCAGCACCGGGCCGGTCTTCATGCCGATGACCGATCGGTACGGCCCGGTCATGCCGAGGTCGGTGATGTAGCCGGTGCCGCCAGGCAGCACCTCCTCGTCGGCGGTGGGCACGTGGGTGTGGGTGCCGAAGATGGCGCTCACCTGTCCGTCGAGGTGCCAGCCCATGGCGCGCTTCTCGCTGGTGGCCTCGGCGTGCATGTCCACCAGCACCAGCGGCGTGCGCTGACGCAGCGCCTCCACGGCGGCGGCGCCGGCCGAAAACGGGCAGCCCACCGGATCCATGAACGCCTGGCCCTGCAGGTTGAGCACGCCCACCTCGATCCCCCCGGCGGTCTCGAACACGCCGTGGCCGCGGCCCGGCGCCGGGTCCGGGTAGTTTAGCGGCCGCAGCAGCCGCTGCTCCTCGTCCAGGTAGGGCACCAGCTCCCGGTGTCTCCACAGGTGGTTCCCCCCGGTGAGCACGTCGGCGCCGGCGTCGAAGATCTGCCGCGCCGTGGCGGGCGTCAGCCCGATGCCGCCCGCGGCGTTCTCGGCGTTGACCACGACCAGGTCCACCGCGTGGCGGTCCCGCAGCATTGGCAGCTTGGCCTTGAGCGCGCGCCGGCCGACGCCGCCGACGACGTCGCCGATGCACAGGGCTCGCATCAGGACGCGACCGAAGAGGAGCGGGTCTCGCGGATGACGCAGACCCTGATCTGGCCGGGGTAGGCCAGCTCGGATTCCACCTTGCGGGCGATGTCCTTGCTCACGAGCACCGCCATCTTGTCGTCGATGGACTTGCTGTCCACGATGACCCGTACCTCACGGCCCGCCTGGATGGCGTACGCCTTGTCCACGCCCTTGAACGAGGTGCAGATCTTCTCCAGGTCGTGCAGCCGCTGCACGTAGGTCTGCAGCCGCTCGCGCCGCGCGCCGGGGCGCTGGGCGCTCAGGCGGTTGGCCGCGTCCACGATGGCGTCCAGGGCGCTGGTCGGGGCCACCTCGCCGTGGTGCGCCAGGATGGCGTTGACCACCGGCTTCTTCTCGCCGTACTTGCGCGCCAGGTCGGCGCCGATGCGCGCGTGGGACCCCTCCACCTCGTGGTCCACCGCCTTGCCGATGTCGTGCAGCAGGCCGGCCCGCCGCGCCTGCTTGACGTTGAGCCCCAGCTCCGAGGCCATCAGCCCGGCCAGGTACCCCACCTCGCTGCTGTGCAGCAGCAGGTTCTGCGCGTAGGACGAGCGGAACTGCAGCTGCCCCAGCATCTTGACCAGCTCGGCGTGCAGCCGGTGCAGGCCGAGATCGAACACCGCCTGCTCCCCCGCCTCCCGGCACCCGGCCTCCACCTCCTCCTCGCACCGCCGCGCCACCTCCTCGATCCGTGAGGGGTGGATCCGGCCGTCAGCGATGAGGCGGGTCAGGGCCAGGCGCGCGATCTCTCGCCGCATGGGATGGAAGCAGGAGATGATCACCGCCTCGGGGGTGTCGTCGATGATCAGATCCACCCCGGTGGCCGCCTCCAGGGCGCGGATGTTGCGCCCCTCGCGGCCGATGATGCGGCCCTTCATCTCGTCGTTGGGCAGGTTCACCACCGCCACGGTTCGCTCGGTGACATACTCGCTGGCGAACCGCTGCACCGCGCCGGCGATGATGGTGGTGGCGCGCTCCCGTGCCTCCCGCTCGGTCTCCTCTTCGATCTCCTTGACCTCGGCCGCGGCCAGCTGCTTTGCCTCGTCCGTTGTCTGCTTCACCAGCAGATCCCGGGCTTGCTCCCGGGTCATTGCGGCCATGTCCTCCAGCCGCTTGCTGGCCCCTTCCAGCTGCTCCTGGGCCTTGCGAGCGTTGTCCTCCGCGGTCTTCTCCCGCTTGGTGAGGTCACGCTCCTTCTTCTCCAGGTCCTTCTCCTTGTTGGCCAGCAGGTCCCCTTTGCGTTCCAGATTCTCTTCCCGTTTGAGCAACCGCTCCTGGCGCTTTTGCAGCTCCGAGACACGCTCCCGGCTCTCCCGCTCCGCCTCGCTCTTGGCGCGGAACAGGATCTCCTTGGCCTCCAGCTCGGAGTTGCGCTGCAGCGATTCCGCCTCGGCCGTGGCCGACTTGACCAGCTTTTCTGACTGGGACTGGGCGGAGCCAACGCGCCGGCGCTCGGCGCGGCGCTGGAAAAAGATACCCGCAAGGACCCCGGCTACCAGTGCCAGCAAGGAGACGACCGCGACGACTGCTGCTGACACGCGCCACTCTCCTGCCAGGTAATTTTCCCGGCTGCTAGGGTTCGACGCACCACCACCCGTTTCACGCCCTGGGGCGAGGTATCGCAAGGGAGAGCCGCCAGGTTCTGGCACATGCCAATCTGTGCCTCCTGGTGCCCGTACCACGCCGGAACATCAAAGGTTCCGCGTGGTCATGGAGTCAAGCCGCTGCCTGGTTACTTCCTCCGTCCAGGATGGCTGTCTTTATAACTGGAGCCAGGCATCTGGATCCAGCGGCCAGCAAGTGATCGGTGAGTCAGAATCCCACCCCTACCTGCAAACCTGAGCCGAGCGTTACTCCGTTCGGTCAAACTCTCTTCCTCGCGATATATAAACACCTGCCCCTTGGCAGATGGCGGCACTATAACCCCGCAACGCTACCAGAATTCCTGGAGAAAACAATATGGAAACAAATCAGGCGGACAAAAAAAATCCCCGCACAGCCGCGTGATCAAGGCAGGTCGAACGGATTTGGTTCGAAACCCACGGGGGCGCTCCATAGGCGCTTCAGGCGATCACTTGGGCCCCGGGTCCCAGAGCCCGCTCACCACGCCAAGCGGGAGCTCCCTTGCTCGAGGTGTTGGTCCAGTTAGCCTTCGTCAGACCATCACGTACTGTGCAGGGACATCGTGTTTACTTTGATGTTGACTCAGTTCTGTATCTTGTCGACCTCCGCGTCGATGAGGGCCATGACCGAGCGCGTTCGTTCGGTCACCACCTGCTTGAGATCATCCAGGCTCTTGCGATGCTGAAACAGCTCGTCCGTGATGTTCAGGGCGGCCAGGATCACCTGGCTCTGGGTCGCTGCCGGGCGAGGTGAGCTCTGCACCTGGCGGATCTGCTCGTCCAGGTACCTGCCCAGCTCGAGGATGTAAGACTCCTCTGCATCGCTCCGGATCACGTACCGCTGACCCGCTATGTGTACCACCACCGATGGCTTGGCCAAGAGCTGTTTCCCTTTGTGCTCGCCGTCTGTTCTCGTCGCCGTCCGACCTGGTTGATTCCGATGGATCAATCGTACGGGAAAGCGGCCAAATGCGTCAATGTGAGTCGATGTAGGTGCCCCTCTGGCAGCCCGTCGGCCAGGGGGCCTTTTTCACCTGATTCCAGGCGGCTCGGGCGCTTGACAAGGGGGGGGCGTTTTGCTAGGTCTTCATGCGCCTCCGGGCCCATAGCTCAGTTGGCAGAGCAGTAGACTTTTAATCTATTGGTCGTAGGTTCGAATCCTACTGGGCTCACTGGTTGAAGTAGATAAGTCCCCATCGTCTAGCCTGGCCAAGGACACCGGCCTTTCACGCCGGCGAC
>CAZEFW010000134.1:12728-26861 GCA_964511535.1 uncultured Myxococcales bacterium | reverse complement strand
CAAGGACCATTTCATTTCGGCGTTTTGGCGTCCTGGCATCCTGGCATCCTGGCATTCGCGCCCGAAAGGGCGCGCAAGCCCGCCTCGTACTTCTTCGTGATCACCGCCTTGGCGCGGCTCTGATCCCCGGCCTCCAGGGCGGCCAGCAGCTGGCGATGCAGCTTGATCACCGGGGCGGGGTCAGCCACCAGCGGCGCGAACAGCGGCGCCACCCGCCGGTAGATATGGCGCACCGAGTTGTGCAGCAGCAGCAGGGCGCGGTTGCCCGAGCCCCGCACCAGCAGGTTGTGCACCTCGAAGTCGAGCTCCTGCAGCCGCCGGTCATCCGGCTCGGCGCGAGCAGCCTCGGCCTCCATCTGATCCACCGCGGCGATCATCTGGGGCAGCACCGCAGAAGAGAAATTGTGGATGGCATGGTGGTCCATGGCGCGGCCGATCACCTGGCGCGCCTCGGCCAGCTCGGCCATCAGGGCCTGGTCCGCGGCGCCGTCGCTGTCCAGCAGGTCGACCACCACCTCCAGCCCGGCGTGGGTCAGGTAGTCCCGCACCCGGATGCCGCTGCCCTGTCGGATGGAGACCAGCCGCAGCTGCTCCAGGGTGCGCAGCGCCTCGCGCACGGTGTTGCGCGTCACCCGAAACCGCTCGGCCAGCGCCCGCTCCGGCGGCAGCGTCTCCCCGGCGCCCAGCTGGCCCCCCAGGATCACCTTGCGAATCGCCGCCGCCACCCGACCCGAAGTACGGGCAGAACTATCCAGCGGCTGAAACAGCTGCTTCTTCTCTGAAGAACCCATTGGTCCGACCAATTGTGCGAGAGTCTCACAATCTGTCAAGGTCGGGGATCAAGCGGACCATCTCAATCGGGAATTCTGGCGGACCGACGATCTGGCATTCTGGCATTCCGGCGCTCTGGCATTCTGGCATTCATCGGCGGCGGCGCCGCCGATGTCACGGCCCAACACGCCACCGCCGCCGCTTCAAAATGAACGGGATATGCACCTGGTCCGCCTTGTAGTCCACGCACAGGGCGTACATCACCAGGTTCACGCCCCAGCGGATGGCCAGCTCTCGCTGACGCGCGCCGCCCGGGTAGACGCTGTGCTCCCACTGCCCGAAGTTGTCCCTGGCCCAGGCGCCGCCCATGTCGTTCTGGCAGTAGACCAGCAGGGTGCGGCCGTCCCGCGTGATCCCCTCCAGGTGCGGCACCGTCGCCACCCGGCCCACGGGGCGGCCGAGCAGGTAGAACGACTTGGACAGCGTGTGGCCCGGCGCCAGCTTGGCCAGCGGCCGGGACGGGAACAGGTCCGCCGCCAGCTTTCGCACGCTGCTGTCGAAGCCTTCACCCGGGCGCGCCTCGGCGCTGTCCACCAGCAGGAACCCGCCGTAAACGAGGAACCGCTTGAGCCGGGCCAGGTCCTCGTCGGGGAAGGGGGCGAACGCGCTGTCGCCGCCGAGGTAGAGGAACGGGTGCCGGAACAGGTCCTCCCGGGCCCCGCCGCGCTGCCCGGACCGGACGCGCAGCCGCACCGGCTCCAGCGCCATGTCCACGCTGGTGCGCTTCTCAACCTCCCAGGAGAGCCGCCGCAGGGCGGTGGGCCGCGGCACGGGGTTTCCCCCGGTGTAGAGCAGCTGGGCCAGCTTCAGCTTGGAGCCAGGCCCGATGGCGTGCGCCGTGCGGGGCACGCAGAGGGGCGCCAGGGGCGCGGCGGCCAGCGCGGCCAGGGCGCTGCGCCTGGTGCGCTTCACTTTCTTTCCAGCACGGCGGCGACCTCGGCGGGGGTCAGCAGCTTCTTCGCCCCGAGGCGCCGGGCCAGGCCGGAGTACCAGTTGAACAGGAGCTGCCCGGCGAAGCGGGGCGCGTCCGTCCGCTCGTTGGACACCCGATGGATCAGGGTGGCCACCACCTGCTTCGGGTGCGCCCGCTGGATCTTGCGGTACACCTCGGGATCCTTCTCCCCCGAGTCGCCCACCAGGATGAAGCGGTAGCCGGGCAGCAGCGACATCACCCGCCGGATCCGCTCCACCTTGTACGCCACCTGCTTGGTCAGGGCGTCGGTGCCGAAGTCCTTGAGGAAGAAGGCGCCCGCTGGCACGCCGCGCAGCGCCATGAAGCGCGTGATCCGCGGGTAGAGGTTGAACGGCGAGCCGGACACGTACACCAGGGGGTAGCCGCGCCGGGCCCAGGCGCGGTACAGGGCGGGCGCGTGGCTGAAGCTGCGCAGGTCATGGGCGTTGGAGAAGAGCACCTTGCCCACCAGCTTCGCCTTGTTGCCCACGCCAGTGCGCAGGATGGTGTCGTCGATGTCGCTGATCACCGCGACGCCCGGCTTGCGCGGCCACACCAGCAGCCGCCCCGGTGCGGATCTCGACTTGCGCCTGGTCCCGGCGAGCCGGGCGGTGACCTCGTGGTCCCCCGCCCGCAGCGGCCCGTTGAGCGAGGCGGTGAAGAACCCCTCGTCATCAGCGCGGACCTCGTGCGACTTGCCCAGCACCTCGAGGCGCACCTTCGCCCCCGGGATCTCGTCCGACTCCATCACCGCCACGGTGCGCCGCAGCCGCATCAGGCGCCCCTCGCTGGCCGTGGCCGGCGGCAACCCCGGGTCCTCAACCACGCGGCCCCAGATGCGCGCCCCCGCCTCGGTTCCGAGGCCGTTGTAGAGCAGGATCAGCGCCGGGTCCTCGGCCGCGGACGCCGCGCCGGGCGCCGCCAGCAGCAGCACGAAGATCCACCGGCGCAGGGCGCGCCAGGCACGCCGGGCGCCTCGGATTATCGGGTAGTCCGCCGCGATGGAGGCGAAGATCAACGCCAGCACCAGGGGGAAGATGGCGCCCAGCAGGTCGCCCGAGAAGAACCGCACCAGGGCCACCGCCGCCACCACGGCGGCCAGCACCCAGTGGAGCTTCCGGTAGCTCATTTGCCGGTGGTCAGGTCGATGCAGCGACCGAGGGCGCCGCTCTGGGCGCAGGTCTGGCCGCTGCCCGTGCAGGCAGAGTCGCAGCACACCTTGTCCACGCACTTGCCGCTGGCGCAGGTGGCGCCGGAGGTGCAAGCGGTGCCGAGGGGCCACTTCTTGCCGCCGCACTTGTTACCGCCGCAGTTGCTGCCGCTCTTGCACTGAACGGAGCCGGAGCAGGGCGCCCAGCACTTCTTGGTCGTCTTGTTGCAGAGGTAGGTGCCGCAGTTGATGCTGCCGACGGTGGTGTTCAGGTTGACGCACTTGCGCTGCTTGGTGCAGATCCACGGCAGGTCCAGTTGGGTGGGCTTGCTGGCGTTGCAGCCGCCGGTCTTGTTGCAGATGGAGCCGGCGGCGGGGGCCCGGCACGCGCCCTTGCCGTCGCAGAAGCCGTCGAAGCCGCACTTGTTGCCCTTCTCAGGCTTGCAGTCGTTGACCGGGTCCTGGCCCGCGGGGACCAGGGTGCAGGTGCCACGCTTGCCCGAAAAGGAGCAGAACGAACACTTGCTGGCGCAGGCAGTGTCGCAGCAAACCTTGTCCGCGCAGAAGCCGCTCTGGCACTGCGTGGCGCTGGTGCATGGCTTGCCCAGCTTCAGCTTGGGCGCGGCGTCCAGCGGCGGCGCGGTGTCCGGCGGCGGCTTGACGTCCGGCGGCGGTTTGATGTCCGGCGGCGGCTTCAGGTCCGGAGGCGGCTTGATGTCGGGGCTCATGTCCGGCGGCAGCGGCTGATCCGGCGCCATGTCCGGCGGCGGCGGCTGCTGGTCGGGAGCCATGTCCGGCACGGGGTCGGGCAGATCCGGCGCCATGTCCGGCGGCAGCGGCTGGTCCGGCTCCATGTCCGGCGGCTGCGGCTGATCCGGCTCCATGTCCAGCGGCTGGGGCTGGTCCGGCTCCATGTCCGGCTGCGGGGGCAGATCAGGCCCCGCCTCGGCAGGAGGCGGCGCGAGGTCGTCAGCCGGGTAGAGCCGGCTCTCGGGGAACTCCCAGCAGGCGCCCAGCCCGAGGGCGCCCACGATGATCAACGCGCGACGCATCAGAACCTCCCTCCTATGCCCAGTGCGCCGCCGCCCTGCAGCGGGGCGAGGCTCACCGACGGCGCTTCCTCATCGGCTGGGCCAGAGAGCATGTAGATCAGCGCCGTGCCCAGGGCCGCGCCGGCGCCCAGCGCCAGGGTGGCCACCGCGGCGTTGCGCAGCTTGATGCCCGACTCGCGCAGGTCTGCCAGGTCTTCCGGCGGGGTGGCGAGATCGTTGTAGTCGTTGCTCCTGGCCTGGGCCATGCCGCCGGTGACGGCGCCGGTGATCAGCAGCGCGGCGCTCAGGCCTGCGCCGCCCCAGAGCAGGATCTTCCGGTTACCCAGAATGTCCTCCTCGCCGCCTGGCTGCGCCCCCGGGCCTCCTTCCACCACGGCGGGCCCCGGCGGCGTGACCGGATCCATCGGTGGTGGCGAGTCGCCCGGAGCTGGCTTGCAGGAAGCGATCATCCGGTTGACATCTTCCTTCTTCTTGTCGTCAGGCTCGGTGGTGAGGAACCGCAGCAGCACCGCGCTCGCCAGCCGGCACTGGCCCAGCAGGTGGTGGCACTGGCCGATGTTGAACAGGAACGTGGGCAGAGGCTTGGTCTCGTACGCCTTCTTGTACAGGGAGAGCGCCTGCTTGTACTGCTCGGCCTTGAACTGGAACTCGGCCTGCCGGTACAGCTCCTGCGCTGCCAGCAGCTTGGTGAAATCTTCCTGGCCCGCGGCATTGCCCGCGGAGCCCACCAGGATCAACGCCGCTGCAACGATTCCCAACCAGCGCGCCGCGCCGGGACTCTTGTATGAACGTGCTTTCATTATTGTCTGTGCCCCAACAAATGTATTCGCCATCCCTCGTCATGGCAACCGCTGAGCAGACGCCTGTGAGATTCCTGCCCACTTGCCGGAGAGGTGATAGTATCGTGCAGCGCAGCCATGGACAGAGGAAATATCTCGGATAAGTCCACACAGGTGAACCGGCGCACCGAGCACATGCTCGAGGGGCGCCTGCTGGGTAACCACCTGGTGAAGCATCGCATCGCCCGGGGCGGCATGGGCGACATCTATCTGGCGAGCCACGCGCGGCTGGGCGGAAAGGTGGCGATCAAGGTGCTCAAGCCAGAGCTGACCATGCGCCAGGACATCGTGGACCGCTTCTTCAACGAGGCGCGGGCGGTCAACCAGATCGGGCACCCGAACATCATCAACATCAACGACTTCGTCGAGGACTACGACGAGTCTCCCCCGCTGGTCTACATGGTGATGGAGCACCTCGAGGGCGAGGACCTGGGCTACTACCTGCGCAACACCGGCACCATGTCGCCCCCGGAGGCGGTGCATGTCATCTTGCAGGTCGCCAGCGCGCTGCAGGCCGTGCACGCCCAGAAGATCATCCACCGCGACCTGAAGCCGGGGAACATCTTCCTGCTCGACACGGACGACCCGCAGCCGCGCATCAAGCTGCTCGACTTCGGCATCGCGCGGGTCATGGAGCGGGAGGGCGAGCAGCCCCTCACCGAGCCCGGCACGGCCATCGGGACCCCGGAGTACATGGCCCCCGAGCAGCTCATGGCCCAGCCGGTGGACCAGCGCACCGACATCTACGCTCTCGGCGTGGTGCTCTATGAGCTCCTGTGCGGCAAGGTGCCCTTCGCCGCCAAGAGCATCGGCGAGATCTACGGCATGGTGATGAAGGACCTGCCGCCCCCGCTGTCCGCGGAGACCGGCGGCACTACCAGTGTGGACCCGCGGCTGGAGGCGCAGATCTTTCGCTGCCTGCTCAAGGACCCGGAGCTGCGCTTCCAGAGCGCGGGTGAGCTGTACAGGGCGCTAAAGGACTACCTGCAGGATGTGCGGGCGCCGCGAGAATACGCCGCCGGGGGCGCCGAGGCCTTCCGCCCCACCGTGGCCGTGGGAGGCGGGGAGCGGCTCAGTGACAAGGTCAACTGGAAGCTGTTGCTGGTGCTCGTGTTCGTGATGGTGGGGGTGGTCATCGGCGTGGCGGTGCGGCTGATCAGGGGCACGGATGTACCGCCGCCTGCAGTGGATCGGCAGCCCCTGCCCAGCAAGACCCGGCCGCCAGCGGCGCAGCCCGCTGCGACGCCCGTGGCCACGCCGGCCGCACCTGATCAGGGTGTGGCGGAACCCGACGCGGCCTCCGAGGCCGCGCCCGATGCCAGCCCGGCGGCAGCCAGCCCGCCGACCCATCGCCCCACCCCACGGCCGATCAAGAAGCCCCCGCGCAAGCCGCCCAGGAAGGGCGGCGGCAAGACCAAGAAGGTGGACGTCACCCACGGCACCATCGATCCCTTCGCTGATTGATCCGCGCTACTTCTTTCCGGAGTCCAGGTTGAAGCAGCGGCCCATGGCGCCGGGCTGTGTGCAGGTGTGGTTCTTGCCCTTGCAGTCCTTGTCACAGCACACCTTGTCCTTGCAGTAGCCCGAGGCGCACTCGTTCTTGTTCTTGCATGTGGCGCCCAGGGGTCGCAGCTTGCCGTCGCATTTTCCACCAGCCTTGCACTGGATGCCCGGCTTGCACTGGGCGCCCGAACTGCAGGGGAAGTGGCAGCCAGGGCCCGCCGGGTTACAGCGGTAGGTGCCGCAGTCGGTCTCCCCGATGGTGGTCATCAGGTTGACGCAGCTGCTCTTCTTGGTGCAGACGGACGGCGGGATCACCTTGATCGGATCCGATGCCTTGCACATGCCCGCGCCGCAAATGGTGCCGGCGGCGTACTTGCGGCAGGCGCCCTTGCCATCACACTGGCCGTCGCGGCCGCAGGTGGCGGCTGTATCGTCGGGGCAGTCGTTGTCCGGGTCCTGCCCGTTGGCGACGTCTGCGCAGGTCCCCATGCTGGCCGTCTGGTCGCAGCGTTTGCAAGGGCCGGCGCAGGCGTTGTTACAGCAGACCTTGTCCTTGCACACGCCGCTGACGCACTGGCCTGCGGCGGTGCACGGCTTGCCCAGGCCGAGCAGCACCTTCTGGTCAGGTGGGGGCGGGGTCTTGTCCGGGCTCAGGTCCTTGCCCGGGCCATCCAGGGGGAGATCTGTGGTCGGGCCCTGATCCTGCGGGAGGTCTGCGGTGGGGCCCTGATCCTGCGTGAGGTCTACAGTGGGGCCCTGATCCCCCGGCAGGTCGAGGGGCGCCGCCTTGTCCAGGGCCAGGTCGGCTGCCACATCCACATCCACGACCTTCTTCCTGTCCATGTTGACCTTCTGGTCTGCAACCACGCCGTCTCGACCCGAGTCCTTGACGTCGTAACGTTCGGCGGGAAAGTCCCAACAGCCGGCGAGGCCGGCCAGCGCGATGATGATCACGAGTCGGCGCATCTCAGAACCTCCCG
The DNA here is from genome assembly GCA_964511535.1 of uncultured Myxococcales bacterium. Lineage (GTDB taxonomy): Bacteria > Myxococcota_A > Polyangia > CAZCFB01 > CAZCFB01. The sequence goes on along the minus strand of CAZEFW010000134.1, from coordinate 19,554 downwards.
CCCAGGATGATGGCCCCGCCCGAGGGCAGGGGAGCCAGCGCGACTGTGGTGTCGCGCTCTTCTTTTGGATACAGGACGTAGACCAGCACCGAACCAGCCACAGCCAGCGTGCCCACTGCCAGGGAGGCCACAGCCACCGCGCGCAAGGTCTTGCCCGAGTCCTCCAGCCCCTGCAGGTCCTCGTAGGGCGTCTCGGGATCCTTGAAGGTCTGGCTCCGGTCATAGGCCATGCCGCCGGTGACCGCGCCGGTCACCAGGAGTGCGGCCCCGAGGCCGGCGCCGGTCCAGATCAACACCTCACGCAGGTTGCTCCCTTCCTGCTGCCCTGGATCTACCGGTTCTGTTGGCTCGGCCGGCTTCGTGGGCTCGGCCGGCTTCGCGGGCTCGACCGGCTTGGTGGGCTCGGCCGGCTTGGTGGGCTCGGCCGGCTTGGTGGGCTCGGCCGGCTTGCCTGGCCCGGCCGGCTTGCAGCTGACCATCAGCTCCTTGACCTTGGCCTCGTGAGGCGAGTTCGGCACCCCCGCGAGGTACTGCCGGAAGAAGAAGTTGGCCTGGTCGCACTGCCCCAGGTAGCGGTGGCACTGGCCGATGTTGAACAGGAACGCCGGGATCGCCTTGACCCGATACGCCTCCTTGTACAGCGGCAGGGCCTGCTTGAACTCGCCCAGCTTGAAGTGGACCTCGGCTTTTTTGAAGATCGCCTTGGCGCGCTCCAGCTCCGACAGTTCAGTTGAACGCGCCCGCGGCGCGATCATGAGCAGCACAGAGAACATGATGAGGCTGACGACCAGGCGTCCTCCGACTTCTCTCGGTCGACTCATGGCTTTGAACTCCCTTTCGGCCTTCGGTGTGTAATCTGGCTAACTATAAAATTCAAACATGAAGCCCCGGGCCTTGCAAGCCAAGTCCATTGAACATCAACAGGGCAGGGTACGCTATAAAAGTGACCATGCGCCGCGCACTTTCCACGAAGCGGTACCTCGCCTGGCTGCTGCTCCTCACGGCGCTGGCCGTGGCCCTCTGCTTCGTGCCCCTGTTCAACCTGCTCGGCTACGAGTTCTCCCTGAGCCTGGCCGTGGCCGCCAGCCTGGCCGCGCTTCACCTGGGCTCGGCGCAGGTGGCCCGCGCGCGGCAGGGAGACGAGGGCCTGGTGGTGCCCGAGGGAGGCGGCCCGGCCGCGCTGCTGCGGCTCACCGGACGCGCCCTGCTGGCCAACCTGGGGCTGCTCCTGCTGCCCCTCGGCGTTATCAGCCTCAACATGCTGCGGGTGAAGAACTGCGACTACCTCGAGGGCCTGGCGTTCTTCGCGCTGCTCCCGTCGCTGAGCGTGGTGGTGGCCACCGTCGCCGGGGTCCTGTGGGGCGTGGCCATGCCCCGGGCCTGGCTCGGCACCGTGGGCGCCATCGCGACCTTCTTCGCTTCGGCCGCCTGGGGCGTGTGGCGCTTCTACGACGCGCCGGCCATCTTCGCCTACGACCCGTTCGTCGGCTACTTCCCCGGGGCGATGTACGACGAGACGGTGAGCATCGGCGCCACCCTGCTGATCTACCGGCTGCACAACCTTGCCTGGGCTGCAGGCGCGCTGCTGCTGGCAGCGGCCCTGCTCGACCCGCTGGAGCTTCGCCTCCGCCTGCGCCTCCGTCGCTGGTGGCCGGCGCTGGCCGGGGCGCCCTGCCTGCTGCTTGGGCTGACCCTTTTCCTGCTACGTGGTGAGATCGGCTTCGCCATCTCGGCAGACCAGGTGGCCCGGGAGCTGGGCGGGGTGACCAAAACAAAGCACTTCACCATCCACTACCCGGCGAGGATGCCGCCGCGGCAGGTGGCGCTGCTCAAGCGGGACCACGAGTTCCGCTACGCCCAGCTCGAGGCATACCTGGGCGTGTCCCCGCGAGCGATCCGGTCGTTCATCTTCGCCTCGGCCGCCCAGAAGCGGCGGCTCATGGGCGCGGGCCGTACCCTCATCGCGAAGCCGTGGCGCGGCGAGATCTACATGCAGGACCTCGGCTTCCCCCACCGGGTGCTCAAGCACGAGCTGGCCCATATTTTCGGCGCCCGGTTCGGCGACCCGCTGTTCGGCGTGAGCCTGAGCTGGCGCTGGAGCCCGCTGCCCCACCCGCGGTTCAACGTGGGGCTCATCGAGGGCCTGGCGGTGGCCGCCGACTGGCGCCCCTACGGCGACAGCACCGCGCACCAGTACGCCGCGGCCCTGCGCCGCCTCGGGCTGGCGCCGCCCCTGCGCAGCCTGTTCGGCGCCGGCTTCCTGACCCACGCCGCCGGGCGCAGCTACACCCTGGCCGGCTCGTTCTGCCGCCGGCTGGTGGAGCTGTACGGGGTGCAGAAATTGAAACAGGTCTACCGTACCGGCGGGGACTTCCTCGGGGTCTACGGCCGCTCCCTTCCGTCGCTGCTGGCGGCCTGGAGCCGCTGGCTCGACGCCGAGGTGCAGGTGCCCGAGCGCACCCTGCAGCTGGCCCGGGAGCGCTTCAGGCGGCCCGGCATCATGCGCCGGGTCTGTGGCCACGAGATCGCCAACCTGCGGGCAGAGGCCAGGGCGCTCCAGGGCCGCAACGAGCACGCCGACGCCATCGCCACGTACCGGCGGATCTGTCGGTTCGAGCCGGGGGATCCCGGGCACCACTTCGAGCTGGTGCACGCCCTGGTGGCGGCCGCGCGTCTGGACGAGGCCCGGGCCGCGGGCCAGAAGCTGCTGGCGCACCCGGCCATGAGCAAGCCGCTCCGCAGGGAGGTCATCGAGCTGCTGGGCGACATGCGCTGGTGGCAAGGGGACAGCACCGCCGCGGTGCGGAGCTACACCGAGGCGTCCGGCCTGGCCGCGGGACCTGGCAGGCGGCGGGTCATGGTGCTCAAGCGGCTGGGCGCATCGGCCGATGGTGAGGTGGCGCGCCTCATCCAGCGCTATATCAACCCGGCACCCGACGACCCGCGAGATCCCGGCCGCGATGTCTACCTCGCCCAGCGGATCCAGGCGTTGTTGCCCGTGGAAGGGGAGGGCGCCTCCGGCCTGGGCCACTACCTGTTAGCCAAGCAGCTGGCCAACCGGCGCCACTGCGATCTGGCGGCGGCGCCCGTGGCGGAGGCCATCCGCCTCGGCTTACCGAACCAGGACTTCCTCGTGGAGGCGTACCTGACCCAGGCCCGGTGTCTGCATCGCAGGGGCAAGCTCGGCGCGGCGGGCAAGGCCCTGGAGTCTCTCGCCGGGCTCTCGCTGCCCAATGGGATGGTCCTGCTGGTGAGTGATTGGCAGCAACGCGTGCGATGGGAGTCCGGGGATGCCCTCACCCCGCAATAGACGCTGTGCGTCATTTTGCCAGTAAATCCCGCCCAAATAGCCGCGGCTAATTTAACAATCCTCGCCAAAGATGTAAAAACATTGGGGAATACTGAACTAAAGTCTGGCAAAAAAGAAAATGCGGTGGTAAGGCGATTTTGGAAGTCAGGCAGAGCCTGGATTAAGTAATGCATTTCATACGCATGGCACCCTCAAGAGATCACAAAGGTGTCGAATTGGACCCTGCCAAGTCCTTCCTTCCCTACATGAAAGTGCAGCGTCAGACGCAGCATCCGCGGCGCCGTGAGGGCGGTCCCGCGAGGAGGAATTCATGACAGACTCACTTGCCAAGAAGAGGAAGATCCAAAAGAACCTTGGGAACGTGGAGGTCGAGGTTGAGCGCTGCAAGGGATGCGCGTTCTGCGTCGAGTTCTGCCCCACGGGTGCCCTGGAGTTGAGCGAGGATTTCAACGCCAAGGGATACCACCCGCCAGTCCTGGTGGATCAGAACTACTGCAACGGCTGCGACCTGTGCGGGCTGTACTGCCCGGACTTCGCCATCTTCGGTTTCAAGGTCGGGCCGAACCCGAACTACAAGAAGCCGGAGAAGTAGGCCGAGCAGGGCGAGACAACCTTTTGTGCGAAAGCGATCCCGAGGGATCGACTTGAGAATCTAACGGAGGATTTCGGATATGAAGGCAGATCCTGCGGGCGTCCTCACCGGGCGCCATTACCTCGACGGAAACCATGCCTGTTGCGAGGGCGCGCTGGCCGCCGGTTGCCGCTTTGCGGCCGGCTACCCCATCACCCCCTCCACCGAGGTGGTCGAGCGCATCGCTGCGCGCTTCCCCCACGTGGGCGGCGTGTTCATCCAGATGGAGGACGAGATCGCCTCGTCCATCACTCTGCAGGGCGCGGTCTGGGCCGGCCGGAAGTCGCTGAGCGTGACCTCGGGTCCCGGCTTCTCGCTGATGATGGAGCACATCGGCCTGGCCGCGATCATGGAGTGCCCCACGGTGTGGGTGAACGTGCAGCGTGGTGGCCCCTCCACCGGTCTGCCCACCCTGCCGGGCCAGGCGGACATGATGCAGGCGCGCTGGGGCAGCCACGGCGACTACGAGATCATCGCCCTGTGCCCCTCGTCGCCCCAGGAGTGCTTCGACTTCACGGTCAAGGCGTTCAACCTGGCCGAGATGTACCGCGTGCCGGTCATGCTCATGATGGACGAGTGCGTGGGCCACATGACCGAGCGGGTGGACATCCCGCCGGCCGACGAGATCGAGGTCTACCCGCGGCGCTACACCACCAAGGGCAAGGATGACTTCCTGCCCTACGAGGTGAACGACGACAGCCCGTACATGGTGCCCGACATGATGAAGGCGGGCGACGGCCTCCGGTTCCACGTCACCGGCCTGACCCACGACGAGCGCGGCTACCCGGTGATCAGCCAGGAAGCCCAGGAGAAGCTTATCCGCCGGCTGGTGGACAAGATTCGCCTGCAGGCCGACGACATCATCGACATCGACGAGGACCAGATCGATGGCGCCGACGTGGTGGTGGTCTCCTACGGCATCACCTACCGGGTGGCGCTGCGGGCCATGGCCATGGCGCGTGAGCAGGGCATCAAGGTCGGCTCCCTGCGTCTCAACACCCCGTGGCCCTTCCCCGAGAAGCGCATCCGCGAGCTGGCCGGGCAGGTGCCCGCGCTGGTCATGCCCGAGATGAACCTGGGCCAGATGTACTGGGAGCTGGAGCGCTGCGTGGCCGGTCAGTGCAAGACCGTGCTGGTGGACAGCGCCGGGGGTGAGGTGTTCGACCCCGAGGTCATTTACAAGGCAATCATGGAGGTGGCCAAATGAGCGACGAGAGCCACGTCAACCCCGTCATCCCTTACATCCGAGAAGATCGGATGCCACATATCTGGTGCCCCGGCTGCGGCATCGGCACCACGGTCAACTGCTTCGGCCGCGCCCTGACCAAGTCGGGGCTCGACCTGGACAAGACCGCCATCGTCTCGGGCATCGGCTGCACCGGCCGCGTGGCTGGCTACGCCAAGCTCGACTCGTTCCACACCACCCACGGTCGGCCCATAGCCTTCGCCACCGGGCTGAAGCTCGGCAACCCCGACCTGAAGGTCGTGGTCTACTCCGGCGACGGTGACCTGACCGCCATCGGCGGCAACCACTTCATCCATGCCGCCCGGCGCAACATGGACATGACCGTCATCTGCGTCAACAACCTGATCTACGGCATGACCGGCGGGCAGGTGACCCCCACCACGCCGGAGCCGGCCGTGGCGACCACCGCGCCCTACGGCGCCTTCGAGCACACCTTCAGCCTGCCGTTCCTGGCCGACTCTTGCGGCGCCGTGTACGTGGCCCGCTGGACCGCCTACCACGTGCGCCAGGTGACCAAGGCGATGAAGGAGGCCCTGATGAAGCCGGGCTTCTCCTTCGTGGAGATCATCGCCCCGTGCCCGACCCTGTACCAGCGGCGCAACAAGCTGGGCGACGGCCTGGCGGCCATGCAGTACTACAAGGAGAAGTCGGTGGTGAAGAACGGCGCCGACACCCGCGAGACCCAGATGGACTTCCAGGACGAGATCATCTGCGGCAAGTTCGTGGACCGCGACCGCCCCACCTGGCTCGACGGCTACAACCAGCGCAACGCGGCGGCCATCGGCGCCCGCTACCGTCCCTACCCGTGGCGGGACTGATCAAGGAGGCTGATTAAAATGAGCGTAACCGAGATCAAGATCGGCGGCTTCGGCGGACAGGGCGTGATCCTCACAGGCATCATCGTGGGCAAGGCCGCAGCCATCTACGACGACAAGTTCTCCACCATGACCCAGGCCTTCGGGCCGGAGGCGCGGGGCAGCTCCTGCTCGGCCCAGGTTGTGGTCTCTCCGGAGAAGATCCTCTACCCGTACGTCTCCCGCCCGGACATCCTCGTGGTGATGAGCCAGGACGCGGCCACGCGGTTCGCGCCCCTGCTCAAGGAGGATGAGAACGCCATCATGCTCTACGAAGACGAGCTGGTGAAGCTGGACGGCATCAACATCAAGGGCAAGGCCCACGGCATCCCGGCCACTCGCTTCGCCGAGGAGCTGGGGCGCAAGATGGTGCTCAACATCGTCATGGTCGGCTTCTTCGCAGCCATGCACGACGTCATCGGCGCCGACGCCATGCGCGAGGCGGTGAAGGTCAGCGTGCCCCGCGGCACCGAGAGCCTGAACCTGAGCGCCTTCGACAAGGGCTACACTTACGGCAAGGAACTCCTCGCCTGAGGGGTTCGCCGCTTTCTCCCTTCGCCTGACTCGACCTCGAAACCGCGGGCTTTGTTGCTCGTCGGTCGCTTGCCTCCAGCAAGCTCCCTCCTCGCGCCTAGCCCGCGGCTCCGATGCCTTCGTCAGGCTCGGTCCGAAAGGTGGCTCACCCCTCAGGCTCGTCCTCGCGTTTTGACACCTTGTGGACCTCGAAACCGCGGGCTTTGTTGCTCGTCGGTCGCTTGCCTCCAGCAAGCTCCCTCCTCGCGCCT
>CAZEFW010000134.1:0-12628 GCA_964511535.1 uncultured Myxococcales bacterium | reverse complement strand
TGCCTTCGTCAGGCTCGGTCCGAAAGGCGGCTCACCCCTCAGGCTCGTCCTCGCGTGTTGACACCTTATGGACCTCGAAACCGCGGGCTTTGTTGCTCGTCGGTTGCGTAGCTCTGCTACGCTTTCGAAGCTGCGCGACGCTCCGCAGGAGCCTCGCGCTCGGCTTCGCCGACCGCTTCTCAATCCTCGCGCCTGGCCCGCGGCTCCGATGCCTTCGTCAGGCTCGGTCCGAAAGGCGGCTCACCCCTCAGGCTCGTCCTCGCGCATAGACTCCTTATGGACCTCGAAACATCGGGCTCCGATGCAAGGTAGACGCGGCGTCTCGCCGCGTGGTCATTGGAGGTGTCATATCCGCAGGCCGGCCATGGCCGCGCCAACTCCTGCCCTCAACAGCACAACAGCTTCAGGCTAAACTCCGCAGATGCGCCTCGCGCCCGACGAGATTCACCTCTGGTTCGTCTTCCAGGATGAGATCCGCGATGCGGCCCTGCTGGAGGAGTACCGGGGGCTGCTGACCTCCGACGAGGAGGCGCGGCGGCGGCGGTTCATCGTGGAGCGCGCCCGGCACGAATTCCTAGTGGCCCGGGCGCTGGTTCGCACCACCCTGTCGCGCTACCGGGACGGCGACCCGCGCGGCTGGCGGTTTGAGAAGAACGAGCACGGCCGGCCCGACCTCGTCCCTGACCAGCTCGGCTCCCCGGCGCTGCGCTTCAACCTGTCCCATACGAAAGGGCTGATGGTGCTGGCCGTGGCCCTGGGGCGTGACCTCGGCGTGGACGTGGAGGACACCCGGCGCCACACCGACGGCGTGGCCATCGCGGATCGGTTCTTCTCTCGCGACGAGGTCATGGATCTGCACCGCCTGCCCGCGCACCACCAGCAGGACCGGTTCTTCGACTACTGGACCCTCAAGGAGGCGTACATCAAGGCGCGGGGTATGGGGCTGGCCCTGCCCCTGGGCGGCTTCACCTACCGGCTGCTCCAGGGGCCGCCGCCGCGCATCGAGTTCGCGCCCGAGGTGGCGGACCTGCCCGCCGAGTGGCAGTTCGCCCTCTTCTCACCGTCCACGCGCCACAGGGCGGCCGTGGCGATACGGCGGGGTGCCCGGGGCGCCCGGGACTTGAAGATCACCGCGCGGCAGGTGGTCCCCCTGGCGGGCGAGGAGCGAAGGCTCGAGCCAGCGGGTGTGTTTCACCTCTGACGGTTGTGGTCCACCGTCCAGGTCGCGTGGTGGCGCGCCAGCCCGGCGCCGTCGGTGCGCCCGCTGCGCACCTGGAACCCCTGATCCACCGAGGCGAGCTGTTCGCCGGCGACTGACAGGGTGAAGCGCAGCCGGTAGGAGCCGCCCAGCAAGTTCAGCGGGGCGAACCTGACCCGCACCAGCTGAGGGCCGCCGGGCAGCGTCACCTCTGCGTCAGCCTGGCTGACCATGTCCTGCCCCCGAAATACGCGGGCGCATACCGCGGCGCTGCCCCGCTGATCCGGATCCACGCCGAGGCGCGCCACCAGCTGCTCCCCCGCCCGCAGGGGCGCGTCCTCGAGGCCGTGGCCATCGTCCACCGCCAGGCCTGCCGCGGGTGCCTGGCCCGGCTCCACCTCCACCTCGGCAGGCTGGTGCACCAGGCCGCCCCCCTGCACGTTCAGCGACAGCGGCCCCTGCCAGATGTCGTACGCCTCGGGGGCCATCTCCTCCGGCCACACCCCTGCCACCACGCGGAGCTGCCCGGCCATGTTGAGCTGGTGGAGGGTCAGCCGCGCCTCGCCGGGGCCCACCTCCAGGGGGCCGATGTGCAGGCCGGCCCGGTCGGTGTTGCTGCCGAAGACCATGCTCTCGCCCGAGTCCGGGCGATTCGCCATGAACACCTGAACCCTGAAGAGCGGATCCGCCACGCCGGGATGGCACACGCGGTAGCGGAACAGTACGGTGAGCCGGTCACCCGGGCTGAACGCCCCGTCCGGCGCGCGCTCGCCGTCGCCGAGGAGCGCCACGTCGTCCAGGGCCACCGCGGGCTCCCCGGCATCCGGCGTCGGCTCGTCGGGCTGCACCTCGGCGGTCTGGTCGTAGACGTTGAGCTGGCTCTCGTCGAAGGGGATCCCGGCGGCGCGCAGCGCCTGGCACAGGCGTACCACCCGCTCCTTGCGGCGCTCGTAGGTGTTGCCCTCGGGCCCGACCCACTCCATGGCGCGGGCCATGGGGCCGTCGGGCAGCTGCTGGATGCCGAAGGTCTCCGGTGCCCGCTCCACTGCCGACAGCGGCGAGATGAAGAACGGGTGGATGTTGTCCACCCGGTCCACGTGGTCCCGGTTCTTTCGCACGAAGTCGAGGGTCTGCTGGAAGTCCTCCTCTGTCTCGCCCGGGAAGCCGACCATCAGGTTGATGGCCACCTCCACGCCGGCTGCCCGGGTGCGGCGCAGGGCCTTGCCCGGCGCCAGCCATGAATGATCGCGGCGCATCAGCTTCAGCACATGGGGAGCGGCTGACTCGACCCCGTAGGTCACCGAGGTCAGCCCGGCGCGCCGGAGCTTCGTCATCAGCTCCCGGGACATGTCGCCGCGGGGGATGGCCTGGGCGCGCCAGCGCAGGGAGAGATCATGCTCCAGGATCAGATCGGCCAGGCGCTCGAGCACGGCGGGGCGACCGTTGAACGCCGCGTCGGTGAAGTTGAACCGGGCGGCGCCGTGGCGCTCGTGGAGTCGCCGCATCTCGTCGAAGATGGCCTCGCCCGTGCGGGATCGGTAGCGCTTGATAAGGCCGCGCTCGTTGCAGAACGCGCAGGTCATGAAGCAGCCGCGGCTCCCGACGATGGGGAGTTCCAGCTCGCCCGAGGGATCCGCGGCGCGGTACAGGTCGAGGGGGTGCTCGCCGTAGTCCGGCACCGGCTGCCGCGACAGGTCGCTCAGCAGCGCCGGCTCCACCATGGCCCCCGGATCGTCCTGACAGGTGAAGACCACGCCCGCCATGGCCGAGGGCTGGTCCGCGTCCAGGGCCGCCATGGCGCCGGGGAGCGCCTCCTCGCCGTCCCCCACCACGAAGGCGTCCACCGCGCCCTCGGGGACCCACTGCCGCTCGGCCGCCACGAGGCAGGAGGGGCCGCCGAAGATGATCTTGCGGGATGGATCCGCGCGCCTGATCCTGGCGGCGATCTCGGCCGAGACGCGCATGTTCTGGTTGAACGTGGAGAAGCCGATGAACCGGGCCGGGGTCGAGAGGAGCCGCGCGACGCAGCGCTCCAGGATCGGATCCAGCTCGGGCAGCAGCCGGACGAATCGCGCCGGGTCCATCAGGTCCATCAGGTATCGCTGGCGGTCCCACAGCAGCCGCCTGTCCGGCTCCGCCGCCGCGAGCTCCTCGGCGTTCAGATCGATCACCCGGGCCGTGAGCCCCTGGCGCCGCAGCGCCGACCTGAGGATGGCGATGCCGATGGGCGGCGTCTCCAGCTCGCAGAATGGACAGATGGTCAGGGTGATGTCGGCGGAGGGATGCATGCAGGGCGCTCCTTGATTGATGGTACTCTGGTGACAATGGCGCGCGCCATCGGCACCGAAAAACACTTCATCTGGCTCAAGTGGATCGTCGGGGCGCTCCTCGTGCTCAACCTGTGCGACGGCGCGTTGACCATCTACTGGGTCTGGGCCGGGTTGGCCGTGGAGGCGAACCCGGTGATGAACGAGCTGATCACCCGCTCCCCGGTGCTGTTCATCGTCGGCAAGCTGTCGCTGGTGTTCCTCGGCTCATACCTGCTCTGGCGGCGACGCAACCACGCCATGTCAGTGATAGCCATCTTCTTCGTCTTCATGATCTACTACTTCGTCCTGCTGTACCACCTGCAGGCGTTCGACTTGCATCTGTTGAGCCGGTTCTCTCTGTAGAGCTTCAGTCGCCGAGCTTGAGGTAGCGGTCCCGCAGCGCTGTCTGGCGGGTGGCGAGGTCCACCTCCTGTCCGCCGATGTAGAGCTGCCTGACCCGGGTCGACAGCTCCAGCGGGTCCCCGGTCCAGACCGCGATGTTCGCCAGCGCGCCGGGGCGGATCACGCCCCTGTCTCCCAGGCCGAAGATTGCCGCCGGTACGCGGGAGATGGCTGCCAGGGCAGCGCGCCGGGGCAGCCCCCAGGCGGCTGCCAGGCCGGCGGCCTGGCGCAGGAAGCGCACGTTGTGCGCGGAGCCGCCGGCGCTGATGCCCACCACCACGCCGGCGGCGTGCAGCCGGGCGGCGTTGTCATAGCGCGCCCCGAGGGCGTCGAAAGAGGCGGGCAGGTTCCGGTCCACGCGCACCAGCACCGGCGCGCCCGCCCGGGCGATGTCGTCGGCCACCTTCCACCCCTCCGCGGCGCCCTCCAGCGCCACCCGCACCTTCTGGGTCGCCGCCAGCCTGAGCACGGCCAGGATGTCCGCGGCCCGGTCCACTGTCACCACCAGCGGCACCTTGCCCTCGACCACGGGGACCATGGGGCGCACCTGGTTCAGCGGCGCCGACAGGTCGAGCACCTTGCGCGCGTCAGTCTCCTTGCGCAACCTCTTCAGCGCCCGGGCGTCCTGCAGCAGCCGGCGCAGGCGCATCAGGGCCAGCGCCCGGGACCCCCCGGCGCGGTTTCCGCCGCGTGTGCCGAGGGCCACGTGCACAGCGGTCGGGCCGGTGAGCCGGTTCTCCGGTGCGCGCAGCCCGGCCAGGTCGAAGGCGGCTGACTGGCCGCTCACCAGGCCGCCGGCGGGGCGGATGATGGCGGAGGTAAACCCCGCCCGGCGGGTGATGAGGATGGCGGCGCTGGCCGGGTTGAGCGCCTCCCAGGCGCGCAGGTCGGCCCGCACCAGGGGCAGCCCCTTGCCGTCGGGCCGGTGGTCCCTGGCCGACTTCTCCAGGTTGATCTCCACCATGCCGAGGGTGGTCTCGGCCGCCACCAGTCCGGGGGTCAGCACCATGCCGCTGCCGTTGATGAACCGGGCCCCCGCCGGGGCGTTGGCAGCGGCGGAGCCCACGGCGGTGATCCGCCCGTTCACCATCACCACCGCGCCGTCCTCGATGGGAGGGCCGGTCATGGTGTGGACCGTGGCCCCCCGGATCACGGTGGCCTTCACCTCACGCGGGCCCTGCTTGCCCCCGCCGCCGAGCCTCGGCGCCCTGGCCGGCCAGCCGGCGGGCAGCTTCGGGGCTGCGGTCTTTTTCGTGGCGGGCATGGGCGCGGGGCGCGGCACCATGCCGAGCTCGAAGTCGGTGGCCCTCGGGGTGGCGTCGGCGCTGCGGTCGAACAGCAGCCTGCCCTCCACCATCACCCGGTCCGTGCGGGTGAACACGCTGAACGGGTGGCCGTCCCACAGCACCAGATCCGCCAGCTTGCCCTTCTCGATGGTGCCGGTGCGATCCAGGATCCCGAGCAGCTTGGCGGGCCCCGCGGTGATCAGCCGGATGGCCTGATCCTCGGTGATCGGGATGCCAGCATCCTGCCCCCGGAAGTACGCCTGGGCGGCCTCGTGGTGCATGCGCTGGACCACCAGCGGCGAGTCGGAGTGCAGGGCGGCCGTGGCGCCGGCGGCGCCGAGCAGCGCCGCGTTCTCGGGGATGGCGTCGAGCATCTCGGCCTTGTAGCCCCACCAGTTGATCCAGACCACGGCGCCGGTGCCGGCCTGCGCCAACAGGTCTCGCACCTTGTACGCCTCCACGGCGTGGTGGAACGCGCCGATGGTGAAGCCGAGCTCGCGCGCCAGCCGCAGCATGAGCGCCATCTCGTCGGCGCGGTAGCAGTGCATGTGAACCCGCACCGTCCCGTCCAGCACCGCGGCCAGGGTCTCCATGGCCAGGTCGCGCTCGGGCGGGGCGGGGGGGAAGTCCTGGCGGGCCCAGGCGGGCTTGCCCGTGGGCTCGCCGCTGCAGCGCTTCTCCCGCTCCTCTGTCCACTTCTTCAGCGTGTCCTCGTGCCGCGCCCACTTCCGCCTGTACTCCCGCGCCTTGATGAAGGCCTGGCGCACCCGCGCCACGTTGCCCATGCGAGAGAAGGGGCCGCCCTTGTCCGCGTAGATCCGCTTCGGGTTCTCACCGCACGCCATCTTCAGGGTGCGCGGCGCGTCGGCCAGCCGCAGGTCCTGCGCCGCCCGCCCCGGCAGCGGGCGGATCACAACGCCCTCGCCCCCCACGAGGTTGCCAGAGCCGGGGATCACGTGCAGCGCCGTCACGCCCGCTGCCAGCGCGCGGGGCAGGGCCGGGTCCTGGGGCCACAGGGCGTCCACCGCGCGCACGGCGGGGGACAGCGGCTTGGCGATCTCGTTGCCGTCGGCGTGGGCCAGCAGCCCGGGCGCCGAGTAGACGCCCACGTGGCTGTGAGGATCGATGAGGCCGGGGGTGAGGTGCTTGCCGCTGCCGGGCACCACCAGGGCACCAGCGGGGACCTCGAGGCCCTGGCCCACCTCTGCGATGCGGCCGTCCCTGACCAGGACGTCGGCGCCTTGCAGCACCTGACCCGCTGCGGTCCACACGGTGGCGCCCTGAAACAGGGTGGTGGGCGGCGCAGGCCTGAGCGCGGCAGCAGGCTCCGTGGCGGCAGCCTTGCGGTCGGGCAGGGGCGGGCAGGTCTCCAGCGCAGGCTTGGTGGGTGCAGGGCAGGCGCACCACAGCAGCGCGAGGATCACGACGACGGGGCGTTTGAACATGGGTTGAAAGGTAGCATCCTGATGCCGGCTCCAGGACAAAGAAGTTGTGGGGTGTAACCTGTGGGACGAAGATCACAACATCCACAGCGGCCAGCAGCGCAACATGGCCCAAACACCTGGAGGCGTTCATGCTCGCAACTCGCTCGCTCATCACCTTCACCGGCCTCGCCGCGTTGCTGATCCTCGGCCTGGCCTGCTCCGACGACACCGACAAATCCGCCCCGGACGGCGCCGGCGCGGTCAAGGACGGCGGCGCCGGTGGGGCTGACACCCTCACCGTGGCCGGCACGGTGGAGGCTGACGCTGGAAAGACCGTGCCCGCCAGCGCCAAGGTGATGGCGATCTGGCAGGTCTCGGCCTCGAGCCCCGATTACAGCTGGAAGCTGGGCGAGGCGACCACCAGCGGCAAGGACTTCACCATGAAGTTCACCGCGGCCCCGCCCGCGGGCGCGCTGAACAACGGGCAGGTGGGCGTGGCCCTGCTGATGATGGTGGGCAGCGGCGTGGTCGTGGCTGACGGCAAGCTGTCCGGCTCCTCGGGGCCCGGCAAGGTCAAGCTCCTGGGGAGCGCCCCGACCCACGCCATCGTGTACCACGTCAAGAACGTCACCAGCGGCTACAAGTGGTCCTCCAAGTTCAAGGCCGGCTACAGCTGCGCCAGGGTGGCCGGCAAGAGCGGCAGCTTCGACCTGCTCGAGCCGGTGGACTGCAGCAAGGTGAAGGTGATCGTATCGGATGCGCCGAAGTTCCCGAACTGGACATGATGCGGCCATCCCCGGCCCTGTTCCTGGCTCTGGCCCTGGCAACATGCAGTGATCCAATCCAGCCCCCTGCGCCGGACGGTCCCGCGCGGCACGACGCCGCGCCGGCACCAGATCTGAGCAAGTCGAAACCCGACGCGTCCCTACATGACGCGACTGGGCCGAAGCCCGACGCGGCCCTACATGACGCGACTGGGCCGAAACCCGACATGGGCAAGTCGACGCCCGACGCGGCCCTACATGACGCGACTGGGCCGAAGCCCGACGCGGGCAAGCCGCCCCCGCTGCTGATCTACATGGCCCCCGCCGGCAAAGACGCCAACGACGGCAGCTCGCCGGCCAAGGCGATCCTGACCCTCGGCCGCGCCCAGCAGCTCATCGCCGCCATGAAGACGCACCGGGAGGTCCAGATTCACATCGCCCCCGGGACGTACCGCGGACAGAAGGTGGTCTGGACCCACACCATGCCGGCGCACAAGATCCGCTTCATGCCCCAGGGCGGCGGCAAGACCCGCCCGGTGTTCGACGGCTGCATCGCCCCGGGCAGCTGCCCCGGCGGCACCTGGCTGATCCTCAAGCACAGCAAGGGGCAGAAGACGAACCTGCACTTCGACTACATCCAGGTGCAGAACTACCACACCGCGATCAGCCTCAACGGGGACCGGAACGCCGCCAACACCTCCAACAGCCACAACCGGATCTACGGCTGCTACTTCGCCAACATCGGCAACGTCTTCAACCCGAAGCTCAACCCCTCCACGGCGGCGGTGCGGCTGGTCAACTCCGACGACAACCTCATCGCCAACAACCACTTCGTGGACATCATCAACAAGTCCAGCGCTGGCCTGCTGCACGCCATCTACGCCGCGCACCTGTCGGACCGCAACAAGATCCTGCGCAACCGGTTCAAGAACAACTCCGGCGACCCGGTGCGGCTCCGGGACTTCTCGAACTACAACATCATCAACGAGAACAAGTTCATCAAGAGCGGCATCTACGCCGGCTACACCGACTGGTACTGCAACCACGACATCTACACCAACTGCACAAAGAAGGGGCCGGAGTGCGCGTCCTGGGAGAACCAGTTCAGGGACAACCTGCTCGACGGCACATACGCCTGCGCCAAGCTCGGTACGTTCAAATACTTTCAGGGTGACAAGGCCAAGGGCTGCTCGCCGCCAAAGGCGGGCGCAAAGCGCCTGTACACCTCGGGCAACAAATACACCGCCAAGCCGTGCACCAGCTGATCCTGTACCAGGGAGTCGGCTAAACGATCTTCAGCCGCTCGGGAGGTTCGGCGCCCCCGGTGAAGGGGCGATGGGTGGCGGTCATGCCGATCTTGCCCAGGGCGGACAGCACCTTGGGGTGGGCCATGATGATGTCCTTGAGGGTGGCGCGGTCGAGCCGCAGCATCCAGCACTTGGTCACCGCCAGCACGTTGTTCAGCGACGGCATGTTGGCCAGGATGGAGGTCTTGCCGAAGATGTCCCCCGGTTGCAGCTTGCGCACAACCTCCACGCCCCGCATCACCTCCGCGCGCCCCGCCAGCAGGATGTGCATCCCGTTGGAGTGCTTGCCCTGCACCAGCAGCTGTGACCCACGCTGGGCCTCGAGGAAGCGGAACTTCTTGATCAGCTGGTGGCGCTCATCGCGGGTAAACGGTACGAACAGCTCGTGGGTCTCGGCGACGGTGCTGGCCAGGCGGTCGCGCATGAAGCGCAGCAACACCTTGAGCACCGGCGGGTGCCGGCGCACCAGCTCCGAGGCCAGGTGCCGGGAGATCACCAGGGCCATCACATCGCTGCACGCCGAGACGGTGAACATGCGCTCGCTGGCGGTGATGAGCGCCACCTCCCCGAAGAAGGAGCCCTCACGAAGCACGCCGAGCCCCTTGGTCACGCCCCGCTCCGAGTGAGAGACCTGCACCTCCCCCTGGACGAGGATGTACATGGAGTCGCCCTGCTCGCCCTGGCTGTAGATCACCTCCCCGGCGTAGAACGCCTTGAGCTGGGCGCGCTTCACCAGCGACAGCAGCGCCTCGGGCGACAGCGACGAGAACAGCGGGATCCGGGGCATGTTGCGCAGCAGGCTGTCCAGCTCGTCAGGCTGCTCGGTGGCCGCCGGGTAGCGGCCGGTCTGGCGGTCCGGGATCGGGATGTTGAACACGCCGGAGCGTTGATTCGGCTCCTCCTCCACGGCCACCTCCTCGGCGTCCACGATGACCTCGCGCAGCTTGATCTCCTCCAGCGGCACCAGCGGCTCGAGCGCCTGGATGGCCGGGGCGCTCACGTCTCCTCTGGTGGGCTCCGCCGGTGGCCTGGGCTTCCTGGGAGGCGGGGCCGTGGCTGGCTGGACCGGCTGAACCGGTCCAGTCTGGAGCCAGTCCGGCACCTCCCTGTGATGGAATTGTGGCTGCGGATCGGGCGGCTGCGAAGCTGCGGGCTGCCGGGCGGGCGGCTGCGGGGCTGCGGGCTGCAGGGCGGGCGGCTGCGGTGGCCTGTCCGTCGGGAGGTCTTCGAAGGAGAAGACCGCCTCGCCCGCGGGCGACTGCATGTTCCCGTCGAAGGACATGGGCACGGTCGACGCCGGGATGGGCGGCCCGGTCCTGTCGTCCGAGCGGAAGGAGACCGCGGCCTCGCCGGGTGGAATGAGCGGCGCAGGTGCGGCCGGCGCGTCAGGCTGAATCGGGATCGTCGCCTGGCCCGCGCCTGGTGGTGTCGGCTGCTGCTCGTCCCAGATGCTGGCCGGCTCCCTGGCCTGACGGAATTCGTCCGGGCGGGCGATGAGCCGCGAGAGCAGGCTGTTGGTCTCCGGGTCGCCCGGGGCGAACTTCAGCGCCAGCTTGCACAGCGCCACGGCCTTGAGCGGCTGGCCTTCCCTGGCGTAGGCCATGGCGGCCTGCCGGTAGGCGAGCACGGCGCCGCGGTTGTCCCCGGTTCGCTGGCGAGATTCGCCGAGCCGCTGTAGCCAGTGGGGCTTCGCCTGGCCCATTCGGCAAAGGCGACCGTAGAGCTTCGCCGCACGGTCGTACCTTTTTTCGCCGAAGTTACGATCAGCTCGCGCTTGAAGGTGCCTCGGGTTTTCCATGTCCTTACCCTGCCTGGTGCCTGGGCGGTATTTTTACCGCCGCGCAGGATCTGCGCAAACGCTTCGCACCATTTTTCCACAGGTGAGACACCTTGACACACCTTCATCAAGCCTTACCTTGATAGGGCTCGAACGGAAAAATCGGCAGTAAATCCGGTTTGATACCTGTTCATTTTCCAAGGCCGGCCGTCTGGCTGAAGTGAGCCAGAAAGGAGATGTGCGATGAACCTCGAACGCCTTACCGTCAAGTCTCGCGAGGCCCTCGCGGCGGCAGAGTCGACCGCTCGGCAGGCCGCACACCAGGAGGTCTCCAGCCTGCACCTGTTGGCAGCACTGGCCGGACAGAGGGATGGGCTCGTGCCCGTGGTATTGCAGAAGACCGGCATCGACCTCGGGATCCTCGGGCGCGATCTGGAGTGCGCGCTGGGTGAGGTCCCCCGGGTCCAGGGGGGCGAGAACTACGTCGGCCGGGAACTCAAGGAGGTCCTCGACGGCGCCTTCGCTCAGGCCGACCGGCTCAAGGACGACTATGTCTCCACCGAGCACTTCCTGCTGGCCATGGCAGCCATCGAGGGGTGCAAGGCCCACGGCCTGCTTCAGGCCCGGGGCGCCACCACCGACAGCCTGCAGCAGGCCCTGGTGGAGATCCGGGGAAACCAGCGCGTGAGCGATCCCGATCCCGAGGGCAAGTTCCAGTCTCTCGAACGGTACTGCAGCGACCTGACCGCCATGGCCAGCAAGGGAAAGCTCGACCCGGTCATCGGCCGCAACGAGGAGATCCGGCGCACCATGCAGGTGCTCTCCCGGCGCACCAAGAACAACCCGGTGCTCATCGGCGAGCCAGGGGTGGGCAAGACCGCCATCGTGGAAGGCATCGCCCAGCGCATCGCCTCGGGCGATGTGCCAGACAGCCTGCGCGACCGCCGCCTGCTCTCGCTGGACCTGGGCGCCATGGTGGCAGGCACCAAGTACCGCGGGGAGTTCGAGGACCGCATGAAGGCGGTGCTCAAGGAGGTCACCGCCGCCGACGGGCAGGTGATGCTCTTCATCGACGAGCTGCACACCCTGGTGGGGGCCGGGGCGGCGGAGGGGGCCCAGGACGCTGCCAACATGCTCAAGCCGGCCCTGGCCCGGGGGCAGCTGCGCTGCATCGGGGCCACCACCCTGGACGAGTACCGCAAGCATGTGGAGCAGGACAAGGCGCTGGAGCGGCGCTTCCAGCCGGTGTACGTCGGCGAGCCCGACGTGGAGGACACCGTGGCCATCCTGCGCGGCCTGAAGGAGAAGTACGAGGTGCACCACGGCATCCGGATTCAGGACGCCGCGCTGGTGTCCGCGGCGCGGCTCTCCCACCGCTACATCGCCGACCGGTTCCTGCCTGACAAGGCCATCGACCTGGTGGACGAGGCGGCCAGCCGGCTCAAGATGGAGATCGAGAGCGTGCCGGCGGAGATCGACGACCTGGAGCGCGCCATCACGCGGCTGCAGATCGAGCAGCAGGCGATGAAGATGGAGAAGGGCAGGGAGGCCCGCGCGCGGGCCAGGGAGCTGGCCGGAGAGATCGCCGGACTGGAGGAGGAGGTGATCGGGAAGCGGGGCCGCTACGAGGAGCAGCGGGACCTGGTGCTGCAGAGCAAGCAGATGGCCGAGCAGCAGGACGAGCTGAAGACCGAGGTGGAGCGGGCGCAGCGCCAGGGCGACCTGCAGCGGGCGGCGGAGCTGACCTACGGCGAGATCCCCCAGCTTCAGCGGGAGATGGAGGCGAACCAGGCGGCGCTGCAGCAGAGCCAGGAGCGCGGCAGCTTCGTCCGCGAGGAGGTCACCGACGAAGACATCGCCGCCGTGGTGGCTCGCTGGACCGGCATCCCGGTCTCCCGCATGCTCGAGGGCGAGGGCGAGCGGCTGCTGAACATGGAGCAGCGGGTGCGCGGGCGGCTGGTGGGGCAGGCCGAGGCGGTGAGCCGGGTGGCCCGCGCCATCCGCACCTCCCGCGCCGGCCTCAAGGACCCGAACCGGCCCATCGGGTCGTTCCTGTTCCTCGGGCCCACCGGGGTGGGCAAGACCGAGCTGGCCCGGGCGTTGGCCGAGTTCCTGTTCGACGACGAGCGCAACATGACGCGCATCGACATGAGCGAGTACA
>CAZEFW010000133.1:0-26969 GCA_964511535.1 uncultured Myxococcales bacterium | reverse complement strand
TCCCCCCCCTGTGGCGCAAAGTCATGGCCCCCCGCATCCCCACCTCCCCCCAATAAAATGTCAAGTGGCGGGGTCAGACCCCCCCCATATGACATTTAAACGTCAACGAAAACATAGATGTATACGTAGACGCAGCCAGCCAACGTCCGGCCGATAAAATGTCAAGTGGTGGGGTCAGACCCCCCTATATGACATTTTATTTGGATTCGGAGACCAGCTCGGTGACGGCGTCGGCGCCGGCCTGGACATCCTGCTCAACGGTCATGGGCCCCAGGGAGAAGCGCACGGTTCCTTCGGGCAGGGTTCCGATGGACTCATGCACCAGCGGCGCGCACTGCAGGCCCGTCCTGCAGGCCACGTGGAAGTCGACGTCGAGCCTGGCGCCGGCCTGGGCCGGATCCATGCCGTCGATGTTGAACGAGAAGACCGGGGCGCGGTCCTCCAGCGAGTCACCGCAGTAGAGCGTCAGGCCATGGCCGTCCAGCTCTCGCAGGCGGTCCCAGAGGATTTGCGACAGCTTCATCTCACGGGCGTGGATCGCCTCCACCCCGCCCATGGCCTGGATGTACTCGACGCCCTTGGACAGGCTCGCGATGCCCATCATGTTCGGCGTGCCGAACTCCATGCGATACGGGTACTCGTCCAGGTGCATCACCTGGGCCGACTTGACCCCGGTTCCGCCGGCGCGCGAGTGCGGGATCTCCACGTCCTCGCCGATGCACAGCCCGCCGATGCCCATGGGCCCGAGCATCGACTTGTGCCCGGTGAAGGCCACGATGTCGATGTTCATCTCCCCCATGTGGATCGGGATCATGCCCGCAGTCTGGGCCGCGTCGATACAGAAGAGCACCCCCGCATCGCGGCAGACCTTGCCCACCTCAGCCACCGGCTGCACGGTGCCGATGACGTTGGAGCCGTGAGTCACGACCACCAGCTTCGTGTCCGGTCGGATGGCCCGGCGGATGACGTCCGGGTCAACATATCCACGCCCGTCGAACGGCACCAGCGTCGCCTCGGCGCCGAACTCCTCGACGCAGTGGGCGATGGGGCGCAGCACGGAGTTGTGCTCCAGCCGCGTGGAGACCACATGCCCGCCCCGCCTCATGATGCCGAAGATCACCAGGTTCAGCGCGTCGGTGGCGTTGTAGCCGAAGGTCAGCCGCTGCGGGTCGCTGCCGCCAAAGAACTCGCACAGGCTGATGCGCGCGTCCCGGAGCATGTTCTCCGCCTCGGCAGCGAGATCGAAGGTCGATCGTCCCGGGTTGACGCAGGCAGTGGCGCAGAATTTGACGGCGATCTGCAGCACTGACTCCGGCTTGGGGAAGGTGGTGGCGGCGTTGTCCAGGTAGTGGAGGCCCTGCCCTGCGTCGATGTCCATGGGGCGACGCTAACGGCCCGCGCCGGGGGGGTCAACTCGCCAATTCCATGGAATTTGTGGAGTTTTGTGGGTTTTTCCGGCTCGGCGCCGGCGCGCCCTGAAGCAAGCCACCGGGTTGATCCCGAGCGCCGCGGCGTCGGCCATACACAGGATGCGCCGCTCGGATTCCTTGGCCAGGTCCACCAGCGGGCCGCTGAGCCGCAGCCCCTGCTCCAGGTCCACCACGGTCAGCACCAGGGGCCGGTCGGGCATGCCCTTGCGCTGGGCCACCACCACCCCCACTTCCTGGGTGTCGAGCACCACCAGCGTGCCGATGGGGAACAGCCCCATGAACTCGATGAAGGTCCGCACCACCACCGGGTCCAGCTCGGCGATGGCCTGGTTCCACAGCGCCACCCGCCGCACCAGCCTCGCCTCCCCCTCCCGCGCCGCGCTCTCCTCGTCCGCCGAATCTCCGGCCGCGCGGTCCAGGCTCCAGGGCCAGACCAGCTGATCGTACAGCGCGCACACCGCGATGATTCGCGAATACAGGCAATGGCGGCCCAGGCCGTCCCCCTCGCTGGAGTATCGGTCGGTGCGCGAGAAGAGGTCAGCGCCCTCGTGCAACACCACCGCGGGGGACAGCGCGTCCAGCTGCAGCCCCTGGGCGTTGATCAGGTTGGCCAGCGCCAGGATGTGCTGGCGAAGGTCCGGGTCATCCTCCAGCGCCTCCTCCAGCAGCGGAAAGCGGCGCGCCGCCGCGGCCCCGCCCAGGCTGCCGAGGTCCGCCAGCAGCGCGGCCAGGCCCAGCTCCAGCAAGGACCGGCGCGGCAGCCGAAGCAGCTGGCCCACCACGAGGGCGTGCAGCATGGTGGCCACCGAGGCGGCCTCGGGCCACCGTCGCGCCTCGGGCGTATAGCACAGGCCGAGCAGCAGTCCGCCGTGGCGCCCCATGCTCTCGAGCAGCTCCTTGATGGCGCGGCGCATGGGGCGCAGAGGCAGCTCGTCGCCCCGCTGGACCTGCTCCACCGAGCGGCGCAGCAACAACATCACGCTGGAATACAGGCCGATGACCCGGTGGGTGGCGGCCGTACGCGCGTCAGCGCGCGGGTCCTTGGGCATGGGCACGGGCCGCACCCGGTCGGCCCGCCGCGTGCTGTAAAACGCCCCCGCCTGGCGAATGTCGTACAGCGCCCCGTTCAGGTGATTCGAGAACGCCAGCAGCGCCCCCTCGGTGGTCTGGACCGGAAAGATCAACTCGCCGAGCCGCAGCTTCTTCCAGATCTGCCGCAGCTCCTGGGCCACTTGAAATGACTCCAGGTCCAGCTCCAGCGGGTGGTTGCTCAGGAAGAACGAGCGCCCCTGCACCGTGAGCCGGGGCCCGCTCTTGAGCACTGCGCTGAGCCGGTTGAGCGTATCCCGGAGATCGCCCAGCACGCCCACCACCACCTGCATCTCCAGCTCCTCGCTGACCATCTTGTCGCACAGCTCGCGCAGCTGAACGATGAGCCTGCAGCCGAGGGCGTCGAGGGGGTTGACCTCGGGGTCCAGCGGGATGTCGCCGTGGTCCAGATCCGGGGGGTCTTGTGTGGGTTCGCTCATGTTGTTCGTGACAGCCGGTTCAGGGCGCTCTGGATCGCCGCCCGGGTTGAGCCGAAGGTCCAGTTCTGGTTCAGGCTATCGGACAGCACCTTGCGCGGGAAGCGGCCGCCGTTTTCCACGAGCGCGTCGAGGGTCTCCTTGCGGAAATCTTCCACGGTGGCGTCGCGCAGCAGGTTGCGCGTGGTGATGTGCTTGACCAGGAACCCGTACGCCTCGTTGCTGCCCGCGCGCACCAGGATGCCAAGCGCCTTGCGCCGCTGGGCTGGGTCCCAGCTGCTGGCCAGGCTCTCCAGCAGCGGGATCAAGTGCGTGGCGACCTTGTCCTGCCGCACCCGGGACAGCAGCGCCAGGCCGGTGTCTCGCAGCTTCTCATGGTCAATCTCGAGGCAGTCGACGATGTCCGGGATGAACTCGTCGGTCACATGCTCCTCGAGCGCCTTGAGCGCGCTGATGCGCACGTCCGGGTTGTCATGCCCCAGGGTGCTGCGGATGGCGTCGATGGACTCGCCGGTGGGCGCCGCGCGCAGCACCTCGATCCCCTCCATCACCTCCTCGTCGTCCTCGCTGAGCAGCCGCCGGGTGAGCATCAGCTCCATGTTGATGCCGCGCTCGTTGATCAGCTCGATGAGGAACCCCTGCACGTCGTCGTTCTGAGCGTGCTCGGTCATCATCACCAGGCCGGCGTCGGCCGCCGAGGGCAGCACCGCCACCAGGTCTTCCAGGCCTGAAAGCTGGTCCTCTCGCATCACGGCCAGCGCGGGCTCCATGGCCACCAGGGTGTGCCGGTCCAGCAGCTTGCCCATGCCCGCCTGCACCAGGGCGGCGCTCCTGCGAATCTTGTCGGGCGCCTCCGGCTCCATCGCTTTTGCCAGCGTGCGGCAGAAGACCCCGAGCGCGGCCCACCGCCCCAGCACCATCTTGTGTTGCAGAAGGTCGATGCAGGCCCCCACGTAGAGCGCGCTCTGGCTGCTGGTCCCCATCAGCTCCAGCATGGCGTGGACGAACCGGCGCACCTGGTCGGCCCCGATGACCTTGATCTCGGAGCGCACCTGCTTGTACGCGTCCTCACCCGAGGCATGCTCGAGGCTCCGCACCAGCTCCAGCCGCAACCTCAGGGAGTGATCCTGCAGCGCCTCGTCCAGCTCCTGCTGGCTCGAGCCGGGGTCGGTGAACGCCTGCTCGCCGTGCAGAGAGCGGTTGAACAGGCGCACCAGCCTCAGGTGCTCGTTGAGCAGGTCCTCGTCGGCGTCGAGCAGCTGCTCCGGCGTCGCCCCCACCGAGGCGATGCTCAGGTGGGGCAGCTCCAGCTCCCACAGGGCGGTCGTGGCGTCGCGGGCCATGCCCGGCGACGGGCTGAAGGTCAGGATCCGGAACAGCTCCCGGAACTCCATCTCGGTGAGCCCCGGGTGGATGGTCAGCAGCCGGGCGCCCTCCTGGTACAGGTGGAAGAACGGGTTGTTCCGCGCCACCTCGCTGCTCATGACCGTGCGGCCGTGCAGCAGCAGCTCGTAAGGGCTTATCTCCAGCTCCAGGGCGCCGCGGCGATCCAGCAAGTCGAGCAGCCAGTCATGCGCCGGGCCCACCATGGCCATGTCGAGCACCACCGGGCCGCCGGGGATCACCTGACACCCGCCCTCGGCCCAGATGCTCTGCAGCACCATGTGCATGTTCTGAAACAGCGCCCGCGCCTCCTCCACCTTCTGCCGGGTCGCCTCGTCCAGCTCGGGCGGCAACGGCGCCTGCGACGGCAGCAGCACGCGCATCACGTCCTGACGCTGCGCGGAGACGCGCTCGAGGTACTTGCCGAGGTCTTGCAGCTTCCGGTCCGAGATGCGGATGGTGGGCTGGTTGTCGAACCCGCTCAGGGCGTCGGTGGGCTCCTCGGTCCAGTCGTCCAGGGCTGCCTGCACCAGGCCGTCCACGGCCAGGCGCATGTCCTTGGCGCTGTCGCGCAGGTCCGGCGCATCATCGGACGACAGGGTCAGCGGCGCCTGCTCCGGCGGGGGCAGGTCGTCGGCCAGGTCTGGCAGCGGCGGCAGCTCCTCGGTATCAGCCGGCTCCTGCTCCTGCTCCTGCAGAAGCTGATCGGGCATCTCCGGCATCGCCACCACCGGCGTCTCCTCCAGTGGCGGGAGCACCGGCTTGGTGGGGGCGTCGTGAACAGAGACCGGCTCCGGCTCCTCCAGCGATGGCAGCCTCGGCTTGGTGGGGGCGTCGTGGACGGAGACCGACTCGGGCGCCGGAGCGTCCGGCGGCTCCAGCGCGGGCGGCTCGGCGTCCAGCGTCGGCGCGGGCCCGACTTCCTGCGGCGGCGGCGGCGGCGGAGGGCCCGCTGCCGGCTCCGCCTCGGGCGCGGCCTCGCCCGTCTCCTCCCAGGGCCAGGTGATGTCCACGTCATCCGACTCCACGTCCCCGTCGGCGAGCCAGTTGTTGGGCAGCGGCTCTTCCAGCCGCGCCACGGGCGGCGCCGGCGGATCAGTGGGCTTGTGCGCGGGCTCGTGGGGCTTCTTCGCGGCCTCCCCGCTGAGCACCGAGCTGGTCATGCTCGCCAGCTTCTCCTGGGCCCGCTGGCGCCGCATCTCGCGCGGATCGATGGTGCGCAGGTTGATGCGTCCGAGCACCCCTTCGCCCTGATCCGCGGCCCCGTCAGGGCCCCTGGCCGAAGAGGGCTTGATCACCGCAGGCTGAGCCAGATCCTCCACCAGGCCCGGATCCTCAGAAGAGGTCTTGCTGTAGGCGCCGTTGAGCGAGGCCATGTTCGGATCGGGCGAAGTGTCGGGCGTCTCTGTGCCCAGGCTGAACTCGACGCCCTGGTCGAGCTCCCCCTCCTCCTCCTCGTCCTCATCGTCATCGGCGAAGAGCTCGAAGACGAAGCTGTCGTCCTCGTTGCTCTCTTCGGATCCGGACAGATCTTCGAAGGTATCGTTGTCAGACTTCTTCTTCATGCCTCGATCAGGCTTTCCCGGGTCACATATAGAGCCCACTGCGCGCTAACGGCGTAAGGATACACCAACAATGCTACCGGTTGCAGTTTGTGCATGATTTTGTAACGGCAAATTTTTTGGCGCATTTTCCGGGGATTATTCGCCTCCGAGCTCCCACAGCAGGGCGCTAGTGAAGCGCGCGCGCAGGTAAAATCCGCAGGGCCCGGCGGACAGCAGGATCCCCTCCGGCGTGAAGAGGTCGACCTTGACCGCGGCGTTGGCCGCCTTGGGGCGCACCTGGAGCACGGCGCCCATGTGGCCCGAGATCTCCTCGATGCCGCCCACCGCCACGGCGCCCGTCAGCGACTCCCAGTCCCCGCGCAGCACCTGCTCCTGCTCCGCCGTGGGGCTCCATAGCAGGGCCCGGCCCAGCACCCGGACCGCCGGGTCCTGCCCTGGCGCAGCCTCCACCGGCACCCACAGCACCCGGGCCAGCTTGCGCCGCACCCGGCTGGTTTCCCACTCCTCATGCTCCGCCTGGTCCAGATCCATGGCGCAGACGAAGGTGGACTCCCGCACCCGCCCCAGGGCGTCCATGGGCACGGTCTTGAGCTCCACTCCAAGCGCTGGAAAGTCAGGCTGGTCCTGGTTGCCTGCCGTGGCCCCGAGGGCCTCCTCGATCAGCTCCCCGACCTTTCCCTTGGCCCGCACCGGGTCGCCGGGCAGGTCGCGGCCCAGCTGCCTGGCCAGGTCGCCCGCGGTCATGCTGCACAGGGCGTGGGCGCGGGCCAGCAGGTCGGCCTCGGACTCCGGGGGCGGGATCATGGTCCTCCAGCATAGCCCAGATCCTCGCCAGACCAAGGGGCCCGGCGCGGCTTCACATGGCCGCCTTGAGCTCCAGGAAGAAGAAGTACGGGTACATGCCGAACTCGCTGCGCGGCACCGGCAGCTGCCCCGTCAGCGGGTTCGGCACGCCGTCCGCCGGGACGCCGCTGACGTCCGGGGCGCGGCCCATGGGCAGGTACATACCCGCCAGCAGGTCCACGTTGGCCGACAGGTTGTAGCTGGCGCCCAGGGAGAGCAGCCCGCTCGGGTCACGCGGGTTGATGATCCCGAGCAGGTTCAGGTTGAGCAGCGGGTGGGCCTCCCACAGGCAGGTGAAGCCGGCGTAGACCTGGCCCAGGTTGTAGATCTCCCCCACCGCCACCCGCGCCGAGAGCGCCACGTCCAGGTACTCGGTCGGGTCGAGGGTGCCGAAGCCGCTGTAGTACAGCTCCGGGATCAGCGTCACCTTGCCGTGGGGCTTGAACGTGCCGCCCGCCACGGCCCGGGCGATGGCGGTGGGCGGCGCCTTCTCTGCCGGGCCGCGTCGCCCCGGGCTGCGGTCGGTCAAAAACGAGACCGTGACCTCCGCGTACAGGTCGAAGCCGCCGGCGTCGTACGCCGCGTCCAGGCCGAGGACCGCGTCTCCCCGGACATACCCCGCGAGCACCCCTGCCTCCCCCGAAGACCAGCCCTGCTGGTAGCGCAGCAGGAACGCCGAGCCGCCCGGAGACAGGCCGTCGTCCTCGTGGCCGGTGACCAGGGTCGGCCCGCCCGGCAGAGTGAGGGTCTGCTCCCGCACGCCCTGCCCCGCCGCCGCCACCGCCGTGAGCTGGCTGTCGTCCGCGATGGTCCAGTCCACCCGCACGGCGTCGGCTCCCGGCTTGAACTCGGTGTCCACCTCGGTGAGGCTGAAGGCGGCCACCAGGTCGGTGGGCTGCCACAGCTTGCCCCGGCCGAAGGAGACCGGCTGCCGCCCCGCCGTGATGGTCACCGGCCCCAGGCTGACGGCGGCGTACAGCCAGTCCACCGCGTTGCGCAGCCCCACGGTGTCCTCGTCCACCAGGTCCGCCTCCAGCGGCACCCAGCGGCGCGGCTCCAGGCCGCGGCCGAGAGACAGCGGCCCGCCCCCGCCGGCGTGGGACCGCACGGTGCCGGTGAGCTGGTTATGGACCACCACCTTCAGCCAGGAGGAGCGGTACTCCAGCGACACCCGCAGGTCGAGGATGCTCAGCCCGGAGGGGTCGGCGTCGGTCAGGGCGTAGGGCGGGCGCAGGGCGGAGCCGGCCAGCAAGAAGGCGAAGGTGCGCGCCAACACGCCGACCTCGAGGCTCTCCTCCTCCAGCGGGTCCTCGAAGAGTACGAACCCGCGCGCCGGGCTGGCCGGGCAGAGGGCCGCCAGCAGGGCCAGGGCCGCCAGGGCGCGTCGCAACTCACGCCTCCTTGACGCGGTCGGACATCACCTCGCCGTCCTGCAGCTCCACCACCCGCCGCGCCTTGTCGATCACCTTCGGGTCGTGGGACGAGAACAGGAAGGTCACGCCCTGCTCCTCGTTGAGCTGGTGCATCATCTCCACCAGCTCGGTGCCGGTGCGCGAGTCGAGGTTGGCGGTGGGCTCGTCCGCCAGCACCAGGCTCGGCTCGGCGGCGATGGCCCGGGCCACGGCCACCCGCTGCTGCTGCCCGCCCGAGAGCTCGGACGGCCGGCGGTGCTCCATGCCCTCGAGGCCCACGGAGCGCAGCAAGGCCATGACCCGCTCCTTGCGCTGCTCCGCGGGCATCCCCTGCAGCAGCAGCACATACTCCGCGTTCTCGAACGCGGTGAGCACCGGCACCAGGTTGTAGGCCTGGAACACGAAGCCGATGCGCTCGAGCCGCATGCGCGCCAGGGCCTTGCCGCTCAGCGTGCCCAGCTCCTGCCCGTCCACGGTGAGGGTGCCGGCGGTTGGCACGTCCAGGGCGCCGATCAGGTTGAGCATGGTGGTCTTGCCCGAGCCGGAGGAGCCCGCCAGCACCGTGAACTCGCCGGTGCGCAGGGTCAGGTCCACCCCGCGCAGGGCGGGCACCTCCAGCGCCCCCTGGCGGTACACCTTCTCCAGCCCCTTCGCCTCGACGATTACGCTTTGATTGTTCTCAGACATGATGCATCGCCTCCAGGGGGTTGAGCCGCGCCGCGCGCAGGGCGGGGTACACAGCAGAGACCATCACGAGCCCCATCACCACCAGGGTCCACTTGGTCACCACCCACGGCGTGAGGGTGGAGTAGATACGGCCTTCGAGGATGATGCCCGCGATCTGGTAGTCATCGGCCATGGCGCCCATGTCGATGCCCACCGAGGCCACCCAGTGGTGCAGCCCGAGGCCCACGGCCACGCCGAGGGCCGCCGAGACCAGCGCCAGGATCACCGCCTCGGCGAACACCACCGCGAACAGCTGCTTGCCGCTCTGGCCCAGGGCCATCATCACGCCGAACTCCCGGGTGCGCTCCACCACCGACATGAGCACCGCGTTGAAGATGCCGATGGCCACGATGATGAAGATGATGGCCATCATCAGGTAGAGCCCGGCGTCGTCCAGCACGATGGCGTCGTACAGCTCCTTGAGCGCCTCCTCCCAGGCCAGCACCTCCAGGTCCCTGGGCAGCTCCGCCGCCAGGGCCCGGGCCACTGGCACGCTGCGCTCCAGCGCGTCCAGCAGCAGCGCCACCTGGGTCACCTTGTCGCCGAGGTTGAGCAGCCGCTGGGCCTCGGTGATCGGGATCTCCACCCACAGCTGGTCCACCTCGGTGACGCCGCAGCTGAAGGTGCCGCGCACCAGGAACGCCGCCTGGGCCGGGCGCCCCGCCCCCAGCGGAGAGACGGTGAGCACCACCCGGTCGCCCACCTCCACCTCCAGGGTCCGGGCCAGCTCGTGGCCCAGGTAGATGTCCATCGGCATGTTCTTGTACGGCATCTGCGCCGGGGAGCGCAGGTAGGCGCCGGAGCGGCGCCGCCGCTCGTCGGGCAGCGAGGAGGCGGCGGGCTCCTTCTCCGGGTCCACCCCCGAGACCAGCGCCGGGGCGCTCTTCTCGCCGGCGCTGATCAGCCCGGTGGTGCGCACCCGCGGCACCGCGTCGGTCACCCCGGGCAGCGCCCCGACCCGCTCGAACACCCTTGCGGGGTCGGCCACCAGGTGGTCGAGGGTCTCGGCGGCCTGGTACCCCTTGCCCTGCACCAGCACATGGCCCGCGCCCATGCGGATGCCGAGCTCGGCCATGCGGGCGTGCCCGTCGTCGGCGATGCCCACGAAGATGATCATCATGGCCAGGCTGAGGGAGATGGCCGCCACGGTGATGATGCTCCGCCGTCGGTGGCGGCGGAATGAGCGCCACGCGAGCTTCATGATGAGCGCTGGTGACATGGTCACACCTCCCGCATGCCCTGGGCGGGCCGCATGCGCGCCGCCCGGATGGCCGGGTAGAGCGCGGCGAGGAAACAGATGACGCCGAGCATCACCGTGGGCGTCACGATGCCGTTGACCGTGATGGCGGCGTGGATCACCGGCTTCATGCCCACGCCGCCCAGGGACAGGCCCTCGCTCATGATGGAGGTCAGGTCGAAGCCGTGGACCATCATGTACAGGTCGAGGCCCAGGCCGATGCCGGTGCCCACCACCGAGGCGCCGAGCACCAGCAGCAGGGTCTCGGCCACGATGAGCCAGACCAGCCTCCCCCCTGACATGCCGATGGCCTTGAGCATGCCCAGCTCGCGGGTACGCTCGAACACCGCCATGAGCATGGTGTTGAGCACCCCCAGGGCGGCCACGATGTAGATGATCAGCACCATGATGCCGGTGCTCACCTCGTTGATCTGGATGATGCTCTTGATGTCGGGCCGGATCTCGTCCCAGGTCTGCACCAGGAGCGCGCCCTCGCCGGCGGCTGCCGGGATGGCCTGCTTCAGGCCGCCCGCCAGCTGCGCGGCCTGCCGCGAGCTCGACGCCACCATGGCCACCTCGTGCACGCGTCCGTACAGGTGAAGGTAGCGCTGCAGGTCCGCCAGGTGCATGTAGACGCGGCCGCGGTCGTACAGGCCGGTGCCGGTCTTGATGATGCCCGCCACCTCGAGGAACGCCTCGGCCGACAGCCCGTCGACGGTCTGGGACATGACGAACAGCTTGCCCCCCAGCTTCACCTTGAGGATCCGGGCCAGGTCTGCACCGATAAACACCCGCGGCGGCCGCGCTGGCGGCGGATCGAGCACCCCGGCCAGCTCGCGAGTCTCACCCGCCTGCGCACCCGCGCCGGCGGCGCCGGCCCCCGCGGCGCCCTCCTCCAGCCCCCCGAGCCCGTCGATCTCGGCGAGCGCGGCCTCCTCCGCGCTCAGGGTCAGCGCCTCGTCCCTGGCCCGCTCCTGCTGACTCAGCGCCCGGCCCCGCGGCCAGGGCGTGGGCGCGTCGTCCAGGTACTTGCCCTGGGCGAGCTGCAGGTGCATCTCGGTCACCTGGCGCTCTGACGGCGGATGGATGCCCACCAGCTGCACCCCGGCGGACTTGCTGCCGTGGCTCACCAGGCCGAACCCGTAGGCCCGGGTGGACACCCCCGCCAGCGCCTCCTGGGCCCGGGCCGCCTTCACCACGCGCCCGGGATCGTCGATGGTCAGCCGCAGCGTCTTCTTGCGCGGGTAGTCGGGGTGGTGCGCCTGGACATGCCCCAGGTCGAGCCGGGTCAGGGCACGCAGGATGTCCGCGTTCATCCCGTCCATCAGCCCGTAGGTGGCCACGCACAGCGCCACCCCCACGGCCAGCGCCAGCCCGGTGATCAGGGTGCGGCGGCGGTTCCGGCCCAGGTTGCGCCAGGCCATCTTCATCAGTGCGCCCATGCCGTGACCTCCCGCGCTTACTTGCGCAGCGCCTGCTCGGTGAACTTGCTCTTCGGGATCTTCACGTCGAACTTGAGCGCCCGGTAGGTCACGGTGGTGTACTCCCCCGGCTTGCGGGCCACCTTCATGGTCATGACCGACGGCACCACGCGCCCGCCCAGCTCCTTGACCCCCGAGAAGGTGAGGGTCCGGTTGGCCTTCTTGCCCTTGGCCTTGCGGAAGTATTCGGCGCTGGTGGGCAGGATCAGCCCGTCGCGCGCCCACAGGGTGTATACGATCTTGCCCCAGGCCACCGGCGCGGTGGGGCGCGGCGTCAGGCGGACCCGGTAGTAGGTCACCGCCTTGCCCTGCTCGTCCTTGCCGGCCCACTTCTTCTCCAGCGCCTTGTCGTAGTGCCGCTCCAGCCGCGTCTCCTTGACCAGGTCGTCGTTGGTGAAGTGGCTGCCCATCCAGGAGTCACCCAGCATGGAGCTGCCCACCACGGTCACGTGGTTGGAGCGCGGGTTGAACATCTTGAGCTGGCTGCCCACCTTCAGCGTGCCGTTGCCGCGCCACAGGGCGGGGCCGAGGATCTTCATCAGGGTGCGGTCCTTGCCGCCCTGGCTGCTGTCCCAGATCACGATCTTGAACGCGCGCTTGAACGACGAGGTCCTGACCTCCATGGAGAAGACTCCGGCGGAGGTCTTGCCCCTGAGGACCATGTCCGCTTTCTTGACCAGGCGGTCGAGCTCGGCATCGCCAGCCAGGGCGGCGGCGGGGCAGAGCAGCAGCAGCAGGGCCAGCGCGGCGTTGATGAGGGTCTTGCTCATGGCTTCACTCCTTCGCTGCGTCATGGGCGCGCATGCCCCGCAGCATGATGTCGAGCAGCGTGCGGCAGGTTTCGAAGCCACGCTCTGCCATGTCGAGGCCCATGTGGACCAGGATCAACCCGTCCCCCGCGGTCATGAAGGTCCAGGCCACCTCCCGCGGCGAAACATCGGCCGAAAACTCGCCCTGCTCGATGCCCTTGTCGATGATCCGCGCGGCCACCTCTGCCAGCTCCTGGTAGGTTTCACGGAAGATGCCGCGGATCTCTTCATCGCGGGTGCTGATCAGGTAGAACTCGAGCATGCCCTTGGCCACGTGCGGGGCGTGCTCGAAGTGCTGGGCGAACTCGTCGTATACCAGCCGGAATGCGGCCTCGGCCTCGTCGATCTGCTCCAGGGCCTCCAGCATCCGATCCCGGTACTGCTCCATCATCTCCCGGAACATTGTGAGGAACAGGTCCTGCTTGCTGGAGAACTGGTGGTAAAGGGCCCCCTTGGAGAGCCCTGCCCGGGCCACGATGTCGTCCACCCGGGTGCGGTGGTAGCCCCGCTCCCCCACCACCTCCAGGGCGGCCATGAACAGCTGCTGCCTCCTGACATCGGCGGGCTCGTGCTTGGCCATTTAACTCCTCCGTCGTTCTGTCTGATCGGTGTGGGGCCTTGATGGCCAACACCCAAAACCGACCAGTCGGTTTAAATAGTGGTCACCTCGCCAGAGATGTCAACCCCAAAAAATACCGACCAGTCGGTTTTGAACCCCGGGCTTGCATGAACTGGTGACATCTGGAAGGCTTAACCGTCCGTCCATCCCAAGGAGAAGAACCATGCCCACGGTCCTGTTGAGCACCTCTCTCGGCGACATCAAGCTGGAGCTAAACGAAGAGAAGGCGCCAGTCTCGGTCAAAAACTTCCTGGAGTACGTGGAGTCTGACCACTACGTCGGCACCGTCTTCCACCGGGTCATCGATGGCTTCATGATCCAGGGCGGTGGCTACGACGAGGACCTCAAGAAGAAGCCCCCCCGCGATCCGATCACCAACGAGGCCGACAACGGCCTGAAGAACGACCGCGGCACGGTGGCCATGGCCCGCACCATGGAGCTCAACAGCGCCACCGCGCAGTTCTTCGTCAACGTGGTGAACAACGACTTCCTCAACCACAAGGCGCCCACCCCCGAGGGGTACGGCTACGCCGTGTTCGGCGAGGTGACCGAGGGCATGGACGTGGTGGACAAGATCAAGGCGGTCAAGACCGGCGCAAAGGGACCGTTCGCCAAGGACTGCCCCGAGGAGCACGTGATCATCACCGCCGCCTCGGTGGTAGAGGAATAAGATCCCCCGCAGGATGACCCGGCACCCTCGCCTCGCGGGGCTGGCGCTGCTGGCCCTGCTCGCGGGCGGCTGCTCGTCGCCTGCTTCGCCACCGCCGCGAACCCCGCCCTCCCCGGCCGCCCCGGCCAGGCCCGCCGTCGACCTTTCGATCCGCTTGATCCCGGATCTCCTGCACGCCGCACCGCTGCTCACGCCCCGAGGCGAGCTGTGGCAGCTCAAGTATCGCCTGAACCTGAGCAACGACGGCGCCAGGGCCCTGACCCTGCAGCACATCGAGCTTGTGACCATGCGCGGGGGCGCCGTGCTCGAGCGCCGCCGGCTGGAGCGGCCGCTGCTCGCCCGGCAGCTGAGGCCCGCGCCATGGATCGTGATGCGCGACCGGCAGACCCTGGCCGCCGCTCACCGCTGGCGAGGGGAGCTCACCCGCCCCAAGGGGGACACCCTCGTCGGGCCCGGCGAGGCGATCTCCCTGACCCGGCAACACTCGTTGCACAGGGCCGACGAGCTCCCGGACAGGCTCATCGTCAGGGCCACCACCGGCCAGGGGACCAGCGAGCTCTCGGTCGAGGTGCTGCGCCACAAGCAGCGGGTCACCCTGCGGTTGCCGGTGCAGGGGCGCTGGCAGGTGCTGGCGGGCCACCGCTTCGACGAGACCCACGGCCAGGCCTTCGTCCGCTCCCAGACCTACGCCTACGACCTGGGCCGGGTCGGCGCCGACCTGTGCACCCACCCGCCCGACACGGACCGGCGGCTCAACGCCAGCTACCTGGCCCATGGCCAGCCGATCCTGGCGGCGGCCGACGGCAAGGTGGCCCTGGTGCATGACGGGGTCCCGGACAACGCCCCGGTCGGCCGGCGGCCCTCGTGGCAGACGCTGCTCAACCGGCCCAGGGACCTGGCGGGTAACTTCGTGGTCATCGACCATGGCGCGGGCGAGTTCACGGCGTACATGCATCTGGCCCGGGGCTTGAAGGTCACCGCAGGGCAGAAAGTGCGCGCCGGTGAGGTGATCGGGCGCTGCGGCAACAGCGGCAACTCCAGCGAGCCGCACCTGCATTTCCAACTGCAGGACGGCCCCGACCCCTTGCGGGCAGCCGGGCTGCCGGCGCGTTTCAGCGATGTCACCTTTCAGTGGGCCAGGCTGCGGATCCACGCGCCCACCTCGCGCGGCATCGCTTTGCCCGCGGGCGCGCCCGTCGCGCCGGGCAAGGCCGAGGGGGCGGTGGACCTGGAGCGATGGCTCGTTCAGAAATGATGACCTCAAAATGCTCGATTGTTGGCGCGCTTCAGGGTAGAGAATTAGTATCCCGAGGACGCGCTTGTACCAATCGGAAGACGAGCCAATGAAGCGAGCGAGCAGGATCCCCATCAGCATCAGCGTCCGGCATGTGCACCTGAGCCGGGAACATGTCGACATCCTCTTCGGAGCGGGCTATTCGCTCACCGAGAGCGCCACCCTGAGCCAGCCAGGACAGTTCGCCTGCGCCGAGTCGCTGACCCTGGTCGGCCCCCGGGGCAAGCTGGAGAGCGTCCGGGTCCTGGGCCCGGAGCGCAAGGCGACCCAGGTTGAGATCTCCCGAACCGACGAGTTCACCCTGGGAATGGACGCGCCGGTGCGCGGATCCGGGAAGCTGGATAACACCCCCGGCATCCGGCTGGAGGGACCGGCTGGCAGCGTGGACCTCAAGTCCGGCGTGATCCAGGCCGAGCGCCATATCCACATGAGCCCCGATGACGCCGAGCGGTTCGCCGTCGAGGACAAGCAGTATGTGATGGTGCGTGTGGGCGGCGGCAGGGGCATCGTCTTCGACGACGTCCAGGTGCGGGTCAGCCCCAAGTACAGCCTCGACATGCACCTCGACACCGACGAGGCCAACGCGGCCGACCTGAAGCCGGGCGCCTGGGGAGAGCTGATCACCGGCGCGACGACCCTGAAGCCGGACCCTGAAGATTGATGCGGGGGAGCCCCCTGGAAGGCCGGACCGGTGCCCGCTGGCGCCGGCGCCTGGCGAGCGTATGCATCCTGTCTCTCTGTATGGCGCTGAGCCAGGGGTGCGGGCCTCCCGCCGCACCGCGCACCGCACCGCGCACCGCGCCGCCTGTGGCGCCAGCCGCCGCGGCGCCGGCGACCACCGAGCGGCGCATCCCGCCAGGCGAGCTGAAGGACGCCCTGGCGTCTGCCGGGATCCCGGCGGACAAGATCCGCTGCAGCACCCATGTGCGGTGGGAGCGCTCCCTCAACAGCTACGCCAAGTCGGTGGTCAAGGGGCTGGCCCAGCGGTGGAAGATCGACACCCCGGAGGGGGAGCGGCGCCGGGAGGTGCACTTCGTCCTCGGCTACATGGTGCGGCTGTACTTCGAGCAGGCGCGCCCCGACAACCTGGGCGGTATGGTGCTCAGGGGGCGGACCTACAAGGATGACCGGGGCGTGGACCGACCGCTGGTGGTGTTCCGCTCCGGGCTGACCCTGGAGGAGGGCGGGGGGACCAGCTCCTGCTTCAACA
This sequence comes from uncultured Myxococcales bacterium, assembly GCA_964511535.1. Lineage (GTDB taxonomy): Bacteria > Myxococcota_A > Polyangia > CAZCFB01 > CAZCFB01. Next base: position 10,764 of record CAZEFW010000133.1, on the reverse strand, counting down.
GCCTGATCAAGGCGGGCGGCGTGCGGCATGTGGTCAACCTGTACGCCGGCACCTTCCCGTTTCACGACCTGATCGACGCCGAGAAGGACCAGGCCCGGGCGCTGGGCGTGAGCTACTTCGACCTGCGTGGACACCGCGACCTGCGCTGGCGGGGCCTGGTGGAGGATGAGGCGCACTACCAGAAGAACCTCGCCGAGGCCCAGCGCCGGGTGGCCAGGCTGATCCGGGAGCAGCTCCTGAGGCCGGGCGGGACCGCCCCCCGGGGCAACATCTACTTTCATTGCGCCGGCGGCATGCACCGCTCGGGCATGCTGTTCGGCGTGCTGCAGCGCTGCCTCAACGCCACGCCCATCAAGCGCATCGAGGCGAGCTACCGGCGTCACGTGGACCATGTCTCCGACGCTCAGCCGGGGGGCTACGAGCCGCTGAACCTGCGCTTCATTCGTGACTTCGACTGCGCGCTGCTCGGCTCAAAATGACAGGAGACGAGATGACGGGACGACAATCCGCCATGGCCCTGGTCCAGGCGGCCCTGGACGCCGCTGATCCCGAGGCCGCCGTGCGCCGGGCCGTCACCCGGGACGGCGATGCGCTCCAGGTTCAAGGCACCCGCTACACCATCCCGGCACAGGGCGCGGGCAAGGTGGTGGTGGTGGGCGCGGGCAAGGCCTCGGTGGCCATGGCGCGGGCCACGGTGGACCTGCTCGATGGGAGGGTCGACCGGGGGCTGATCATCGCGAAGGAGGGCCTCGGCGACGAGCGCGCGGTGGGGCCCGTTCAGGTGGCCCGGGCGGCGCACCCGGTGCCCGACCGGCAGGGCGCGGAGGCGGCGGACCGGCTGGTGGGGATGGTCTCCCACCTCGGCCCGGCCGACCTGGTGATCTGCCTCATCTCGGGCGGCGGCTCCGCGCTGATGACCTCGCCGGCGGCAGGGATCACCCTGGCGCAGCTGCAGCAGGTCAACGACCAGCTGCTCGGCGCCGGCGCTCCCATCGAGGGGATCAACGCCGTGCGCAAGCACCTGAGCCGCATCTCCGGTGGGCGCCTGGCCGCCCTGTCCGCGCCTGCCAGGGTGCTCACCCTGATCCTGTCTGACGTGGTGGGGTCGCCCCTCGACGTCATCGCGTCCGGCCCCACGGCCCCCGATCCCACCACCTTCGGCGACGCCCTCGAGACCCTGCGCCGGGCGGGGCTGCTGGAGCGAGCGCCAGCGGAGGTGGTGGCCCACCTGAGGCGCGGCGAGGCGGGGGAGCTGCCCGAGACGCCGGGTGAGGAGGACGCCACCTTCGGCCGGGTGCAGAACTGCCTCGTGGCGGCCAACGAGCAGTCGGCCCTGGCCGTGCATCGCCGGGCCGGCGAGCTGGGCTTCAACAGCCAGGTGATGACCACCTACCTGCAGGGCGAAGCGCGCGAGGTGGGACGGGCCCTGGCCGGCATCCTGCGCGAGCTCGCCACCCACGGGCGCCCGCTGCCCCGGCCGGCCTGCCTGGTGTTCGGCGGCGAGACCACCGTCACCCTGCGCAACCCCGGCAAGGGCGGCCGCAACCAGGAGCTCGCGCTGGCCGCGGCCCTGGACCTGGCGGGCCTCGACGACGTGATGCTGGTGGCCCTGGCCACCGACGGCAACGACGGCCCCACCGACGCGGGCGGCGCCATGGCCCACGGCCAAACGGTGGCGCGCGCCAGGCAGCAGGGAATGGACCCCCGCGCTCACCTGGAGGGCAACGACGCCTACCCGCTGTTCGCGGCCCTCGGCGACCTGCTGATGACCGGCCCCACCGGCACCAACGTCAACGACATCACGCTGCTGCTGGCGTTCTGAAATTACGACTTGGTGAGCTCCCGCAACAACACCGTGGCGTAGCACCCGGGCGGCAGCACGAAGGTGACGCGCAGCCCCTGCTCCACGGGCTGCAGGTCGAGCTGCTCTGGCCACACCAGCAGCGCCCGCCGGCCGCCCCGCCCAAGGCGCCCCGCGCCCTGCATGTCATCCACGTCGACCCCGCATCGCTGCAGCACGCGCTGCTCCAGCTCCAGCGCCGGGGTTCCATCGGCGGGCCAGGGCATGCGCGGGCCCAGGATCGGGCCGGTGATCACCACCTCGCCCCCCTCCACCCGCGGCGCGTTGGTCGCAGGGTCGTCATCCACGAACAGGCCGCCGCCGGGGCATGGCTGCAGCACCTCACCGCCGAGCAGGCGGGACACGGTCCCCGCGCGCAGGCGCTCGGCCAGCACCTCGTTGAACAGCCAGGACTGCAGCGCCGAGATCAGCAGGCGCCGCTTGAACTTCTGCCGCGGCGGCTTGGCCTGCCCCCGCACGATGCGCAGGCCGTACTCGGCGTTGTCGCCCCGGACGCCGAACCGCTGGGCGCCGAAGTAGTTGGGCAGCCCCTGACGCGCGAGCCTGTCGAGCACCGCCTGCCCGCGCGCCAGCGCGTCGTCGTTCGTGTCCCGCAGGGTGATGACGAACCGGTTCCCGCGCAGGTGGCCGGTCTTGAGCTTGTTGCGATGCCGCTCCGCCTCCAGCACCTTCAGGTCCGGCTCGTCCACGCCGCGCAGCGCGTCCGGCTCGGCGCCGTCGAAAGAGATCCACTGGGTGGTCACGCCCCGGCGGTCCTTCATCCCCGCGTAGCCCACCCCGCCCCGGTCGAGGCCCAGGGCGCTGCAGATGCGCTGGATCGCTTGCTGCGTGGTCAGGCCGCGCTTGCGCACCAGCGCCATGCAATGCTGCCCCTCTCCGCAGGGCGTATAGGCCGGGATCTCCTCGACGCGGAAGTCCTCCTCCGCGCCAACGGCGCCGCCGGTGCCGGGCAAGTCATGGGTCATCAGCGGCAAGCGCTGGGCGTCATACAGGGGGGAGCTGCTATCGGTCACTTGGCAGGCTTGTCCAGGAACTCCAGGTAGAGCCTGGCCTTCCTGCTGTACGGATCTTTCGGGTACTTCTCCACCAGCTTGGCGAAGGTGGAGCGTGCCTTGTCCCGCTCCTCCAGCTTCAGGTATGTCTTGCCGAGCAGGTGCATCACCTCGGGATCGACGCCGGCGTCGGGGTACCGCTTGAGCACACCTTCCAGCCGCAGGATGGTCGCCCTGGGCTTGTCACGACCGAGGTAGAAGCGCGCGACGTACAGCTCGTGGTCCACGATGTGGCGGATCGCCTTGCTGTACAGCTTGCGCGCGTCCTCGAGGTGCTTGCTCTTTTCGTAGGTGTTGATGAACCCCTTGAGCTCGCGCAGGGCGTCCTTGGTGGCGCTCTGATCCTTCTCGTGGCCGGGCGGCACCAGGAACCAGTCGTCCGGGATCTGGCGGAAGAAGGCGTAGCAGACCCGGTACGCCACGTAGCCGCTGGACACGTCCGGGTGGGTCGGGTGAAATTTCTGGAACTGGCGGTAGGCGTCGATGGCCTCGAGGAACTTGCCATCCTCGAAGTACGCGTCCGCCAGGCGGAGCTCTGCCAGGGTGGAGTAGCTCGAGAAGGGGAACTTGTTCTTGACGTAGGCGAAGTACTTGACCGCCTCGATGTAGTTCTCGTCCTCCAGCTCCTCCATCCCCTTCTTGTAGTTCCCCTCGGCGGTCTTGAGGTAGGTGACCGAGCTGGCGAAAGAGAAGTTGGCCCAGGAGCCGGCGCAGCCGCCGCACGCCAGGACGAACCCGAGGACCGCTGCTATGTGGATCGCGCCCTTCATGAGCCGCCAGAGCCTAATCGTTATCGGGCCATCTCTCAAGCACGACCTGAACTCAGAACGGCCACGCCCCGGACAGCGCCCGGTACACGGCCACCCCAACAGCCAGAGCGGTCAGCACGCCGAGCGCCACGGGCAGCAGCTGGATGCGATCCTCGTCCTGCTCATCCACCACTTGCAGCGAGTTGGGGCCGGGCCGGGGCAGCAGGCCGGTGGCCTCGGGGTCCACGTCCCGGTTCACCTGGTAGACCACCTGCTGCGCCGTGCCGGTGTTCAGGTCGAACTCGAGCCCCTGCTCCGGCTCCGGGGCCATGGCCGGGCGATTACCGCCATCCACGATGACCGACGACGGGTCCTCGGCGGCCGGGTCGGGTGTGCTGGCCGCTGCGGGCTCGCCTGGCTGGATCTGCCCCGAGGCCTGGACGATCTCCGGTTCCCGCGGCGGCTTCGGCGGCCTGGCCGGCGGGGTGGGGGGCGGCAGATCCGAGATCCCGGACGCGGGCTCGCCCCGCAGGACGAGCAGGTCGTCCTCAACCGGCTCGGCGGCCAGAACCACGGGAACGGTCGAATCATCGGGTGCCGCGGGCGCCGGCTCGGCGCAGCCCAGCGCACGCAGGACCGTCTCCATGTCCTGAAAGCGTAGCCCGGGATCTTTGGACAGGGCCTGAAACAGGAACAGCTCGATCTCCGGCGTGATGTTCGCCAGGTCCCCCGGCGGGGGCGGGTCCTCGTTCAGGTGCATCAGCATCACCTCTCGCGCGCCGGACGCGTCGAACGGGAGGCTCCCCGTGAGCAGCTCATAAGCGATGATGCCGAAGGCGTAGATGTCGCTGCGGGCAGTGGGGGTCTCGCCCTTGATCTGTTCTGGAGAGAGGTAATGCGGCGGGCGCATGTCCTCGGCCGCCTCCCTGCCCTGCAGCCGGAACAGGCCAAAGCCGGCGATGGACAGCTGCTGTCCCGTCTCGCCATCGCTGACGAAGATGTTCCCGGGGTGCAGATCGCCGTGGACCAGGCCCTGGTCGTGGACGGTGGACAGGGTATTGGCCAGGTCGATGAGCAGCGCCAGGCCGACATCCTCCGCCATGGCCTGCTGGCCTTCCAGCATCTCGGCCAGCGGCTTGCCCGGCGCCGGCGCTGAGATCATGTACAGCTCCCCCGAGTCGGCCTGACCTGCAGCCAACGTCGGGACGATTCCCGGGTGGTCCAGGGAGATGGCGCGGGTCACGTCCGCGAGGAACGCCTCACGCACCTCGTCCAGCGCAACCAGGTCCTGGTGGATCACCCTGATCACCACGGGGTGGTTGCCCGGCACCTCTTCGGCCGCATAGGTCACCCCGACCTCGCCAGCGCCGATACGCTGGCCGAGCCGATACCCCGGAACTTGAAGCTGAACTTTTTCCGCCGCCATCACATCCCGTGTTACGCCACAAGTCAGCGGAAATTCTAAGAGGGTGCGGAATGCTGGGCAAGATTTTACCCGGCAGCAGTGCGCCGGAACACCAGCCTCGCTCAGGTTTCATTCTGGCAGTCTGGCATTCCGGCGCTCTGGCAGTCTGGCATTACCTAGTTGGTCGACACCGGAATCTGGCGCGGCTTGACCTCTTCCTTCTTGGGGATGGTCACGGTCAGCACGCCGTCCTTGTAGCTGGCCTCGATGCCGGCGGCGTTGACGCCCTTGCCCAGGTTGAAGCGGCGGGCAAAGCTGCCGAAGCGGCGCTCGCTGTAGGCGTACCCCTCGCCGGACTCCTCACCGAGCGCCTCGCGATTGCCGCTCAACAGCAGGGTGTCGTCCTCCACCTTCACCTCGATGTTCTCCCTGTCCACACCGGGCAGGTCGGCCATCAGCAGGTAGTGGTCCTCCTCCTCGCGGATGTCCACCGAAGGCGTCCAGCTGGGGGTCTCCTCGCTGGTGGTGCTGACCGCGCGGTCGAGGTCACGGTAGAAGCTCGGGTAACCGTAAGGTCTGCGGATCATGAACATGGTCGTCCTCCTTGCTCTGAAAACGGCCTCCACGGCCTTTGTTGAGTTTTGGTTCCCCCCTCGAACGCCCCAAAAGTTGGGATCGAAGCAAGGAGGGTCAAGGAGTTGACACGAAAAAAATAATGCTTATGTTTTCGAAATACCTTTATCTTACATGGAGTTAGAAAACCAGGCGTAGCGCCAGGTCTCCGCCGAATCGCCCGTGATCCAGCAGCTGCGAGTCTCCCGCGGCGTGGCAAAATCCCTGGGCCACCAGCACCAGCGGACCGTAGATGTCGGCGGTGATCGACAGGAACGCGGTGCCCATCATGGTCAGGCGGGTGTGGTCCAGATCTTCGGGCACGCGACCGCTGCAGCCGTTGAGGTTGTCGCAAACCTCGGTGACGGTCTCCTCCCCGAAGAACACGGGGTGGTTGTGCAGCATGAAGCCGAGCTGTGCGCCGAGCCCCGGCAGCAGATGAACAGCCGCGTGCACCCCGAAGCGGAAGTAGAAATAAAAGAGGCTGCCCGTCTTTGTCCAGTAGCTGCTGGAGTGGGTCACGGGCACCCCATCCTCGGTGAAGTCCTCGCGCACCGCGTCCTCGTAGATCTGCCAGCGGTAGGGCAACGAGGAGAAGATGAACTCCGCCGACGCGCCCACGGTGATGGGGCGCCAGGGCGCCTCCACGCGCACCTGCGGCCCGCCCATGACCAGGGCGCTGTTGCCCTCGGTGGTCACGCTCAGGTCGCCGGTCAGCGCAGACCCCTCTCCGGGCAGCAGCACCTCCATCTCCACGCCCACCTCCAGCCAGTCGGTGACCCCCATGGCGCCTCGCAGCCGCACGCCCTTGTTGAGCAGCACCTGTCCGGGCGCCTGACCGCGCTCCCGGGGACGGTGGCCGGGGCTGGTCACCGTGTCGCTGAACCCGCCCTCCACGGCGATCTGGCGCTTTTCGAGCTGTCGCCCCGTGGCGTGGGGTCCGCCCGGCGCCGGGGCCACCGCCGCCTGGCGCACGGTGCGCGTATAGGTGGTCCGCTGGGTCAGGCTGCCGCAGCCCAGCAGCGACAGCCCGGGCCCCAGCCAGAGCAAGCAGATCAGGAGCGCCAGTCTCGTCATGGGTGCTGATGGTTTTTGCAACCAACGTTCCAAACCGCCAAAGACCATCCAAAATCCTGTAATCTTGCCGTTTGTCTGGCATTCTCGGATCAGCGCCAGATCCCAATCCAGGACATGTGTGTCAGGATCAGGTAAGAATTCACCATGTCCCGAGCCCTGGTCATTCATGGCGGCGCCTGGAGCATCCCCGATGCAGAGGTCGAGCCTCACCGGCGCGGGGTCGCCGCGGCTCTGGACGCGGGGTGGGCGGTGCTGGACCAGGGCGGCAGCGCCATGCAGGCGGCCATCGCGGCGGTGGAGGAGATGGAGGATGACCCCGCCTTCGACGCCGGGATCGGCGCGTTCCTCAACGCCCAGGGGCAAGTGCAGCTCGACGCCGCGCTGATGGACGGCAGCGACCTGTCGGTTGGCGCCGTGGCCGCGATCTCCCGGGTTCGGCGCCCGCTTCGGTTGTGCCGGGAGCTGCTCGGCGCCGAGCATGTGCTCCTGGTGGGTCCGGGCGCCGAGGCCCACGCCGAGTCCCTCGGCCTGCAGATGTGCGCCCCGGAGCGGTTCGTCACCGGGCGGGAGCGCCGACGGCACGAGCAGTGGCTGCAGGAGCGGCCAACCAGCGCGCGGGGGGCCTTCGAGCGAGGGGCGGGACCGGGGGACACCGTGGGCGCCGTGGCCCTTGACCACCACGGCGACATGGCCACTGCTTGCTCCACCGGGGGGATCCCGGGCAAGCCGCCGGGGCGGGTGGGCGACAGCCCGATCCCGGGCGCCGGGTTTCTGGTGGAAAACGCGGTGGGCGGATGCTGCTGCACGGGCTGGGGTGAGGGCGTGATGCGGGTGGGCATGGCGCGCACTGCGCTGGACATGCTGGCCGCAGGCCAGACCCCGAAACGCGCCGCCGGGGGCGCGGTGAACGCCCTGGCAACGAGGGTGGATGGGCTGGCCGGCTGCATCCTGCTCGGCCATGACGGAAAAGCTGGAATCGCCTTTAATACCGACAGGATGGCATATGGGTGGCGCGGCGATGCCGCTGCCCCTCACGCCGCGGTGGCGGATCGCGGAGGATCCACTTTATTTGCCCTGGGGGATCCGCTCTGTAAGATCCGAGGTTGATATCAACTTCACCTCCAGGGGCTGAGCCTGGTCTTGACCACGGATCCACCGTCCTTCGCAGGATCTTACCGGCGCATCGCCGTCGCGGCGCTGCTGTGCGTGGGATCCGCGCTCCTGGCCGGCGGTGCGCACGCGGATCCAGTTGACGCGGGGACGCCTCGAGCTCCCTCGAGCTCGCCAGACAGCGGGACCGGATCCGGAGCGGGGGATGCCGCGGCCCCGGCGCCAGCGCCGGTCGACCCCACCGCCGCGCGCATCACCAAGCTCCGGGAGCAGGCCGACGCGCTGAACCGGGCCGCCTATGATCGCCCGGCCCCGCCCAAACCCCTCGACCGGCTCTTCTCCGTGGCCCTGAACGATCCGGCCGCGGTGTCCGGCGCCATGAAGAAGCTCGCCACGGACCGGGACGCGCTGGTGGCCCAGGTGGACAAGTGGGACGCCATCCTGGTGCGCCTCGAGGCCGACCTGAACCGATCCAGCGCACTGCTCGAGGCGCAGAAGAAGCGCCAGCAGCGGCGCCGCCGGTACAAGATTGATCCTGCCCTGGTCAAAGCGGTGACCGAAGGAGAGGCCCTGGTGGCCCAGACCCGCCAGGACCGCGACCTGATCGACGCGCGCCTGTCGCTGGCCAGCGCGCGGCTCGGCTTCCTCAAGCGCACCCAGCCCGAGCGTGTCAGGAGCCAGAAGCAGAAGGCCGCGCTGGAGCGCCGGCTGGAGCAGGCCAAAAAGGCAGCGGAGGCCGAGCAGCTCAAGGCCGAAGCCGAACAGCGCGAGGCGGAGGCGGAGCGGCAAAAGGCCCTCGCGGCGCAAAAACGCGCCCGGACCGAGGCCGAGCGGCTGGTGGCCAGCGAGCGGGCCCGCCTGGAGGACATCCGCGCGCGGCTGGCGCGCCACCGGCAGGCCCAGGTCACCCGGCGAGCGGCGCTGACCCGGGAGAAGGCCAAGCTCGAGACCTTCCGGGGTGAGATCTCGGCCCGCGCCGACAGCCTCCAGGCCGGCTGGCCCGGTACCGCCGCCGATTACGGCAAGCTGCACGACCGCGTGGTCTCCAAGCTGCGGGTGCTGCGCCCGGCTGCTGTCAAGGAGCTCACAGACCGGCTGTCAGCGAGGGTGCAGGTGCCCACGCCGGGCAGACGGCTGGACACCAGGATCAGCGACCTGGACCCCATCTTCCAGCCCCAGGTCAAGCAGCTCGAGCGCCTGCGCGCGGAGCTCGTCACCATCGAGGCCACCCAGGCCCGCGAGGACGCGCGGCTCGCCTCCGAGCGGCTGGCGTTCATCCACAAGGAGATCACCTGGCTCAACCAGCATCGCATCCACATGCTGACGAAGGTGAGCCCGGAGAAGCGCGCCGCCCTGACCGGGCTGACCCGCGAGACGCTGGCTCAGCTCAGCCGTGAGGTGCTTCAGCTCACCTTCGACGGCGCCTACTGGGCATACCTGCGGCTGAACCAGCTGCTCAACTGGCGCCAGCTCCTGCGGGACTTCTTCGCCATCGGCGACCTGGTCAGCCGCCTGATGCAGATCATGATCCTGCTGCTGCTGCTGCGCCTGCTCACCCGTCGCTGGGACGGCTGGCTCACCGCGGCGATCCAGAGCGCCAGCCGCTCGGCAGGCATCGGCAGCGGCGCCCTGCGCCTGACCAAGCTGCTGGACCTCGCCCGGCACTGCGGCCCTGCCCTGCTTTACCTGCTGAGCATCAACCTGGCCTACCAGGTGCTCGGCGGCGAAGACGCCGTCACCGAGATCCAGGCGGTCTACATCCTCTTCTTCTGGATCGCGGTCTACCGCGTCCAGCTCCGGCTGGTGGAGAGCGCGGCTCGCTACACTGGCATGGAGGACGCCCTGCGCGCGGCCGAGGGTGAGGAGCTTCTGGAGGAGGAGGAGAACCTGGAGGGTCCGCCCGTGCCGCGGGCCGTGCGCCTGGCCCAGGAGGCGGCCATGGCGGGCACCGAGACGGGGGTGTACATCGTGCCCGCGTCGGTGCTGCTGGTGCGCTCCGTGCGCGCGGCCACGCGCTACATCCTGGTGGTGGTGCTGGTGCTGAGGCTCACCGCCCTGGCCGTGGGCGAGGGCACCATCTACGGGCTCGTGGCCAAGTTCTCCTGGCTCGCCGCGCTGCCGTTCGTGTTCTACTTTCTGCAGCTGTGGCGCCCGCACATCTCCCGCGCATACCTGCAGTACGCCCGGGGTCGCGACGGCAGGTCCCTGGCGCAGCTGGTAAAGCGCTCTCAGCGCCGGCCGTACGGGGTGTTCGTCATCGGGGCGGCCTTCCTGGTGCTGATGGCCAACCGCCTGACGACCTTCGCCCAGCGCTACCTCGGCAGCCGGGAGGCGACCAAGCGGCTGCTGTCGTTCATCTTCCGTCGCCAGGTGGCGCGCCACGCGCAGCAGACCGGCCGCGTGGTGACCAAGCGGGGCGATCTGCCCGGGGCGATCCTGCGCGAGTTCCCCGACGGGCCGCTGGGCCCCGACGACCTGCGCCTGCCGGTGACCGAGATGGAGGAGCTGGTGGAGCTGTACCATGCGTGGGAGCAGGACCACGCCGACGGCTCGGTGGCCCTGGTGGGTCACACCGGCATGGGCAAGACCACCTTGCTGCGCCAGCTGGAGGAGAAGCTGCAGACGCCGGTGCTGCGCCACAGCTTGCCCACCAAGATCACCCGCCCGGCGCGGGTGGTGAGCTACCTGGCCGAGACCTTCGGCCTGTCGCCCAAGCCGAGCTCCGAGAAGGACCTGGTCAAGCAGATCCGCGAGCGGGGCAAGTCGGTGGTGGCGCTCAATGACTGTCACAACCTGTTCCTGCGCCAGGTGGGCGGATTCGAGGGGTTCGAGAGCTTCCGCCGGGTGGTCAACGAGACCTGCGACAACACGTTCTGGTACCTCGGCTTCAACGAGGCG